>NZ_CP044399.1:1352675-2029012 GCF_008931805.1 Moritella marina ATCC 15381 | reverse complement strand
TATGAAGTCAATAGCGTCGGTTTTGGGAATTATAATGGCCGTAACGGTGGTCAAAAATACGTTGAATATAATGAAGTTGATAAGAAGTGGTTGTCTGAGTATTCCTTTAAACCCGACCACTTTAAACAAAGTGATCTGCAGTGGTTAATTATTCATGGCGATAGTGGTTCTGGTATTACGGTGGAAAAAGACGGTGAGTTTTATCTACTAGGTGAAATTGGCGTACAGTATTATACCGAGTTTGGTTGGAGTGATACGTTTGAAGATGTGGCAATTAAACTGCCATGGATCAACAAAGCGATGCAAGAGCACGGCTTTAGTTATACTGAAGAAGTGGAACTTGATAACGTAATGTGGACTTCTTCATCACCAGAAAATACCGACGACTACCATGCCTATTTCAGTTATTGGAAAGCTGAAAACATTGGTATGTCTGAGACCTTTTGGACTGATGACGGTGGTTTAAAAACCATGGCGTATGCGGATGCTGGTTCAAGCTACAGTATCGAACTGGTGATCCCGAAGGATAAAAATACCCCGGCGTTTGACTTGTTCGTTAATGGCCGTGCTGTCGCGGTTAATATTGACGTCAATACAGCTAAAACCGATGCACTTTTCCTGAAAGTAAATACCTTCAAAATTGATACTGATAATATCCATGTTGAATTTAAACCGGTCGGTGATTTAACCGGTAAAACTAAAATTGTATTAGATTATTTTGCAGTGAAAGCTGCGGTAAAATCGACTGTGAAAGCGGCGAAATAACCTAACTCGATTGTAAATTAAGCCTTAACCTCGGTTCCTGTGATAAAAGGGATTGTTGAGTTAAGGCTTTTTTTTGCCATAAAAGAATATAACCATGCTAGATTAATGCTTATTAGGACTGAGTGTTTGTTCAGTCGCATGTTTGTAAGCGGGGTCGTGATGGATTGGATTATGTGTGTGCGTAGTTATATTAAAGTGGTTGAGGAGGGCAGCTTTAATGGCGCCGCTTATCAGCTTAATACCACAGGTTCTGCGATCAGCAAGCGCATCAATTGGTTAGAAGATAAAGTCGGTGTGCAGTTACTGAAGCGGACTACGCGTTCATTAGACCAGACTGAAGCAGGGCAGTTGTTTTATCAGCGCTCACGGTTGCAACTTGATCAGTGGATGGCACTGGTGGATGAAGCACGTTCGGTTAATCAAACGCCGACTGGTTTGTTGAAGATTGGTGCGACAACTGCGGTGGGTTCTAAATTCATCATTAAGTATTTAAACGACTTTTTACTGATGTATCCTAAAATTAAAATTCAATTGTTGACGACATCTCCAGGGCAAATGCCTGAAACGTATGTTGATGTGTTTATTAGCCGTGATTTAGAGCAGCTAAACTCCCACAGTTATAAAGCAATTGAACTGTTTAAAAATGATGCCAAGTTTTTTGCATCACCAGATTATATCGATAAGTACGGAAAGCCTGAAACGATTGAAGATCTGGAATCACACAATATGTTGATTTGGGGTGAACGGCCGATACGCGATGTGAAGCTATCAACAGGCAATCGTATTACTTTGCGAGGTAATTTTGCTACGACCAATCCTGAAGCATTGTTTTACGGCGCTAAATGCGGCATGGGGGTGTTACTTGCCAGCCAAAAGATGCTTAAAGATTTAACTGATGTCGGCGAATTAGTACAGGTATTGCCAGATGTCACGGTTGACCACGGCTCGGTATGTGCTTACTATCCAACTTTAGATTATGAACATACGCGTACTCAGTTGTTTATTAAATACTTGAAAGAACGAATTCAAAGTGAGCAAGTAAAGGAAGTATCATGATCGATTTAACGCGTGCGGTAGATTTAAGTAGTGCAGAAAGCATTGCCCTTTGGCGAATAACGAATGATGGTGTTATGGGTGGAGTGTCTGAAGGCCGCATGTTATTCAACGGTGGCCATGGCATATTTAGCGGGCATATATCGTTGGAAAATAATGGTGGTTTTAGTTCGGCTTTCCGGCCTGTTGAGGGCGTTCCGACAAAACTACATAGTATTCAAATAGACATACAAGGTGACGGTAACTGTTATCAATTAAGGGCGGTGGTGTTTGATAATGGTTATCGCTTAGCTTACAAACAGGACTTTGATACTGTTGCTGGCCAACGCCAAATATTCACATTTCCGCTTGTCGATTTTAAAGCCTCTTTCCGAGGACGATTGATCAGCAATGCACCTATACTCGTCTCGTCAGATGTGAGAGAAGTCGGATTCTTAGTGAACAATCACAAAGCTGGGGATTTTACCTTGTCGGTGTTTGGTATTGCGTTTTTGGAGGGGGGATAACTCACCAAGTAATGGACTTACCTTGCCAATCCAAATAACTGGCTTCACCATCAACCTCGATATTCTCCACAATATTTAACAGCTGTGCAGCGACAAAATCGCTGGTGAATAGCTTATCTGCAGGGACATTCTGTTGAAACGGTTTTGATAGTGGCGTATCGGTTGTGCCGGGATGAAAGGCGATGAGTTTGATATTCTTAGCGCGTCGAAATAATTCTATTGCGGCTGTCTTTAATAGCATGTTGAGCGCGGCTTTAGATGCGCGATAGCTATACCAGCCACCTAAATGATTATCGCTGATACTGGCAACTCGTGCACTGAATACAGTTAGCGTACAGGGCGTGTTACCCGTTAATATTGGCGTCAACTGCTGTATCCACAGCATCGGTATAAGCGCGTTTATCTGCATGACTTGCTGAAATGCTTGAGCGCTGAAGTCTTCTAAGCGTTTTTCGGGTTTCAATTGCGCGTTATGTAATACGCCATTGCAAATAAACACCTGGGTTATCGGCGCTTGATTGATAAGTGCTTGGTCGCACTGTGTTATTCCTATAATCGCTTGTTCAATCGAACTTGATTGATAGTCAGGTACGGTGATTTTGTTAATTTGTTCGTTGCACATACCTGAATAACAGCTTAAATCACGGCTGATGACGATTAATCCCACCTCTGTATCGGTTTGTAGTTTAGCGGCTATAGCTTTAGCGATGACGCTGTTAGCGCCGATTATCAGTGTCTGTGTTTTTATCATGACAAGTTCCTGAATTGCAATTATCGGTTTTAATGCCCAAACGTTTCGCAAGAAAAGTGGATATTGGCTGGCGATATTTGGCAACGACTAAGTAAACCCAATGGCTCACGGTACGGATGATTGGCCAGTTTAATGGCGCGACCCAAAAGCCTTTCCCGACTAATGTCCAAGCCCTGTGAGTGACCTTAAGCCCCAGTAATAATTCGCCTTGATAGGTGCCGTGTAATATCTTCATGCCTTCACTTACATCTATCTCTGGATAGAGGGTAGTAAAATCTATTTGATGTAGGTCGACTAAATGAATGGCATCGACTTTATCGTGTTTTTTTAGATTATTCATTTCGGTAGAACATAATGGACATTGACCATCATAAAATATTGTTAACGTCATGATGTCTCCTCGCTAATTATTGACTCGGTTATTTAAGCTACAGGTTTGGAGTATATTAACTATACGTACTGGAATGGATTTTAGATCAGTATCTGAGGTTGTTATTATCATAATTATTCGCGTTTAATTATGTGGGTTAGTAAGTGACAAAGTCTGTTAAATAGGGGAGGAGGTTAGCGCTGAAGTACGTACCTCTTAAAATTAAAAGGTACGTACTAATATAGAATTATCTCGCGCTAGCCTTATCGGCTAGCGGCCATTACCATAACGTTGGGTAATGTAAGTCTCGAAGTCATCGCATAGCTTATTATCAGAAACAGCATTGTCTGCAATAGTCTCTGCGCCATCAACAATACTGATTGTAGCATTCAGGTCTGCAGGTTCTGCACGTGTTCTTGCCTGTGCTACGACGATCTTAGCTTGTTCTTGTAACCAAGCTTCTTCACTGCTTTTATTACAAGTTTCTGCAAGGTAAGCGGCAGAGAAGCCTTCGCCTGTTAAGCTACGTAGTGTTGCATCGTGGCTAATGCTGTTACCTGGTTTCCAGTAATGCTCAGCCAGTAATGGCCCGATTGCTGGATTGTCAGTGAGGTAACCAAACTTGTCAGTAAAGTAAGCTCTAGTCTGATATACCGCCATATGCGCAAGTAAGTAACCCTGATAAGAACAGGCTGCTTCTTGTGATAACAGGTGCGGCACAGCCAGTAATGGACGTGGGCTGGTTGCTAGGCCTAGAATACGTTGTTCTGTATCACGTGCGAGTGTCGTTAAGTATTCAGGCGTGAGCAAGTCTTCATCTGTGCTATACACGGCCCATTCAAAATACGGCACAACTAAAATACTGCGCTCTTGATACGCTTTAAACGGCTGCTGAGCGGCAATTAATGCTTGAATAACCTCATCTGGCACTACTTCACCATCCGCGTTGTAAGCATATTGTTTTAACCAATCGCCATCGTTTAATAAACTATCGCAGAACATAGACTGGGTTTCAGCATAGGCCATTGATGTCGGAGCAAACTCTTGTGAAAAACACGGTGAGTTTAATTTAATATTGGCGAAATGTGCGGCATGGCCACCTTCATGGAACAAGGTGTTGATACCATCGTAACCACTGCCGACTTGATCGGGCTTGGCATTACTGGTGAAATTGATCTTACCTGGCTGCCACTTATCTTCAGCATAGAATGATGGGATAGGGCCGTGGCAGAAACCATTTTGGTATTTACCGGCACGATCTAATAAATCTAAGGTCATATCAGCTTGAGAGTAATCAATATTCAGGCGACCGAATGATTCAATCCAACGACGTAATGATTTTGAAAATGGTACGTAAGGATCAAGTTGGCGTGCAGCATCACCGGCATACATAAAGCTAAAGTTATGACCTTGCACTGCGCTGTCACCTTTAGCTTCAGCTAGATTGCGAATACTGCTTTGGTTACGTTCACGGGTACGTAATTCAAAATCATCTAAAATAGTGAACAGTTGCTCTGGTGTCATCTGTTCAGTTTTATTAACTTTGTAATCAAAGAAGTTACGGAAGCCTTGTTGGCGAGCAAAGTCATTACGTTGTTTAACTAATTCGATATAACCGTTATTCAGAACCCATTGTTCAAGATCTAACAAGGCTTGATGTGCCGATTGGCGTACAGATTCATTATCACTGGTGCGGATATTGGCTGCGAGCACCGTTAAAGACGCTTGTTGCTTGTCGCCGTTCTCATCATTGCAATACATCAGGTATTCTTGGCGTTTGGCAAACAGGGCTGATTCAGAGCGAATAAGGGCGGCCATTTTTTCTCTACCATCGGCACTTTCAATCGCATTCGCATCGAAAAAGGCTAACCAACCTTTAAGGCCTTTAACAAGCTCGTCTTCTTCATCGGTTAGCTGTAATAACACTTCAAGGTTACAACGTGTTGCTTGGATGTGAGTGGGGTTGGAAATAAATGCACTGAGTGCTTCTTCTGCAGCGGTAAAACCATCATGGTCGTCACTGGTGCCCATGTACGTTTGCCAGAATAAGTCTTCTTTACGGCGGTGAAGTGCTAAATAATCATCGTTAAGTTGATTAAAATAATCTTGTGGGTTCAAAACATCTCCTTATGAAATAGCGTATAACGGTGAAAGTGCATTTACAGCATTGAATGAATGCATACGCTATTTTGATTTTTTGCGGTTTATTTATTGGGCCATTGTTATTAAATAGACAGTGACTAGGCGACCATTATGAATAAATAAATACTCGCTGGCTGGACCTAGATCACACTTTAACTAAAACGGAGTAGTTGTGTGCTGTATTTACATTCTATTTAGTTGTTTTATGAAATTAATTAACAGTTTTGTTGTTCCTGATAAATAAAGCCAATACACTTCAGCACTTTATAATAGATAATTATATTATTAATAACACTTTTAGGGCCATTATGTATACAGATGAAGATCTTAACAATGCAGTAGATAAAGGAATATTTACTGCATCGTCCGTTGATGAATTTCGACGTGACCAACATTTAGCAAAACAGCCGGAAAATCAGTCAACAACAAAAGTAGCTAGTGTTGATGAAGAAAATATTCGTTTAATCGGCGGATTTAACGACATATTCATTGTGATTGCTTGTGCGTTACTGCTGTTTTCATCATTATGGGCAGTTAAATCGGTCGACTTGCGCTTGGCCTTAGCCACGTTTGCCGCATTATCGTGGGCACTTGCTGAGTTCTTTGTGTTAAAAAGAAAAATGGCCTTTCCCGCGATTATGCTTTTACTGGCCTTTATTGGTGGTGTGTTTCAGTTATCAATGACAGTCTTTGCTTCGTTGGGTGAACAAGCAATAGTTGCTGCTACGGGTATCTCTGCGCTAGCTGCTTATTGTCATTGGCGCCGTTTCAATGTGCCGATTACAATTGCAGCGGGTACCGCGGCGGTTATCGGTTTTATTATTTCGTCTTTTGTATCGGCATTCGCAACGCCAGAGATGCTTAATGTACTAACTGATTGGGCTCTTGTTGTGATACTTGTCTGCGGTATATTAACCTTTGTATTTGCCATGTATTGGGATTCTTCCGATCTCCAACGCGTAACAAATCGTACAGATACCGCATTTTGGTTGCATCTACTTTCTGCGCCGCTGATTATTCATCCGGTATTTTTGATGGTGGGTATCTTAAATGGTGATGAAAGCATCGGCAGTATTGCCGTGATCGTTGCGTTATACATATTGATGTCATTCATCTCTCTTATTATTGATCGCCGTGCATTTATGGTGTCATCGTTGGTGTACGTACTTTATGCGCTATCAAGCTTGATGAGCATGTATGGTGATGTCGGTACTAACTTTGCCATGACGGGGGTTGCCATTGGCGCAGCGCTATTATTGCTATCGGCATTGTGGCATCCAGTGAGAGGTAAAATCGTGGTGTTATTACCGAGTGCGATTAAACAATTAGTCCCTGACGCTAAATAGATGAAGCTAAAGCATTAAAATAGTATTAAAGACAGCCTTAAAACACGATTAAAAGTGTGATAATACCCAAGGTGAAATAGCCACTTTATCCTGGGTATTATCAAATTTATGCCCTCGTTCCCCCCCAATGACTCCTCGTTTTAAAAATTGATCTAGATCAATAATTCCGAATGCATAGCATTGACCTGCATATACAGGTAGAATGCCCCCTCAAAAAATTACAATAAAAGCATTAAGTGGGTTATTTAGCATGAGTAGAAAAATAGAATTATTGGCACCGGGTGGTGATGTAGAAGCGATTAAAGCAGCGATTGTTGCTGGTGCAAATGCGGTCTACTGCGGTTTAGATATGTTTAATGCCCGTAACCGTGCGTCCAATCTTTCGTTTGATGAGCTAAATGGCGTATTACGACTTGCACATGAACACAGCTGTGAAGTGTTTTTAACCTTGAACGTTGTGATCTTAGAACACGAAGTTGTTAGCTTAGTGCGCTTGCTTAATAAGCTCGTTAACAGTGGTATTGATGGCATCATAGTGCAAGATTTAGGTGTTTTCAACATTGTTAAAAAGCATTTTCCATCACTACACATCCATGCGTCTACTCAGTTAACAACGCATAATGAAGGTCAGATCCTTTTCTTACAGAAAATTGGTGCAACACGCGTCAACTTATCTCGTGAGCTAAATCTAGGTGAAATTAAGCAGCTAACAACCGTTGCTCATGACCATGACGTATTAACAGAAGTCTTTGTACATGGTGCGCTTTGTATTGCGTTCTCAGGTCAGTGCTATTCAAGTTCAGTAAGTGTTGGTAATTCAGGTAACCGTGGCCGTTGTAGTCAAGCATGCCGTGATGAGTACGAAGTGACTGCTGAAGGTCATCGCTTCCCACTGAACTTAAAAGATAATTCTGCATACTATGATCTACCACAATTGGTTGATGCGGGTGTTGATTCACTTAAAGTGGAAGGTCGTATTAAAGGCGCTCACTATGTTTACACTGTTGTTGATACTTGGCGTAAGCAGATCAACAACTTTGTTGAATCAGGTAAACTATTAGCAGACGATGGTAACCTACATAAAGTATTTAACCGTAGTTTTACTAACTCATTTCTGCAGGGCAATCTGAACAAAAAAATGTTTACGGATAACCCACGTGATAACAGTGTTAACTACGCGGTAGAAAAAAGTGATGCTATTTCGGTTGTGCAGATCCATGATGTGAAGCAAGACCTTTATACAGATAAAAATGCTCTAGGTGCAGAATTAGCTGAAAAAATTAAAGATTTGAGCATCGACAAAATTGCCTTAACGTTAGCATTTTCGGCAAAACTGGGCGCACCATTAACTGTTAATGTAACAACAGGAAATACTGCATTTGAAGTGCAAAGTAGTTCTGTTTTAGCGGCTGCGGATGAAATTTCAATTACGCCTGAAACCGTCGAAAAACGCTTCCGTAGTTTCAACAATGCGACGTTTGATTTAGCGCCAATGAACTTTGATAATTTCGATGCTAACTTAACGGTACCGTTTAAAGAGTTAAGCGAGCTTAAAAATGAAGTTGCATTTATTTTGAATGGTTCTCGTGATGTTGTTAAAAATGTAGAAGTACCTGCATTACCTAAACATCCGAAAGTAGAAGATAAGCCAAAATTATCATTGATGATTGCGAATGCGAAAGATCTACACCTTGCAGATGTAACGGATGCCGATATCTACTTCAAGATCCCTGAAAGCTTGAAAAAGAATTGTCCTAAACACATTAAATTATTACAAGAAAACCCGCGTTTAATTCCTTGGTTCCCTGCGGTATTGATTGGTAAGGATTACTTAGAGTCAGTTAAGATCCTTGAAGAAGTAAAACCAAAACGTATCGTGACTAACAATACTGGTATTGCGTATAAAGCATTTGAAATGGGGATTGAGTGGGTTGCTGGGCCTTTCTTGAATACAACCAACTCACATGCACTATTAACATTACAAGAAGAGTTAAATTGTGCTGGTGCGTTTATTTCTAATGAAATTAATCGTATTCAAATCAGAAACATTAGTCGTCCTAAAAATTTCAAAATGTTCTACAGTATTTACCACCCAATCCTGATGATGACGAGCCGTCAGTGTTTCTTCCAACAAACTGTTGGCTGTAAGAAGCCGGCGATTGAAGACGGTTGTATGTTGAAGTGTGAAAAAGCGACAACAATTACCAATGTGAAAGGTATTTCGTTTGCTGTTGATAAGCAAAAAGGCGGCTACCCAAGCATTTACAACGATGAGCAGTTCTTAAACTTTGATGTGATTAATGACTTCTCTGATTTGTTTGACGAGTTCTTTATTGATTTAACGAATATTGGTGCTGGTTCTAAAGAAGAGCAGGATAAGGTTGAGTTAATCAAACACTTTGAAGCTTTACTTGCGGGTGATGATGATGCGAAAGTAGCGTTAAGCACTATGGTACCTATTGCAACGAATGCACAGTATAAACAAGGCTTATAGAGCCAAAGATAAACCTTAAGCTCAATAGCTTAAATGTGTAGTTAAGCCAAGTTTTATAGATTGTAATAAAAATACATGACGTAAAACTTGGCTTTATTTTTATGTACTTAGCAACACCTTTACTTTATATCACGCCAAAAATGTGGCCAGTCTTAGAATCTAACGCCTATAATTGCTATCTAACGATAGTTATCTGCTAATTTCAAGCGGATCACAGCAGGTTGTTATGATATGAATGTGCTACATATACACTCTGATTACCCAGACGGTCGCAATAATTTAAGTACGCCAGCCGTTAAATCCCTATTAGATGCCACTTCTGGTATCTCGAATACCGTTTTTGTTATTCATCGTACCCCATGGCCTTGGCGTGTCCGTGTGATCCCCCATAGCACTAAGTTGCATTCGATTTATTACTGGGGCTTGCCTTTTGGTTTAGCGCTGACGTTATCCTTATTTCTTGCACGACAACGCCTCTTTAAGCTCATTAAAACACAGCAGATAAAATACCAACTTATCCATGGTCATAAATTAGCGATTGATGGCACCTTAGGGGCTGCAATCGCTAATCAATTCGGCGTACCGTATTTCTTATCTGTCAGAGGCGGTACAGATGTGCGTATTTTACAGCATAAAGCTTTCTTGCGATCGCGTTGGAAGAAGGTATTAGAAGAAGCTGAACATATATTCTGGGTAAGTTCTTGGGCTAAAAAACCGATTAAAAAAATGTTGAATTCCAGCCTAAACACCGGCACCACACAATCGAGCCTTTTACCAAACCCTTGTGAAATGCGACAGATAGTGAAAATTAATCAGGGCTGTAAAGTGGCTAATTTCGTTACGGTTTTCAGATTTGAGCAATTTGAGCGCAAAGGTATCATGCCATTGTTAGAAGCTATATCTAAGCTTAGTAGTGAATATCCAGATATTAGACTGGATATATATGGTTCAGGACCCGAGAATAAGATGAAAATAGTGCAGGGTAAAATTGATGCGTTATCGTTAAGTAACATCGTTACCATTAAAGGACGAATTGATAATAAATTGCTGCAGCAAAAACTAAAACAATATTCAGCATTTTTGTTACCGAGTAAAAATGAATCTTTTGGAATGGTTTTTGTTGAAGCATTATTTTCAGGTTTACCGATTCTATATCATGCGAATACAGGTATTGATGGTTATTTGGATGATATAGATGTTGGCATCAAGGTACGCGATCAAAGTATTGATGAATTAGTAAATAAAGTGGAGGAGTTGATTGTAAAACATGACTTTTTCCAAAATCGTATAAAGCGTGCATTAGAAACCCATGCATTAGATATTTTTGATAAAAAAACAGTTGTTAATCATTATCAATGTTTAGTTGATGGTCTTAATCTGGAGTATTCAAATGCAAAATAAAAAAGTGCTGTTGATCGCATCTGCTGGTGGACATTTGACTCAGGCATTATGTGCTTGTAGTCATGTTGATGAAATCGTGTTAGTCACGACTAAAGCACTCGTTAACGACGGTAAAATTAAGAAAATTTACACAATTTGGTCAACACAGAAAAATGCGTTTATTCACTTTGTTAATATTTTTTATGCGTTGTACGTGCTTGTTAGAGAAAGACCGCATACCGTGTTTACCACTGGTGGTCCCATCGTTTTACCTTTTGCTCTGGTGTGTAAATTTTTACCGTTACGATTTGTGTATTTGGATACTTTATCGCGGGTGGTTGAATTGTCGAACACGGGTAAATTAGTCCATAAATATAAGCTATATGATGAGTTTATGTCACAATGGGAAGCTGTTGCTAGCGAATATAATGTCGACTATGTGGGTAAAACGTTTGATTTAGAAGGTAAGGTTAATCAAGTATTGACGCCCTTATCACCGCCAGAAACGCCATTAGTGTTAGTCACTATGGGAACCAATTCTTATCCGTTTCCACGTCTTATTGCTGCGCTGGAAAAAATGGATATTTACCATGATCCTAACGTACGTTGGTTTATTCAAAAAGGTGGTTTTGAAGTGACTGTGAAGCCTGCTAATGGCGAAATTGTTGATATGGTTGGCAAAGGTAAAATGGATGAACTTGTCAAAGGAAGTAGCCTTGTTATTAGCCATTGTGGTGTCGGTAGTATTAATCAGATGCTTGTTTATCAGAAGAAAGTGATCTTTGTACCGAGGTTAGAGCAATTTGGTGAGTTTTCTGATGATCATCAACTGCAAATAGCAAAAGAACTCAGTAATCCAAACATGACCGTTATTTACCCTGATGAATTGTTGCCTGTGTATTCCTTGGCTGATCTGATTGCTATCCCGAGATACGACCAAGCAATTGATATCACTAATCATGCATTTTCAGCCGTTATCGATAAAAAATTATTCGTAGAGCAAAGAGAAGATTCTTATGGCTAAGAAAATATTAATTTCTGTTGTTATTGTTGACTTTTTTAAAGCTGAACGCATTGTAAGTAATGTCGAAAGGATATTGGCACAGCAAGGTGACTTTAATACCGAAGTGATTATTATTGATAATTCAATGGATAGCGGTAATCAACAAATATTATCTCAGTGTAAACAAAGCGATAATGTGACGTTATTTTTTAATAAACAAAACAATGGCTACACCCGCGGCTGTAATCAAGGCGCTGATTTGTGTCGTGGTGATTACCTGCTGTTTGTGAATCCGGATATCGAATGGACATCAGTCAATATATTAGCTGATATCCTCGCTATTTATAAACGAGATCCTCGAGTCGGTATTGTGGGTACTCGGCAGATGAATGACGACGGTTCGACACCTGATACTGTGCGTCGCTTTCCTAATCTAGCAGCTCAAGTGTTACGACGTTCTTCATTCCGACATTTACCGCTATTAAAGGGTATTGCTGAGTACTATGAATATGGGGAGTTTGATTATTTCAAACCAGCCAATGTGGACTGGTTACAATCTTCATTTATGGCTATAAGTCGTCACCTTTGGGATAAAATTGGTGGTTTTGACTGTCGCTATTTTATTTTTATGGCAGACCCTGATATTTGTTATAAGTGCTGGGAACAGGGTTATAAAGTGCATTACGAGAGCGAGATAGTCGTGGGTGCAGATGGCTTACGTTGTAGTGCGGGTGGTTTTAAGGATGTATTTAGTAATCGGGTTTTACGTTTCCATATTCGCGATGCATTCATTTACCATTTTCAGTATTTATTAAAACCGAACATTCCTACAGCGCGAAAGTCACAAAACCAACGTTCTTCAAGCGTTAATTACGAGCAATAGTCATATGAAGATATTAGTCACAGGTGGCGCAGGTTTTATTGGTAGTGCGGTTATTCGACATATATTGACTGATACAGACTACCAGGTCGTTAATCTCGATAGCTTAACGTATGCCGGTAATCTGGACTCCATTCCAGCTACTTTACTGTCATCGCAGTATGTATTTGAATATGTTGATATTTGTAATCGGAAAGAGATTGACCGCGTATTTTATCAACATCAACCAGATATTGTTATGCACCTTGCAGCGGAGTCACATGTTGATCGCTCCATTGAAAATCCTAATTGCTTTATTGAAACAAATATCATTGGCACCTATAACTTATTGGAATCAGCACGTGTTTATTGGTTATCACTCGGAGATGAAAAAAAAGCAGGCTTTCGTTTCCATCATATCTCGACCGATGAGGTATTTGGTGACTTAGCTGGCCAAGCAAGTAAAGAGAGTCAAGGCGACCTATTTGTCGAAACCACGGCTTATGATCCGAGTTCGCCTTATTCTGCAACCAAAGCCAGTGCTGATCACTTAGTGCGAGCTTGGTTACGAACCTACGGCCTGCCTACATTAATTACCAATTGTTCAAATAATTACGGCCCTTATCATTTTCCAGAAAAACTGATTCCGCACATGATATTAAATGCATTAAATGGCCAAGCCTTACCTGTTTACGGTAATGGTCTACAAATCAGGGACTGGTTGTATGTCGATGATCATGCTCGCGCTTTAGTACAGGTTGCGCTAAAAGGGCTGGTTGGCGAAAGTTATAATATTGGTGGTCACAACGAGAAACGTAACATAGATGTTATTCATACTTTGTGTGATGCGCTGGAGGATTTGGTGCCAAATAAGCCAGATGGTGTCGCGTATTACCGTGATCTTATTGAATTTGTCAGTGACCGACCTGGGCATGATCTGCGATATGCCATTGATGCGAGTAAAATTCAACGTGAATTAGGCTGGCAACCCGAAGAAACATTTGAGACTGGTATCAGAAAAACGGTGTTGTGGTATTTAGATAATACAACATGGTGGCAGCGAGTGCTAAGTGGTGATTATCAGTTAACACGTCGAGGAGAAAGTGCTAATGGGCAATAAAAAATATAAAGGCATCGTGTTAGCGGGTGGCTCTGGGACGCGTTTACATCCGATCACTAAAGCAGTCTCAAAACAGCTATTACCTATTTATGATAAACCGATGATCTATTATCCGCTCTCTGTGCTTATGTTGGCGGATATTCAAGATATATTAATCATCTCGACACCCGATGATTTGCCACATTTCAAAGATTTACTCGGCGATGGTCATATATTCGGGCTTAATATTGAATATGCGGAGCAGCCTAGACCAGAGGGGATTGCGCAAGCATTTATCATTGGTGAAGACTTTATTGGCGATGATAATGTTTGCTTGATATTGGGCGATAATGTTTTTTATGGACAACACTTTACAGGTAAGTTATTAAATGCGACGAACAAGGATACTGGCGCTACGGTATTTGGTTATCGCGTGACAGACCCAGGACGTTTTGGTGTAGTCGAATTCGATAAAGAAGGTAATGCGATCAGTATTGAAGAAAAACCTGAAAAACCAAAGTCGAATAATGCCGTCACCGGGTTATATTTTTATGATAATCGGGTGATTAATATGGCTAAATCGTTAACGCCGTCTGCTCGTAATGAAGTGGAGATAACAGATATTACCAACCTATATTTAGCGGCAGGTGAGTTATACGTTGAACGCTTTGGCCGTGGCTTTGCTTGGTTTGATACTGGTACGCATTATTCGTTATTGAAGGCGGGTATGTTTGTACAAACCATAGAACATAATCAAGGTTTAAAAGTGGCGTGCTTAGAAGAGATTGCGTTTTCAAAAGGTTGGATCACGCGTGGGCAATTAGAAGAGCAAGCTTGTTTATTACAGAAAACAGAGTATGGGCAATACCTTTACGGTTTACTTTGTGAGGAGCTGTAGATGAAAGTATCGAAAACTGCAATTGATGGTGCTTTGGTGATCCAGCCAGATGTATTCGGTGATGAGCGTGGTTTTTTTATGGAAACATTTCAAGCAGTGCGTTATCGCGATGTGCTAGGTAGTCAGTTTGATTTTGTTCAAGATAACTATTCTCGCTCTGCAAAAAACGTGCTGCGTGGATTACATTTTCAAAAAACGAACCCACAAGGTAAGTTAGTGCGAGTCGTTATGGGCGAAGTTTTTGATGTTGCGGTCGATATACGCTTAGATTCACCAACCCACGGTCAGTGCCATGGCGTGCGGTTAAATGCAGAGAATAAGTTACAATTTTGGTTGCCGCCGGGATTAGCACATGGTTTTGTGGTGTTATCTGAACTGGCTGATTTTGAATATAAGTGTACGGACTATTATGATAATAGCGATGAAGGTTGTTTGATCTGGAATGACCCTGAGTTAAATATCAATTGGCCTTGTGATAATCCGTTACTGTCAGACAAGGATAAAATAGGCCTTAAGTTTAAGGACTTGTTTTAACTTATGTATCGATTACTCGTCACTGGACAGAAAGGGCAGATAGGCCAAGCGATAAGAGACCGTATACAAGATCAAGGCTGGGATGTGTTATTCACTGATATAGACACATTAGATATCACTAATGCAAAGCAGGTGCAGAGTGTCTTTAAGCGCTTTAAACCTGATGTGGTGGTTAACGCCTCGGGTTATACCGATGTCGATAAGGCGGAATATGATACGGCCGCAGCTGAGTCGATAAATGCTTATGGTGTTTATTTATTGGCAATACAGTGTCACAACTTCGGTGCGTTATTCATCCATTTTTCAACGGAGTACATTTTTAGTGGTCACGGTCGACGTGCTTACCTGGAAGATGATACACCAACCCCTTTGAATGTATACGGGCGCACGAAACTGCAAGGTGAGCAATATATAAAAACCTATTTGAGTCGTTACATCATTATTCGTACCTCTTGGGTTTTTAGTGAATATGGGCAAAACTTTGTCACGACGATGTTATCACTTAGCCGTGAGACTGCACCGATTCGAGTGGTTAACGACCAAATAGGCTGTCCAACCTATGCGGGTGACTTGGCAAATTTAGTCGTTGATATTGCTAAGGACTATCATGCTGAAACGGGTCGCTATCGATTTGGCGATTATAATTTTTGCAGTGATAGTGATAGTGATAGTGATAGTGATAGTGATAGTGATAGTGATAGTGATAGAAATAGCGGGGTAAGTTGGTTCGATTTTGCTTACGCTGTTTTTGAAGAATTAGATAAATACAAACCCGGTGAGCAGGGCCGATGTTTAATAGGGGTGACGAGTGAAGAGTATGCTTCCATTGCCACTAGGCCTAAAAATGGCATTTTAGATTGTCATAAAATTTCACTGATCTTTAGACCTTCTGATTGGCGTTGTAAGTTACGTCATGTAATTGCAATAACAATGACATAACAGATAACCGCTGAGGAACATCAATGATTAATCGTAACTTATTAGATGCTTATAAAATCGAACATGGCAATATTAAAGTAGCTATTGCAGGTGCGGGGTATATCAGTAAGGGCTTGATACAGCAGATCACACTGCTGGACTTTATTGATGTTGTTTCGATTTATTCCAAAACGCGAGCCCCCATCATTGCTTTGCTTAAGGATGCAAATTTACCGCTATCGATTATTGCCGACACTATTGAAGAGTTTTGCGACAGTGACGCTGATATTGTCGTTGAACTGACTGGTGATACCGAGTTTGGTTGTGAACTGGCTCTTGCTACGTTAGTGGCTAATAAACACTTTGTGGTCAGCGCTGAAACGGATGCACTTGTAGGACCTGTACTTGCTGAACTCTTCCGTGAAAAAGATTTGATCTACAGTAACATGTGGGGAGATGAACCGGGTCTCATTAAGCACCTTTATAATTATGCCGATGTGTTGGGTTTTGGGATTGTGGCCGTGGGTAAATTTAAAGGGTTTCATGACTCTTTTGCTAACCCTGATTCAGTATTACCTTGGGCAGAGAAATCGGGCCAAAAACCAACGATGATCGCATCCTTTGCCGATGGTTCGAAAATGTCGATGGAAATGACGATAGTGTCTAATGCCACAGGCTTAGTGGCCGATGTGCCGGGCATGCATTTAGCCAAAGGTACGCTTGAAGATATTGTTGGATTATTAAAGTTAAAAGAAGACGGTGGTATTTTGAATCAAACAGGTGTCATTGAGGTCGTTTGTGGCGTTGAACCCAGTGGTGGGGTATTTGCGGTGATCTCTACTGATAAACCTGAGATATTAGATTCACTGTCTTATTATAAAATGGGTGATGGTCCTAATTACCTGCTGTATTTACCGTATCATATGCCGGGTATTGAAGCATTGTACGGCTTATACGTTAATGTTGTTGAGCATCAATCTGTGGTTCGTCCAATGGGCGCTCCCGTATCGGATGTGATCACCCGCGCTAAGCGAGATCTGAAAAAGGGTGATAAACTTGATTGTATTGGCGGTTATGATTATTACGGTGAGATGACGAGTGCAGAATGCTCGGTTAACGATCATGCATTGCCTTTAGGCTTAGCAACCGGTGCGACATTATTGGTTGATGTGAATAAGGGCGAGCCAATCCTATTCCATCAAGTTGAGATACTAGGTCATAAAGACGGCTGTGAATTACGACAAAGATTTAGTGAAATGGTATTGGAAAAGCGGCGATTAGAATCAATTCAGCTTAAGCGCGTTAGTTTGGGCTAAGCTAAAATAGGCTAAATAGCGAGTCACTGTGATGGTGACTCGCTTTTTATTTGGTAACAATTTAGCTGTATAGCTTCACCGTGTTGGTGCTGAACAAGGCTCTTATCTTGCCGTATTTATCAACCAATTGTAATAGTGGTTTAGCATATTTAGATTGACCGAAGGGGAGTTTTATTAACACGACAAACAGCAATATGACCAGCTTTAAAAGCACGTCACATAAATAGGCGAACTTATTCACTAACGGTGCTTGCTGCATACGATAACGGGTATAGGTTTCCCCTATGCGTAGGGCTCTTTTTAAGAGGTATTTAATGTTTAAGCGGTTATTAGCGACTTCCTCACTAACAAATGCCTCATTCGAGCAAACCAAATTACCACCGTGTTGATACAAACGATAAAAGAAATCAGCATCCTCACCACCCGTTAAGCCATAGTCAGCATCAAATTGCAGTTGGTATTTTTTTATTGCGGCTTGACTGATTAAAGTCGAATTAGTCGCACCACTCGTGACCTCTTGACCATTTGTTACTGTTGGACGTTCAAATACACCAGAGTCAATGATCCACTGTGGGGAATTGCTCGGGTAGGTTGATTTAACTCGGCCGAATACGGCATCAGCTTGAAAAGTTTGCGCGGTGGATAATAGGTTCGCGAGCCAATCGGGATCGGCTATTTCATCATCATCAATAAATGCGATCCATTCTCCTTGGGTATTTTTGATGGAGCAGTTACGTGCCAAAGCAATATTTTTTGCTGATTCTTGACGATAAAAAACGGGGATGTCCATGATATTAGCTTGGTTTTTTACGAGCATTTCGGCATAACCGTGATCGTCATTATCGACGACAATTACTTCAAGATTGACGTGTTCAGGTAGACGCAATGTGGCAATACTTTGTAATGTATTGACGACATGTTCCCTTTGATATGTACACATACAAATTGATATTAGCATGTCTATTTTCACCTAACAAATGATGGTCTTATCATAATTGTAGTGACAGTACTGCAGCTTTGCTCAAGCTTGTTGTGTTATGCACTAATTTATATCGATATACCTGTTAACTTTATTATTTTTTATTGTTGTTTGGTGACGAGATTATTTCGGAACTGTTCTAATGTGATTAATCTAACGCATTGAATAATAACTCTTACTTGATGTTTTTAATCATGGTTTAAAAGTAGAGTATTTGCTAATATTCAAAACTATATTAAGTCTGTATTTTGTTATTATTAGGTTATTTATGTTGAAAATACCATTTAGATGCTCGATAAATAATGCGAAGCAAGCGGTTGTCGCTACATTTATTGCACTAGCATTCGTGATTTCGAGTGTTGTAGCCATTGCCACTCCAATTACCTATGACCTAGTATGGAATGCGCTTTTCGATGTCGCTATGGAGCAGAATGAACAGCAAGCGCTAAAGTTTGAGGCATTCGCAAAAACAAGTATTCTTCAGGGCGAACCAGCTGTTGGCGTGATTAAACAGTTTCAAGATATTTTTCAAGGTAGCAGTTATGATCCCAGTAACTATGTTTGTTTAGTGGATGAAAATGGCGAGGTGATTGCGCATCCAGAAATGTCGTTTGTGGGTAATGTCATTGATATTAACTACCAATTAAAGCAAGAAGCATTAGCCGCCGCGAAACACGCTTATGTTGACATATCATTGATAACAAAAAATATTAATGCTGATTTTAGTTCGAGTAATCAGCCATCCCGTAGTGTTGTTAAATATACGGAAGATGGCTATATGGAAGCGATTTATCAATATCCATTGCCTGATATTGATGCGACGTTATGGATCCACATTGATGTCGCAGTACTCGATCAGAAAACAGAAAAAGTAATGATGGCGATTGGCGCAGTGATCATCCCTGCGCTGCTAATCATGATCGCAATTGGTACGTTTGCGGTGAGAATTGTTGAACGTTCGTTTGAATCGAAATTAGAAAAACAAGCCCGTACCGATGGCTTAACTGGCCTCGCCAATCGTCGCCATTTTGATGACCAACTTGAAGTTGAATGGAAGCGCGCTTTTCGTAAAGGCGGTTCTGTATCATTGGCAATGCTCGATATTGATTATTTTAAACTGTATAACGATAACTATGGCCACCAAGCTGGTGATGAGGTTATTCAACAAGTTGCTCATTGTTTGAATATGAAGGTGCAACGTTCGTCAGATACGGTCGCGCGTTATGGTGGTGAAGAGTTCGCGATTATTATGGTTGATTGTACAGAGCAAGAGGCGGCCTTATTTATGCAAAGACTTGTTATCTCGATCGAGGAATTACAGCTTTTACATGCATACTCAAGTTGTTCTCAATACATCACTTGTAGTTTGGGTATTGCGACGTTAAAAGCAACTGAAGATGTTGATCACTCGATGCTGTTACGATTAGCTGATAACGCGCTTTATCGCAGTAAGGCCAAGGGACGTAATAATTTATGCAGTTAATGGTTTTTATCGGGCTGAGAGTATTGCTACAATAGTGGTTCACTTTAGCAAGGATCTGCCTGATGAGTTTTGACAGTAAATGGCTAGAGGATTTTTTAACCCTCAATGAAACGCGTAACTTCTCGAAAGCGGCGCAATTAAGGCATATTACCCAACCTGCGTTTGGACGACATATTAAAGCCCTTGAAGCGGCTGTTGGCCAGCAGTTGGTCGATCGCAGTTCTCAGCCGATCCGCTTTACACCCGCTGGTAAGCAATTTCGCAGTTTGGCACAGAGTTTGTTAAAACAGCTTAATCAAGGTTTAGATCAAATCAATGGCATTGACCAGCCTATCCTAGATCCTTTACGTATTGCCTCGCCACATTCATTGTCTTCACCAACGCTAATCGAACTGATGGATATTGCCGAATCACCACAATCTTTGACCTATAGTGTCGATATTTTACGGGTTGATTTAGCGGTTAAATCATTATGGCTGTATCATTTCTGGGTATTCGTGACTTTATTGTGCGCGTTATACCGCACAGCATCAAGGTATCTGTTGGTGTAGGTATTGGTTTGTTTATTGCTTTACTAGGTTTGAAACAAGCGGGTATTGTCATTGCTAATCCATCTAAGAATGTACTTAACTTAGGTGATTTATCTTCTGCTAAAGCGCTGATGTCGATGGTTGGTTTCTTTTTAGTGATGTTCTTTGTCGCGAAGAAAACCCGTGGCGGCATCATTTTAGCTATCTTAATTACGACGGCGATTAGTATTCCCTTTGGCTTGGCTAAAGTACCTGAATCATTGTTTGCTATGCCGGGTAGCATGGAAGGTATGTTGTTTGAGATTGATATTTTAGGTGCACTAGACCCGAAGTATTTACCTTTCTTATTAGCTTTCTTTATTCCTGATTTCTTCTCGACATTAGGCACGCTGCTGGGTGTGGGTTCACAAGCGGGTTACTTAGACAAAAATGGTAACTTGCCAGGTATTGAAAAGAACTTCCACGTTGATTCATGTGCAACGACCTTTGGTTCATTCTTTTCATGTCCAGTACTGACTACATATCTAGAAAGTTCTGCGGGTGTTGAAGCGGGTGGTCGTACTGGTTTCACTGCGGTTGTGACAGCTATCTTGTTCTTATTTACGTTGTTCTTATCGCCATTAGCGACAATGATCCCAACGGTAGCGACAGCACCTGTGCTTATCTACATTGGTTTTTCGATGATGTCGTCTATGAAGAAAGTGAACTACGATGATATTACTGAATACTTCCCCGCGTTTATCTGTGTTGCTATGACTATCTTTAGCTTTAACTCAGGTAACGGTATCGCAGCTGCGATGGTTGTGTATGCTTTCCTTAAGATTGTGACGGGTCGTATGAAAGAAGACCATTGGTCTGTGTATGCAATTGCACTGGCGATGATTTACTACTTCTCGGTAGTAGCTAGTCATTAATCTTTACAACGCTGATGAGTTGATAGAATAGTTATTAATTTAGAATGATTAAGAGCCAACACAGACTTAGGTTTATGTTGGCTTTTTTGTTTCTGAATTCTAATCTAATAAGCTTGTTATATTAATTACTTATAGGTACTCTTCGTTTTTAGTTATCAATCAAACTTATTGAAATACTTCAGAATGTAGGGCTAATGAATATTGCATACCGACTTGCGACTGAGCAAGATTATGATTTCGCGTTTAAGTTAAAAAAAGCGGCGGAATACGAGCCGATTAAAGCTATTTTTGGTTGGGATGAAGCAGTCCAGCAGCAAATGCATGCGCAAGAGTGGGCAGATGGTAAACCCATGTTGATATGTATTGATGGGTTCGCGGTTGGCAGTTATAAGATTGAAATGGAAAGTAACCATATTCATTTCTGTCGCTTTTTCTTATTACCTGAATATCAGGGGAAAGGTATTGGTAGTCAGGTATTAAAGCAGCTGATTTCTTTTGCTAAAGAGAAACAATTACCTTGCAAGCTAAGCCATTTACAAGGTAATCGAGTAGGTGAGTTATATGCACGTTTTGGCTTTGTGATTGATAGCTGTGATGAACAGTTTGTTTATATGTCTAGAGCTATGTAAATGACTTAAATCTGTGTAATGACCATTTCAGCCGCCTCTAATGCGCCTTCGATATAACCGCCGTTTTCTTCTGCGGCTTCAGTACCTGCAAAGTACCATCCCTGTTGATATACACTTGCTAGTGCTGATTTAACATCGCGTAACCCATAATGCGGGTGGGCACTCGGTGCGTTTTTATCGGCATCTGTGGCTGTTAGTGTTTCTTGGCTCCAGTCTACTAACTTCACATCAATTGGTTGCGCCGCTTGTTCACCGTAAACCCGTACAAGTTGTTTTACCGCTAACGATTTGATGAGTTCATTACCTGCTGATTGGCGAGTGTGGGCATCGATACCGACAAAGCCAAATAGCGCACCTTTGCCACTGTTCGTCACGTTATTCGTCGCGTCAATCGTACTAGCATCATGTATTTCTGCTAGCGGACCCACTTGGCTGCTGGCAGAACCGGACAAACCTGTTTTACGCCAAAACGGAGTATCATAAACAGCAAAGAATTTGGCGTGTGCTGCCATCCATGTCGCAGTCGCTGAAAACTTGTTTTGCACTTGCTTTGGTAATGCCGGAGTAAACTTAATACTGCTTGCAAGTAAGCGCAGTGGCATCGCGAAGATAACCTGACGCGCTTGGATTGTTTGTGATTCACCGTTGATGTGAGCAGTCACGATAGAATAGCTATCTTGTGTTGTCGATTGATGTTCTACGTGAGTTACTTTGGTATTACAGATAATGCGCTCACTTGAAAGTTTGCTCATAACCCCATCAACCACCGTTTGCATGCCATCTGCAACCCGCATTGATTGTGGCGAGCCCGCATAACCTGATTCATAACGTAGCGGGGCTTTATTTTCATGTTTATCAAACAAGAATGCACCTTTATCATGCTGTGGGAATACTGGTAGCTGCAGATCATCAATTAATTGAGTAATGCGCGGGTGCATGTCAGGCCAAAACCAAGATGGTCCCATATCAAACTTGTCTTCAGTATATATTCGCCCGCCAAGTCGATGACGGCCTTCAAGTAAAATATAGTCTTTACCTTGTTGTTCTAATAAGTAAGCTGCATATAAACCGCTTAATCCACCGCCAACAATAACAAATTCAGTTTTCATATTTTAAGTATCCAGATTTTAAGTATTAAAGCAGTCGCTAATAAACGGTTTGTTACAAATTATCGCGCTGTTATGGGGGCTTCTTATGATCGACTTTTTATAAACGATAGCTATGATGACCAGTTTTTATCCAAACGGTACAGCCATCAGCGCTGGTGGTGATATCTAACGCTTCACCAACCGGTAAACGCAGCCAATCAAGTGATTTAAACGATTCACCTTGATGATTTAATTCACCAGCAACCACCAGTACTTCAATACCACCTGTGTTGTCTAAAGTGATTTGTGAGTTAGGTGCCCAGCGTTCTAAGCGCACGATTTCTTGTTTGAAAGCATGCAGTAATTGGTATTGTACTGCTACGCGGTGTTCATCTTGAATGAACGCTTGGCTGGCGGTATTAATCGTTACATCTTGATCGTCACCGTTTTGGAATTGACCGAGTTTAACGATGATCATGCAGCCGTCTTTTACTATTGGCGCGTGCTCTGTACCAACGGGGTTACGCTTATAAGTACCGACAGGATAGTCACCGTGTTCATCGGCAAATACACCGGCTAATACCAAAAATTCTTCGCCACCGGTATGCACATGATTAGTAAAATAGCTGTTGGCATCATAGTTAACCAGTGTTGTCGGTGTTGCCGCGAACTCTGCGCCATCACGCTCTAACATTTTACGTGATACACCTTTTAATGGAGAAGGGACCCAAGTTGATGCATTAAAGAATACCTTGGCTGACTGGGTTAGATCGCTATTAATGTTCATATCGTTGTCCACAGATGAAGTGCTTTATGTTGTAATTATGGATTTAATCTTTGCATATTACAAAGCACTACTTCTATACTGTCGATATAGTTTTTCTTTAGTGGTTAACTGCGGCGAGGCAACAACGTAAATGAATAATATAGCCCATTTAAATGCAGTACGTGCTTTTGAAGCATCAGCAAGGCACCTTAGTTTTTCTTTGGCGGCAAACGAGCTAAATGTCACACCTGCGGCTATCGGTCAGCAAGTACGTTTATTAGAAGAATGGCTAGGGGTAAGCTTGTTTATTCGCGCGAGCAGTGGCACTTCACGCCTTACATTAACGGCGCAGGCTAAAATGGCGTTGCCGGAAATTAGCCTGGGTTTAGAGCACATATCGCAAGGGCTCGCATTATTACAAAAACCGATTATCAACAATGCCATTACCGTGTCGGTGAGCCCTGCGTTTGCGGCGAAATGGTTATTGATGCACATTGATGATTTTCAGTTTAACCATCCCGATTATGATCTGCGTTTAAACACCAATTCGCGCTCGGTTAATTACTTTGCTGAAGACATTGATATCGGTGTGCGTTATGGCAAGGGTAATTGGCCTGGGTTGTCGCAAACATTACTTATGGATGAAGATATCTTTCCCGTGTGCTCGCCCGATCTGATTAAGCAGGGGTTAGCGTTACCGACAGATCTAGCGGATTATCCCTTATTACATGATCACTCTATGCCTGTAAGCTCGGGTTTTCCGACTTGGGCTAGTTGGTTAGCAGTACAGGGCATTGATAACGTAAACACCAATAAAGGCTTGAAAATTAATAACTCGGCATCGGTCATACAAGCCGCCGTGGCTGGGCAGGGCGTTGCATTAGGGCGCAGTGTATTGGTGAAAGATGATCTTGCTTGTGGGCGTTTAGTTAAACCATTTCCAGCACTTGATAGCAGCACTGAGTTGGCTTATTACATTGTTTGGCGGCCTGAACATGATACGTTAGCGAAAGTGCAGGCCTTTAAGGTATGGTTATTAGAGACGGTTGAAGCTCAGGCTGTTAACAACAACTAAAGTCTGGTTGGCGTTTTTCCATAAAAGCGTTAACCGCTTCGCGAGACTCGGGTTGGGTGACTAAATGCGCGAGGTTTTTATTTTCATATTCGATTAGTGCCAAAAGCTTAGGTCGAGATGCTTTCATTAGCATGGCTTTACTTGTACGCATCGCAATGGGCGCTAATTTAGCAAGACTTTCCGCTTTTGCCGTTGCCGTATCATCTGCCGATTCACATACCTGATTAGCAAAGCCCAGGGTTACCGCTTCATCTGCTAACATACGTTCGCCAGCAAGTAGCATCGCTTTGGCTTTGCGTATACCAATATGTTGGGCGAGTAATTCACTTGAACCAAGTTCAGGACATAATCCCATCGCGATGAAAGGGGTTTGGAACATTGCTTTTGGTGATAGATATAGGAAATCGACAAATTGTAATAAGGTTGTACCAACGCCAATGGCTGGCCCATTAACTGCTGCAACGATGGGTTTATCACAATTAATTAAGGCGCGCATAAACCGAGCGCCATGTTGGTCTGGCTTACCTTCTGACATCGCTTGAAAATCTTGCATGTCATTACCGGCACAAAAGATATCATTTGTGGCTTTAATTAATACGACGCGAATGAACTCGTCTTGTTGCGCTTGCTCTAATCCCTGCGCAAGTGATAAATACATCGCTTGATTTAACGCATTCCGCGCTTTAGGGCGATTGATAGTCAGGGTTAAAATATGCCCTTGCACAACTGAGGTGATAAAATCATCCATGTTCTAAACCTTAAAGTGAGGTGGGTATTTATATAATAGCCATTAAGGTGTTAATTTAGCATAACTGTCATTTCAGATTTGTAGCGTGAGTCACGTGTGTTTTTTATGGCTTAAATGATGTTTTATTTTGTGAACTAAGGCGTTAATTATATTGTTTATTTATAGCTTAAATCACAACTATACTCGACAATTCGGCATACGTAATATAGACAAGCCGAATACATTTTTTCTCTTGTGTACTTCACTTATATGGATAAGCAAACTAAGGTTTAGCAAGTAAATACGTTTTATTGTCATGATTACAGATGTATTAGGTGGTGAGTCATATGTTAAGACACTATTACATAGCGGATGACCTGAATGAATTAGTTATGGTTGAAAAGGAACTTGAAGAAGAGGGATTTACCGAACCTCAAATCCACGTATTAAGCTTAGATAATGTCAGTATTTCCGAATATAAATTGAATAACGTCGAGCCTGTATTTAAACAAAACGTGCTTCAAGGACTGGGTCTTGGCGCCGTTATTGGTGGTTTTATTGCACTGATTACATTAATCGTACCTTACTTTTATGGGTGGCATACAGCGGCTATAGGCTGGGAAATATTTATATTAATCGCATTGTGCAGTTTTATTTTTTGTACTGGGGAAGGAGGTTTTTTAGGTTTCAAAAAACCGAATACCCGGTTTGCTCGATTTCAAACCTTACTAGAAAAAGGTAAACACATCTTGTTTGTCGATGTAGACCCAGTTCAAGAACATAATTTTAGAGTGATAATGAAAACCCATCCACGTGTTAAATCTGCAGGCTGTGGTGCAGCCGTACCACATTGGCTGGTAAGCTGCCAAGATGCTTTTCAGAGTGTTAGAAAACGTGTATTTTAACAGGGTTAAAGCAGCTACTTAACGCATGTTTAACTTAAAATAAACAGAAATTTAAACTACCCATAAAGTATTAATTAATTTTGGTTTAACCCTTGTATTATTAAGGTTTCTTGTTGTATGGTGAGGTAATCCATACAACAAGAAGGTAACACAATGAGTAAATTACAAGGTATTCAAATCACTAAAGCTGACGATCAGCGTCTTAATAATTCAATTTGGCTCATTGATAACAGTGCTGAACAAGCAAGATGCATTGGTACAGTAGACGACTTTATCGCTCAAGACGCAGTTGTTACTTTAGCTGAACTGGGTAACTTTGAGTCGCGTGATATTGCAATTGAAGAGCCTGCAAAAATTGAAGGTGGTCAACACCTAAACGTAAACGTGTTAACGCGTGAAACCCTTGAAGATGCAATTAAAAATCCAAGTGCTTACCCACAGTTAACAATCCGTGTATCGGGTTATGCAGTGCGTTTTAACTCATTAACACCAGAGCAGCAACAAGACGTTATCAGCCGTACATTCTCTAAAACAATGTAATGCTGTTTTAAGGTATCGTTTAAGGCATGGTTTAAAATCTGCTAACGATATTGCTTAGCGATCCCCCTAAAGCCTCTGTTTTTACCGAGGCTTTTTTATTTTATAACGTCTCTATTTATTCAACCCTTATCACTCTTTCCCTACTTATCTAATTCAATTGTGATTAATCATTTCCCTTAGCTTGGTTTTTACTTTATATCTAGTGCTATCTAATTTAGACAAAAGGAAAGAGCACGATGGATGGAATAGCCATTTTATATCCACTACTTGGGCATATGTTGCTAGTTATATCACTGTATATTTTGTTGATAATGCGCAAGTCAAAAGCGATTAAAGCCAAGGCAGTCGATTTTAATAAAACCGCGTTAAACAACAAAGCTTGGCCGGAAGATGTGGTGCAAGTATCTAATAACTTAGATAATCAGTTTGAATCTCCGCTGGTATTTTACGGCTTGTGTATCATTACAGTGCTGGTGGGTGCGGTAAATAGTTTTGCTATTGGATTGTCAGTTGCATACGTGGTGTTTAGATATATCCATGCTTATGTGCATGTGGGTACTAACTATGTTCCATATCGTTTACGTGCGTTTGCGCTGTCTTTAGTGGCAATGCTACTGCTGCTAATTCAAACTTCGGTGCATATTATGATGAATATCTAGTCATCGATTTTATTATGGCGGGATCACATTAATGTTTATACACTTTACTTAGTTCCTCTTAACAATGTCTTGTTTGTAGAGTGTTATTGCGCATGAAGGTAATTATCGCCTGTATCTGTTTATCAAGTTCTTTCGCTGTTTTATCAGAAGAGATAACGGCAGAAGATATACTCCCGACAGGAGAAGTAGTCTCGGTAAAAGAACCCGTCTCGGCAGAAGAACTCGTCTCGGAAAAAGAAAATGTACCCACGGTTGATGTGCTACAAAGCCAGCTTAATACCATGATGCAAGATACCGCTGCTTGGGTTGATGATATTGGTAGTGATGACAGTAACGGGGACAAAGGCTCAGCTAATGGCTATTTACAATTATCTTGGTTACCCCGCACCGCAGATTTAGGCGATGTCGATGCTAATTTTAAAGTTTCTTTGCATTTACCAAAGTGGGATGAAAGGTTTGCTTTGGTTATTGATAATAATGATGAAGATGAACTATTATTAGATTATGAATCGAAAGATATTGATAACGAGCAAGAGGGGATCAATTTTGCATTTCAATATATTAAGCGGTTTGGTCAAGAAAGACAGGTTAAAAATAGAGTTGGCTTTAGTCGAAGTCAGGTATATCTAAGGAGTGAAATACAGTTTAATTGGCAGGTTCGGCATGTTGATTTTAGTTTGCAGCCTCGTTTAACTTATTTTATAGAAGACGGCTGGGAGCCAAGTATCAAAACGGCTGCTGCTTATCCGTTGGAAAGCAGTTATTTGTCTTTATCCGCCAGTTGGCAAAAGTTGCAGACGGAAGCAAATACCAGACGCAAGATAGGTTTTTATCATATCAAACCTACCGGCAAGAATCAGCTACTTGTCAGTGGTGTGCAATACAGTAAAAGCAATGATGCAGAAGATATTCCCAATGAAAATTACTTCATTTCGATTCGTTATCGAAACCTCATGTATAAGTCCTGGATGTACTATGAAGTAGAACCATTTACTGAGTTTAATCAAGCTAATGACTTTAAAACAGAGGTTGGTATTATCTTTAGCTTAATCAGTTATTACGGACATTAATGATAATCTCGGCTATTGTGGACAGTCATAAGCTTGAGCGAAAAAAGTCACTGATGTATTAAAGCTCAAGTTATATTGAATGTGAATAGCGTTAGCACCCATAGCATTGGCTTGATTTTTTAAATCATGAATACTGCCAAGCGTGAGGT
Organism: Moritella marina ATCC 15381; assembly: GCF_008931805.1. GTDB lineage: Bacteria > Pseudomonadota > Gammaproteobacteria > Enterobacterales > Moritellaceae > Moritella > Moritella marina. The sequence goes on along the minus strand of NZ_CP044399.1, from coordinate 2,000,064 downwards.
CTTTGTTAGAAATAAATAGATAGTTGTACCAAGTCCCTTCAGAGCCGACTAACTCATCAACGAATGTACATTGTTCTAGGTGTGCGTATGCATCATAAATCTTAATGACGTTGGTTGTGTCATCGAGTGGCTGGATATCGAATAAGCTACAAGAGGTAAGTGTTAAAGCAGTAATAAAGATGAATAAGGTTCTGAAATGATTGAATATCATATTGTCTGGCCGCTGCTTGTGGTTTTAATAATTAAGCGTATTTTAATAATTAAGTGTACAGCGCTTTAAAAATAGCCGCAATTGCTGCGGCTATTTTATTTTTAGGTGCAAATATTAAGTTAACGTAGCGTCTTCAGCAGAGATATCGCCATCACCTTGTTTGCGCTTTAATAGCAGCAGGCAAATTGCAGTGAACATACCAAATGCAGACACACTTAGTCCAATACCAAAGATCATTTGGTAAGCTTCAACAGCTGGGTAAGTATCAATGATCCAACCGTTTAGTGCGTAAGCCCAAAATACCGATGCATAAGCTGCGAATGAACCAACACTCATGGCTGCGCCACTGAATTCTTTCGGCACGCCTGCTTCAGCAATCGGCGCTAAGATAATGCCTTTTGCTAGGAAGATACTAAACGAGAAACACATAAGTAGGATCATGTTCATCACCAACATTTCTGCAGATTTAGGCAGTAAAATGGTAATACCTAAGCAAACAACAGTAAGACCTAGCGCACACAGCATCATTTTAATTGATGACTTAAATACAAAGTCAGCAATCGAACCCGCTACAAGACCAGCAACAACACCCATCGCACCGGTGTTAATGATACCGAAGATAGCCGCTTCAGCCGTGGTTAAACCAAATACTGCTTGTAAGTAAGGCACTGTGTAGATAAGTGTAATGTAAGTCCAGTAAACTGTTAGCGACGTCAGTGCTGCTAACCATACTGTTGGCATTTTTAATACGTAGAATAAACCTTGTAATGCCGCTTTGTTTTTACTTTCGCCTGCTTTAACTTCTAATTGATTGTCTGGTACGAATTTCCATACACAGAAGATCATTGGTAGGATAAGTAGCGTATAGAATACGATAGCGCCTTGGAAAATTAAGATTGAACCACTGACTAGCGCCATGATACCAACGATTATTGCGTTCATGCTCATTTCTGTCGCGCGACGGATAGATTCTAACAAACCAAATGCCATGCCTTTGTTGTTATCGCCTGACATTAAGTTTACGCCGTTAACAACTGCAGGCCAGAAGATCGCGTCGATTAGACCCCAAAGTCCGGCAATGACGATCAAGTAGGTAAATTCTGGTTGGAAGATAATGATGGCCATCATGCTCAAAAAACGAATGAACATACTGGTCATTAGAATCGAACGCACAGAGAAACGGTTGTTTACCCAACCTGCTGGAATGTAGAAGAACATCGCAGAACCAATTAAGGTAAACAATACGCCCATTTGCGTATTATCGATGTTTAATACTTCAAGCAGTAAGTTATAAAACGTACCTTTAAATGCTTCAAAAGCAGAGTAAATGATTTGTCCTGATAGCACGACAGACAAAAAACCGTAAAAGCGGGTTTTCGAGTCGAAGCCAATTTTGCCTAATAAGCTCATTATTTGTTACCTAGTGTTTTGTATTTTGATGGGAATTTATGGGCGATATCGGTACAAATACCGTCAACACCCCAGTTGAATAGTTGATTTGCACGGGCAAGATCGTTGACTGTCCATACGTTAACTTTAAAACCAGCGGCTTTAAATTTGTGTACCATTTCTTGTGTTAACCCTTTGTCTTCCGGGTGGATATAATCTGCATTACACCAATCTAAGATAGAGTTCCAATCGTCCCACAAGGTGTGGCTTTCAAATAAGCAAGCAACTTGAGTTTCAGGGCTACGACGTTTAAATTCGGTTAGTGCAAGGTGATTGAAGCTTGATACGATGAGTTCACGTTCTGGGTTCAGTTCTTTTAAACCGGCAATGAGGTTATCAATCAGAACATAGCTGAGTGCAGCACTTGCTGCGCATGATTTAATTTCGATATTCATATTTAGTTCAAGCTTATTGGCTAGGGCAATCAGCTCTTGCAGGGTCGGTAGTTTTTCACCAATGAATTCATCTGCAAACCAGCTACCAGCATCGATATTAGCGATATCGTCGTGACTGATTTTACATAATTGACCACTCTTATCAGTACAGCGATCTAGTGTATCGTCATGAGAAACAATGATCGTACCGTCTTTTAAAATATCGACGTCACATTCGAACCATTGGATATTATGTTCTTTACATAAAGAAAATGCGGCTAATGTGTTTTCTGGTGCCAGTGATGACATTCCACGATGAGCAATCAATCTTTTCATTTTTAACCTTTTTGCAACTAAATGATGGCGAGATAATAAGGGAGATTATATAAACGAAATGTGACATGCATACAATTATCACCATTCGAAAGTCTAAATGCTCAAATAAAGGTTCCGTTTGTTCGATTTATCACCTACTTACGTGTTTTATCACTAGTGCAAATACGTAAGCGAATGTGTAAGTTTCGTTTGAAGGTTACATGTGAAGGTATAAATAGGTGTGTTTGTAAGCAGGGTTAAGGCAGGGTTAAATTCTGTAAGGTAAATTGTGTGGTTATTATTATGTTTTCGGTATCGTTAATATGACATGTTAATTTTATTATCATCGTAATGACATGATTAGAATATACTATTAACTGGTGTGATTTGGAGGCGTAGAGATTAGGCTTGATTGATCTAGATCAATTTTACTGGTCGAGATATCGCATTTCTGTTACCATCGCCGCCTTAATCTACAGCTCTGGATTTACGTTCCAGTTAGCTCAATGGGGAATTACCAAATGTCAGCACCAATTACGACCAATAATACCGCTCAAATTACAGTTTGTGCATTATACAAATTCGTACGTTTAGAAAACTTTGAAGCGTTACGCGCGCCTTTATTAGCAAAAATGGAAAGCCAAGATGTTCGCGGTACGCTGTTATTAGCGGCTGAGGGTATCAACGGTACTATTGCTGGGCCACAAGCAGGTATTGATGCTGTATTAAGCTTTTTATCTCAAGACCCAAGTCTGGGCGAAATCTCTTTCAAACAATCTTATAACGATGAGAACCCGTTCTTGCGTACTAAGGTTAAGTTGAAAAAAGAAATCGTAACCATGGGTGTTGAAGGAATCGATCCTAACCAAGTTGTGGGTACTTATGTGCAACCGAAAGATTGGAATGCACTTATTTCAGATCCGGAAGTGATCTTAATTGATACCCGTAACGATTATGAAATTGAAATCGGGACATTCCAAAACGCAGTTAACCCGAATACTGCAACGTTCCGTGAGTTTCCTGAGTATGTGAAAAACAACTTAGATAAAGAAAAGCACAAGAAAGTTGCTATGTATTGTACGGGTGGTATTCGTTGTGAAAAATCGACTGCTTATTTAAAAGAGCAAGGTTTTGACGAAGTATATCACTTAGAAGGCGGTATTCTTAAGTATCTTGAAGATGTGCCAAAAGAAGAAACCATGTGGGAAGGCGAGTGCTTTGTATTCGACGGCCGTGTTTCTGTGAATCACGACTTAGAGCAAGGCGAATGTGATCAGTGTTTCGCTTGTCGTTACCCGTTAACACAAGACGAATTACAAAGTGAACATTACGTGAAAGGCCTAAGCTGCCACCGTTGTCATGATCAGGTAACTGATGAGCAACGTAGCCGTTTTGCTGAACGTGAACGTCAGATGGAATTAGCAGAAAAGCGTGGCGAGTCACATATCGGTGGTGAGATTAAACACATCATTGATGAACGTCGTGTTGAAAAAGCGAAGAAGAAAGCTGAGCAGAATTCAAAATAAGGTTTAAACTTATTTGAGTGTTTAGCTAAGACTAAAAAGCCGCTGTTACTTGCTGAAATTAAAATAACAGTAGAGTAACAGCGGCTTTTTATTATCTATAGATTAATCTTTAACTGTAGTGTTTGGTTTTTACTAATGAGTCGATATTAGAAACGGCGACCTATAGAGAAGATCACTTGGTTCCAGTTTAGGAAACCATATTCTAAAAACATATTCCATTCTTGTTTTGGACCAAAGTCGTAAACCATACTCACAGACATGTTACTGGTTTCTTGGCTCTTAAGCGCAACATCATAGTCAACATCAAGATAACCATCAGGTAAGTCAAACGAGTAAGAACCGGTGATATTTTGGTTTATTAATTGATAGTTATAACCAAGTAATACTGCTAATTGCCCACCCGGTACAGCGTAACGTTGGCCAGCGCGGAATGAACCAATATAAGTCTGAATCGTGCTATCTGTGGTTGTTGTCCATGAATTGGTAAATGCTGTTACAGCAGTAAAAATGAATGGGTGCATACCAGGAATAACTTCAACTTGGCCTGCTAGTACTTGGCCAATACCGACATTATAAGCTTCGTATTCAATCGGTAATACAAGCGGTTGAGATATACCAATTGATGATAAATCCATGGCTATATCTTTATTACCTTTGGTGTAACCCAATAATCCGTAAATATTCCAAAACGGTAAGATCCAAGCATCTACTTTTAACTGTACACTTTCATCTTCGCCTGTAATTGAAATTAGATCTGCAGGAATTTCTATATTTTTATCTATATTAATAACTTTATCGGGTAGCTTTGGAAGTTTAGCTGGTTTGATTATTTGTCCTTTTAAACCAAGCTTAAATGCATCTTGTGCGGTATAACCCACCTCTTGCTTGTTATAAAAAACATTAAAACCCAGTGGGATAGGGAGTTGATAACCCATTTCACGGGCTTTCTTGCCTAAGAAAGGTAAACCACTCCAGTGCTCTTCTTGGATCGCGATCTCTTGAGACTCAAGCGATTGTAATCCTAATACCGCTTCGCCTTGAGGCTTAAATGATTCAGGGAATGACGGCGTATTATTATTTGAATCAATAGCAGCAGATGTTTCTGACGTTAATGTGATAGCTGCTGATTGTTGATCTAACTGGCCAGCATCGTTTGCAAAAGCAAGCGGGGTAGTTAAGGTTGTTAATAGAGAAAATGTTTTTAATTTCATGGTATTGCAAGAGTCCAAAATATAAATTTGTAAAGTAGTGTTTAAAAAGCTTCTGTGAATGTCAGAAATAACCCACTGTCATCCGCACTAAAACCAAAATCGATACGCACATTCATACGTGGCTGTAATTCATAGCGATAACCAACACCGTAGCTATATAAAAGGTTTTCATATAAATCAGTGTCGTCACCTGCAACCGAACCTATACCACCCCAAACAGTCATACCGTGGGCAGATAAATTGCCGTTATCGCGCAAGAAAGTGTGACGGTATTCAACCGTGTGCTCAATAGCATTATTGTCTCTAAAGCGGCCTGCATATAAACCACGCAATGAAAAGCTACCGCCTAACGTTGGCATGTCATAGAAAGGGACATCGCCATTACTCCATTGCATGGCATTGTAAATAGCAACAACACGGCCGGGGTTAAAGCTATGGTAATAACGATAATCGAGTAATACTTTTTGATAGTCATTGTCGCTACCGATCACCGAACCATAGTTAATATATTCAAAATTGAGGTATTGGCCTTCCCACGCGTTAACTGTCACGTCTCGCGTATCGTAATTTACCGTTACGCCTAAGCCGATAGATAAAGGTTTGTCTTTAAATTCGTTAAAGTTATCGTCTAGACTGGCGGTAAGTGGGATCTCATCTTCGTCAGCTTGGTAGTATTTCAGGCGTAAAGCAGGACCAAAATAGAAGCCATAGTCATTTTTAAAAGACAAGTTGGCATCATAAGTGAGTGCAGTATTGCGTAACAAGGTATCGTCTGACGCATCTTGGGCTTTGCCCTTGTCATAACCAATCCCCCAGTAATGCTCTGCGTTATCGCTAAAGTTTAATACGCCCGCGAAACGAATATCATTGTTATCAAAAAACAAATTCTGTTTGGAACGAAGACCATAACCAAAGCCAGCGTCACCTTGTGTAGCAACGGCAAATAAAGACACGCTTGAGCGTTGTAGAGCTTGCTCTTCGCGGTTACTACTAAATGAAAACAGTCCACCAGCAGCAACCATAAAACCTGTTTCAGGGGTATAAGCTGGGCCACCTAACCAGGACGTGATTGATGACCCGTTTTTTTCTTGGTGATCATCAATTGCATATTCAAGATCAGCTTGTCGTTGACTTAACGTTTCACATACTTCTGCTTCACAGTCATCCAGGGCAGCATCAAGTGCATCAATCGCAGTATTGTATTCTTCAGTGCGTTGTTGTGCTTGCGTGTCTGTCGAAAAGAAATGCATCTCTGTTACATCTGTAGGTAAATACTGATACTCGGTGAGTGGATCTGCATTTACGATTAACGGAGTGAAAGCAAGTAAAGGTACGTAAAATCGTTTAATCAAGAGATCTCCAAAAATGGTATTTATAAGCGGCGTGATTGTAAATTTAAAGTTGTGAAAAATACGTGAAAGTGCCCGCTAATTGAGGCACTTATTATGATAGAGAGGAGCCCGTTTTATTTATCCGGATTCTAAAGAGGGGGTATTCTAGGTGTGCACTTAGGTTAATTCAAGGTGCTGAAAGCATTCAATAATGAACAACTAGATTTGTTATGTTTTACTATGTAGGTATTATTTTGTGATGTTTTCGGAAGCTAAATCATACTGCGCGAGGTGTCATCGTGTGATGAAGTGATACTGTTTGTTGCTGTTAAGTATATTTCATCGTTGATTTAGAAAGGATGGTCTACCATCAACCATAGGTTAGTGCTTTCATCGGAAACGGCAATATCTGCTCTGATCACCATACCTGCCATTAAGGAGCGTAAAGAAACACCTACATCAGTTTTTATATCCGCAAATAATGCGTCGCTGGTATAAGCATCCGCTACTTGTCCAGCTTCAGCAAAGCCGACTAACTGAAACCAATCAAGGCGTAAGAATTTCAACCAGCGTATATCTGCAATTGGGTTATGTTTAAAGGTATAACGATATTCTAGGCTACCATAAATAGCCGCTTTATCATGAAATCTATTTTGGTCATAACCACGCATACGATAGAAGCCGCCTAATGTAGCGCCTTCATTATACGGTGCTGAATTAGTCACTTGTTGACCACCGGCATTATCATACTCAAGCTGCCAAGACGGTGAATAACCAGTCCAAAAATTCATTGCGATAATACGTTGTGATGCACCTTCAGATTGTCCAAGCGAGACATATTTACTCATTTCGAGATCAATGAATGTCCATCGACGATCGGAATCGAGCCAAGCAGGATCGTGGGTTATGGCAATATATTGGCTACTGCCAGTTGAGGGATTAATTGCAAAGTCAGTATTGTTGTATAATAACCCCAGTTCAAAAGCATGGATAGTGCCATCAATCGCATCTGGTCCAGTTTCGAAGCTTTGGTAGCGATTAAACTGCCTTAGAATTAATACTGATGCACCGGTGTCTAATGGATTCCATGATTCACCGCCAGTTGGCTCAGAGGTTAATAAACCACGGCTAGTTTCATAGTTAACCATCCCCTGATTTCGGGTCGCGCCGATGGGCAATGAAAACTCTAATTTCATTTCCCACCAATTTGACGACCCATTAGCTTCTATATAATTGTCGTTCGATGAATCATTACTGCCAGCTAATGGATCGCTAATCGGAGTGTAGATATCTCTGGGGCTGGCATAAGCTCGTTGATCAGGATAGTACCCCAGCATGCCTAATATGCTAAAGTATAAGCGGTCTGTTTTTGGTAAGCGATAATCCCAAACACCGGCGCCAACGCCATAACTTACGTCACCACCAAATGCCGCACCACCTATGGTCATTTGATCTTGATAATAACCGCTGACCATACCACCGACGCCTATATTTAACCCCATTGAGTCTGTAGAAAATAAATACGGCAGGATTAATTTTTCTGTCACCTTATTCGGCGTTTCTGCACGATTTAGGGTTGATTTAACTTTTGCTGAAGGCTTGGCATGGACAATAACGTTGAATGCAGAGAAACAGGTAACCATCACGATAACAACTCCTAGTCGAGTGATGCTCTTCAATTTCCTTTCTAATTGCATGGATACTCCATATCCCTATAATCAATCTCTTCAATATTAGTCTAATACAGCGACAAATGGTTAATAACGATAAGACAGGTTGGTAATAAATTGCTGGCGACTCGCGCCACCGATGCCGCCATACTCAAAAGCCACCATCCAGTGTTTACTTAAGTTATAACTACCGCCGACCAGTCCCATCCATTTATCGACATTCTCTTGCTCGACTTTATAATCAATGCTTTGATCTGTACCTGGAATAGGCTGCGAACCTGACAGCGTTAACTGGCTTTTTAAATAACTGGTGCCGACGTACAGCGATAAGCTTGAGCCGTTATTAAACTGAAATTGCTTACCAACTCTTGGTAGCACATTGACCACATAACCCTCGGTGTCACTGCGATCCATATCGGTCCAAGTGAATGTAACTGGCACGGAAATAAAGTAACTGTTCCAACCGCCAACAAACATCATACCCGCACCGTAAGACATCCCGGTTAAGCTAGCTTCAATGTCTTCGACTTCAAGACGTTGGTCTGTCAGTAGATAGCATTCTGGCGGCTTTATTCTTGATGAACAATCTGTCCCCAATTGCGCTAATGCTTGATTACCATCAATAGCAAAGTTAATACCGACAGTTCCCGTTAATTTACCGACTGTGGCAAATACATTCATAAAAGGTAATACCCAAGCATCTAACTTCAACTGTGGGGTATGGGTATTGGATTCGGTGTTATCAAACGAAACAAAATCGATGTCATACTTTGGCCCACCACCGTAACCAACCGATAAGTCAGTTAGCGTCATATCCTGTTGGACGTTGGCATAAATAATACTGATACCAAATGGCAGCGGTAGGTCATAACCATTCATGATGACGTCTTCAGCAAAAAAGGGTAAAGCGTGTTCCCATTTCTTCCCTGGATTAGCTGTTTTTTTATCTGCTATTGGAAGATCTAATTTTGATGTTTTACTTTCAATATCCTCCTGCGTCAGGATCGCTGCATTTTGCTCTTGAGACATATCTTGAGACATAAGAGACGGTAAACCAAATATAGTATCATCTTGCACATCAAATAACGGTGGGAATAACGCATTACTGCTTGCTGTATCAGCTTGTGCCACAGAATCTGTATTGTTTGCAAAAGTGAGTGGCGCTGTTAAAGCCGTTAATAAAGTAAGTGTTATTCGTTTCATCGTGTTGAAAAAATCCAAAGGTTAAAAATATAAAGTGCTTGTCGTGATCAAAATGCTTCAGTAAAAGTAAGGAAAAAGCCGCTATCATCAGCACTGAATCCGAAGTCTATGCGTACATTCATTCTTGGTTGTAATTCATAGCGATAGCCAAACCCGTAGCTATACAATAAATTTTCATATAAGTGGCTACTATCTGCATCACCTGCAACAGAGCCAATACCTGCCCATACCGTCATGCCGTGGGCAGATAAATTACCGTTGTCGCGTAAGAATGTGTGGCGATATTCACTCGTATGCTCAATGGCATTATTGTCTCTAAATCGACCGGCGTATAAGCCACGCAGCGAGAAACTGCCACCAAGTGTCGGCATATCGTAAAATGGCACATCACCATTACTCCATTGCAGCGCATTGTAAAAGGCGATGACACGACCTGGATTAAAGCTGTGGTAATAACGATAATCGATCAGCGCCTTTTGGTAATCATTGTCACTACCGATATTAGAACCGTAATTAATGTATTCAAAATTGAAGTACTGACCTTGCCATGCGTTAACGGTGACATCTCGGGTATCGTAATTTAATGTGACACCCAAACCTATGGATAAGGGTTTGTCTTTAAATTCGTTAAAATCGTCATCTTGTTGTGCTGTAAGCGGGATCTCGTCTTCATCTGCTTGGTAATATTTCAGCCGTAAAGCAGGACCAAAATAGAAACCATAATCGTTTTTAAACGACAAATTAGCGTCATAGGTCAGTGCGGTATTTCGCATCAAGGTATCGGCGGATGAATCTTGCGCTTTACCTTTATCGTAACCCACACCCCAGTAGTTTTCGGCATCATCACTGAATGTGAGAGTTCCTGTAAAGCGCGTATCATTATTGTCGAAAAACAAGTTTTGCTTTGAACGAATACCATAACCTACACCTGCATCGCCTTGGGTGCCTACGGCAAACAGCGACACACTTGAACGTTGTAATGTTTGTTCTTCACGATTGGTACTAAACGAGAATAAGCCTCCGGCCGCAAGCATTAAGCCAACTTCTGGTGTGTAGGCTGGTCCGCCAAGTAAAGACATGATTGAACTGCCATTTTTCTCTTGGTGGTCGTCAATCGCATATTCTAGATCGGCCTGACGTTGCTTCAACGTTATACATTGACTCTTATCGCATGTCTCTAAAGCATGATTAATCGCATCGATCGCATTGTTATATTCATCCGTGCGTTGTTCTGCCTGTTCTTCAGTTGTAAAGAAAGGCATATCAGCACTATTGGTCGGTAGATATTGATACTTGATGAGCGGGTCGGCATTTACTGTCAACGGTATTAAAACAAGTTGTGAGGCTAAGATAAGCAAGAATAAGTAAATACGCTTAATGAGAGGTCTCCAAAAAATGGCTAGTATAGGCAAGGCGGGTGTTGTCATACAACTGGGATAATTACGTGAAATAAGGTTTGCTCATACTGTCATTAGCACATATCGATATGAGTGTAGGTCTGCATTATCACAAAGAGGGCGTATTCTAGGCATGTATTTTTTTGCATACAAGTGATTAGGAATTTATCAAAATATTATTAATTAAGTGTTCAAACAGGATCGCTAGATTAAGGTGGCTTATAAGAATTGGTGTCGGGCATCTTCGAACCTTGGTCTACAATTAATGTGAGATAGTGAATCATTCATTAATAAGGTGCTACGTATGTTAAAAATATCATTGTTTTGTATTATGTTTATGATCAGTTCAAATACCTTCGCATTAAAGCAGGAACCGGCAAGTTCAGCACCTTCAGGTGTTAATGTTTACATTATAAGTCCGGTTGATGGGGCAACTGTATCACCGACATTTACGGTTCGCTTTGGTTTAAGTGGCATGGGCATAGCCCCGGCGGGAATTGATCGCGTAAATACGGCGCATCATCACTTGCTTATCGATACGCAGGTGTTACCTGATTTGACTAAACCGCTACAAGCGACAGATAAAGTACGTCATTTTGGTGGTGGTCAAACGGAAACTGAGATAACACTAAAGCCGGGTAAACACACTCTACAGCTACTGTTGGGGAATTATGCGCATGTACCGCATGATAAACCGCTTATGTCGAAAAAAATAACGGTGATAGTGAAGTAGTGGGGCAAATATAAAATCGTCTAAGGTGTTATTTCTATTGGCGTACCGTCTGGCACATATTTGGCGATATCGCGAATTTCTTTATTACTGACCGCAATGCAGCCATTTGTCCAATCAGAGCCAATTAATAGCCCTGCATTGCGCTTTTTGTTTGGTAAACCATGAATATAAATACTGCCACCGGGATCAAGATTATCTTTACCTGAGTGTTGCTTATCTAATTGATTGGGGTAGTTGATGTGCAGGCTTAAATGGAATTTACTTTGCCTATTCTTAAAGTCGATATTGTATATACCTTCAGGTGTCTTCTTATCGCCACGTTGTCTTTTAGCACCAATGGGATTTTTACCTAATGAAATAGAATAAGATTTTATGATCTGGTTATCTTTTAGCAGTAGCAGAGTACGCGCTGATTTGTTCACTAAGACATAGTCAGCTTGGAGCTGTAGAGATGCAAGACTGTTTGATGAAAATAAAACAAATGTCGATAAAAATAGGAACTGTAACATGGTCGTAAAATTGTTTGCGGTTAGCCAAAAGTTGGCGCGATTAAACCGCATTTACGCCTATGGTTCAACTGTTATTGCGTGGTTTTGAGTGACCGATATCCGGTATTAAACCACGCCTTGTTATTGAGTGTTTTGATGAAGTTTAAGCGGTTGATTGCTATGTCATTGTCAGCCATAAAATACGCAATGTTATTACGTGAAACAATATTGTGTGATTTTTAGCCAGCCCCCTGAGTTATGTTAGCTAAACAGTAAGCTACAGCCGATAATCATCAATAAACAAAAGGCGAATTTACGCATGGTATCTAGGCTTATTGGTGGTGGGTAATGCTTAGCAACCCAGCTCATACTCAGTACGACAGGAATACAAATAACGGAGAACAAGAGCATGTCACTCGTTAATCCACCTTGAATCCCAACCATAGTGATACGGCTTACTGAACTAACAAAGAAAATGCTTAACAGATATAACCGAATAAGGTTAAGGGTAAACGGTTGGCGGTAGAAGATATAAACCAAAGGTGGACCGCCCATACTAAACATGCCCGTTAGAATACCCGACGCAGTACCTGCACCAAAGAACATGCTTTCATGAGATTGCTTACGGTCTTTGTGTGGTGATTTTAAAATCATGCTAATACCAGCACCAATAATTGCGATGCCAAGAATATTTTGTAATATCTGATTGTATTCATTACTTAAATATTCAAGTAATGTTAAGCCAATCATTAAACCTGGCAGCATCCCCGCAACCGTCAGCAGCACTAAACGCCTGTTGAGTTGTTGAAAACAACCTTTCAAAATGAAGATACTGTTAATCAAGGTAACAAAGCTGATCACGACCGAGGTGAATGCGATGGGCACTAAGTTAAACGTGGTCACTGTCCCCATTACTATCATGCCTAAAGCAAATCCAGCGACACTTTGTACGTAGGTCGCGACAGCAATAATGGCCATGAAGGGCAGTAAGGTTTCGACGAGCATTATGTATTCCTAATCGTGTAAATTGATACGAACTCGTGGTATTTACGCATGAAAGTTGGCATTAATGCGCTGTTATGGGTAATTACTTAACATTTTCGAAGAGGTGTGCATTGTACTGATAATATAATAATAACTCAATTATTCTATATCCTTTATGGCGTTATTTAGTGTAAATTTGATTACTGTGTTAGTGCTCGATGCATGACATATTTTATTGCTAATGTTATTGAAGACTGTATTGGCGTTTATAGGAGAAATCATGCAGCAACCTATTGTTGGTTACCATAAAGATGAAGAGGATGATTGGGTCGCTGAACTCGCTTGCGATCATTTTCAGCATGTTCGTCACAATCCACCTTGGTTTTGTCGCCCTTGGGTTATCACCATTGAAGGTCGTGGAGCTATGTTAGGTTTTGAGCTCGGCTGTAAAAAGTGCGATGAAGGTGCACCTCGGGATAAAGGCTAACGCATAATCTATAGGATCTAGATGGAGTAAATCAGATGAAATTAATTTATACCCATGAGAACGGTTTTCTAGTAAACAACGTTAAGAATATCATCGAATCACATAGCATTGACGTGGTGCTTAAAAATGAGTTTTCATCTGGTGCAGTAGGCGAAGTATCTGCATTTGATGCTTGGATGGAACTCTGGGTGATTAATGATAATGAACTTGAACGCGCGCTTGAGATTATTTCGGCAATGCAAAGTAGAGCGGGTGATCCCGATTGGTTTTGTCAACAATGTGCTGAACAAAATGATGCTTCATTTGATATTTGTTGGCGTTGCCAATCTGAACATGCAGTATCTGAGTCATGAGAATGATTCATGCCTTATAATCATTACGTGTTAACTCATTGTGATTATTATTTAAAAAGTACCAATTAACACTAGTGCTAACTTATTAATAATTAGATCATTTATTCTATAGCGATGCATATTTTCCTGTGACAACAGTCACTTTTAGGCAGATATAATTGTCGGCGCTGAAGTTTTAAAAATGACAGTTATGGCATCTTTATCTGTTTAATGGGTACTTTGATGAAATTTAAACTGTTGCCACTCGCCAATCTAGCCTTTATCGCTAATCTATGCCCGGTTATCATGCTTCTTTAAGGTATTTTGCTTGTCTTCAAGCGAGCATATTTTAGTGATACATTCATTTTACTTTAAGATTACATCCGGCTATCTATTTACTGGATATTCTAAAAGACAGCAAGCTAAGGATGGCTTGAGATTGAATGAGAGTACATTTACTTTACTCTTACACTTACACATTTGCCAAGGATTGGGTCACAAATGGAAACGACAAAACAGAAGATATCAGCGGATTACATTACATTAGATCGCATTTCTATCCAGCAAGTAAAGGAAATGCATACACTCTTTATTCAGTATTATCACAATGCTGATTTTTCAACATTCATTGATGACTTGTCTGAAAAAGATGGTTTGATTTTGATCCGTGAAAATAAATCAAAGCGAATTGTTGGCTTCAGTACATTAAAAACATTACGCTTTAAGCTTAAAGGTAAAGAGGTCAAAGGTATCTTTAGTGGTGATACCATTTTAGAACGCCAATATTGGGGAACCAATAAGCCGATGCTCTGTTTTGTTAAAGTACTATTAAAAGAAAAACTGCGAGACCCACTCACGCCGTTATTCTGGCTACTTATTTCTAAAGGCTACAAAACCTATTTATTACTCGCCAATAACTTCCCAAAACATTACCCCCATCATGAAGGCAAGTTCGATGAACTGTCATCTGTTGTCGATCAATATTGCCAGCATCTGTACCCAAGTTACTTTGATGAACAGCAGCAAATTTTAGACTTCGGTGGCGACTATCAAAAGTTACGTGGTGAAGTGGCAGAGATAACCTCAGAGTTGAAGCGAACAGTACCTAAAATTGGCTTCTTTGAAGACCGTAATCCGGATTGGCGTGAGGGTAAGGAACTGCCTTGTATTGGCCAAATTAATGTATCCATGTTTACCTATTTTACGCGTAAATCGTTTGCTAAGATTTTGCAAAAAAACAATATTAATTGGGATTTAGGACTTATCAGTTTAACTCGTCGCTTAGTTAAGTAGGAGGATGTAATGACGTTAATAAATGGTATCAGCCGTAAGGTAGTACATAAGCTCACCCATAAAGTAGCAAGCAATTTGAGCTTACATGGATACAAACAATTTTGTACAGCCTTAGCGCATCCACAGGCTGTGCAACGTGAAAAGTTAAGCGCGTTGTTAAAAGTGATCGTGCCGAGTGTATCAGGTAAAAAATACAATCTATCCACGTCACTATTTTATGAGGAGTTTATCCGTAAGGTACCTATCACCGAGTATGAGGATTGGGCTGAACAAATCGAAAAGGCGAGGTCAGGTAGTAGCCAAGAGCTGAGTGTTGAGACGAATGAGCGATTTCAACCGACCAGTGGTTCAACCTCAAAAATAAAGTGGATCCCTTATACACAATCATTTTTAAATGAACTTGATGCAGCCATTTCGCCTTGGATGGTGGACATGTATAAAGGTAATCCTGGCATGCTTAAAGGAACGCACTATTGGTCATTGTCTTGGGTGCCAACAGAGCTGAGACGAACAATATCTGGGGCGGTGAATGATGATTTAAAATTACTGCCTTGGTGGAAAAGAGTATTTACGGGATTAACAAGTTCGGTACCTGAAGGTGTGTCTTTAGCGGAAACATCGGAAGATTCTCAGTTTGCCACTTTATGCTATTTACTGGCGGATAAATCCTTAACTTTTCTGTCGGTATGGAGCCCGACTTTTGCACTGACCTTATTTGATAATATTATTAAGCATAAATTAGAGCTGGTATCTGTATTGGCAACGGGTAAGTGGGGCAATCGAGCGACTGCCTTACCGGGACTTAAATGCCCTAAATCACAACACGTGGCAGAGATGCTACTGCAATGGAAGGGCAGTATTTCTGGCGAGTTATTACAACAAATTTGGCCGAAGTTGGCTTTGGTTAGCGCATGGGATACGTCGTCATCTATGACATGGGCGAATAAATTGAAAAACTTACTGCCACAGGGGGAATTTCAAGGCAAGGGGTTATGGGCAACCGAGGGGGTTGTCAGCATTCCTTTTCAAGGACAATATCCATTAGCCATATGCAGCCATTTTTATGAATTTATAGACCTTGATACTGAAGAAGTGTTTCCAGCTTGGCAGTTAAAACAAGATCAAATTGTCAGGCCTGTATTAACGACTGGCAGTGGGTTGTTGCGTTATGCAATGAAAGATAAATTACGGGTCAGTGGTTTTCTGCAAGATTGTCCTTGTTTTGAATTTTTAGGTCGCTTGGATGGTATTGATCTTGTTGGGGAGAAAATGAGCCCAGAGATCGCGCTTGAAGTCATGCACTCTGCGGAGCAAAATCCGCGCTTAACAGCGATAACTATGTTTGCTATGCCAGTCAATAACGAGAATGAAAAACCATTTTATCTTTTACTGTGTGAACCGAATAGTCATATTTCTGAATTGGAAATGCAGCAAATTGCTGCTAATGCGGAAGCGGAGCTGCAGGCTTGTTTTCATTATCAACTGGCGAGGGATCTTGGCCAGCTTGATACACTCAAGGTATGTTGCAGTCAGAATGCACGAGAATTATATTATTCTCGCTGTGAAGCGCGTGGCATGGTTGTTGGCAATATCAAAATTGAGCCGTTAGTACTTTGGGATATAGACATGCCAGATATATTTCTGGAGGCTGTTGCGGCATAGGCAGTCGGGTTATGCATCCGCTACATCATCAATATTTCATTAATACAATGTATAAAGCTTCATTAAGTCGTAGAGGTAATATAAATGGCAAGCAGATTCGATACAAGACCTGCACAAACGAAAGATTCTGATGAACTGATCGCGTTAATTGCAGCAACGCCTCAAACTGGGGCTATTACGATTAATTTTGAGCGCAAACCTGATTTTTTTATGGCCACTAACATAGTGACTCAGACACCGGATGTTTGGGTCGCGATTGAACGTGAAAGTGAGCGTGTCGCTGCTATTTTTAGTATTGGCCATCGTGATGTTTATGTGAATGGTAGTCGTCAGAAAGTACGTTATGGTAATGACTTACGGATCCACCCTGACTTCAAAAGTGGCCGAACCCTATTTAACTTATTGAAATGTTATCGCCAAGCAATGGGCAAGGATTGGATGCAAACTGTGATCCTAAGTGATAATAATGCCTCTTTAAATTCGATTGGTAGTGGGCGTAGTATTACGCCTACCTATTATGACTTTGGTGAAATGACAACGCATATGTTGTATTTAACGAGACCCCGTGTAATTCGCCAGGGTTTAACTCGACCACGTTTGGCTCTACCTAGTCTTACTCAGCAAAGTAAGTTTAACATCCGTAAAGCAGATCATAATGATATTGAGTTGATGCAAGAGTTCTTTGAGCAGCAAGCTAAGACTAAACAGTTTTACCCGCATTATGATTTTATTAAATTGTTAAACGGTGATGAGTATTATCGAGGGCTCGTCATCAGCAATTATTATTTGATGTTTGAAGGTAACCGACTTGTCGCGATGGCGGGCATTTGGGATCAAAGTAGTTTTAAGCAAACTCGTTTTGTTGCTTACAGTAAGTTAATGGCGGTGGGGCGTTTATTAAATAATGTTTACTCGACATTGTTCGGCGGCATGATGCTACCGAAAGCCGGTGATAAACTCAGTTATGTTTCATTGCATAGCTTGTTAGTCATTAATGATGATGAAAAGTTATTTTCACGGTTATTAGCGCATATTTATAATGACTGCTTAGCGCAAAATTATCAGGCACTTGTCTGTGGTTTACCCTCGGTAGATTCTCGCCAACGTATTCTTGAACAATACCGCTCTAAAGTACTTTATAGTAAACATTTTATTGCGAGCTATCATGATGATCCTCGCGGTAATTTTGATAACACATACCCTTTATATTTAGAGCCTGCGAGGCTGTAAAAGACGATGTTTAAGGTTTAAGGTTTAAGGTTTAAGGTTTAAGGTTTAAGGTTTCGATTTATTCGAGGCATTCAGTTTGGTTAACAAGGAAGCTAACCGATGAACAGTAGCCAAAATAAAGATTATATAGCAATGTGGTTTCAAGCAAGAAAAGCGTTTGGGATCGGCGACCGAATGAGCGTGGGTTTACTCAATAAAAGCACAGACGAGATAAATTGGTTTGAATTTGCCCACAGCGAGATGGACGGCCTTGGTGGCCTGTCGACTATTTTACGTGAGCATGATTACCCATGTCTTGAGCTACCAAAAATAGCGGAAAAAAGTACGCCCTCTCATTGGCAACAAGTGAAGATGCTTTTTGCTGGTGGTAAATCTGATGGGCCGAAACAAATTCGTTGGAAAACCACATTTCCAGATTATGCGCTAACAAATCTAGCCAATACTGACTGTAGCACTCAATACACTAATGACGCCCCTATTGTTAATGCCCATTTCAGTCAGGCTGAAACGCTTGAGGTTAAAAAGTTAGCGAGAAAACATCGCGTCGCCCTAAATATTTATCTATTTTGGGCATTAAACAGAGCTGTCGCAGCACAACTACTTGCATCACAACAAGACTATTACTGGCTCTACCCAGTTAATTTACGTGGTGCTCTTCCTCATGTCCCAGAAACAGGAAATTGCTCCTCTGGGGTTAACGTCTTGCTCAACAATACGATCGCACCACGCGATATTCAATTGCAGGTTAAGCAGCAAATCAAAGCCAAAAGCCATTGGCAGCTTTGGTGGCAGGCTCATATCGGTAAAATCATTGGTGAAAAAGGTGTTCGCCGTATTTATCAATATGTCAGTGAGCGTCAGTTTTACGCTGGTTCGTTTAGTTTTTTAGGTAATTGGCCCCTTAAAGATGATAATAATCCCCCTGTAAATCCAGATGAATTGTGGGTGTGCTGTGGTATTGGCACTAAAAATTATCCCGTCTCGACAGGTATTTTACTCTGGCATGAACAATTGTCTTTAGGGTTGAAATTACACCCGTATATTGCCGACGATATTATAAAAACCCAGTCCGTGATGCAGTGCTGGAAACAACATTTGTTACAAGGAGATTTACTGGTATCAGCAGAAACTGCGACGAGTCCGAGTCATGATCTCAATCATGCTGTTTCTAATACTGCTGAAAAAACCAATGTAACTGAAAGCATGAGTGTAACTGAAGGCACAAGTAAATCCGCAGTTATTGAGTTAGCGCCTAACTCAAAGATGAAATCAAACAAACCGATTAAGCCCAGTAAGTTAAAACAGTTCCTGTTACCTAAAATAGAGCAAGGTACACAGCAAACTAAAGATACGTTAAGACCATACTGGCAACGGGGGAAACGACTATTTATTCGGCATAAAAAAGTATCAACTCCGCTTTCGATTATAGCACTTACTTTTATCTGTATGACCCTGTTATCTGTCATACGACCGCAAAGCCAAGTGAATCCCGAAATTAATCGTTTTCCATCTGTTCGCTATATGGATGTGGCTTTTGATAATGCGATCATCCCTATTTTTAGCCGCGGTATTGTTGCCGCTAAAACGCAAATTAGCCTTAATTCAGAAGTGACAGCA
The DNA here is from genome assembly GCF_008931805.1 of Moritella marina ATCC 15381. GTDB lineage: Bacteria > Pseudomonadota > Gammaproteobacteria > Enterobacterales > Moritellaceae > Moritella > Moritella marina. Next base: position 1,980,551 of record NZ_CP044399.1, on the reverse strand, counting down.
CGGGTTAAATCGGTTGCTGATACGTTTACCGCCGGTGGTTATTTTAATGCTGGTGATGTGTTGTTATCGATGGATGATGAAGCTTATCAACTTGAGGTGATCAAAAAGAAGCAAGCCGTTGATGGCGCATTACTGCATTTAGCTGAGGCTAAAGCAAAGGCCCATGTGGCAAGGCGTGGGGTATCGAGTAAAGCAACTCGTTTTGCTCGTCACATTCCACAAATTAATGATGCAAAAAGTCGGGTTAAGGCGGCTGAGGCAGATTTACGTTTAGCGAATATCAAAGTAGAGCGTAGCGTGATTAAAGCGCCGTTTTCTGGTCGTGTTAAAACAGTTAATGTTGGCCAAGGCCAATTAGTTAACTCCGGTGAAATCATTGGTGAGATATATTCGTTAGATAAAATGCACGTGCGACTGCCAGTTGCAGATAAATATTTAACCTTAATGGATCTGCCCTTTAAAGTGTCCGCATTTAGCCATGATAAAAAAACGCTCACGGCTGTGGATGCAACAACAGGGAAAAATACGAGGGTCACTCTGTCGGTCAATGTGAATGATAAAAAATATCAATGGCAAGGGCTGATAACCGGGACTGAAGGTGGCTTAGCCGAGAATAGGTTACAGTATGTGGTTGCTGAGGTATTAAACGATCCCGAACAACCGCTGTATTTACAACCCGGGCGATTTGTGACGGCCGAGATTGCTGGCCGAGAGTTTGAAAATGTGGTTATTATCCCGCGTCTAGCATTACGTAATGATAATAAAGTATGGCTGCTGGACTCCGAGAAACGCCTTCGCATTGTAATGGTCGATATTCTGCATCAAGGTAAAGAACAGGTCTATATCACCGGTGGTTTAAGCGCTGGCGATAAACTGATATTAACCCCACTTGACGTTGCTGTTGATGGGATGAAATTGAACGTGATCGGTTTAGAGCTAGACTTGGGTCTAGAAAATGCGCTAAATGATATAATATCACCGAGCGAGGTGCGCTCATGAAGGCATTAATTGCTTGGTTTGCGCATAATAGAGTCGCTGCTAATTTGATTATGATGGTGATCATTGCGCTTGGTTTTTTAGCATTACCTGATACTCGGAAAGAATTGATCCCTGGCGTGTCATTAGAACGTATTGCCATTTCGACATTATATCCAGGTGCAGCACCGCGAGAGGTCGAGGCTGTTGTTTGTACCCGTATTGAAGCCGTTGTTTATGATATCGCAGGAACACTGGATTTAACCTCGTTCGCTCGTTCTGGTTCTTGTTATACCACTATTGATATTGCGGATGGTTATAATATTAAAGCAGTATTGGATGAAGTTAAATCAAGAATTGAAAGCATCAACTCATTTCCTGATGAAGTGACTAAGCCTGTTGTGAGCGAATTGATTGAACGCTATCGCGTCGCCAAACTGATTATTTCAGGCGGTGGCGATGAGTGGGCATTAAAGCGTTTGGCTGAGAATATTCGCTTAGATCTGTTAGAAGAGCCTGTCATTTCGGTTATTAAATTGCAAAACACGAGGCCTTATGAGATCAGCATCGCCTTATCTGAAGAAAGTTTGGCGCAATACAACTTAAAATTTGAAGATGTGGTGAATACATTAAAAGCCACAGCACTTGATTTACCCGGTGGTAGTTTAGCCACAGAGCAGGGCGACATACTGATCCAAACCTTAGGTAAAATTGAAAATGCGGATGATTTTGCCAGTATTATCCTGCAAGCGAGTGAAGATGGTGGGCGGATCTTACTCAGTGATATTGCTACGATTAATGACGGCTTTCGTGATGAAGGCACCATGGCACAACTTGATGGTAAAAGCGCTGTTTCTTTGGATGTATATCGTGTTGGTGATCAGAATATCAACGATGTTGCAGACGCGATAAATAAGTATGTGCAGGCGCCAAAAATCTATCTGCCAGAAGGGATTAGTTTGTATGTTTGGCAAGACGACTCCAAGTTATTCATGAGTCGTATCGATTTATTGGTGGGTAATGTGTTTAGCGGCTTGTGTTTGTTATTTGTCATCTTGCTGTTGTTTTTGAACTGGCGTTTATCATTTTGGGTAAGTTTAGGGATCCCTATTTCATTTATGGGGGCTTTTTGGTTGTTACCGGTTTTTGATGGTTCGATTAATATTATTTCGTTGTTTGCTTTTTTATTGGTGCTGGGTATTGTCGTTGATGATGCGATTGTTGTTGGGGAAAGTATTTACACCGAACAAGCAACAGGTAATAAAGGCGTTGAAGGGGCGATAGAGGGCACTTATAAAGTGGCGAAACCGATCACTTTTGCCATTATCACCAGTGTTATTGCTTTTATGCCGCTGCTATTTCTACCTGGGCCAGAAGGTAAATTGATGCAGGTTATTCCCGTAGTCGTAATTACCACGTTATTGTTTTCATTGTTTGAATCGTTGTTTATCTTACCGGCACATTTAAGTCATCAACCTGAACGCCCAAATGCGAGTCAACTTGCAAGCCTAGCGCCTGAAAATAAAAATCCACAGATGAACAACATTAAAATGCTTGGCAGGTTATTAGAACGCATGCAACCCCAGTTTTCTTGCGCATTAGAAGCCTTCGTTATCCGCCAATATAAACCTTTTCTCGATCATGTATTACGCTGGCGTTGGAGTTATATACTTGGCTTTATTGGGTTATTTTTTATCTCTTTAATTTTACTGTCCAGTGGTTGGTTAAAAACCGTTTTATTTTCGGCTATTGAAGGGGATATAGCCTACGCTAATGTGACGTTTGCAGAAGGCAGTAATCCACAGAAAACCAAATTAGCATTATTGAAAATTGAAAAAGAAGCCTTAGCGTTACAACATGAATTGGTTGATGAACAGGGGCGGTCTGCGATTGCTCATGTTTACTCTGTTGTGGCTCCGAGCAGTAAATATTCACGTGAGTCGCAAGCGGCCACAGATGATCATGTTGGCAGAGTGTATTTGGAATTATCGGTCTCCAACGATCGCATGATGTCCGGCACTGACATTATTAGCCGTTGGCGTGATGCTGTTAGTGAAATTGAAGACAGCATTGAATTAAGTTTTGTTTCCGATCTCACCCCGCCAAGTGCTGATATCAACATTGAATTATCGAGCCGTAATTTAGACGACCTTGCACTGCAAGCAGAGGCGTTAAAGCAAGTGATGGCTCGATTTGAAGGGGTGTACGATATTCAAGACTCGCAACAACGTAGTTCAAGGCAGGTACAGTTGGCATTAAAACCTGTCGCCCGAGATATGGGATTGACGCTAAGCGCGTTGGGGCGGCAGGTTCAGCAGGCTTATTTAGGTGTTGAAGTACTGAGCATGCCACGTGGTGAAGATGAAGTTAAAGTGCAGGTTCGCTACCCCAAAGCGGCAAGCAGTTCATTGTGGCATCTAGAAAACATGCATATTCAATTGCCCAGTGGAGAAGGCGTGCCGCTGTTTACTATCGCTGATGTAAGCTATGAATCGGCAGATCATAATATTAAACGTTATGAACGAAATCGCGTTATTTCAGTGTCAGCATTTGTCGACCCTGGGAAAAATAGTACCAAGGCCGTGATTGCAGATTTAGAGGCTGGTTTTTTACAGCAGCTCACCAATACGACTGCAGTTAAGTGGTCGAAAGCGGGTAAGCAAAAGAGTATTGTCGAATTTGTGGATATTTTAACCCGCAGTTATTTACTGGCATTAATTGCGATGTATTTAGTGATGGCTATTTTATTTAACTCTTACACCCAACCATTATTGGTGATGTTTGCTATCCCGTTTGGCTTAGTTGGCTCCTTGTTAGGGCATTTATTATTGGGCGTTGACGTTACCTTATGGTCTTTTATTGGTATGGTCGCCGTGAGCGGTATTGTGGTGAATGATAACTTGGTGCTGATTGACTATATTAATGAAAAACGAGCACAAGGCGAGTCACTCGAAACCGCTATCACGAGTGCTGGCGTACGCCGGTTTCGTCCTATTATTCTGACCTCTCTCACTACATTTATCGGCTTAGTACCGATCATGAGTGAAACGGGCTTACAAGCACAATTTTTGATCCCAATGGCCATATCACTGGCTTTTGGCGTGCTATTCGCCACACTTGTTAGCTTACTCTTGGTACCTGCTGTGTATTTAGTGATCCAGGATATTGTGAATCGAGTGTCAACACTTGCGTTTAAAGTACCAAGGCTAAGCAGTCAAGCTTGGGATGAAAGCAAAACTAACGAGTTACCTGATAATCCTGCTGCAGATAACGCAGCATAACCATCTTAAGTTCAAGGAGGAACGATGACGTTTAAACGTAAACTTTCACCAACAGAGCGTTTTTATATTAGCTGTGATGATTTTAATGCCGAAGAAACAGCGACCTGTGTTGTTAATCAGATGGTACTGGAAGGACAAGGCGATATTGATATAGCGGCCTGGCAAAAAGCCGTCACTCAAGCTTCTGAATCTTTACAAGGCACACGATTTAGACTGTCTGGAAAACTTGGTTTTAGTCATTGGTCTGACGCCGGAATCACGACGCAGTTGGAAGTGATCCGCGGCTTAAACTGGGATGGTATGAGTGATGAAGCTGCGCCATTCTTAAATCGCCCTTTAGATGTTAAAACCAGTACGGGATGTGAAGTATTACTGGTCATCGGTGAAGCAAGTGGTAAACACCATATTATATTTAGAACACATCATGCGGTAATGGATGGGCGTGGCACTAAAACATTTGCAGATGAAGTGCTACGTGCATTACGACAGCAGACTTTGCAAGGTGATAATAGCTTTGTGCGTGATGTTGATCTTGCTAAGTCAGTGACCTCGTTGCCGGGTGACAAAGTCAGTGATACTGTTGCGGCTCCCACAGGTGTTCCGCTTGGGCGAGACTTTGGTTCATCTTGGCTACGTCGTACTTTGCCCGGTAGTTATAAACAGGTATTGGCCAATGCAGGTATCAGTGTTGCCAAGTTAGCTAATATTTATTCAGATTCGCCTGTGCGTATTCAATTACCAGTCGATTTACGTATGCATGATACTGACATTGTCTCGACGGGTAATTTGACTGGTGGATTATTAATGCAAGTATCCCCGATGACTACAACAGCTGATTGGGCTAAACAAATTAGGCTTAAAATAGCAGACCTAGAACATGCGAGAATGCCACAGTTTGCCGGTATCCCGACACTTAATGTCTTAAATTGGGTGCCGCTAAATTGGTTGAAAAAGTTCAATGATAAACTGGCATTAAAGCGTCAAGAAACAGGGCAGTACCGTACTTCTGGGATTATTTCTAATCTCGGTTTTCTTAAGGTTGATGAGTATAGCGCTGCAGGCTTTAATTGCACGAGTGTATTTTTTATTCCACCGTATTTTAATACCACTGCACTTTTTTTAGTTTTAGCAGGTAATAAAGATTCTGTTGAAGTTATTTTACGTATCCCACATCAACTCAGTAGTAATGGCCGCGCGGAACATGCCTTGTCGCAAATATGCCATGGTATTTGTTATGGCCATGAAGAGCATGTGGCGCAGGTCGCGAGTATAAAAAATCAAGCACAGCCAATTAAGCAGGCGAGTTAATAGCGGATAAAGTGATCCTTATTGGTATGTCTCAAGGTAGTCAAGATGCAAGAATGTTAACACAGTTGTCTGTGAGTGATGGGGAGTTAGTGACGAGTAGCATGCATGGTTCTAGTGTTTTACTATTTTAGTTTTCTATGGCCATCGATGTGCGCCATAGGAAGCTGAAATAGGTTCTTACTAGCGTACTAGCAGGCGTTTTTAAAACGTTGTGATTTAACGATCATTTTTTGAGCCGTATATGCTTCACGTAAAAGCTCGCTAAGCCTTGGTATATTGGTGTCCCACTCAATTAAGGTTGGGATAGTGTTACAATGCTGCAAATAATATTCAAACAGTTGCCATACTTCAGGTGTTACTTTCTGGCCATGTTCTTGGTCAAATGTGATTCGATTATTTTGTAACAATTTATTACTACCTGAAAGGTGGATCTCACTGACTATGTGATTTGGCATTGACGCTAAGTAATCGTAAGGGTTGAATTCGAGCTGGTGGCTGCTGATATGTACATTATTGATATCAAGTAATATCGTGCAATTAGTCGCGGCTTGTAGTTCAGTCAGAAAAGCAGCTTCAGTTAATGTATTATTTTTGTGTTTGCTATAACAAGCAGGGTTTTCAATCGCAATCGACTGGCCTAAAATGTGTTGCACTTGAGCAACACGCGCTATCACATGTTTTAAGTTTTCTTCAGTGTAGGATATCGGTGACATATCACTGTAATGTTGACCCGCAATAGAACTCCACCCCAAATGTTCAGACACTGAGAATGGTTTATATCTGTCGATAAGTTTTTTAATATTATGCACATGCAAGGGATCAAGTAATTCGTGAGAAGAAAGCGCTAAGCCCACACCGTGTAAACTGATTGGATAGCGTTCACTGGCTTTATCTAAATAATAAGTCGCCTCAGAGTTAATCTCGAAGTGATTTTCACTGTGCACTTCGAGCCAGCCAATATCGACGTGTTTATTGGTGAGTTGCTCATAATGTGCTGGACGCATTCCGATACCAACTAAATCATCTAACATAAAGCTGTCCTATTTTAAGATGTAATACTTATAGGTTTAAGGTGTACTGCTTAATAGGTTCTGAGAGTTATTGTGTGCTATTGAAAGGAGTATGGGTAAGGTTTTATGGTTTTGCAAAGTAAATCACACTCAATCTTGTAAGTTATTGAAATATGATTAATAAGAGGTGTTTAAATCAAGGTTTGATCACGATATAAAAAAGCCTCAACGTGGTTGTTCACGTTAAGGCTTGATGCTTTATAGGTGTTAATACGAGTTAATTTACAACTACTAAGTATATTATGCTGTCACTGTCGTAGTTGCTATAACTGCAAGTGTAATATCACCATTAGCTTTGCAGCAGCAAGGTAATATAGAGCCGGGTGCTACAGCAGCTAATGGTTCACTCGTATAAGTAACTGATCCTGATGTAAGCGTTGTTCTGCAAGCACCACAATAGCCTTGGCGACACTGGTATTCAATTTCATGACCAGTACGCTCAAGCGTATCAAGTAGCGAGCTATCTTGTGGTAAAACCTGATAGCTCCCAGAATCTGTTCTTAGAGTCTTTGACATTATAGAACGAATGTACCGATATCATCTTGGTTGATTTCAGCGTTAATCTGGCCCACTAAGTATGAACTGATTTCTGACTCTTGTGGTGCAACTTGCACGTTATCAGATACTAACCAAGCGTTGATCCATGGTAGTGGATTGCTTTTTACTTCAAACGCGGTTGGTAAACCAACTGCCGCCATACGTGTATTAGTAATGTACTCAACATAATCACAAAGAATGTCTTTATTTAAACCAATCATTGAGCCATCTTGGAATAAATACTCTGCCCATTCTTTTTCTTGTTGTGCGGCATCAATAAAGATTTGCTGTGTTTCTTGGAAACACTCCATTGAGATTTCTTGCATCTCTGGATCATCTTTACCGTCAGCCATCAAGTTTAGAATGTGCTGTGTACTGGTTAAGTGTAATGCTTCATCACGTGCAATAAGTTTGATGATTTTAGCATTACCTTCCATTAATTCACGTTCAGCGAAAGCGAAAGAACAAGCAAAACTAACATAGAAACGTACGGCTTCAAGTACGTTTACCGATACCATAGCAAGGTATAATTTCTTTTTTACGTCACGTTTTTTAATTACGATTGTTTCGCCATTAATGACGTGCGTACCTTCACCAAATTGATGTAATTGCTGAGTTGCATTGATTAAGTCATCGTAGTAACCCGCAATATCTTTAGCGCGTTTCAGGATTTCTTCATTCGCAACAATATCATCGAACACTTCTGCAGGATCATTTACGATATTACGAATGATGTGCGTGTATGAGCGAGAGTGAATCGTTTCACTGAATGACCATGTTTCAATCCATGTTTCTACTTCTGGTAATGAAACCAGTGGTAAAAAGGCAACGTTAGGAGAGCGACCTTGAATACTGTCTAATAATGTTTGGTATTTTAGATTACTGATGAAAATGTGTTTTTCGTGATCAGATAATTGTTGATAATCAATGCGGTCTTTACTTACATCTACTTCTTCAGGTCGCCAAAAAAATGATAACTGACGTTCAATCAGTTTTTCAAAAATTTCATGTTTTTGTTGATCATAACGAGCCACGTTAACGGGTTGGCCGAAAAACATTGGTTCTTTTAATTGATCATTCTTAGTTTGGCTAAAAGTAGTGTAGCTCATTGGTCATCTCTGTTTAATACATAAAATTTGGCAGCCTAATTAAGCTGCCAAATGAAAAAAGGGGGGGGATACGGTTAATGTAATGCGATCATTTAGATCTTACATGCGCCGCCTTCACAACCTTCGTCTTCTTTAACTACATCAACGTCTGATGCGCCATCGCGTGTGTTATGGTAGTAAAGCGTTTTTAAGCCGTACTTATACGCGAGCATCAAGTCCGTTAACAACGTTGTCATCGGCACTTTTTGGCCTGGAAAGCGTTGTGGATCGTAGTTAGTATTTGATGAAATCGCTTGGTCAACAAACTTCTGCATCAAACCAACAAGTTGTAAATAACCCGTGTTATTTGGAATATTCCAAAGTAGTTCGTAGTTATCACGTAGATTTTCGTAATCAGGCACAACTTGTTTCAAGATACCGTCTTTACTTGCTTTAATACTGATTAAACCACGTGGAGGCTCAATACCGTTTGTCGCATTTGAAATCTGACTTGATGTTTCTGATGGCATCAATGCTGTTAGCGTTGAGTTACGTAAGCCGTGTTCTTTAATTTCGCTACGTAGTGTTTCCCAATCTAGGTGCAATTCTTCATCACAAATTTCATCTAACGCTGACTTATAAGTATCAATCGGTAAGATACCTTGTGAGTAAGTCGTTTCGTTAAATGCTAAACATGGACCTTGCTCTTTCGACAAGTTCATAGATGCTTTCAATAGATAGAATTGAATCGCTTCAAATGTTCTGTGCGTTAAGTTGTTTGCACTACCGTCTGAGTATTTAACACCGTTTTTAGCAAGATAGTATGCATAGTTAATTACACCTATACCTAATGAACGACGTGCCATTGTTGATTTTTCAGCCGCTGGCATTGGGTAGTCTTGGTAATCAAGTAAGCTATCAAGTGCACGTACTGCTAAGTCAGCAAGGTTTTCTAATTCGCTTAAGTCTTTAATTGCCCCAAGGTTGAATGCAGAAAGTGTACAAAGTGCGATCTCGCCTTCTTCATCACCTGGGTGTTGCATTGGTTTTGTTGGTAGCGCAATTTCAAGACATAAGTTACTTTGTCTTACAGGTGCTACAGCCGGGTCGAATGGGCTGTGTGTATTACAGTGATCTACGTGTTGGATGTAGATACGACCTGTACTTGCACGTTCTTGCATCACTAAGCCAAATAGCTCGCTTGCTTTAATCGTCTGCTTACGAATCGATGGGTCTTGCTCGTAAAGCGTATATAGACGTTCAAATTCATCCTGATCTTGGAAGAATGCATCGTATAAACCATCAACATCAGATGGGCTAAATAAGCTAATGTCTTTATTATCGATTAAACGTTGGTACATTAAACGGTTAATTTGTACGCCGTAGTCTAAATGACGTACACGGTTTTCTTCAACACCACGGTTATTTTTAAGTACTAATAGTGACTCAACTTCTAAATGCCATAGCGGATAGAACAATGTTGCAGCACCACCTCGAACGCCACCTTGAGAGCACGATTTAACGGCTGTCTGGAAGTGTTTGTAGAATGGAATACAACCGGTGTGGAATGCTTCACCACCGCGGATAGAGCTACCTAGTGCACGAATACGACCTGCATTGATACCGATACCAGCACGTTGTGATACATATTTAACAATAGAGTTAGATACAGCATTGATTGAGTCAAGGCTATCGTCGCACTCAATCAATACACATGAACTGAATTGACGAGTAGGGGTTCGTACGCCAGCCATAATAGGTGTTGGTAGTGAGATCTTAAAGCTTGATGTTGCTTCGTAGAAACGGCGGATGTAGTCCATACGTTCTGATTTATCGTAAGTAGCAAATAAGCTTGCTGCCACTAAGATATATAGAAATTGTGGGCTTTCAAAGATTTCACCAGAAATACGGTTTTGTAGTAGGTATTTACCTTCTAACTGTTTAATCGCACCGTAAGAGAAGTTCATGTCACGCCAGTGATCAACAAACATCTCCATCTCTTTAAATTCTTCAGCTGTGTAATCTGCAAGTAGATGTGCATCGTAACGCTGAGCATCAACATTGAGTTTTACGTGGTCATAAAGCGCAGGTGGTTCAAATTTACCATAGGCTTTTTTACGTAAATGGAACACGGCTAAACGGGCAGCAAGATATTGGTAATCTGGCGCCTCTTCACTAATTAAATCAGCCGCAGCCTTGATCATGGTTTCATGTATATCTTCAGTACGAATACCATCATAAAACTGAATATGAGATTTCAATTCAACCAATGAGACAGATACATTATCTAACCCTTTAGCTGCCCATTTGATCACACGATGGATCTTTTCAAGATCGATCGTTTCTTGTTTACCGCTGCGTTTTGTAACTAGTAAATTCTTATTCATTTAGCTGACTAACCTTAAAACAATGTTAAGAATGTTGCCACTAACACTAGTATTGATATTCTTGTTAATACACAAGATGTAGTGTTACCGTTTATTTATGCATACAAGATAGAGGCATAAATGCTTTTTGGCAAGTAGCAGTAAACTGAATAACATGTGGATAATTTAGTGAGTTAGTAGCGACTTACATTCTGGCCTCAGTGATCAATTACGGTTAGCAAAAATCAACAGTTAAAGTGAAAAAAAAAAGAAAAAAAAGAGTTGCCACGCTTGTGTGATGATCCTCAAATAATTTGATTATATTTACAGCTAATCCGTTTATAAAACTACCATGCAAGTAATATATAGGAAATCTTATAGGTGGTCGTTATTCCTAACAATTACGTCATTTTATATGCAAGTCGTTTCATATTACCTACAAAGTGGTTGAAGGTTACTGGCGTGTAAATGGAGAGAATCGCTGGATTTGTAGTATTTATGGGGCGTGTGGATTAGTACATTATTTAGTTAAGTATTCACCCAACAGCAGGGCGCTGTTAGGTGAATAAATATGATGCTAATCGATAAGCTGTGTGTGCAGCATATAGTTAACGTCGACATTCTCACCAAGTTTAAACTGGTCTACGACTGGAATATAATGCAGGCCAGTCATGTGGTGACAGTATAAGCCTGATTGGTCAACCCAGTGTAGTAGTTCAGAAGGGCGGATAAACTTCTTATGGTCATGTGTACCGTTAGGCATCATTTTCATAATTTTTTCAGCACCGACAATCATAAATAAATATGATTTTAAATTACGGTTAATAGTAGAGAAAAATACATGACCACCTGGTTTAACTAGGCGCATGCAGGCATTAATGACCGAACCTGGATCTGGCACATGCTCTAGCATTTCCATACAAGTGATGACATCAAAGCTGTTTGGCTGTTCTTCGGCAAGTTCTTCGATTAACACTTGACGGTATTCAACATCTGTACCGGTTTCAAGTGCGTGCAATTTAGCTACATTGAGTGGTTCTTTACCCATATCAACGCCTAATGCTTGTGCACCTCGGCGTGCCATACTTTCCGTTAAGATACCGCCACCACAGCCAACATCAAGTACTCTTTTGCCAAATAGGCCACCACTGCGCTCATCAATGTAGTCTAAGCGTAATGGATTTATTTGATGTAATGGCTTGAAGTCACCTGCTGGATCCCACCAACGACTGGCCATGGCTTCAAATTTAGCGATTTCCTGTTTATCTACATTCATACAAAATCTTCTTGATACGTTAATAAGGTGAAAAAGAATAGGGCGAAAAATAAAAATATGGATACAGTATATAACGAGAAAATGATTTCAGAAGTATTATTTATGAGTCGGCTAATAAATAATTTGCGAGGCAGCTAATAAAAATCCATCCAACCGAGTTAATTTTCTTATATATTGTATTTGCTGGTAAATATTATGCTAGAATGAATCTCTAAAAAATATAAATAAAAAGTAATTTAAAACTTAGGGGTAAAGGCTTATATGAGTAATTTAGCCACAGAAATCACACCTATCAATATTGAAGAAGAATTAAAAAATTCTTATTTAGATTACGCAATGAGCGTAATCGTAGGTCGTGCTCTTCCTGATGTTCGTGATGGTTTAAAGCCAGTTCACCGCCGCGTTTTATTCGCGATGAACGAATTGAAGAATGACTGGAACAAACCATACAAAAAATCAGCACGTGTTGTTGGTGATGTAATTGGTAAATATCACCCACACGGTGATACAGCTGTTTATGACACTATTGTACGTATGGCGCAGCCTTTCTCTTTGCGCTACATGTTGGTTGATGGTCAAGGTAACTTCGGTTCTGTTGATGGCGATTCTGCAGCGGCAATGCGTTATACCGAAATCAGAATGTCAAAAATTGCGCATGAATTACTTGCAGATTTAGACAAGGAAACGGTTGATTACGTAGCCAACTATGATGGCACGGAATTCATTCCGGAAGTTATGCCAACGCGTATCCCTAACCTATTGGTTAATGGTGCGTCTGGTATTGCCGTAGGTATGGCAACAAATATCCCTCCTCACAGTTTGAGTGAGGTGATTAATGGTTGTTTAGCATTGATTCAAAATCCAGACTTAAGTCTTGAAGAATTAATGGAATACATTCCAGGCCCAGATTTCCCAACACACGGTATCATTAATGGTAAAGCAGGCATCGAGCAAGCTTACCGTACTGGTCGTGGTAAAATTCATATCCGCGCTCGCGCAGAGATTGAAACTAATGATCGTGGTCGTGAAACAATTGTTGTTCACGAACTGCCGTACCAAGTAAACAAAGCACGTTTGATTGAGCGTATTGCTGAGTTTGTAAAAGATAAGAAAATTGAAGGCATCAGTGCTTTACGTGACGAATCTGATAAAGATGGTATGCGTATGGTTGTTGAAGTTAAACGTGATGCTGTTGGTGAAGTTGTACTAAACAACCTGTATGCGCAAACGCAAATGCAAGTGGTATTTGGTATCAACATGGTTGCACTTATCGACAACCAGCCAAAAATCTTTACGTTAAAAGAAATGCTAGATGCGTTCTTACGTCACCGTCGTGAAGTTGTTACACGTCGTACCGTATTTGAACTGCGTAAAGCCCGTGAACGTGCTCATATCCTTGAGTCGTTAGCGATTGCATTAGCAAATATTGATGAAATCATTGCCTTAATTAAGCAATCGCCTACATCTGCAGAAGCAAAGCAAGCCTTAATCAGCCGCGGCTGGCAGTTAGGTGATGTCGCTGCAATGTTAGAGCGTGCTGGTGATGATGCTGCACGTCCTGAATGGTTAGAAGCTGAGTATGGTATTCGTGAAGGTTCGTATTTCTTAACTGAAATTCAAGCTCAAGCGATCCTAGACTTACGTTTACATAAACTAACAGGTCTAGAGCACGAGAAGATTCTTAACGAATATAAAGAGCTACTCGACGCTATTGCAGAATTACTATATATCTTGAATACGCCAACGCGTTTACTCGAAGTGATCACTGAAGAGCTACAAGCTTCAAAAGATGCATTCGGTGACGAACGTCGTACAGAGATTTCAGCAAGCAGTGCAGATATTAACTTAGAAGACTTAATTGAACGTGAAGATGTTGTAGTAACACTATCTCATGAAGGTTATGTTAAGTATCAACCACTTACTGATTACGAAGCGCAGCGTCGTGGTGGTAAAGGTAAGTCAGCAACGAAGATGAAAGAAGAAGATTTCATCGAACGTCTGCTAGTTGCTAATACACATGATCATATTTTGTGCTTCTCAAGCCGTGGTCGCTTGTACTGGATGAAGGTATATCAATTACCGCTAGCTAGTCGTCAAGCCCGTGGTAAACCAATTGTTAACTTACTACCACTGGAAGAAGGTGAGCGTATTACTGCGATCCTACCTGTGTCTGAATTTGAAGATAATAAGTTTGTCTTCATGGCAACGGCGAACGGTACAGTGAAGAAAACAGCATTAAGTGCATACAGCAAGCCTCGTGCTGGCGGTATCATCGCTGTTAACCTAAATGAAGGGAATGAACTAATTGGTGTTGATATCACTGATGGTACTAACGACATTATGTTGTTCTCGGATGAAGGTAAAGTAGTACGTTTCTGCGAGTTTGAAGAAACACCAGTACTTGACGAAGAAGGTAACCCGGTTCTAGATGAAGACGGTAAACCTGAAATTAAGTTTAAAGGTGTACGTCCAATGGGTCGTACTGCGACTGGTGTTCGTGGTATTAAATTAGAAGGCGAACAAAAAGTTGTTTCTCTAATCGTACCGAAGAACGATGGTGCTATCTTAACGGCAACTGAAAACGGTTACGGTAAACGAACTGAACTTGCAGAATACCCAGCGAAGAGTCGCGGTACTAAGGGTGTTGTGTCAATTAAAGTGAGTGAACGTAACGGTAAAGTTGTTGGCGCAACGCAGGTACTTGACGGTGATGAGATTATGCTTATTACTAATGGCGGCACGTTAGTTAGAACACGTGCTTCTGAAGTATCTACTGTTGGTCGTAACACGCAAGGTGTTCGTCTAATCCGTACTGGTGAAGATGAGCTCGTTGTTGGTTTACAACGTATCGATGAAGTTGAAGTAGACGAGAACGCAGTTGTTGTTGATGCAGAAAATGCAGAAGCACCAACAGAAGTTCCAGCTGCAACAACGGATGCTACTGACAGCGCAGAAGAAACTACTGAAGAGTAATTAAGGGAAGTGCAGTGATGTACTAAACGAAATTAACTTCATAAGGCCTGTTACTCCCAGAGTAACAGGCCTTTTTTTATAGAAATTTTAATGTATCTATAGGACTTGGTGTTCCTGCGCGTTTACTGCCAATCACATGGGTATACAGTTCTGTGGTCTTTATATCAGAATGGCCTAATAACTCTTGAACCGTCCTAATATCACTGCCTGATCGCAGTAATTGTGTAGCGAACGAATGACGAAAGGTATGCGCTGTCACGCGTTTGGTTATTTTGCTGGCGATGACCGCACTACGGAGTTGTTTAGAATAAGCTGTGTCGTGTATGTGATGACGACATATATAACCATCATATGGATGCTTACATCTTGTTGTTGATGGGAATAGATATTGCCACGTAAATGTATGTAATGATGATTTATATTTTCTATGCAGTGCAGGGGGGAGTGAGGTACTACCAAACCCTTCATTGAGATCCCTCTCATGTATTAGTCTTGCACTTTCGATCTGTTGTTTAAGCATTGGAATAAGCGATTCGGGTAATAATGTATATCGGTCTTTCCTGCCTTTGCCGTTGAAGATAAATATGGATCGGTTTATCAAGTCAATATCTTTGATCCGTAGAGATAATACTTCACTTAATCGAAAACCACCGCCGTATAATAATGCGGTTATCAGGTGATACTTTCCTGTCATGCATTTTAATACCTCAAATACTTCAGGTGGTGATAATACGGTAGGTAAACGCTTCGGCTGCTTAGCAAAATCATACTTTAAGTTTTTAATCTCTTGTTTAATCACATGCCGATACATAAAAATAATGGAGCATAACGCGAGATTCTGTGTTGAAGCACTTACTTTACGCTCAGCAGCTATGTAATTAAGAAAGCGTTCAATTTCTGCGTTACTCATCTTATTAGGGTGGCGTTTGTCGTTGTAAAGAATGAATTGTTTGATCCAATATAAGTATGTTTTTTCTGTTTTAATACTGTAATGTTTTGTTCTTATTTCAACACGGACACTTTCTAAAAAAGCTGACTTCGGCATTATGTTTAAACCCTATTAACTGTGATTACATACAGGTATAGTTTGAATTTAGTGAAATGCCGAAAAATTATTAGTTTAACATGCCGATAAATCATGATTTTTAATCGTTACTAATATTCAAGGTTATGATTTTAAAGGGTAAAGTTAAAATTAATTCTATTTATATGGGTCCGTATAAATAGAATTCTGGTTTGTATCCATATTTTAATTTAACTTGGGTTCATTATTTGTCATTATCTATTTGTAATTTATAGTAAATTTGTTACTGTTTATAAATATTAAATTGAAACGGAATTCATGTTATACAGAATTCCGTATAGTTAACTGTTAGCTAGCAAAGGAATTCGTCAGGCTCATGAGTAAATGGATATTTGCTTTAATTCAATTTTTTCCTTTATCTACGTTTGCTACTTTTGCGTTCTGGAATGGAGCGCCATCTAACGAACGCTATCTTGAGGCTTTTCAGTTGGGTGCTTTGCTAGGTTTAATTCAATTAGCAATTTTATTACCTCAACAAAAACCACTTAATCGCTTAGTTTTAGCTGGCAATATTTACCTAATTCTCGGTGGTTTAGCCGCTTTCTTTCAGCAATTCTGGTATTTGAAAATTTACGACTCATTACGCGAATCGGCTATTATTTTATTAATGGTTATTATTGGCAGCTTAACCACTTTTAGCTCCGCTTCTGGTTTTATTGCCGTCAAAGGTAGCGCTCGTAAATTCTCTGTGTATTTACTTTTTGCATCAATAGCAATGTTACCGTTTGCAATTATCTTCGAGGGTAATCGTATATATGCAGCTGTTTTACCAATTGTATTTTTAGCAATTCTACAGCGTTATTTATCGCACATTGCAAAACAAACCGTTGTGGTTCAAAATGCTAGCTAACAAGAAAATAAACAAGGACTTAAAACAGTTGGCTTCCTTCGCTTCGCTCGGTATTATAGCCAACAATTTTAAGCCTGTTATTTAGGCGTTATGCTTGTCAAGGAGTTTGCATTGGTTTCAGGTTATAAAATTAGCTCAGATTTAAAAGATATGGATTTAGCTGTAATTCATAGGTTTATATCTAATTCTTATTGGGCTAAAGGTATTCCATTAAAGACAATGGAAAAAGCTATAAATAATTCTTTATGTTTTGGTGTTTTTACTGAGTGCGGTAAGCAAGTAGCTTTTGCTCGTATGGTTACTGATTCAGCAACATTTGCATACTTAGCTGATGTTTTCGTATCAAAAGAACATAGAGGTAAAGGTTTAAGTAAGTTACTCATGCAGGTCATTGTTGCGCATCCTGATTTACAAGGCATTCGACGTATGGCACTTGCGACAAGTGATGCACATAGCCTTTACGAACAATTTGGTTTTAAAGCTTTAAGCTCTCCAGAGTCTTTTATGGAATTACATCAACCAGATGTGTATAAATAAGCATAACAAGAAAATCAACAAGGACTAAAAACAGCGGGCTGTTCGCTCCGCTCCATTTTAGCCCACCATTTTTAGCCTGTTATTTAGGCGTTATACGAACTCTGAGAATGCAGTTTTTTGGTTCAGTTCAGCGATTGAACCATTAGCTTTTTAGGTGTGAAAGTAGGGTGGTTTTCCTTTTTCTTTGTAGCCTTTTGGTGTTCGTTTCATTAGGTTCGGCATTGGACTATTATTGCCCTAAATTCAGGCGTTTCAGCGGCTCATTTACGCTTCAATTGTTCTTTGGTTATGCCTCATTTTAGCCTGTATCAGTGTTTTTCTCTTAGCATTTTCAATCCCAATTGTGGTTAGGATATTTGGTTTATCATTTCCAAACTGGCTGAAACCAAGTCGTACAAATGGCGTAAGAAAAAAGGATTGTTTCGTTTCACAATTATTGCTGTTGAATGGATATTTTGCTCGCTTAATTGAGTCAGTCTAATTAAACTCAGTTTACAGCAAATCTTGGTAAATCAATTCTTTACCAATTTTATCGGAGCGAAAGCAAGGCTCGTATAACAAAGCAATCAACACGATGCTATTTACATTCGGCATTCGCGGTTTAGAGTATAATTGGTTTTGTAAGTCAGTCTTTCGCACGTGTTATTGCGGCGTTATGCAACAGAGTTAGTGAGCAAATTATGAGGAAGAATAATGAAAGTTGATGCAGCAAACGGTTATTACTTACCGTCGTGCTTTTTTATGAAAATAGAATCAAATGAAGACATCAATCAATGTATTCAGAATAATGAGCAAACATTTGTTCATGAGTATATTCATTTCCTACAAGATTTGATACTACCCTACAGTATTAGAAATACGCTTATATCTAATAGAAATTTTGCTCTTGTTTGTTCAAAATCTTATCATGACCGCGAGATAACCAAACCATTTACTGATTGGGATGAAGACAGTGAACTAACTCGGAATCAGTTTACTTACTCTTGGGGAGGAGGACTTGGTAGAACCTTTATTGACCAAAATAAACAGATAGTTGCAATATCTAAGCAGAGCGTTGATAACCCTAATGGTACAAAAGTTTATGGTTATGTTCTTGATTTAGGTAGTGAAAATTACCATATGGGTGCTAGAGATTTTTTGGAATATATTGCACATAAAATTGAGTCCAAACACTGGAAAACTAACCATCCAGCTTATCCTTATAAGTCAGTAGATCTATTATTTGAGCACTTAGGGCTTGGTTGGGTAAGTGACGAAGTCAGAATTTGTATTGTTGAGTTTGCCTTATATAATGATAATCCAATGAATCAATTTATGTTTTTGATGAATGATATTTTACTCAAAAGTACAGAGTATTTAATTTCATACAATATATGTAAATCACTGCTAATGAGTATTCAGTGGAATTGTAATTCTGGTATTAGTGAAACTTTATACTCAAAAACTGAAAGAAGACTGTTAGATTTGAGTAACTCTCTTGGTGAAAAGTATAACAACAAAAACTTTTCTTCAATCCAAGACTGGATTGATTTAGTTATATCGTATTCTAAGGATGAGTTTGCTAACAGATTAATATTTACTGAACTCTTCATGCTTGGTAATAAGGATTTCAATGATACGGTTTCCAAGTATGTAAAAGACATAGGTATCCCTTTAGTATTTAATAATGAAGATGAATGTGTAAGTCTTTTGCCTAGGGAGTTTGATCAGCATCAGTTTATCCAATTATATACAGCACATCAATTCATGAACTTCGTTGCTAAAAAAGAGAATTCATGTGAACTACAGAGTTTCTGCCGTTCAAACCGACCAAATATTATCGATAAAAACTGTTCAACTAATGCAATAGAGCGGGCTAACTGTGAAGAGTTGTGCCCATTTGGGGCTTTCGTTAAAAGTTACGGACTGCATGATATTACCTGGAAAGTTGCATAACAAAGCATTTAAACGGAACTAAAACAGTTGGTTAGGTTTCGCTTCGCTACACATTATAACCAACAATTTTAGTCCGCTTAATGCGGCGTTAGCTATACAAGGAATATCATGGACGATCCTCAACAAACTTGGGATGACTACTACTCAAGAATCAAAACTCGAAAGGTAGACGAAGCAACAATGCTTTGGGAAAACATGTTGAAAGCAGGAGTTTCAAGTGAAACTGTGTTTGCCATGGATTTTACTCATTTTTGCGATCTTCCCGAAAAACTAAAAGAACTGGGTAAACAGTTAAGTGAAAACTATGAACTGGAATTCAGTCATGTAGATGATAAAGGATATCAGTTTTTAAGTGGAACAACTCGACCCTATGGCAATGAACTAAGCCAAGTTGATTTTATTGGCTGGGTAGAGTTTATGTGTGACGTCGCGCAGTCCTATAGTTGTGTCTTCTCTAGTTTTACAATCGAAAGCCCTGAGCTGGGCTTAATCTGGTCTAATAAAGACGTCGAATCTGAAAAGGGATAGCTAACAAGCTGCTAAATTCAGATTCACCAAGGCTGTCATGCCATTTGCTGAGCAAATCGCCCGCCAGCACTTGGTTCACTTATTAGCAGGGCGTTAGGCCTCAAGGAAGAATGAACATTGAGCAATTTAAATACAATTGAAATAAAAGCTTTCGTTCCCTCAAAGAATTTCGAAGTTTCAAAAGAGTTCTATGAAGATATCGGCTTCACAAAAGCATCAGATTCAGACGGAATTGCCTATTTTTATCATGGCAATTGCAGTTTCTTACTCCAGGACTTTTATGAAAAAGAGCAAGCAGAAAATTTCATGATGCACCTATTAGTCGAGGATATTTCGTCTTGGCAGGAATCCGTGAAAAACTCTGGAGTAGAAGAAAAGTATGGTGTTAAGGTTTCCGACGTTACTGAGCAACCATGGGGCATGTTAGATTTCGTACTTCATGATCCTAGTGGTGTACTATGGCGCTTTGGTCAAAATGTGTAGGCCTAACAAGTTGCTGCAGTCGGACTCGTCAAACTGTCACTTTTTTTGCCATAAACCCGGCAAAAACAGCGCCAGTTTAACTCACCGCTGAGCAAGGCGTTAGTTGTACTTACTGAGAATCTGAGTTAATGGAAGAGTTAGCACCAAGAATACCAACTGATATTGAAATAGCCCAAGCTCAAGAAAAGCTCGGGTTCAGATTTTCAACGGAATATATAGCATTTATAAAATCGGGTTATGATTTAGGCGATGCACTATTGGAAGCACTTGAGATTGTCGATCCTCCGAGCTACGCAGACATATTTGAAGTTTTGGAAAGTGCACGAGAGTTTTACGACTTACCAACGGAATTGCTGCCCATTTGTGAAGATAACTCAGACTACTATTGCTTAAACTCTTATGGTGAAGTTGTGTTTTGGTCACATAACGGCGTTACTAACGAAAAGTGGGCAAATGTGTCTGAGTGGCGTGGCCAAATGATTGCAGAGTCCGAAGAGTAAACGTACAACTAACAAGCCAAGTCAGCGGGACAATTTAAAGCAGGCTCCCGTCGCTTGGCTCCTATTTTAGCCTGCTTTAAATTGCCCCTGCTTGGGGCGTTATATACTTACCGTCAATTAAGAAACTATAGCTGTCTGTACAAATAGTACTATTGAGATAATGTACTGGTTTCGCTATAATTCAACTTAAATACTCATATGCGGATTAATGATGGATTACCAAGCAGAAGATATTGCGAATTGGTTTATCAACCACTTTGATAAAGAGTCTGGTGATAACGTGACTCACCTTAAAGTTCAAAAGCTTTTATATTACGCAGAGGCTTGGACACAGCTCCTTTTAGATAGGACATTAATAAAAGAAGATATGGAAGCATGGGCACATGGTCCTGTTGTAAGGGAAGTTTACAACGTTTTCCGAGGTAATAGTTGGGATGCATTAAAAGCTTCCCGAGTGGCAATTGAGATCGCCGATGACGTTGAGGATGTGTTACTTCAGGTTGTTGAATCCTATGGAGAGGCTTCAGCTAAAACCTTAGAGCGTATGACCCACAGCGATAAACCGTGGATCGATGCTCGAGGTAGCCTTGCCCCTGAAGAGCGTTGTAATAATGTAATATCTAAAGCGGATATTAAGTCTTATTTTGCTCAAAAATACAGTGATGCTCTGAATGGGTAGTAAGAAAAAGAAAATACCTCAAAGTGTCATAAAAGGTGAGCAACAGTCACACGCAGTAAAAGTTAAACAACATGATGTTAAAATCATAGGGCTAGTTTCTGATGAGCTAGCTGGCAATAGTAAAATGGGTCACCTTACTCCGTATGTTGCACTAAAATACTTTAAAAGTGATTGGCAGTGCTTCTCTGATTGGCAACACGGAGAGCTAAAGGAGTTTTCTAGTTTTTTAGGAAAGCTATCTAGTATGACCTGGCAACAAGTGTATGACAGTTCAGGGAAGAGCTCTAAACGGGGAATGGCGTATACTTCATATAAAATAGATGATGTTAAATCACCAGGTATTAAGCAGAAATTAAAAGACGTTGCAAGTAAGGTATCAGAAGATAAGACGTTTTTTGAACTTAGAGTTAATCAAAACAAGCTTAGAGTCCACGGTTTTCAATCTCAATCAGCCTTTTTCTTGGTTGCGTTAGATAGAGGGCATGAAGCTTTCCCTTAAAAATAACTAACCAAGATTCCTTTCCCAGCAACGTATATAACATACAAGAATAGGTGTCGCGCAGCCGACACCTTATTCGGGTGTTGAACAAGCCCGAGCCTTTCTTTATATAGTAAATAACGTGTTTGATCTTGGTAGGCGCTTCGTCTTGGGATTAAACCCAAGACGAGCGAAATTGAGATAAATAACAGACCTGTTATTTATCAATGAACTAGTCAGTTTTCACCATAAATTCAATATCTCCAAGTTATATAGTTAAAGCCATTATCCTTATTATGCTCAGCCTAAGCTGAGGCATTGATCTTTCGTTCGATCGCTTTCGTGATACCGACATAACGCATTTCATGCTGGCAACAAGGGCATATACGTATTGCTTTTGCTGTGCGTCAGTAGTCGCTAGCGATAGAAAAACTGCAAGCCGTTACGGTCTATTTTAACGGTACTCCATGAGTGCGTTTGGATAAGACTGTTAAAGTAATCCTTTAAATCCGCAGTTGTTAATCCATCGGGAGACTTATCAAAGTAAGCAGAAATACGTCGAACCGCACGAGAATAGGCATCAATGGTCGCAGGTCGTTTACCTTGCAGTCTTAAATTGGTAAGGTGTTGTTCATAAAGATAATTAAATCGTTGCTGTTGTGAGTGGTTCATACTAATAACTCCAATAAGGCATCACCAAATGGTGATGCTATTGGTAAGTATGACTGGTGGGGGAATTACTCCGCCGCGCAGCGGCTTCGTTCAACAAGTTGCTTAAACGGAACTAAAACAGTGGGTTATGTTTCGCTTCGCTACACATTATAACCCACAATTTTAGTCCGCTTAGCAAGGCGTTAGTTGTCTGAGAGCTTCGACTTTTATTCAAAGTTGATTTTATAGTGCAATAAATAACCTAGTTTGAGCGTAAGGAATATATATTGATAGATAATAAACCATTGGAAGAAGAAGCTGAGAATTTTATAAAAAGCAAACTGCTTAGATATGGTTTTAACTTGGCTAAACCATCATTTGATATCAAAGGTGCAGACCTTATTGTACTGGATAACATCGATAGTCAATATTCGAAAATATTAAAAATACAATCAAAAGGCAGAACTCTAAAGAAAACGAGTAACTCAATAAAAATACATGAATCATATGTAAAAGATGACTTTATTGTTTTTTTATATGCAATTGATGAAGAAGACAAAGAGAAAGATTATTTATTCGTCTTTTTTAAAGAGGACATTAAGTCCTGGAATAAGACAAATGATAATTATGTATTGTCCTTTACATCAAATAGCATCTTAAAAGATCAATTCCAATGTAAACTGTTTAGTAAAAGCGTAGTTGAAAGAATAACTAAAACATTAGAGAAAGTAGAAGTTAAAAAATACACATCTGTTGTAGTTGATGGTCACTTCTTAGAACGCACTATTGATGAAACATTTAAACTGTACAGTGGTTTGTATCCAGAAAAAGGTTTACAGGTCCCAAGTGTAGAGGATGTGATTATGAACATTACGACAATGTATAACAGGTTTGAATCTGAGGAAAATGTACTAAATTTTCACATTTACAATTACAACGAAAATACTGATGGTTCTAAAGTTGTAGCTGGGAATATTGTTGTTTCAAATGATATGGAAAATAGAATATATTTCCATGAAACTAATGGTTTTGTCTTTCAGGATATAGAAGAATATTTTATTAAGGTCCTAAATCTAGAAAATATAATTTTTGTTGCTGATGATGTTATTTATGAGCCAATATTACACAGTTTGGAAAGTAAAAATGTGGATGTGATATTAGTAATGCATAGTGAAACTGGTGGTAATAATATGTTTACAGGTTATAGGTGGGGTGCCATTTATTATCCAATAGCACAAGCTATGGGATTGGGTCGGTATGAATGGTAAATTTTGATACGACTTTCGAGTGGAAGAATGACTTAACTCTAGTTTTCTCTCCCGAATAGCAACTTAAAAGGCATTAAATGCAATTAAAATAGTAGGTTACGTTTCGCTTCGCTACACATTTTAACCCACTATTTTTGTCCGCTTAATGCGGCGTTGAACTAAGCCAAAATTGGAATAAATGTGAATCTTTTAGATAGAACAAAGAACCAGCACTTTGTATCTCAAGTCGAGCAACGGTTAAATGCTATAGATCCAAGTTTAAAAAATGAAAGCCAGAAAATACATTCATTTACTTTGAAAGACCGAGAGTCATTATCGATCAAACTTGATTCTGCTAAAGGGAAAAAAATCTCAACTATTTTGAGCCTACATGATCTATTTTCTTTTGATGTACTAGGGAAAGAAGCAGATAGATATAACTTTGAGGCTCTGTTCTATCGTTATGAGTCAGAGATTAAGGTCAATACTGATAGTTTGCTATCCAAGCTGCCGACCAAAGGGGCAGATATTAAAGATGAAATTATTGGTTTATTCTTGGCTAAGTTTCTCAACTTTGTTAGAAACCCTTACTCAATAAAGAAAGTACTTAACACGTTTCCACAACTAACTAATGTCCACCCTACGGATCAAATTCATTATGCAAATTTCCGAAAAGTCATTGAGGGTAGAAAACCTCAACAAAAGTACTTGTGTGAAAAACTAGGTATATCAGAAGAATATTATATTGATTGGTTATCAGTGCTTTTTCTCCTTTTGACACCTTTAGAGAATGGTAAGTCTAACCTTTTCGAACAACTTGTTAGGGATTTATATCTAAGCCCAGAATTATTCACAATGGTGATTATTCATACATACGATAACCATTCATGTTTACTCTCTGATAGAGGATATAGCATACCTCTACCGGATAAAGAACATATGGTCTGGGATTTTAACTTGTATTCCAAAGGCTTTATTAGGTATGCGTTCGGTGACCTAAATAAGCTTGCACCAGCAAATGCACCTGAAGCATTAGTTAAAAAATATAAAGCTATGCCTAAGTCGACGGATGTTCACAATGTTGTTAATGACTTAGATATGTTAGCCAAATATAACCAAAATGTCGTTTACCAATGTCATAGTAAAGTTTTCTCTTCTAGTAAGGAGTGTTTTGGTTTATAACAAGCTAATTAATAAGGACAAAAAACAGTTTTCCGTTTTCGTTCCTCAACATTTTAGCCAACAATTTTTTGCCTATTATTAGGGCGTTAAGTGTTTCTAGAGTTGAGAGGTCGTTTTGAATACAAAATGTAAATTATGTGGCTCAGCGGATGAGTTGATGGAATCCCACATTATACCAAGAGCCTGCTTTAGAGGCTTGAAAAGAAAAAGTGGTCAACTGATTAAATCTGATTATTTGGAAGGGTCGTCTTTAGAGGTAACAAATTCAGATCCTAAAGAACCGCTACTTTGCCATAGATGTGAACAATTTTTATCAAGTTCATATGAACAATATGGCACTCGACTTTTTAAAAACCCTAAAGGTGTTGTTAAAAAAGAGGATAGTATTGAATTTTCAAATTTTGAATACGAAAGGTTTTACCTTTATTTATTAAGTATATTATGGCGAGCTTCAGTATCTAAATTACCTGAATTTTCAGAGGTTGATTTACCGAGTGAATTAGCTAATATTTTAAGATCTTGTATAGAAGCTGAATCTCCAAAAATAAATGATAATTTATCAATAGATGACTTTTTTAGAGTGTCGGTTTATCGTTTAATTGATTCAACTAACACACTAGAAGATAAAGTGATAAAAGGTTTACTAACAACCTTTATCCAAACTACAAATGAAAAAGATGAAACTGTCTATTATTTTACGGTTGATGGCTTTTTAATTAAATATGTCTTCACTGTCGGGGCAAATGAAAATGATGTTAAAACTTCAAAAAATCATGGGCAATTAGAAAAAGACTCAACGGTAAATATGTTAAAGGCTGAGATAACAGATTTTCCAGAGTTGGTTGAAATGATTAGAAATTTAACTAGAAAAGTCAAATCTCGCGCATAAAACACTTAACAAATGCATCAACACGATTTGCTACATTCGGCATTCTAGATTTTCTTTGGGTTTACCGTATTAAGTGGTAAATTTGAGCTTAATCTGCATGGTAGCAAACGTGTTATGCAGGCGTTATACGAACTCTGAGAATGCAGTTTTTTGGTTCAGTTCAGCGATTGAACCATTAGCTTTTTAGGTGTGAAAGTAGGGTGGTTTTCCTTTTTCTTTGTAGCCTTTTGGTGTTCGTTTCATTAGGTTCGGCATTGGACTATTATTGCCCTAAATTCAGGCGTTTCAGCGGCTCATTTACGCTTCAATTGTTCTTTGGTTATGCCTCATTTTAGCCTGTATCAGTGTTTTTCTCTTAGCATTTTCAATCCCAATTGTGGTTAGGATATTTGGTTTATCATTTCCAAACTGGCTGAAACCAAGTCGTACAAATGGCGTAAGAAAAAAGGATTGTTTCGTTTCACAATTATTGCTGTTGAATGGATATTTTGCTCGCTTAATTGAGTCAGTCTAATTAAACTCAGTTTACAGCAAATCTTGGTAAATCAATTCTTTACCAATTTTATCGGAGCGAAAGCAAGGCTCGTATAACAAAGCAATCAACACGATGCTATTTACATTCGGCATTCGCGGTTTAGAGTATAATTGGTTTTGTAAGTCAGTCTTTCGCACGTGTTATTGCGGCGTTATACGTTTTCGAGTTTAGCATTAAAACTTTACGATAATACAGGGTGATAAAACAATGAAAGTAGCATTAGGCGGAGATCACGCCGGATACGAATACAAAAAAGAAATAATCGCTTTACTAGAAAATAAAGGAATTGAAACAACTGATTTTGGTCCCTTTAATTCAGATTCGTGCGACTACCCTGATTTTATTCATCCTGTAGCAACCGCGATTGAAAATGATGAATGTGATTTGGGAATAATAATATGCGGAAGTGGGAACGGTATTGCTATGACTGCAAACAAGCACCAAGAAATACGATGCGCTGTCGCTTGGGATGTTGAACTAGCTGTATTAGCGAGAACTCATAATGATGCAAATATAGTCGCAATACCAGCAAGGTTTGTCACTTTAGAAAAAGCGCAGATGATTTGTGAATCGTTTTTAAGTACATCTTTTGAAGGTGGAAGACATCAATCAAGAGTGGATAAAATACGCTGTTAATTCGTTACTGAAATAATTAAGGCAACGTATACCAAGCTAATGAACAAAGGACAAATAACAGTTGGTTTTGCTCCTTCGTCGCTAATTTTAACCAACTATTTTTAGCCTGTTATTAGGGCGTTATGTGCTAGGAGGATTCTTTTTGATAAGCAGTAGATATGTAGCAATAAAGTCTGATGGTAAAGAGTTACTTTTGACTATTGAGATAGATGTGCCTGAGGTAGACCCAACTTTGGAAGCAGGCGACTATCGTTGTAAATTTAGTGTTTCAGCTATGGGGATTAATGAGTATATTTATGGGGTTGATGCCATCCAATCATACTGTATGGCGTTAAAGCGTTTAAAAAATTTCTTCAACGGATTTATTTCAGAAGGTTGGAAGTTTTATTTTCCCGGTTACCTCGATATGGAAGTGGATATAATATCAACGTACTTTTAGGCGCGCACATAACAAGAAAAATCAACAAGGAAGTAAAACTGTTTGGCTTTGCTCCTTCGTCGCAAATTTTAGCCAAACATTTTACGCCTGTTATTTTTGGCGTTAGCTGCCAAAAGGTAAAATGAATTATGAGGTTTATATGTTAGTTACGGGTGCTTTTTTGGCAATATTTTTAGGTTTAGTGCATTCCTATCTAGGTGAACGCTATATTTTGACTCGGCTCTTTAAAAGGGAATTACCTAAGCTACTTGGTAGCGACTGGTTTACAAAGAGGGTTTTAAGGTTTGCATGGCATCTAACAACGGTGGCTTGGTGGGGGTTTGCAGGCATTCTTTTTATTCTTTCAAGTCCAGGTGAACATACCCAAAAGCAAATACTTATGGTGATTGCGGCTGTATTTTTAGTTAGTGGCTTGTTTTCGGCTTCGTTCACCAAAGGTAAACATATCTCTTGGATATTTTTCTGGTTAATTTCTGGACTGAGTTTTTACGTTGCACAGAGCAGTTAACAAGAACATCAATGATCGCCAGCAAAGCTGGCTGAACGCGCAAAAAGCCGCGCGCCCATTATGTTGGCGTTATACGTTCAAAGGAGGAACGGTGGTAGTAATATATGGAATTAAAGAGCATTTGAATCCGATCAAAGCTCAATTATCAGATGTAATTCAAGCATCTATGAATCAAGTACTCGAACTTCCTGAGAGCAAGCGTGCTCATAGGATTGTTCCTCTCGATAAGTCAGACTTTTACTACCCAGAGGGTAGAACTGATGCTTATACAGTCATTGAAATTAACATGATGGCAGGGCGTAAAGTCGAAACGAAGAAAGCACTGATTAATGCTCTATTTGCAAATGTTGAGAGCAGTCTTGGCATTTTACCAATCGACATTGAAATCACGCTGAAAGAGCAGCCGCCTCATTGTTGGGGTTTTCGTGGTATGACTGGCGATGACGTTCAAGATCTAACTTACAAAGTTAATGTTTAAGGGGCTTCAATGGGCAAAGTAATTTTATCGGGCTACATTGATATCCCTGAAAGTGAACTAGAAATTGTTACTACGGCACTTGAGAAGCATATCGAATTAACTCGTAATGAGACTGGGTGCTTAATTTTTGAAGTAACTCAAAGTCACGAGCTTCCAACTCGGTTTACTGTATATGAAGAATTTACTGATAAAACAGCATTTGAAAGTCATCAAATAAGGGTAAAAGCTTCAGAATGGGGGCGTGTAACAGGCAATGTTAAGCGCACATACAGTATCGAGGAACAGAACGTATAACAAATAAGAATAGGTGTCGCGCAGCCAACACCTTATTCGGGTGTTGAACAAGCCCGAGCCTTTCTTTATATAGTAAATAACGTGTTTGATCTTGGTAGGCACTTCGTCTTGGGATTAAACCCAAGACGAGCGAAATTGAGATAAATAACAGACCTGTTATTTATCAATGAACTAGTCAGTTTTCACCATAAATTCAATATCTCCAAGTTATATAGTTAAAGCCATTATCCTTATTATGCTCAGCCTAAGCTGAGGCATTGATCTTTCGTTCGATCGCTTTCGTGATACCGACACAACACATTTCATGCTGGCAACAAGGGCATATACGTATTGCTTCAGTCTGAGTCGTTTCTGTCAGCAACGGCATTTTCCAATTAAACAGATGCAGCAATATAACTTGAATACGCATTCGTAGCCGCTTGGCATTACCGTGTAAAAAACCATAGTCCCGCACTCGTTGTAACCCTTTTGGCAAGACGTGTTGCAAGATAAGCCAGAGAAACTTCAAAGTCGGTAAGGTCCTAGTTTTTGTTACTTGAGTTTGTCCGTCTTTATATCTGAAAGTAACGGTATTATTGGATGTGTCTATGATGTCTTTATCGGGCAACACACCACGATACAAATAGCGTGATAGATATTGCAAGGCGGGAAGACCGTAACCAACCTTTCGGCAATCAACGACCCATTTGGTCGGTAGCTTTTCTGTGTTAGGCAGAGATAAATCAGTATGGTATTTGATCGCATCTAGCATTCTGGCTCGCCAGACTTTAGCCAGTGCAAAGGCGTTAAACAGGTAGTTACTTTTACCTTTATACCATTGGTTGCGCATTTTATTATAGCTACCACTGACGACTATAGTGTGTAAGTGGGGATGTAAATTACGTTGCCTACTGTGCGTATGTAAAACGGTGGTGAAGCCAATTTCACCGCCGTGTTTACGTTTAGAAAAATCCTTCAACACACTTGCAGCGACTGAAAACATGGACTGATAAAGTGCCTTTGGCTGCGAACGCGCAAGCGGTCGTAACTCGTAGGGCAAAGTAAACGTGACCATAAAGTAATGCACGGGCAGTAACTTTGATTGTTGGCGATCAAGCCAATCAGAAGTGGTGTGCTGCTGACATTGCGGACAATGTCGATGGCCGCAAGACAGTGGTAAGCGATCGTCATGGTTACAGTGTTTACAAAACCATTGTGAGCAACCTTGATGCCCAGTTTTACAACTGAGCATGGCATAAATTGCGCGACGGCTGTCATGAGAGAGTTGATTGCCAAATTGGCGTTCAAACTCGTCATGATGAATACGCAGTAAATCAATGAAGGTACTCATTTCAAACTCCAATCTAGCGCTAGCTTGTCAGTAAGTTGATTAATGGCAACGGCAGCATCTTTTTGTTTAAGTTGAGTTAATTGAGTGTATCTGGCGGTAGTATTTAACGAGGCATGACCGAGTAATACTTGCAGCGAACGTAAATCCAAACCGCTTTCCAGCAAATGAGTCGCAAAGCAATGACGTAGCGAATGCGGGCTAACCAGTTTGTTAATATGGCAATCACGCAAGACTTGTTTGATAGCTTTTTGGACTCCACCTTTGTCCATCGGTGAGTTCATGCCATTCCCATTGTTTATCAAGCGTATAGCGGTAGAAAAACTGCAAGCCGTTACGGTCTATTTTAACGGTACTCCATGAGTGCGTTTGGATAAGACTGTTAAAGTAATCCTTTAAATCCGCAGTTGTTAATCCATCGGGAGACTTATCAAAGTAAGCAGAAATACGTCGAACCGCACGAGAATAGGCATCAATGGTCGCAGGTCGTTTACCTTGCAGCCTTAAATTGGTAAGGTGTTGTTCATAAAGATAATTAAATCGTTGCTGTTGTGAGTGGTTCATACTAATAACTCCAATAAGGCATCACCAAATGGTGATGCTATTGGTAAGTATGACTGGTGAGGGAATTACTCCGCCGCGCAGCGGCTTCGTTCAACAAGCTAATTAATAAGGACAAAAAACAGTTGGCTGCTTTCGTTCCTCAACATTGTAGCCAACAATTTTTGCCCATTATTAGGGCGTTATAACCTAGGTGAGATAGTTCTCAAATACACTTAAATATTAATAGTTTAAGTGATAGTTAAGGTAGGATTTATTTCATACTATAGATTGTATCTATTTAAAAAAGGATTTTTAAAATGACAACTCTTCAAAAAATTGCAATTGGGCTTGGTTCTGGTTTACTTGTTGGATCTGTTTCAACGGTGCTACCTAGCTTACAATTTTGGTGTTTTGTCATTGGATTAACTCTAATTAATTACGTTATTGTTACGAAGAAAAAATAAAGCAAATAAGTGATAGTTATCGGTGCCAAAGAGCATGACTTGCTGGAAATAAGATGATCAAGGTAGTGATTATAATGTTGAAGGTAAACAGTTACGGTTTCAGTAACATTATCAGATGGTTATAACAAAGCCATCAACACGATTTATTACATTCGGCATTGTAGGTTTGTCTTTAGTTTCGGTGTTTAAGGCGTTAAAATTTAAGTAAGTCGTCATCGTAATAAACGTGTTATGGCGGCGTTATGTGTTTCTCATGAATGGAGTTCTAAATGTTGGAATTGAGACCTAATTGCGAATGTTGTGATAAAGATTTGTCGCCTCAATCAAACGAAGCTTTTATTTGTACTTTTGAATGTACCTTTTGCTCTGAGTGCACTGAAAATGTTTTAAATTTTGTTTGCCCTAATTGTTCAGGTAATTTAGTTCAGCGTCCAATTCGGCCTAATGCAGTATTAATAAATAATCCAGCATCGACAGTACGCATACTCAAAGAGCTAGGCTGTGTAACAAACACATAACAAGCCACTCAAGCAGGACTTTTAACAGTTGGTTAGGTTCCCCTTCGCTTCACATTTTAACCAACTATTAGAAGCCTCTTAGTGGCGTTATAAGCACAGTCGAAATAGGGTACTCATATGGAAAATGAGAGAATAAAATTAGTCCCACCATCTTTGAAATATGCGGGTTCAATGCTGACAGTTATTAATGAAAGTCGGGCTGAATTATCCCAATTTTTGCCTTGGGTTTCTGAGTCGCTAACAGAGAATGAACTCAAGCATAATATCAAAGAGGCTCTAGCTAATTTTACCAATTTCACTGGTGAGTTTTGGTTTAATATCATCGAAAAAGAAACTGGTGTATTTATCGGTGTTATCGGGTTTATTGTTCGAGATAAATCTGTTCCTTATTTTGAAATTGGCTATTGGTTACAAACGTCGAAAGTAGGTAAGGGTTATATAACAGAAGCTGTAAATATTATTGAAAAATATGCCTTCACTGATAATCACGCTCAACGATTAGAAATTAAAATGGCTAGCTCAAACTTAAAAAGTCAGGCTGTAGCAAAGCGTTGTGATTTCCAATTTGAAGCTCAATTAATGAATGCTCGACGTTTACCATCGGGTGAATTGGATAATACTTTGGTTTACGCCAAGATGTGCTTATAACAAATGCATCAACACGATTTACTACACTCGGCACTTCAGGTTGTCGGGTGTTTCTCGTTTTAAGGTGTCAATATTAAGTATAATTGCATAGTAGTAAACGTGTTATGGAGGCGTTATGTGCTTTTCCTATCCTCAACGCGTATCACTTTGATAAATATAAAAATGGATATATATAAATGATAAAAAAGATGAGCTTTGTTTTAGTTAGCATTGCATTACTACTTACACTCCTATATGTGATCACGCCAATATCAACATTATTTCAATACATGATTAATGCAGAGAGGAGTATCTCAGGACTAAGATTGCATAATCTTAAAACGGATGGTCTGGAAATTGAGTATCTTCGTGGGGGAAGTGGAACACCACTAATTTTGCTTCATGGTTTTGGTGCTGATAAAGATAACTGGAACAGAGCTTCAGGATATCTCACTGAGAGCTTTGATGTGGTCGCAATTGACTTACCCGGATTCGGAAACAGTACGGATAATATTAATCTTGATTATGATGTGTTTTCGCAAGTTTCTAGGTTGAAGAAAATCTTAGACATTCTACAAATTAAAGAATTTAATCTAGCTGGCAGCTCAATGGGAGGGTATATTGCTGGAAATTTTTCGGCTCGATACCCTGAGCGAGTAAAAAACCTTTGGCTAATAAGTCCATTCGGTGTTGTTGGTTCAGAAAAGAGTGAGATGTTCTCTGCAATAAAAAATGGTCATAATCCAATGGTTTTACCCAGAACAGAGTTAGAGTTCATTCAATTACTCGATTTCTTATTTGTTGAACGTCCTTTTATTCCAGAACCTATAGTAAAACATTTAGCAACGAAAGCTGAAAAAAGAAGAGAATTAAATACAAAAATTTACGAACAAATTCATAGAATGAAGAATAGAGAAGCACACCCCGAGTCACCACTTGATGAAGTTTTAAAAAACTACAAAGGACCTGTTTTAGTTTCATGGGGTCATAAAGATCGAGTTTTACATGTCTCTGGAGCAAAAGTCTTAAAGAAAATTATTCCACAAGCACAAATTAACATTATGGCAAGTGTTGGGCATTTACCCATGATAGAGAACCCCAAGGGAACTGCTAATTCTTTTTTAACTTTCGCATTAAAACCATAAAGCGCATAACAAGTTGCTCAAACGGAAAAGTAACAGTTGGCCATCGCTGTGCGATTATAGCCAACCATTATTTTCCGCTTAGCAAAGCGTTATTCGTATTAGGAGGTACATTTGAATAATCAAGTTTGGGGTGAATTAAATACAATTAGATTTGAGGCATTCTCTAAGATCTTCCATGAAACAAAACAAAACAAGATAAATATATAGCACTATTAATGATGAGGGTTTCTGAGTTATGCCAAGATGCCCTTTTATTACTTGAGAATGATCGAGTAGCTTCTGTTCCAATTCTTCTTAGGAGTGCTTTGGAGTCATATGTAGATCTCATGTGTCTAATTAACAATGCTGATTATGTTGAAGAAATGAATAAGTCATTTGATTTTCATAAGAAGAAATTTAAAGGTGAAAAAGTAAACTTTAGAGAATTGATGAATATATCGACAAAATTTTAGTTAGCGAGGGAAAGTGAGACTTATGCTTATTTATGTCGAAGTTCACACGGTAACGTAGAAATGTTGATAAATGTTCACTCTATAGATGAAAATATTTCAATTGGGCATACACCAAATGTTGAAGAAGTTAAGCTATTAGAAAATCAAACATTATGCTTAGCAGCAACTGCTCTAATTGAAGGACTAGAACATTTAGGTAAATTTGAAACTCAAATCGACAAGTTAAAGTCTATTCAAAATTTTACTGGAAATGGAGAATACGCATAACAAATGCATCAACATGATTTACGACACTCGGCGTTGTCAGTTTGTCTTTAGTTTCAGTGATTAAGGTAGTAAAATTCAGCTAAGTCTGTATCGTAGCAAACGTGTTATTGCGGCGTTATATGCACATTCAAGGATGGAGTTAAATTGACAATTACTAACACTTTTTATAAAAATGGCTTGATTATATTCGCTATCTTACTTCTAGGCGTATTTTTTATTAATTGGTTTAAGAATGATGAATTTCAAATATACCTATTATTTTTCTCTATTTTTTGTCTTTTATCTTCTTACCGATTTACAAAAAGTTATATCACTAAAAATTCGCTGTTCAACTTGATAAAAAGAAAAGCTGATATTCTTGAGATTTCAAAACTAAAAATAGCACCTTTCTCTAAAAAATCTGTACAAGTTTCACTAGAAGTTAATCGTATTTCAAAATTAATAATTGGTAATAACTGGTTATCAATTATTATTGATGGTAATGGCAACGGTTATGATTTTCAGTTAGTCGGTTCCAAAGAAGTTATAACTGAATATTTAAATACATTGTTCAGTGAGAATGAATTGTCTAATATTGATCTAAAGTGCATATAACAAGCAAATAAATCAGGACAAATAACAGTTGGTTTTCGCTCTTGCGTCGCTTATTTTAACCAATTGTCATTTGCCCATTATTAGGGCGTTATATGCCGTAATGGTATCGCAGTTGTGCAATTAGGATTGTGTCATCTCTATGCTTGTAAACAATTCGGTGCTCATCATTAATACGGCGTGACCAATATCCAGCTAGTCCATGTTTTAAAGGTTCAGGTTTACCAATGCCCTCTGTTGGAGTTCGCTGAATATCTTTAATTAGCAAATTTATGCGTTTCAATATTCTTTTGTCAGTTGTTTGCCAATATAGGTATTGTTCCCAAGCTTTAGTTGAAAAGGTTAGCTTCATTCAATAAGCTCTCTTTCCGTACCATTGCCAGCCTCAAGTTCGGCAATTGAATCAAGTAGATGTCTTGCATTAGCCGGAGACCTGAGTAAGTATGTAGTTTCTTTCATTGCGTTATAGTCTTCTAAAGACATCATTACAACGGGAGCCTCACTTTTACGAGTGATAATTATTGGGGCATGATCATTACAAACATTCGCCATTGTGTTTGCTAAATTTGCTCTAGCTGCTGTATAGCTTATTGCATCCATGTTGAACTCCAATATGTTCATGTACGTTAATTTGTACAGTTTAGCTCGGTTGCACATAACAAGCAATTTAAACGGAACTAAAACAGCTGGGTATTGTTCGTTCCTCACAAAATTATAGCCAACAATTTTAGTCCGCTTAATGTGGGCGTTAGTGCTTATTCGTATCCCAACTTGCTTTCTGTACGCTACTTGCGTACACCTTATTTATGTAATGTATATTTGTAGAATCAAAAATATTTGAAAAATACCGAGATGAGCATCTCAGTGATGAAGAGTTTAGACTGTTTCAAGCTGAGTTGATGTCAAACCCGAAGCTGGGGGATGTGATTCAAGGTACAGGTGGTTTGCGGAAGGTTAGAGTTGCAAGTAAGGGTAAAGGAAAACGTGGTGGGTTCACGTGTTATTTATTACTTCCTTGATGAAAAACGACGTTTCTATTTACTTACTCTTTATGGGAAAAGTGAAATGTCGGATTTAACCGCAGATCAAAAGAAGCAGTTAAAGTCTTTTATGGAGGTATGGCGCAATGAGCAATCGTGATTTATTTACAGAATTAAGCTCGGCTCTGTTGAAGCAAAAGAGCATTCAGAGGGGAAACTTACCCTTAAAACATATCAAGTTAATGATGTAAGTGAACTTGATATCTCACCTAATGAAATTGTACATATTAGAGAAAAATTTAATATGTCACGTGGTGTGTTTGCTAGCTTACTTCATACATCATCTCGTACTTTAGAAAACTGGGAACAAGGACGAAGTGCTCCAAATGGGCAAGCCGTTACTCTTTTGAAATTAGTACTACGTCATCCAGAAACTCTCACGCACATAGCTGAACTATAACAAGACGTTATACCAAATTCTCTCCAACGAAAAGGGGATATATCTCAATCCCCTAAATATTACATTACGCTTGAGTTTCTTGCTTTAAGTAGGTAACGCACATTTCTTGTGCTTCTATGTTTATTTCTATTTGTTCATTTTCTCTAAGCTCTAAGTACAGTTCAATACATTTATTAGTGGCAATAATTAGCGATTCTTTTTCTGGCTTTGCTGCTGTAAGTTCTAGTTCTTTACTGAACTCAGGTAAACGAGTTTCAATTTTCCTTACACCAGATGGAGTTAATCCGGCCTGTTGAAGAGCTAATGGTGACAAGGCGACATTTCTGAGAAATGATAAAAACTCAAGAGCTTCAAAGTATTCACCTCTAGCAATTTTAGTTGCTGCATAATGAACCCAAATCCAAAAGCGATCTTCAATCCATTGTGGCTCCGGGCATGGGTATTGATGTTTTTTTGTTTTAAATGTATCAGTTAGAAGCTGATCTTTTTCCCATAAAACCTTCGTATCATCAACACGAGTTGCCGCGTCGGGTAAAGATACAAACTTGTAGTCGACATGAATTGCATGTGGTGCATAAAGAGCGATAACTAGTCGTGGCTCACCAACATGTTCGCCAGTAAACGCTGCTATTTTACCTTCGATGCTGTTAATGATAGTAAACCGTTCTGTCATGATATCGTCAAAATCTGCTGGGTTTACAGCAATAACTAAGTCTAAATCACTATATTTATCCATAGCGTCAGAAGCATATGACCCACTAGCACCAATTCCAAGGATCCGCTGATCCTTTTTTAATGTAGTAATGATTTTGTCTAAAAGTTGCTTATGAGTCTCAGGGAGAGTTTTTGGATAGTTCATATTTTACCTTTACCTAAGTTGATCCTAAAACTACAAATTAAGTAGTTAGTGCGGTAAAATTAACGCAGCATTATAATATCGCTAAAAAACAGTTTATATGCAACTAAAATTTGGTATAACAAATGCTTTAACACGATTTCTACACTCGGCGTTGTCAGTTTTCCTTTAATTTCAGTGATTAAGGCGTTAAAATCCTGTTAAGTCTGCATGGTAGCAAACGTGTTATGTAGACGTTATGTGTTCGCTACACATTTTAACGGATCATTTTTAGCCCCTTAAATGGGCGTTGGTATGCACCGTAGAAAATAAAGGATTCAAATGGATATTGAAATAACAACTCAACCAAAACATCTCGCTTGTCATTTTTATTTATGCAAATATGCTCAGTTAGATAGCGATAATATTAACTATTGATTTAAGGGACTTCGATGGATATATGGAATGTCATTGGTGATATTAAAGCGCAAATTAATCATGTTTTCGGCAGTAAAGTAACATACAGCGAAGATGTCAGAATGAGTCTGGCAGTTATACTTGTCGATTTGGCATGTATAGATAATGATTTCTGTGATGATGAACATAAATATATAAAAAACAAACTATGCAGTTACTTTAAGATAACGCTGGATGAATCGTATGTATTAATTGAAAAAGCGACAAATATTGCAGAACACAATTTATCTCAAGACTCTTTCGCAGAATATCTTAAACAAAATATATCAGCTGAAGCAAGAGAAGATATGTTGAAAATTATGAATGAAATTGTTTGGGCAGACAGTGAGTTTGTCTCTTTTGAAAAGAGATTGAAGACCCGTTTTGCTAAAATATTAGGCGTTCGTGAAGACTGTTCTTAGCTTCTTGCGTTAGTTCTCTCAAATTTATGCGTAAGTAAAAAGGAAACATCATGTTATTGAAAGGCTCATGCCATTGTCAGCCCGTTAAATTTCAAGTTGAATCAAAACATCCTTATCCGTTTAACTGTTGTTATTGCAGTATTTGTCGAAAAACAGCAGGCGGTGGCGGGTACGTGATCAATTTAAGTGCTGATGCTGAATCTTTGATAATAGAAGGCAAAGAGTATATAGGTATTTACAACGCTAAAACTGATGGGGGATTTAGCCCGATGGAAAGAAACTTCTGTCGGAATTGTGCCAGTGCATTGTGGGTTTACGACCCGAGCTGGGTAGAAGCCGATGTTAGGGCGAATGATAAATGCTTTTCAGAATACCCAGAAGAAAGCATAGCGCAATGGCATGAAAGATTAAACTTAATTATGTAATTACAATAACGGCTATTAAAATCTAATCACTGCTATTTGCAGTGTTGTTTGAACATGAGGAATACAATGAATTTTCCAAACGATATCGACGGCGATGTAATGCGCAGTCTAGAAGAAAATGGCTTTGATTTTGACAGTGAAACCGAAGTTGAATTTAACATAGACTTTAAACATTGGCCGCTTACTGATAAAGAACAAGAAGCGATACAGGCACTATATCCAAATTGTGAAATGATCGAACCTGAAGACGACGATATAAACAATGGTGACCTGTTTGGCCATGTGCAGTTTTATGTCGTGAGAAAAATTGATCACGAATTTATTGTGAGCACTCAGAAAACAGTAACAAGCCAAATGGAACAATATGGCGGCTGGTGTGATTCGTGGGCAGTTGGTTTAGGTCACGCTCACGCATAACATATAAGTAACGGTGTCGTGTAGACGGCACCTTATCCACTGCGTGATCCATCTTATCGCGCTATTTACCTGACGGTTAATTGTCAAAATCCTGGTGCTCGAGTTTGCTATGAAAAAGGTGGTTTTGTCGATACGGGTGAAAAATACCTTGGTGGCGCAGCTGGTCCTCAATATATTATGCAGGGTCACATCGCATAATAAAGCAATTCGCTTTTGTATCTATAGGAAATCATGGTTAACCTTCTTGGCGTTAATTGCATTTGCTGCCAACTCGGTACTATGCCGTTTAGCCTTGGGCAGTGGTGCTATTGATGCATCAAGCTTTACGATAATTAGATTGTTGTCAGGCGCTATCGTTCTGTACATTATTTTAAGCATGAAAGGGCGCAATAAAGGCGTGTCATCTAAAGGCAGTTGGACTGCTGGTTTTATGTTGTTCCTTTATGCTATTACATTTTCATATGCTTACCTTTCTGTTGATACTGGTACCGGTGCTCTTATTCTCTTTGGCGCAGTGCAAATTACCATGATATTGCTGTCGCTTATGTCTGGTACGCGATTGCATATTAGCGAGTGGACTGGTGTTATCGTTGCTTTTACTGGGTTTATTTATCTAGTCCTGCCGAGTGTTACCACACCTTCA
The DNA here is from genome assembly GCF_008931805.1 of Moritella marina ATCC 15381. Taxonomy (GTDB): domain Bacteria; phylum Pseudomonadota; class Gammaproteobacteria; order Enterobacterales; family Moritellaceae; genus Moritella; species Moritella marina. The sequence goes on along the minus strand of NZ_CP044399.1, from coordinate 1,941,172 downwards.
ATTAACGGACTCCTACTAATGACCGTTTCAGGGGTTGCATGGGGGGTTTATACATTAAAAGGGCGTAGCTCCAAAAATCCGTTGATGGATACGACTTATAACTTTTTAAGAACAATACCTTTTGTGGTGTTATTAGTCGTTTTTACTCTGCATAAGCTAAATTATTCATCAGAAGGGATTATGTTAGCGTTGTTATCAGGTGCTATAACATCTGGAGTCGGTTATACAATATGGTATATCGCGCTTACCAGCTTATCTTCAACACAAGCGGCTGTTATTCAGTTGTCTGTTCCCGTGATTGCCGCACTGGGCGGGGTTATGTTTGTGTCTGAGACCATTACAACTCGCTTAATTATTTCAGCTGCCATTGTCCTTGGTGGTATATTAATGGTGATTTTAGGTAAATATTATTTCACTCTTAGCAAGTCGAAACATATGTAATCATTTCGTTAGACTTGGGGGGTGGGGTAAGCACACAGTAGCTATGTATTTAGATATAATAAAACCTTTATTCGTTACTTACTGTCAAAGGAGAGTGTAGTGAAAGTTGATGATATCAGGGTTTTTATCCCGAGCAAGAATTACGAAATATCTAAGTCCTTTTATCAAGCGTTAGGGTTTGAAATGGATTTTGTCGCTGATGATTCTGGCAATCAGCAATTAACTTAATGCATTGTGATTAAATGCTTTAGTCATTTGTTATATGGGAATAAAAAGTTTCAGCGAAAATCGTCACAGTTGATACTTTTATAAACATTTACGCATTTAGGATGCTAAGGGCTAACATTTATTACCCTAGCTCTTGAGCGTTAGGCCTATATTGACTACAATGACGCACTTTTATTATTACAGGTCACGAACATGAACGACACTACATCGAAACCAGCTTTACCAGATCACCTTTCTGGCAACCCTCGCAGCCCTCATCATGATGAAGCTGTTTTCCAGTTTGACATTGGTATTATGCTTAACGGCAAAGAGCGCTTCGATGTTGAAGAATATTGCATCAGTGAAGGTTGGGTAAAAGTACCGTCACACAAAGCATTAGATCGTCGTGGTCAACCGCTAATGATGACAATGAAAGGTAAAGTTGAAGCGTTTTATAAATAAATCGTCTCAATGAAAAGATAGCTTAGTTACACCAACCTTTTGTTAGCTAACGTACAACATAGTATTGCAGCGGTATTGAATATTGAATTGTATCTAAGTTATTGCTAAAAAGGGTCTAAAGAAATTTAGACCCTTTTTATTTACCTGCGAAAACCGTTCAATTAAACGATATCACGCTCTTCGCGTTTGGCATCTGCCATGTCTTTAAAAAACGCTCTTACTATTACAAATAATACTGCCGCTGAAATGACTGGCCATACTAAAATATAAAGGGATAACATCATATTGTGCTCCTAGCTGTTAATGATTAAATGATAATTAATCATCAAAATGTTGAACGCGTTCATGAATCAACGCAAAATCAAAACGTTCGTTACTTGCTAAACTGATCGCAGTACAAATCATCGTACTTGCACCATAGGCAACCAGTGAACCAAGTAATACCGTATAGTCACGTAAGAAATCGTGGAAGTAGTAAGTACATAGCACACCAACAATCGAGCCTGCGATAAGCGCGACGTTACGATTTGTAAAGCCAAAGAACATTAAGCCAATCACAGTACCACCACCAACAGCCGCAATGAACTCTAGACTCGATGCCCAAGCGCCAATCAATGCGATCCATTCGAAACGAACTAAACAGAATAGAATCAAACCACCCAGTACAGCACTTAAGAAAGCGCGGTTGGTGACTCTGTCCCAATAGCAACTAGCGATAACAGGGAATACTAATGTTCCCCATAGTGCCCCGACAAATACTAGCATTACCAGAATATCCAGTGAGAAACTTGCTAGAATTAAGCCAAGCGCTGTCGCGATGATCATGGTTAAACGACCCAGTAACAACATCTTCTTGTTGTCTACTTTGCCTTTCGCTAAGTTCTTCGCGTAGATATCCGTCATCACAATCGCAGACAATGCTGATAAATCTGAATCGGCAGTTGATGACAACGACCCAATCACCAAGATAAACAGCATACCAATCGCAATCGGTGGTAAGTAAGCAGAAGCTACTTGTGGGATAAGGTTGTTCAGGTCGCCATCATGTGGAGTCATGCCCATAAGCAGTGCCATCATACCTAACATACCTAAACCGATAACAATTGAGCCATAACCGAGCGTAGCGGTAATAAATGATGATTTGATCAAGTCTTGGCGCACTGCAAATAGGCGCTGCGCAATGGTTTGATTACCAATACCGTAGGCGAGCACTGCAACAAAGAAAGGTGCGCCTTGTTCCAACATAGCTTTGGTCGAGAAAAAGTCTGCTTGTTCAGCGGTGATTATATTGAAGCCTTGAGACAGTGCATCTGCACCACCCATGCTGAAATAGATCCAAGGGATCAATACAATCGCCACGACCATCATGGCAACAACTTGTGCGAAATCGGTTAAGATCGATGCTCTAAAACCAGACCATAAAGTATAAGATAAAACACCCACACCCGCGATTAATACGCCGGTTTCGAAAGACAAAGGTGTTAATACTGATACGAGTGCACCTGCGGCGGTGAAGTTAACCATCAGGCTGATAATACTGCCAACTAAGTTTGAAATCGCTAAGATAAGCTGGCTTGAGGTACCGTGTCGTGCTTGCATTATTTCGGCTAAAGTTCGTGCTCTAGGTGCTAGTTCACGAAAACGCTGGCCGTAGGGATAGATGAATAAAATCATCAACGCGCCCCAGAATCCGTAGTGTAAAGAACCGGATAATCCGTATTGGTAGCCTGAACTTGCCGCGCCGTAAAAAGAAGCTGCCCAAATCCAGGTTGCTGTCATGCTTGCTGCTGCTATGCCGCATCCGACTGCACCGTTGGCGACCATATAGCCATCGACACTGTCTGATTTTTTGGCGGCTAGGGTAGAGAAGAGAAATGTGAGGCCGTAAAAGCCAATTAAGAGTATGAGCGTTGTACTTATTGAAAATTGATAAAACACTGGGTCTAACATAGATCTCCTTGAGGGGGGGAATGGTGATTATTATTTTAATGTGCGGGATAAGCGTAATGGCAGGCCCTATTTATTTATTGACTCTGCACGCTACTATTCACATTGGAAATAGTCACTTGGCGGTACTATACATGAATTAGCGCCTAAAATCTTAATAACCGGAAAGTAAGTTAGTCCCTACAAACCTATAAATGCTGTAACAATAATGCTCTACTAAATAGATAATGGAAATTGTAGTATTTATTTTACTAAGTTTAGTATTTTAACCCCGGTACGTAATCTCTTGATGAGGAACTTGTTTTATCGATGGTTTATACAAGTTACATACCTTTCTTATACTTTTTTATACATGGATTTATGCATTATTTGATGTATTACTGATACTTCAGTTATTAAAAATCAGCTACTTTTGTTCGCTGTCTTCGTATAGAATCGACATATTATTTCTAAAATGACACAAAACAATGAATGACATAACGATAGCAACGCACAACGGTAAATTTCATGCAGATGATGTTTTTAGTATCGCTGCACTTAAGCACATTTTTCCGGCTTTTAATCTTGTCCGTACGCGTGATTTAGAAGTTATTGGTCAAGCTGATATTGTGATCGATGTCGGTGGTAAATATGATCCTGATACCGGTCGTTTTGATCATCATCAACGTGGTGGTGCTGGTCAGCGTGAAAACGGCATTCCTTTTTCTTCATTTGGTTTGATTTGGCAGAAATATGGCTTGGAATTATGTCAAGGCAATCAAGAAATAGCCGATGCTGTTGACGCTGGTTTAGTGTCTACGATTGACGCGGTTGATTGTGGCTATGTTGAAGGTGTCGCTCAAGGTATTAGCCTTAGCCAGACTATTTCAATGTTCAATCCTACTTGGGAAGAAGATAGCGACCTGGATGCATGCTTTGATGAAGCTGTTGCCTTTGCATCACGTCTATTAACTCGATTCATAGCATCTGCTGCTGGCGGTATTAATGCGAAAGACATCGTGGCTCAAGCGATTGAGAATGCTGCTGATCCAAAAGTGATTGTATTAGCGCAATACACACCATGGAAAACATCGGTATTAAACTTAGCACCAGAAGCGTTATTTATGGTTTACCCATCTCAGTCAGGAAAATGGACTATTCAAGCTGTGCCTGTTGAGTTAGGTTCATTTGAAGACCGTAAATCACTGCCAAAACCATGGGCTGGTTTGTCTGAGCAAGCGTTTAAAGACGAAACAGGGCTTGATGATGCGCTGTTCTGCCACAATGGTTTGTTTATTGCTGGTGCAGAATCGTTTGAAAGCATAATGAAAATGGCTGCGATGGCGATGGAAGCATAAGCTTTATAGAAGTAGCTTGCTGTAAGCACTGCCGCATAATGTAGACGTTAGATTCAGCCTGTGATGAATATCAAGGCTGAATCAATTAATCGCTATGCCAGTTTCCCACGTAATGCGATATCCCAAACCGCGACAACAATATCATCTTCAACCACATAGAACTTGTCATGTAAGTTAATGGTAGGGTCACAGTGCGGTACGATCATTTCAATAACAGCACCGACACTCGGTAAGCTATCTCCTGATACTTTGCCGTGCTCGTCACCAAAATAATGCCATTCATAGTTAAGGTTTTCATGGCTTATTATTTGTGGATGAGTAGCTTCTTTATATAATGCTTTGGTGCCAGCATCGACCGTGACATGCGTACTATGGTTTGCACTGATAACGCTGGTGAGTAACGTCATTGCAGGTTGGAAATGGCCAGCGCTATTACTGACACTATATTCAATATCGAAATATTCCTTATCCATCACCGTGTATGAACCTGGCTGTATTTCGGTTACAGAGGTTATATCACTGTCGATTTCATAGGTGCCAGTACCCGAGCCTGATTGGATCAGATTAATTAGCCCAGTTGCCTGTTCTATGTCTTGTTTTAGTTTTCCGGCTTTATTCAATAGCGCTGCTGAAGCTTGTTGTCTTTCGTCATGTCCAAGAATGTGTTGGAAATGCCCTGCGTAGCATTGAATACCTTTTAGCGTTGTTTGGTTATGCTGGTGGACTGCAATGGCTAAGTCAAACGCAGTATCAAAAGATGCGCCAGTACGGCCGATACCCGCGTCAATATCAACGAGAAGGTTAATACTCAGGTTAAGCTCGTTACCTAATTCATCTAACTGCGCTAGGTTCGCTTTAGAATCAACGACGATCATTGTTTCTGGTGCTAATTTTAAGATCTTAGCCAAGGTGGCCAATTTATGTTTGGTGACAATCGGCGAGGTGATAAGCAGGTGACGAATCTTAGCTTTGGCAAGTTCATAGGCTTCAACTGGCTTGGTAATGGATATGCCTATGCTACCCGCATCAAGTTGCAGCTGACATATCTCTACACACTTATGCGTTTTGGCATGTGGACGTACATGTTTCGATTTTGATACTGCAAATTTTTGCATCATCTCGATGTTATTAATCAGCTTGCTCTTATCGATAACTAGACACGGCGTATCTAACTCTAATTTATGTTTTCCAATCACTGTTTATCCCTTGTTATCACGGTTTTAGCTTTTAGGCATTCTACTATGAAAGTGATTGGTATTAGATTTTATTTTATATTCGAGACTAAAATTAACGATAGGTATTTATACTTTTTCACATGATGATAAGTAAAATAGTAACTGATAAGTAAATTCGGTACGTTAAATAAGGGGATATGATGGAACAATGTTTGCTATTTGATTGTGACGGTACGCTAGTGGACAGCGAAAAGCTGTGTAACTTGGGCATTGTGATTAAATTTGATGAGCTGGGTATCAAACTAGATGCAGAACAGCTGATGATGAAGTACCGTGGTTGGGAACTCGCGGCTGTATTTGAACAATTGTCTGCAGAGTTCGGTGTGACATTACCGAGTGACTTCGTTGCCGAATACCGCTCTGTCGTCGCAGGGCTATTTGATTCAGAGTTACAACCAATCGCAGGAATTAAAGCCGCGTTAGATTTACTTCCAGGGCCTAAAGCTGTGGTGTCGAATGGACCAGCAGACAAAATAAAACAAGCACTCGCGTTGTGTGGTTTAACTCACTATTTTGGTTCTAATATCTACAGCGCGTACGATATTGGTATTTGGAAACCAGATCCTGCCATTTATACCTTTGCTGCAAAAGACATGGGTTTTGATAGTAAAGATTGCATCGTTATTGAGGATGGTTTGGTTGGTGTTGAAGCGGGCTATAAAGCCGGTATGCAGACATTGTTTTATAATCGTTTTAATCAAACATGCGCCTTTCCATCCGTTATTACGTTCAATACGATGGATGAGCTACCAGAGCTGATAAATAGTCAGTGATTCATAGTATTCAGTGATTAATAGTATTCAGTGATTAATAGTATTCAGTGATCACTGCTGCAATCATCTTTATAGCGAGCAGACTCAGTAATAGCTTGATGATGAATAATAAGTGGTCATTGCTTGCAAGACTACGTAACTTGGTGCCCACGAATGAACCAATAATTGAACCTAGTACCATATAAATCAGTAAACTTAGGTGTTCAAAGAACGAAAATCCGATGAAACCAAAGACTAAAATTTTCGCCACATGGCTAATGCTCATGAACATCGAGCTGGTGGCGATGATCTGATTTTTGCAAGTGAGCTCTTTGGTTAATACACTCGTTGCTATTGGTCCTGTAGCCCCCACGATAAGGCCTAAACCTGTTTGCAATAAGCCAATGATATAATAGTTCTCATATCGTTTGATGAAGCTCGAAAAGCGCGAACTCCATAGGTTCAACAGGATATAGAGGCCAATGGCCACTGGGATATAAGTACTCGGTATATTCGCCAGTAATAGGCCAAATAATACGATGCCGAGTAAAGAGCCAACAAGGAACTTCGGCAGCAGCGACCATTGTACGTCAGTAATGGAAAACAGCATGCGAGATGAATTACTCGCTAACTGGGTAATACCATGGATAGGAATGATGGTACTCGGGTGCAAATATAATGGGAGTAGGGCGATTAATAACATACCGCCACCAAATCCCAACACACCTGCGATAATTGAGGTAAGGAACGACGCTATACCTAAAATATATTCAATTGGCAAACGTTCATTCCTTATCAACAAGTATCGCTATATCGCTTAAGCTCTAAGTGATTTAGGGAACGAGGCGGTTAATCACCGGGATTTTAACTAGCATCATGGTACACATTAGCGAGAGCACTAGCGTGATGACAGTGATGAGCGGGATCGCCAACCAGTTACTGCCAAAGGCGCTATAAAAACCGTTTTCTAGTTCTCGTACCGGAATTAATAGTAATGGATGTAGTAGGTAAATCCCTAAGCTGTATTTTGACACAACCAAGACAAAGGCTCTTAACTTACCTTGGATCTTATCGGCATAAGTCTGTGCTAATACAAACAGCATGCCGCCAATTAATACAGTATTCAGGGTTTTATAACCCATAAATAAACTGCTGTATTTACCTGTGTCTACTGCTAACTGCCAAGTACCGAAGAAATTAAATACTAGCATGCTAACACCTGCAATTACCCAAGATTTTAACTGTGGGCGATTGTCTCGATTAAACAGATACCAACCTAGAATTAAATAACCAGTATACAGAATCAAGTTTTCTTGCAAAAAGCTGTCGACCTTCAACCATTTCATCGAAAATAGTACCATCCAAGTGACGATGAGTAGTTTGATTAACTCTGGTGTCGCTTTTTTTAATAATGGAATCAGAAAAGGGATCACAAAATACAAGGGAATGAAGTCATAGAAGAACCACAAATGATACCAAACGGGATCATTCGGCGCGCTCGAGAGTATGTTCATGGTTTCGTTAGCAGACCAGGTGCCAGTGATTAAGTCATTAACAAAAAAACCACCGATGACAGCATAAATTAATGTCCAACCGATGAAGGGAACCGCGACTTTGGATAGGCGTTTAACTAAATACTCTTCACAGTTAAAGGCGCGTTCGGTAGATACTAATAAAGCACCCGTGATCATCATAAATACAGGCACAGCCCAGCGCGTAACGCTATTAATACCACTTGCCGCTAGCCAATCAGCGTTGGTAATATCACCATATAAAAAGCGAAATGGGCCCAATACGTGAATCGCTATCACAGCAAAAGCCGCAATAAATCGAAGAAAGTCGATATAAAAGATAGACGGCCGTGCTTGACCCATAAATAAATTCCTTATTAAATTAACTGGCAGTCGCGTTGTAATGCTTTAACCATCATCTCGACATGTTAATACTATGTAATGTAGACATACTAGAGAAATAGGCTTGTGTCGTCTACTGATGATTTGAGGTGAGATAATGTGAGTGGCGAATATTAGCAGGGAACTAGCGCTGGCATGTGTGTAATGGGAGCGAGGCTCTTAGCGAAGCAGAGAGTTATAAATCGGAGATATAAGGGCCCGAAGGCCCTATAGTGAAGTGCCTAATTAAATATCAATAACGTGCGTTTCTAAATCGTTATCATTTTTTGTGATTAACTTTTCAGTTGGTGTGACCGTCTCTAGGTCTAATTCATCGCCCATGATGATTAAGTCGCTGTAGTGACAAGATTGATTACGACCACGTTCTTTCGCTTCATATAATGCAATGTCTGAAAGTTTGGTTAACTCGTCTTTTTGCATGCCGTTAATTGGATACGTTGAAATACCAATGGATACGCTCAGTTTACCTAACGATAAATCTTTCATTGCAAGATGTAATTGATTGATTGATTTACATAAACCATTTGCAACTTGTCTTGCCGCTTCGATACCTGTTTCAGGTAAAATAATGATGAACTCCTCACCACCCAAACGACAGATTGTATCTTCACCGCGCATAGATTCAATAAGTAGAGAACCGATGGTTTTAAGTACATAATCACCCGCATCATGGCCATAATTGTCATTGAACAACTTGAAGTGATCTAAATCAAGCATTAACAATGACAGCTCTTGTTTGTTACGTTTTGCTCTCATTAACTCTTGATTAATTGTTTCTTCATAGTAGCGACGGTTATAAAGACCAGTTAATGGGTCGCTAATTGCCTGTTCACGTAGTTTCTCTTGAATGTTCAAGTTAGCAAGGGCCAAACCTAAATGTTCAGCTACAGTAAACGCTAATTGTTGTGTCTCATCGGTTAGCTCTTTATCACCAGAGAAGAGATGCATCATACCTATGGTATTACCATGTGCGACAAGTGGAATACACAGTGTCTGGCTTGCTTCAGGGCTATCTGTTTGTACCTCTGCCATGTGCGAACACGGTAGTGTGGTGTATTTATCATTAGCGAGGTGGAATTTACCTTTACGCAATGCCCAGCACTCTTCAGGTGCATAAGTTTTACTACCTGGCCAAGCACCGCCCCAGTCTAGTTTCACTAATAGCTGATTTCGAGACGAACGTATCAGCGATACAACACCATTTACATCGCCTAAGATACGCGGAATGATATCTTCGACAATCATTTGTGCTTCATCAATTGAATTACAAGCCGCTAGCATATTCGTCAGGCGACGTAATAATTCAATTTCTAAAGTACGTTGTTCAATCAAGCTTTCTTGCTGATCTTTTTCATGCTGTACTTGTTGATTCATCAACTTGCTACTGAGTAAGGTCGATGCTGTCACCAAGCCTAAACTAATGGTCATTAGCAATGCCAAAATCGCCATTAATTCATCGGCCATTGATTCGATACGCGTTAGCGGCGTAGCAACTCGCAGGATGTAGTTTTCACCTTTATAAGAGAAGGCATTTGCTGAGTAAAGTAAATCTTTAAAGCGACTGGTACTAAAGCGGGTCGTTGTACCATGGCCATTATTTTTAGCATCGACGATTTCTTTACGATTAAGGTGATTTTCAATGTCCATGACTTCAGCTAATGAAATATCACTGTCCGCTAAAACAGTACCATCAAATGCCACTAAGGTGATGTGATTCTGACGACTTAGCTCGATGTCGGTTTTGATGTAAATATCGAGTTTTTCAAGATCGTTAAAAGGCAAGTCTGATGCCTGCAGTTTATGGGTTATGCGCGTAATTTCATTTGCTAAACCCGCCTCTATTTTTTCTTCTATCCAATTTGATAGCGTTAAATTGAAGATAAATAACCCGATGATTGTAGAAATCAACATGCTGACAATTGGGAAGTACATCCATTTTTTACTTATTACATTTCTTTTCATTATATAACCTAGAAGAGCGAGCCAAGTTTAACTATTATTTGAACTGGTTATAGCACTTTAAGTTAATGCCTTCACGATGTAAATGGCATTTTAAGTACGCCAAAATACTGAAACTAAATCCATAAATAATGATATAGATTAATACTGAAAAAGTATTTCTATATATCGGCGTTTTTATAAAATGCTAGGTATATTAATTAGATGGCTAGTGTTAATGTATGTGGGTACCTATTTGGGGATAATTTGTATCTCGGGTTTATTCGTAGCTTGTATTACCTTATTTATAAGGTGAATCGCTAGTGGAACAATTGCAGGGAATATTGAATATGGATAATGATACTTGGTTAGAAGAAACCAAACTTGTGGGTTGTCACGTGACGCTCATTCCGCTGCAGCGTAAGCATGCCGACGCACTTATTCACGCTGCATCCGATGGTAACCTTTGGGAGTTATGGTTTACCAGCGTACCGAGTAAAAACACGATTAATGGTTACATTGAAAAGGCGCTTAACGATCATTCGTTAGGCAAAGCATTACCTTTTACTGTGGTTGATAACACCACGGGTGACATCATAGGCTCCACTCGGTTATGTGAAATGACACCGGAAAATGACCGCGTTGAAATTGGTTATACTTGGTATGCTAAGCGTTATCAAAAAACAGGTGTGAATACAGAATGTAAATATCTATTGTTGCAGCATGCGTTTGAAACGCTAAATGTGATCGCGACAGAACTAAGAACTCATTGGCATAACCATATCTCACGTGCTGCAATTGCGCGTTTAGGGGCAAAGCAAGATGGGGTATTGCGTAATCATAAAAAAGATAAAGATGGCTTTTACCGTGATACCGTTGTGTTTTCAATTATCGATCATGAATGGCCGATGGTGAAGCATAGTCTAAGTTATAAGATGGATCGTTAATACTCACATAAATTCAGTTTAAGCCCTGAGTAAGAGCGACTTAGGACCTGTAGAAGAAGATATCTGTTTAGTAATACAATAAAGTTGATAAAAATGGTGAAGAAGTCGGCGCTTCCTTGTTGTAACACTTGGTCTGATTTGGCCTTTATGCTATTTTCTATACACAATTTATAATTAGGAATACCTAAAATGCCAAAGGCAAGTGACGTTAAAAAGAATACCGCTGTTGAATATAATAACGGCGTATACATCATCCGTGATATCGAACGTTCAGTTCCACAAGGCCGTGCTGGTGGCAGTATCTACCGTATGCGTATGTACGATGTAGTGACTGGTTCAAAAATCGATGAAGTATTCAAAGATAGTGACAACCTTAACCTAGCTGATCTTGCGCGTAACCAAGTGATGTTCTCTTATGCTGACGGTGATGAATATGTATTCATGGATACAGAAGATTACACGCCGTATAGCTTAGATAAAGCAACAATTGCTGATGAATTGTTATTCATCACAGAAGACACTCAAGGTCTTCAAGTATTAATTGTTGATGACAAGCCTGTTTCTATCGAACTGCCTTCTGCTGTTGAAATGGTTATTGTTGAAACTGACCCTTCAATCAAAGGTGCTTCTGCAAGTGCACGTACTAAGCCTGCCATCTTGTCTACTGGTTTAACTATCCAAGTGCCAGAATACATTGCAAGTGGCGAAAAAGTTAAAATTAACACGACTGATCATAAATTCATGAGCCGTGCAGATAAATAATAGCTTCGCCTATTAGTGAAAAAGGCCCGTTATCTTAATCAGATGGCGGGCTTTTTTGTTTTTATTACCCATAGCAATTTTGTAGGAAGCATTATTTACTGCTAGGCTCTTAATGGCTTGCTTAAGATCTGATTAGGCACTTCATGTAATAATGATGCGAGGTAAATGTTATGGTTCGTAATTTTACAATTTTCTTATTGGCTTTTGGTTTGATTGCCGCATGTGACAGTAGTGATAAGGCGGCAGAGCAAAAAAGTACAGCAGAGCAGGGGTATGGGGATGCTAAAGTCGCTGCTGGCGAGATGCTAGATGCTGCACATTCCGCGACAGCTGACGCGGTAGATAGTACAGTTGATAATACGAAAGAAATAGCAAACAATGCCAAGGATGCATCTGCTGAAGCCTGGGAGAGTACGAAAACGGCAACCTCAGATACAATAGACTCCGTTTCAGATAGCGCCACGGATGCTTACAATAATACAGCTGCTGATGCCGATTCTGCAATGGATGAGGCGGATAAAAAAGCGCAGGAATCGTTAGATAAACTATCGAATTAGCGATACCGCATGCTTAACCAGGAGTATGTCATATTCAACGCTGCTTTTGATCGAATAACGTATCGAGCGTTGAAGTAGCTTCTGGTTGTTCGAGTTGTTCAAGTCGCTTATTTTTAGCTTCAAGTTCGGCTAATTGGTAAGTGGATTTATTCAATAATATAATCATTTGTTCGTGTTTTTCAATTAAGAACTCATCTTTTATATCAACGGCTTCCATTAACGCGATATTATCATTTAGCATTTTGATACTGATGTGATAGCTTTCCCGTTCAAAAAACACTGTCGCTTTAATCAAGCAATTGCTGATACGTAATTTTAAGCGTATTTTTTCTAACTTTGCTTCTTCTGCATTGCAGTCTTCTAAAGAGATATTGTTATTATTTAATTCACTACGCAGTATTATTTTCAAACTTGAAATACTGCGAGCTAAATCAATGGCAATACGTTCATCAGCAGGCTCGACAAATGGACCTGTCGCGGAAGTCACTTTTGCTGTAGATATAAGATTATAATGTTGGCTTATGTGTAGTTTAATTTTTTCTTGTTTCGGTTCAACAGCTAAAATAGCTTTCAGCGATGAAATAATACGTTCGTGCAATAAGATGATAAGGCGGGAATTGAAAGCAAGCGATGTCGCACATTTTAACACCATTTCAGTCTCGGCGATACGCTTGTAGTGTTGAGCTAAAACTTGACGTTTTTTGGTTGATATCATTTTCTTTGTTTGTCTGATAATTGCAAAAACAATCATTGAGAAAACAAATAGTAGAATCCCCATTTCCATTAACATTAAATTCAAACCATCTATCCTTTATTCATTTAACCGGAAATTATAATGCAGGGTATGCTTGGCGATACACAAGGTCGTAATTATTACACAGAATAATTAGAGTTTTAACACTTATTATGGAATTATTCTTACTTCATCAAAATGTTATTACCTTATGTAAATGTTCGACACCATAAGAAGAAAATATAATCAACGCGGCATTTCAATTTTCACTAAAACACGTAATCGTCATAGTGATACAAAGAAATATCTATCTAAGCTGTGTCAGCAAGTACTTCGGTTATATGAGACCAATAACAAACGCGATTTCGGCTATTTTTCTTGGCAAAATACAAGGCTTTATCTGCACAGGCAATGGTGCCTTCATGTTGACTTTGCTGGACTACAAAACGAGACGTCGAGTCTAAATTGCCTTGAAATTGCGCGACACCAAATGAACAGGTTATCGTCACGATATCGTTATTTTGTGCTATAAAAGTACATTGTTGGATCTTTTTGCGTAAGCGTTCAGCTAAAACACCAGAAGCATATTCATCAGTATTGGGTAAGAGTAAGATAAATTCCTCGCCACCATAACGCGCGCAAGTATCTATATCTCGAACGCCGTCAGCTAAAATACTTGCCACTTTTTTAATCACTTCATCACCAAATTCATGGCCATAAGTGTCATTGGTTTGTTTGAAATTATCAATGTCAATCATGACAATACTGAATTTTCCACCATAGCGCAGTGAGCGCTCTGTTTCGTGTTTGTAACATTTCGCAAATTTACGACGATTATATATGCCGCTTAACGGATCGGTATTCACTGCAGCCTTCAATTGACGTGTTAACAACCGTTGCTCTTTTATTTCCAGACGGAGCTTGTGGTGTAAACGAAAATAAAGACCAATTATACAGGCGGCAATGATAAAAAATAGCAGCAGAAATCGTAATCGCCACTGGAATTGTTGAATACTTTTATCTTCTGTTGATGTCAGGAATCCATCCATTGCAGCAAGGTCATAATTTTGTTCGCTGAACTCGATGATTGATTTTGCCATTGCGTTAATGCGTGATGGATTAATGTGACCTAATTCGACTAGATCGTTACGCATTATTGTTGACATCATTTTCGCTTCATAACGTAGGGCATCAACGGATTTGGTGGTCGGGTATTTAGCTAAGATGAGGTTAATGATTTCATCAGGGTTTGCTAATGCGTATTGCCAACCTCGTATTGACGCGCGTTGAAAGCGTTCGACTAAACGATAATTCGTAGAGATCAGCTGTTCACTGGTGAATAGAAAATCACTGTAGAAGTTAATCCCGTATGCTTGTGGATCCATGATGTTGTAGTCGATGCCCATTTTACTGAGCGTATAAGGTTGATTGGTTAAGTAGCTCGTTATCATATCAACCTTGCCTGTAATGAGCGGTTCGAGTTCAAAGTCAGATTTTTTTATTATCGTCAGCTGTTCTGCCAAGGGGCTGTCTTGCATGTCTAGCATAGCTAATAAATGGGACTCGAGTTGACCACTATTTGTTGCAATGATTTTATTTTTTAGCGCTGAAGGATTATGAATGTTACTGCTTTTTAAGCTTAGCAACACCTCCGGTGAGTATTGGAATAAGGCTGATATCGCGACAACGGGTTTGCCTTGCAAACGTGCCTGAATAAGTTCGCTATTACTTATCGAAAAATCAGTTCGGCCACTGATTACTTCGTCAATATTATCTTTTTGGGCTGAGCCTGCGCGTATATTAACTTTGATATCTTCATCTTGATAATAGCCTTTTTCAATTGCGGCGTAGTAACCTGCGAATTGAAATTGATGATTCCATCTCAGATCAAAATTTACAGTATCAAGTGCGTGTACAGGATAAGAACTGAGTATTGTGATAAAGATCGCGAATTGGCGAAATAAAGATAAACTCATTATAAGTGACAGTCTTCCATTAAAATAAATATGAATTAAATATACAGCTAAACTAACACTTTATGGCTGTTTCATCAACGTAGGCAAACAGTTTCAGGGACCTTTAATATATACAATATGTTTTATTACAATCACTTAATAACATTAGTTATTTGAATGGTTTCTTGGGCTATAAAGTACATTATGGTTGGCGTGGTTAGTATTATTGCAGGATGGTTTATTATTATGGCTCTGGTCATTAAGCCGCTAGTTTCTCGTTCTTAAGTCCG
Organism: Moritella marina ATCC 15381; assembly: GCF_008931805.1. Taxonomy (GTDB): domain Bacteria; phylum Pseudomonadota; class Gammaproteobacteria; order Enterobacterales; family Moritellaceae; genus Moritella; species Moritella marina. Next base: position 1,925,696 of record NZ_CP044399.1, on the reverse strand, counting down.
ACATCGACGTTTTACCCAGGGCTTAAGCTAATCAATAATTGATACCGTGATTGTGCTTGTTGCTTATGTTGAATATTTGTTTTTCACTTGCTGTGCATTGGTTAAAAAATAGCAATAACCATGTAAAATGTGAGTGAACTCGCTTTATTGAATATTTCTCGCCTTTTAGTTCTTATTATTAACATTGTTAATAACCATTTCATGACAGCACGTGTAAAAATAACACTATTGGAGTACTTATAAATATATGTTTTACACGAGAATGGAGCTCACATGAACAAAAATGAAAGTTTACCGCTACCAACAAATACAATGGAGTGGTTAACAAATAAAAACAGTATTATTGTTATATTAGACGTCATTTTATTTGCTTTGTTATACAATTTTTTACCGTTTGAAAAAGACGTAGTCCTGGGGCTAAGTATTTTGAGTTTTATCGCTATATTGTGGTTAACGGAGGCATTACATGTCAGCATCACGGCTATTATAGTGCCTATACTTGCCGTGGTATTTGGAATCTTTAATACTCAGACGGCGCTGAATAATTTTTCTAATCCGATTATATTTTTGTTCTTAGGGGGGTTTGCGTTAGCTGCTGCATTGCATCGACAAGAACTCGATAAAGCCATTGCTGATAAAGTACTGGTATTAGCAAAAGGTCGTATGGATGTCGCTGTATTTATGCTATTTGGTGTAACAGCAGGCCTGTCGATGTGGATCAGTAATACCGCAACAACGGCGATGATGTTACCACTCGTATTGGGCGTACTGAATAAAGTCAATACCAAGACCGGGCACAACACATATGTGTTTGTACTATTGGGTATCGCTTATTGCGCGAGTATTGGTGGTATTGCCACTATTGTAGGAAGCCCGCCAAATGCGATCGCTGCTGCGCAGTTAGATTTGAGTTTTACTGAATGGATGACTTATGGTGTACCAATTACACTGCTATTATTACCGATTACCGTCGGCGTGCTATATGTTTTACTGAAACCAAACCTCAATGAAATTTTTGAATTAGATCATCAACCAATTGCATGGGATAAAGGTAAAGTTGTTACTTTAGCTATCTTTGCATTAACTGTATTTTTATGGATATTCAGTAAACCGATTAACGCGATGCTCGGTGGTTTTTCTAAGTTCGATACCTTGGTCGCACTAATGGCGATTGTGTTGGTCGGTGTTGCACGTGTGGTTAATTGGAAAGATATTGAAAAAACCACTGACTGGGGTGTATTGCTGTTATTTGGTGGTGGTATTTGTTTAAGCAATATCTTGAAAGCAACGGGCACAAGTGTATTCTTAGCTGAAAGCTTAAGTGATGTGTTATCACAAGCTGGCATGTTGATTATTATTCTGACGGTGGTTGCATTTGTTGTTATGTTGACGGAATTTGCGAGTAATACAGCAAGTGCTGCGTTGTTAATTCCGGTATTCGCAGGTGTCGCTGAAGCGTTGGGGATGTCGCCTATTATTCTCTCGGCGTTAATTGCGATCGCTGCATCTTGCGCCTTTATGCTGCCTGTTGCTACGCCACCGAATGCGATTGTATTTAGTACTGGGCATATTAAGCAGTCTGAAATGATGCGTGTGGGTATTTACCTTAATCTTATTTGTATCTTTGCATTATCGCTTGTTGCTTGGCTATTCTGGGCATAACTATTTTGTTACAAGCTGATTACCATTGATAGACGTTAATAACGTGTTATTTATGCTTTAGTAAACAATGAAAAGGTCGCTTAATAGCGGCCTTTTTTGTTTTTATTTTCTTGGGAATTACTAGTATTGCATATAATGTGATGTTCAGCTGATTATATGATATTTAATGCTAATATGATGCTAGCTATGTCTTAACAATATAGTTGATATCATCGTAATGTGATGTTTAACATTGATATTATACTAAATATAAATTGTCATGTTATAGTTAAATTGGATACGGGTGGCCCTTGAAAATTAGAATTGCTGTTTATCTTGCCGTTATTATTAGTGTTATTATCACGTATCAGATAAATCGTTCTGAAGTTAAACAGTTCGATAAATTTCAACAATCATTTCAAGTATTAGAAAGGCACTTCGGCGAGTTGGTCTACCAGCTTCAAGCTATCCAATATGGCTTATCACAATTAACGCTCTCGCATTCGACCGAAAATAAAACGGCACTAAATTTTGAGTTAACCGAAGCTGACACCTGTTATACATCCAAATACCGCAGCAGTAGCCAAATGTACGACTTCGAGAATGATTTTTTGGTGGTGAGTGGTAAACCTGGTTGTGCAAAGGATACCGGTTTACATCATAAAATTACCGAGGCGATTAAGATCACACCTATGATGACATTCTTAGCTGGTAGAACAGATCACGTGAATAGTCTTTATTTTATTTCACAGCATAAATTCGTCATTGTATCGCCAAAAATTAATGCGTTATTGATTAATCCGCTGAACTTTGAAAAAACCCTGTTTAAACGTCCTTATATGCGTAAAGTGTTAAATACCAGCACGGAGGGGATGAGTAACAAGGTCTTTATTTCAGGTCCTTATGATGACTTATACGCAAACAATCAAATAATGACTTTTTCCATTGCTATTTATATGGATGGCCGTTTCTATGGAGTACTTAATAGTGATATTTTATGGCATGAAATATTGTCGGTTATAGACTCGGACTTTTACCTCATTAATGATTCCAAGCCCGCATCTAACTTGGGTATACTTAGTGAGCCGCTAAGCTTTGATGGCAATATTACCAATTTACGTATGGTAATGCCGAATTCAATCAGTGACCAAATGACTTACTTATTTAAGAATAGCATTACCGATATCGCGTTTTATTTTGTGGCCATTGTGATTGCAGCTTGGGTGTTATATACGTTGAAATTACGTTTTGTGTCGAAGGTATTGGCGTCTGAGTCATGCCATGATCCTTTGACTGGACTGTTAAACCGTCGTGGTTTTATGGCAGAACTCGAAAATATTCAACATCACCGGTTTTACTCTTTTATGATCATCGATTTAGATAATTTTAAGCATGTGAATGATACTTATGGGCACCCTATCGGTGATGAAGTGCTGATCCGAGTGACGACCGTTATTAAACAGCAAATTCGTGAAAATGACATATTATTACGCCTTGGCGGTGAAGAATTCGGCTTGCTAATTGCATATAACAAAGATAATAAACAGATTGATGTGTTTGAACGCATCTGTGAAAGCGTTGCTAATGTCCCGCATTATAGTGACGACACCGAGTTTCACGTGACTATGTCTGGTGGTGTGGTTACTACGTCTTCGATTGAGCAAATTAAATCAATAAAAAGTGTCATTAAACAAGCCGATGAACGTTTATATGCGGCTAAAATCGCGGGTAAGAATCGTATACTTTATGCAGATTTAAGCAATAATGAACCACTCAATATGTAGTTAACAATAACTGTTATCTTACATTGCTATCACCTCAAAACCCTCATTACATACGTTATTAAGTGCGCTTTTTTACCTCTCTGATCATCGTTCATCATAGAATTAACAATGACTTTAAAATGCATTTTAAATTAATATTTAAAACCTCTATTAACAGTAGTTAATTTACTCTTAGGTTACCGTTAAAGTGATTTAACCTTGTGTAAACAGCACTTTGGTATTCACGTGTTAATCAAGGCGTTTCGTTTTGGTTAACGTATCGAAAGTGTGATGGCATTAAATGTTAACATGGATGTAACCTGTTGACATGCGGTACTTAAGCGCAGTTTATTTCCTTTTAAATTATTTTATGTTTTATTGAAAATAAACTTTACATCACATTAAATTAGGATTAAAGTCTCGCCGAAATATGCAGTAACCAGTGACTGGTACACATATAGCGGCTTAACCTATATTTAAACAATTTAACTTGAGGATACAAGGTGGGAACATTCGCCTGCACAAACCCAAAAAACAGCACATTTGTACCTGTTGTCGGTTTGTCATTTTTTGCTATTGCATCGGGCTTTTTAATGAGCCTAATTCCGTTATCTTTGCAATCTTTTGGACTAAGTCTTACATTAACACCTTGGTTGGCAAGTATCTTTTATCTGGGACTATTAATCGGGTCATTACAGATAGAAAGTGTCGTCGCAAGAATGGGGCACCGCCTTGCGTTTATTTTGTTTTTAAGTGTACTGCTGTTATCGATCTTTTTGATGATCGCATTACCAAGTGCAGCAACCTGGTTAGCGGCTCGTTTTATTGCCGGTGTTGCCGTAGCAGGGGTATTTGTTGTTGTTGAGTCTTGGTTATTAATGGCCGACACCGCAAAACAACGCGCTAAACGTTTAGGTTTATACATGACCTCTTTATACGGTGGTAATGCATTAGGCCAGTTAGCACTTGTTCCTATAGGGGCTGTTGGGATCTTTCCTTACAGCATAGTGATAGGTGTATTGTTGGTTGCTATTTTACCGCCGTTATTAATCAAGGTGGGGCAGCCTGATTGCACTGGGCACCAAAAGATCAAGTTTGCTGAACTAAAAACACTAAGCCGTCCTGCCATTTTAGGATGTTTAGTTTCTGGTATGTTAATGGCGCCTATTTATGGGTTAATGCCTTTGTACCTTAAAGCACAAACAGGCAGTGCAGAGCAAACGGGTATGCTAATGGCGATTATTATTTTGGGCGGCATGTTAGTGCAACCAATCGTTAGCTACTTGTCACCGAAAATGAGTAAGACATTATTAATGTCACTATTTTGTTTATTGGGTGTACTGGGCGTCATTGGTATATTAACGACGCATGACTCAGTATTGCTGAGCTCAAGCTACATGTTGTTGGGTGCGAGTGTATTTTCACTCTATCCCGTTGCTATCTCGTTAGCGTGTGACAGTTTAGGCGTGAGTAAAATTGTTGCGGCGACCGAGATCATGTTGCTTAGTTATAGCGCTGGCTCTGTGGCAGGACCTGTCGTGGCGCAGAGCTTTAAGCACTACAACAATGGCTTGATTATGTACCTTGGTGTTTGCATGCTGACTATGTGTATTTACATGCTAATCAAAAGTGCGACATCAAAACCAAGCGATCACTCTGCAATCCCGCAATAGGGTTTCAGAGGGGGCTGTTACAATACGCAGACCTTGTGGTGTTGCTATTAACACGGTTAAGCCTACAAATGGCTTAACCGTGTTTTGTTCGTTTTAATAATTTCACCTTACAGATGTTCGCTTTGTTACATTTAGCCTGCTCACCTTAACTTCCCTTACGTTCATGCTTGTTAATAAGCTATATGCGCAGTAATTACCATTTTAATACTAATAAAGTGTTAAATATTGTTGCTAACTATCGTGTAGCGCTTAGTCATATATGCACTGATCTCGATCAACCCCGTTCGATATAGCGTGTTTTATAGCTAAATATATTTCAACATGTCTCGTTTGAATGCGTTTATGTGCTCGAACGCTCATTTTTATTCCTTGTTTGTTTTAATTATGTATAAAAAGTGTAAATTAAAATTCACACGAACATTGTGTATACCCTACATAAATAAAACAAAGGAATGAATCATGGCTAGCAATAAACAACATACTCTGATGGGCGAATGCCTGGCTGAGTTTATTGGAACTGGACTGTTAATATTTTTTGGTGTCGGCTGTGTAGCTGCACTGGTATTAACGGGGGCAAGTTTTGGTCAGTGGGAAATTAGTATTATTTGGGGTATGGGTGTAGCAATTGCTATTTACTGTACCGCGGGTGTTTCTGGCGCGCATATTAATCCTGCCGTGACGATTGCACTTGCAGCGTTTCACGGATTTGATAAAAGCAAAGTACTACCTTATATATTCTCGCAACTCGCAGGTGCTTTTTGTTCTGCAGCGTTAGTATATGGACTATATAGCAACTTATTTACTGACTACGAAATAGCTAACGGCTTCTTGCGTAACAGTGAAGCGGCATTATCCACAGCTGGTATCTTTTCTACTTACCCACACCCATCATTAACATTCATCGGCGCATTTGCGGTTGAGTTTGTGATCACCGCGGTATTAATGTTCGCTATCTTAGCATTAGGCGATGAAAGTAACGGCGAGCCGCGTGGCGCAATGAACCCTGTACTTATCGGTGTACTAATCGCGGTAATCGGTGGTTCTTTAGGTCCACTAACTGGTTTTGCGATGAATCCAGCACGTGACTTTGGTCCTAAACTGTTCGCTTATTTCGCGGGTTGGGAGTTTGCATTAACAGGCGCTAAAGATATTCCTTACTTCATCGTTCCTATCTTAGGCCCAATTGTAGGCGCATGTTTCGGTGGTTGGTTATATCCAAAAGTGATTGGTCAATATTTACCATCTGCAGGTCATGGTTGCACTATTCCAAACCAGTGTGATGAAGTATCTGTTGAAGCTAAAACAGCTGAAGTATAAGTTCGCGATATTGAAAAGTAACATCGCATAAATTTTGAATGCCATCTAAGCGACTTTGATTATTGTATTGTTAAAACAAAAAATAAATAAACAAGTAAATCAATAGTTAACATCAAAGTATCGCTTGGGTATATAATTAAACATAAGTACTCTATGAAATTAAAAGGACTTCGTAATGACTGAGAAAAAATACATTATTGCTTTAGACCAAGGTACAACAAGTTCTCGTGCCGTTATTCTTGACCACGATGCAAATATTGTTAGTGTATCTCAACGTGAATTCACGCAGATCTATCCGCAAGCGGGTTGGGTTGAGCATGATCCACTTGAAATCTACGCAACTCAGAGCTCAGTATTAGTTGAAACATTAGCCAAGACTGGCATCACTAGTGATGAAATTGCCGGTATCGGCATTACTAACCAACGTGAAACAACGATTGTTTGGAACAAAGAAACAGGTAAACCGGTTTATAACGCGATCGTATGGCAATGTCGTCGTACTGCTGATATCTGTGACAAATTAAAAGCACAAGATGCAAGCTTTGAAGAATACGTACGTGAGAACACAGGTTTGGTTGTTGACCCGTACTTCTCTGGTACAAAAATTAAATGGATCCTTGATAATGTTGAGGGTGCACGTGAAGACGCTGAAGCCGGTAAACTATTATTCGGTACTGTTGATACTTGGTTAGTTTGGAAAATGACCCAAGGACGCGTACATGTAACTGATCACACTAACGCATCACGTACTATGTTATTTAACATCAATACACTGCAGTGGGATGAGAAACTACTTAAGATCCTTGATATTCCATTATCAATGATGGCTGAAGTGAAATCTTCTTCAGAAGTTTACGGTCAAATGAACTTAGGTGGTAAAGGCGGTACGCGTACCCCAATCGCTGGTATTGCTGGTGATCAACAAGCTGCACTTTATGGTCAAATGTGTGTAGAACAAGGCCAAGCGAAAAACACCTACGGTACGGGTTGTTTCTTGTTAATGAACACGGGTAAAGAAAAAGTAACATCGCAGAATGGTCTACTTACTACCTTGGCATGTGGTCCACGTGGTGAAGTCGCATACGCACTCGAAGGCGCGGTATTCATGGGTGGTGCTTCTATCCAATGGTTGCGTGACGAAATGAAATTGCTTGCTGATGCAAAAGATTCTGAATATTTTGCAACCAAAGTAGATTCGTCAAACGGTGTGTATGTTGTTCCTGCGTTTACTGGTCTAGGCGCACCGTACTGGGATGCTTATGCACGTGGTACGATTGTTGGTCTAACGCGTGGTGTTGGTGCAAACCATATTATTCGTGCCACATTAGAAAGTATTGCGTATCAAACACGTGACGTACTTGATGCGATGCAAGCTGATTCCGGCATTAAATTGGCTGAACTACGTGTCGATGGCGGTGCTGTCGCGAATAACTTCTTAATGCAATTCCAATCTGACGTGCTCAATACGACGGTATTACGCCCTGCTGTTACAGAAGTAACGGCACTTGGTGCGGCATACCTTGCGGGTTTGGCTGTTGGTTTCTGGGATGGCCTAGATGAATTATCTGATAAAGCTGTGATTGAAAAATCATTTATGCCACATGATGATGATGTTAAACGTCAACGTCGTTACCGTGGTTGGAAACGTGCAGTGAAAGCGGCGCAATCATGGGCTGAAGGCCATGATGAAGAAGACGACTTGCTATGAGTTATATAACTAGTGCTTAGGATTGATTGCCAATAGGTAATCACCTTAGTCGAATTAGAAGAGCATCATTATATTGATATAGTGGTGCTTTTTTTTGGGCTTTTTTTGAGTTTATTTTTGGTAGGTTGGGCATCTTCAACAAAGTAGTCTATTTTTGTCATCAACTTGACATATTTGTGAGGCTTAATAGCCATTCGAACATTATTATCGTGTTTACTTTCGTCATTAATGTTCGCTATGTAAAAATAAATGCGCGAATTCGAAAGTAAATGATGATTTTAATAGCAAAGTGTTCTATATTAGTTGCAGATGTTCGAAAGCGGTCGTTCGCTCAGACAAGAATGTATTAAAGTGAGTTAAGTATGAATAATGGAAACCAGAAAGTAATGGCCAATAATGTGACTGATAATAAAGCAAACAATGAAGTACTAGACCTGATCGTTGTAGGTGGTGGTATTAATGGCGCAGGTATTGCAGCGGACGCTGCTGGTCGAGGCCTAACTGTCGGATTATATGAAGCAGCCGATTTTGCTTCAGCTACATCATCAGCAAGTTCTAAACTTGTTCATGGTGGCTTACGTTACCTTGAACATTACGAATTTCGTTTAGTGTCTGAATCACTTGCAGAGCGCGAAGTATTACTCAAGAAAGCCCCACACATTGTTAAACCGATGCGTTTCCGTTTACCGCACCGTCCTTTCTTACGTCCTGCGTTATTAATTCGTGCAGGTTTATTCCTGTATGACAACTTGGGTAAGCGTACAACGTTACCAGGTAGTAACCAAGTGAACTTAGCAAAATCAGGTTTACTTAAAAAAGAAATTACCAAAGGTTTTGAATATTCAGATTGTTGGGTTGATGATGCGCGTTTAGTTATTCTAAATGCGATGGCAGCACAACGTAACGGTGCTGAAGTTGAGAACTATTGCCGTGTAGAAAAAGCTGTGCGTAAAGATGGCTTATGGCAAGTAACGATTGTAAATGATCAAACAAACGTGCGTTTCGAGCGTACTGCACGTGCATTAGTGAATGCGGCTGGTCCTTGGGTGAAGCAATTCTTCGATGACAGCATGGAAGAAGAATCACCACGTAACATTCGTTTGGTCAAAGGTTCACACATAGTAGTACCACGTATTCATGATGAAGAACAAGCTTACATTCTCCAAAACAAAGATAATCGAATTGTGTTCGTTATTCCTTACATGGAAGACTTTTCAATCATAGGTACAACTGACGTTGAATACGTTGGTGACCCACGTAAAGTTGCGATCTCTGATGACGAAGTAGAATACCTGATTGATGTGGTAAACGAACATTTTGTGAAACAGCTTGCACCGAGTGATGTCGTTTGGACTTACAGTGGCGTACGTCCATTGTGTGATGACGAATCTTCATCACCACAAGCCATCACACGTGATTACACATTGGAACTTGAGCAAGAAGGCACACAAGCGCCATTGTTATCTATTTTTGGTGGAAAATTAACTACTTACCGTAAACTTGCTGAGTCAGCAATGACACTGATTTCACCGTACTTTGATAAGTTAGGTAATTCGTGGACAGCCGATACGCCATTACCAGGCGGTGATTTTAGCTACCCACGTACGCAGTTAGTTGCTAACATTTGTTCACAGCATTTATGGCTAAACCCTGAAACAGCGAAGCGTTATGTGAACCAATTTGGTACAGATACTTGGAAATTATTCGCTGATTGTAAATCTGAGGCTGATTTTGGTATTCACTTTGGTCACGGTGTTTACAGCCGCGAACTTGATTACTTGATTGAAACAGAGTTTGCTAAGAAAGCAGAAGATGTATTATGGCGTCGTACTAAGCTTGGTTTGTACTTAAATAAAGCACAACAAGCGGCTGTTGCAGACTACATGGATGCGCAGATCATTGCTGCACAAGCCATAAAGCTAAATTCGGTAAAGCTAGATAAAGTTGGTTAATGGCGTAACTCACTACGCTCATTAATCAACTCATACTAAAGCGCCGCTAATCACTGATTAGCGGCGCTTTTTTGTTGCTGTCATGCAGCTGTTCTTGAGAGCGTATCTTAGCCGTGCCTTCAGCATCGAAGCTACATGCCTGAATAATTGGGGCCGCTACCGCCTTCAGGTGGTGTCCAAACGATATTCTGTGATGGGTCTTTGATATCACAGGCTTTACAGTGGATACAGTTTTGCGCATTTATTTGGAATTTGACTTCTTGACCGACCGTGACAATTTCATAGACAGCAGCAGGGCAGTAGCGTTGTGCTGGCTCTGCAAAGCGGGGCAGGTTAGTACACATAGGCACATTAGGATCTGTTAGTTTAAGGTGATTCGGCTGATCTGCATCATGCTGGATATTAGCTAGAAACACTGAACTTAAACGGTCAAACGTTAATACATTGTCGGGTTTTGGGTAGGTGATGACAGTTGAACGGGTAACTTTTTGTAACTGACAATGATCGGGCTTTGAATCGTGTAGGGTAAAGGGTAAACTTTTGTGCAGTATATTCTGTTCAAACCATGTCACTGCTAACATGGTATTGCATCTGTGGGTGATAGGCGCAAAATTACGGGATTGATATAATTCTTGATACACCCAAGACGCTTCATACAATAAGGTGAAATGTTCTAGGCATTGTTCTGGACATTGTTTTGAAACTTGCTCTGTTACTTTCTTAATGTCCTCGTTTGCTTGATAACGTGTTAATGCCATTGCAGCAAAGACAGCTTCAGCACCGAGCATACCTGTTTTCATGGCGGTATGCGTGCCTTTTAATTTTGCCACGTTTAATGTACCAGCATCACAACCAAGTAATAATCCGCCGGGAAATACCATTTTCGGTAAACAATTATAGCCGCCTTTAGTGACAGTCCTCGCGCCATAAGCAAGGCGTTTTCCGCCTTTTAAATAGCGGTTCACTGCAGGGTGTAATTTAAGTCGTTGGAATTCTTCGAAAGGGCTGAGGTAAGGATTTTGATAATTCAAGTCGGTGATGAGACCGACATAAGCTTGATCTTTTCCTATGTGATATAGAAACGCACCGCCAGTCGCGCCGTGTTCTGCTAATGGCCAACCAATACTGTGAATGACTAATCCGGGCTGGTGGAGGTCGGGGTCTATTTGCCACAGCTCTTTAATACCGAGTCCGTAATGTTGCGGATCTGCGTCTTTGTCTAGCTGGTATTTTTCGATTAACTGTTTGCCTAAATGACCACGTGAACCTTCGGTGACCAAGGTATACTTGCCAATGATTTCTATTCCTGGCATAAAGTTGTCTTTTTCTACTCCGTTTTTATCACGTCCCATGTCTCCGGTGATCACGCCTTTAACGCTACCATCGTCGGCAAATGTGAATTCGTTTGCGGCAAAACCAGTGAATATTTCGACGCCCAGTTGTTCAGCTTGTTTGGCTAACCAAATACACAAGTCGCCGAGGCTGATTATATAGTTGTGCTTATTATCTAAGCTTGATGGCACTAACATACTCGGGACTCGGCGGGCTGTCGTGGCGTTTTTTAGGAGCCAAGTTTCATCGCGTTTCACCTGGCAGGTAACAGGAGAATCTAAGTTTTTCCAGTCTGGAAAGAGTTCGTCTAATGCTCGAGGCTCAAAGATAGTCCCCGCAAGGGTATGCCCGCCAATATCAGCGGCTTTTTCGAGGACGCAAACACTGAGTTCGGTTTCAGTGTCTAGTGCAAGTTGACGTAAGCGACAGGCTGCAGATAATCCGGCAGGTCCAGCTCCGACAATGACAACATCAAATTCCATTGAGTCTCGCTTCACACTTAGCCTCCTTATTCATGTAACTATTTTAAGTATTGTGTATGTTTGAATAAGCGCCAACGATATTATTAGTAATTAACTAACTGAATTTTAGCCACAAGTTAACATTTTTAACTAAAGATTAAACTGGGGCTAAAATAGTGCAGTACAATGACGTTATCTATATTTAATACACCCAGTTTAATTTGAGGTTTTATGATGCTTAAAAAAGCACCCTTAGCATTGCTGTTGACCATGGCGTCTTACAATTTATTTGCTGTAAACAGTGCATTTTCAGCTGAATGCGGCTCAGTGACTATTGCGGATATGAACTTAGGCAGCGCAACCTTAGTTGCTAATATTGATGCGTTTATTCTAGAACATGGCTATGCTTGTGACGTTGAAATTGTGCCTGGTAATTCAACCATCACAGCAACGTCGATGATTGAAAAAAACACCCCTGATATAGCCCCTGAATTCTGGACTAACCAGATTAGAGTGACACTGGCGAAAGGCGGTGAAGAAGGGCGTATTGTTGTGGCTGGTGATTTACTGTCTGACGGCGCAGTTTCTGGTTTTTGGGTACCTAAATATATGGTTGAAAAAGATCCGTCTTTAGCAACGCTAGCAGGTATTAAGGCCAATGCTAAGCTATTTAAACACCCTGAAGACCCAACGCGCTCTGCTTTCATGGCATGCCCTGCGGGTTGGACTTGTCAGATCTCAACGACGAACTTATTCAATGCAATGGATCTTGCTGATTACGGATTTGATTTAGTTGATCCTGGTTCCGGCGCTGGTTTATCTGGTTCGATGGCTAAAGCCTATGAAAATAAAGATGCGTGGTTTGGCTATTATTGGTCACCAACGGCCATCATGGATAAATACGACATGGTGCGTGTTGATTTCGGGACTGGTTTTGATCGTGATGAATTTGAAAATTGTACCATTGTGGAAGATTGTGAAAACCCGAAAGTAACCGATTATCCAGCAGCGCCAGTGCAGAGTATTGTGACGACTGATTTTTCTAAACGAGAGCCTGCGGTGATGGAGTACCTTGGGAAACGTTCATTCAGCAATGATGAAATGAACCAGCAGTTAGCGTGGATAGATGAAGAACAAGCAGACGGTGATTATGCTGCTGAACACTTCTTATTAAATAATAAAGATAAGTGGAGTCAGTGGGTACCGAAAGACGTGGCTAAAAAGATTGAAACTGCGTTAGCTGATTTGTAATTCACCCCAGGTCAAACAGAGGTGACAGTTAATTGATTTAAAAAGGAAGCCGAGTGCTTCCTTTGTAAATATTACCGTTTATCCGACTAGGTTAAACTTTCTTTCAGGGCTGATAGTAGAGCTTGATAAATCGGATCACAAAATTCACTCACTTCTTGGCTATTGGCTGATTCGAAGCTTGAATCCCATTTTACTAAAGTACCTTCACTTGTTTCGACCAGTTTCACCACACCAATATAGTTATCGACTGCATCTTTGGCCACTGGACCTGGACCGTCATCAATGCTGTATGAAAAAGTGTGCTGCTCGGCATTTACTGCCGTTAAAGTTTCATGAAAAGCGTCGTTTAATACCCGCCTTGCGCCAATTTCGTGACCTTGTTGCGTACCAACGATACGTAAAGAGGTGATGACACCTGCAGCCCATGATAAATCATGGAAGTTACAGATTGTTTCCCAGATTTTATCGATAGGTGCGTCGATATTTATGGTGTTATGGCAATGTCCCATGCACTTTTCCTTATATGTTGGGCGTACATATTTGAGTCTAGTTATTTCTTTGGGGATCACAAGGTTGGGGCTAGCACTCGCTCGATTTGATGTTTGATTAAATTGCAATGGACACGAGTTTATTGGTCTGTTCATTTAAAATTCGGCGTTCTGCGATACTTGATAGGATGAACATGACGACATACCCAGCACATAGGGCGGTAATGATAGCGACGACATTGTCGGTCATTTTTGACAATAGATGGTACGCAGTAACTAAAGTAACAATGCCCATGATTCGGATTAACAGACTGAGGGTAAATCGTCCGTGCGCTTTTATATAGGCAAGCTGATAAGCATTCAGCATCATAAATACAAAGAAGATCGAGAAGTGGAGTAATACCGGTAGCGCGCCACTATATTCAGGTGGGAATACCAACGCAATGATCGACGCTCCGCCAAAATACATGATTGAGAAAAATGCTATGCCAACGCCAGCGGATAATTTAAATACCCATCGGCGTATTTGCTTCACTTGTTTATGATCGGCGTTACGTATATTCACCGCTAACTCAGGTAGAACAAAGCGATAAATAGGGAAAACAAATAACATCGTCATATAGGTAAAGATAGGGCGAACGACCACTTGGAAATCTCCGAGTTCATCGACGCTAAAATGCGTGATCGTCAAGAGTACGGTGATATAAATCATTAAGATACTGGCTCCGGCTTCTAGAGACGCGGTAAAACTTTTCTTCACGTAACTGATAAGCGGCGGGTCAAGGTGTACCAGAGCTAAGGGAAGTGTAGTTATTGACTTTTTACGACGCACATACATATAAATCGCAATAGAAAGTGAAGATAGCGTGAGCCCGTAGAATAGGGAGGCGAGTGTATCTAGCCCTAAGAAATAATAACAGAACACAAACACAACCACATTACTGATAGGCTCGAGCCAGGTGACTTTATTGGACACCTCGTATAAACGATACATGGCGATAAGGTTGGTAAAGTAGATCTTTAAGCCCATGCCGAAGATGATACCAACCATCTGTAAGTAGCCAACATTAATATTAAGTGAATGTTTAATATAGGGAATGATGGTACCCCAAGTAATCAGTACAATCGCAATTAAACTGAAACGGAAGATATTGATAATATCACGGTCGTTGTGTGTTTGAGAGTAAGTAACCACCATCGAAGATCGAAAACCTGTCATTAAAATTAATGATAGTGAGATGATATCAACGACGGTGTGATACAAAGCTAGATCGCCTTTCGCCACCCATTGTGTCAGCCAAATTTTAAAGGCGAAACCCACACTAATGCTGGCCAGCGTAGCCCAAATACCAGAGATGAATGCTTTCTTAAGACGTTCTAATGATTCGCTTTGCATATGATGGATGATGCCTAACTAGGATAGTGTTGTGTATGAAAGCACATCCTACTTGAAAATGATTCTCATTTAAATGGCTTATATGGAGTTCATTAAGCTAAGTTTGATCGCAATCAGCATTAATATAAATCCAGCCCCTTTATCAATTTTTTGTTTATGGCGATTGAAGCGAGGCAATATATTTGGGTGAGATAACAGTAACACAACCCCGATGTACCAGATAAAATGTGCCAACATAATGATCAAGCCATATCCTATCTGCATGACTAGCGGCGTGTCGATCGATACCACTTGGGTAAAAATACTTAAGAAAAAGATAGATGTTTTAGGGTTTAATATATTGCAGGTAAAACCTAAACGTATCGCGGCAAAGGGTGACATCTCAACCATTTGATTATTTTGATCTGTATTTAACTGAGCGCGTATTGTTAATAATTGCCAAGCAATATAAATAAGATAAGCGGCTCCTAAGTATTTAATTAAATTGAATAACCAGGCCGACTTTGCAATTATGACGGCTAACCCTGCAATTGAATAACTAGCATGTATACAAACAGATAAACACATGCCTAAGCTAGTATATAAGCCAGCTAAACGACCATGGTGAATACTCGTACGGGTCACCATCACAAAGTCAGCCCCCGGTAACACCACCATAAAAATAGCAATGGTAGTCACCGCAATAATTTCTGCCATATACGTATTTATTAACAACTCCATATTTACCTCTCATGATTTAAAATAGGCTCACAACAACGTATTTATTACGCTACAACCATGTTAATTTATGAGGATATTTAAACAATACGCCTATTTGTAAAAGGACTTGTGCTTCATGGACACAAATAAACTGATCCCTTTGTTGCCTGACATGGCGATTTTGGTCACTGTGGTTGAGCAAGGGAACTTTAGCAAAGCCGCCAGAAAACTCGGTATAACGCCCTCTGCGGTGAGTCGTCAAATTAGTCGGTTAGAAGATGCCTTAGGCATTAAACTGCTAGCACGTACTACGCGACAATTGGCGTTAACCGAGTCAGGTAAAATAACGTTCGATTATTGTAAACAGATGGTTGAGTCAGCAGAGCAAGCGGTTAATGCAAGTACCTCTGCGACATCAACTGTGAGTGGGTTATTGAGAGTAGCGGCGCCAAAATCGTTAGCGAGTCGGGTATTAAGACCACTTTTCACTGAGTTTTTAAAATGTTATCCAGATATTCAGTTACATTTAAAAGTGACCGACCGTGTTTTAGATCCGATTCATGATGGTGTCGATTTTCTGATCCATATAAATGACAATCCCATTGAAGCATTGGTCAACGTTAAAATCGGTCGCGTTGAACAGGTGTTATGTGCCAGCCCTGATTTCCTCGCGAACCATGCTTTGCCAACACATCCTGATGATTTAAAGTTTTTACCATGCCTGTGCTTAGGTGAAAACATGGCCGATAACCGCTGGCGATTTAGCAACGAAAATCAACAGGCGACCGTGCATGTGACGGGATCATATTTACTTAACCACAGTGAAATGCGTTGTGATGCCATTGAACAAGGTTTTGGGGTTGGTGGCTTGCCAGATTATATTGCGCAGCAGGGTATTGCTGCGGGGACGCTCGTGCCACTATTGCAAGATTGGCAATTACAGGGAAATTATCACGGTGATATTTGTTTGCAGTATGTGCAAAGTAAATACATGCCGAATAAAAATCGCGTGTTTATCGATTTCATGAAACAGAAGCTACTTGTCATTGAATCGGATTAAGTAGAAGTAGCAGCGGTAGGGGAAATGGAACCTTGTGTTATCAATAAAAAAAGCCAATACCGGATTAACAGTATTGGCTTTTAGTATTTAATGTTCGCAAGTAAAACGACTCGTGTTTAGTGCGTTTTTATCTCGATATTACGCTACAGCGTCTTCTAAAATTTGACGAGTAACATCCAGCGTGATCGCTTGGCTTTCACCTAATGCAACCATACCATGTGCTTCAAGTTGCTTGATAATAGTATCAATCGCAGCCACTTTATCATCACCGTGTTCCGTTAATTGCGTTGGTACTTTAACGTCATGGTAGAAAGCTTCGATAGCAACAATAGTGCGTTCAGCTAAATCTGCAGAAGCGGTAAAACCAAATACATTTTTACCTAGCTGTTCCAATTTAGCGCGTTTCGCTTCAATTTGGTTACGCAATAAAGACGGTTGGATAATCGATAATGAACGTGCATGATCAACATGGTATAGCGCTGTTAATTCATGGCCAATCATGTGCGTTGCCCAGTCATGTGTTACGCCAGAACCAATTAAGCCATTAAGCGCTTGGTTTGCTGTCCACATTAGGTTTGAACGCCATTCGTTGTTATCACGTGCATCGTATTGTTCAGCTAACGTCAGTAAGTTTTTAAGTAATACTTCAGCGTAACCGTCTTGAACCATAGTGCCTGTAGCAGTTGTTAAGTACTGCTCGCAAACGTGTACCCAAGCATCAACAAGACCGTTTACTAATTGACGCTCTGGTAATGTTTTCATTGAATCAGGATCAAGTACCGCAAATTTAGGTTGCACTGCATCAGCCATAAACGGCAGTTTAGTTTGCGTTGATTTTTGGGTAATAACAGAGCCTGAATTTGATTCAGAACCGGTTGCTGGTAGTGTCAAAATAGCACCAATCGCGATTGCTTCAGTTACTTGATGCTTACCAATCAAAATATCCCAACCATTGCCTTCGTACATCGCTGCAGCAGCAACATATTTTGAGCCATCAATAACTGAACCACCACCAACAGCAAGAATGTAATCAATAGCTTGTTCTTTAGCGATAATCACAGCTTTGTCTAGGGTTTCAACTGTTGGGTTTGCTTCAACACCTGAAAATTCTGTCCATGTATGCTCTGCAAGTGCGGCTGAAACTTGGTCATAAACGCCATTTTTCTTAATAGAACCACCACCGTAAATTACCAATACTTTTTTATCTTTTGGAATAGAGGTTGCGACAGTTGAAATTTGACCTTGGCCAAAATGGATTTGAGTCGGGTTAACATAAGAGAATTTCATTGTATGTCCTTTATTTTGATTTATTCAATAATTGCATATTACTATTTAATGCACACTTTAAAAAGGCGGTATTCTCCATTTTAGTTGCCTATTCCTATTTTTGTGAGTATTTTAGTATAGACGTAATGACTAATCTTTAAGGGTGACGATGAATTCTCTAGGCGATTTAATGCAAACATATGCGGATGCGTACGATCTAAATGATCTTGAAGGCATTAAAGAAACCGCTATCCCAGGTGTGTGGTTTTATCGTAGTAGCCAAGGTAATCGGCGTAAACCCTTTGTGTACGAATCGGGCATTATCGTGATGGGACAGGGACGTAAGCATATACATGTAGGTAATCAGCCTGTGCATTATGGCCCTGAAGACTATCTGGTAGTTGGTGTGCCGATGCCGCTAGAGTGTGAAGCTTTCCCGGAGAATGGCGTACCTTTGTTAGGTCTTACCATCAATGTTGATCCGACCTTGTTACATCGTTTAGTCAACGAATTGGCATCAAGTTCTTTTGATTACACATCACGCTGTAACCAAGAGACGTGTGGATTAAGCTCGGTGAAAATGGCGGCGCCGATGTTAGAGAGTTGCAAGCGGTTAATGCTGGCATTACATTCGGATTTAGAAAGTAAAATGTTGGGTGAATCCTTGGTCATGGAGATCGTCTATCGAGCACTTGTCGGGTCAGAAGGGCATGTGTTGTTTGATTTAGCCCAGCACGACGGACAATATGCGAGGGTGGCGAAAGTGCTGACTAAAATGCACCAGTCTTATTCTGAAGCATTGACGGTTCAATACCTAGCTGAGGAGGCTAACATGAGCGTTTCTGCGTTTCATTTGGCGTTTCGTAAGGTGACGTTAGAATCACCATTGCAGTATTTAAAGAAAGTGCGGTTAAATAAAGCCAAAGAATTGATCCAACTTGAAGGTTTGCGCGTGAATGATGCGGCAAGGCTGGTGGGTTATTCAAGTTCTTCACAATTTAGTCGTGAATTTAAGCGTCATTTTAATATGACGCCCAAAAGCAGCACGCATTAATATTGTTGATTTGGGTAGCTTAGCCATCAAAAAGTATTAATGCGGTATCAAAATCAAAATTATTCACATACTCTATTAGCCTCTGGTGATCCGATATAGATAAGCCCAATTCACTGGCTACATACTTTTCGGCTAGTTCGATAGCAATGGTATCTGAATGTTTTAGCGCTTTTGTAAGTTGGTCTATCATCAATGTATTAATAGCCGAGTGCTTTGCCTGATGGCTTGCTTTACCTGTAAACTGCTCCCCGTTGTCTTTAAAATAGTGTGCTAGTGCGGTACATGCGCTTGCTAACATTTGCTCAAGGGTTTGCAGTTGGTCATTTCTTGATGTTTCCCCAATGCCTTTTTCAATTGTATTACAACGCTGATAAATAGCTGAAAAACCTAAGTTACCTGCAAGACCTTTTAAAGTGTGAATAAAGTGCTGTTGCTGGCGTGAATCTAACTCTCCTAATATTAAAGGAGGGGAGGTTTGAGCATATTGTTTTGAAAATCGAGCCAGTAACTTATAATAAAGCGTAATATCATTGTTAGCACAAGATAACCCCATCGCTTGATCAAGCCCTTCAATGTTAAGGCTGTTTTCTATGTTTTCCATGTGATCAATTTTCAGCGCAGTACTAGGGGTAAGTTCAAATTGTTTGAATGTGTGCGCTGGTTTTATCTTGACCCACCTAGCCAGTGTCTTCATCATTTTAGCAATATTGATTGGTTTGCCAATAACGTCATTCATGCCACATTTTTTTGCCTTATTTAAATCTTGTTCCATGATATTTGCGGTCATTGCTATAATCGGTAACCCTTGCAAACGTGGATCTGTTCTTATTATTTTTGACGCTTTATAGCCATCCATTATAGGCATGTGGCAATCCATCAGCACACAATCAAAAGTGCGATGATTGAGGTATTCAATCGCTTCTTGCCCCTGGTTAGCAATCGTTACGTTAATGCCTTTACTTGTTAATATCTCATAGATAAGTTCTTGATTAATTTTGTTATCTTCGACTAATAAAAAATGAGCACCTATCAAGTGTTGTGCAACGGAAATGGTATCTACCTTAATATCGTCTTGTTGAGATGCTTGCGTCAGAGTACTTGCTGAATAGACAGTTTGCTTTGCAGCTAGGACATTTGGTGATGATTTTAAATGTGCCAGAGTGACGTAAAATGAAAAACAGCTGCCAGCGCCAAGATCACTGGTTACTGATATGTCACCTTGCATTAGCTGTGTCAGTTGTTTACAAATAGCCAAGCCCAAACCTGTGCCACCATATTTCCGAGTGGTTGAGGTATCAGCTTGAGAAAATGCAGAAAAGAGGTTGTTTACTTGATCAGGTGTCATACCAATACCGGTATCGCGTACATGACAAACGAGTACGACATTATTGTTCTTGTTCATGTTGCAGGTGAAACTGAATGTCACTTTTCCTGCTTTCGTGAATTTCACCGCATTGTCACCTAGATTGACGAGTATTTGTTTTAGCCTTAAAGGATCGCCAATAAAATTGATTGGCAGGCTGCTATCTATCTCAAAGTGTAATGCTAAGCCCCGCTCTTGTGCCTTTAAGCCAATGGTGTCTGCGACTTCATCTAAAACGTCCGCAATCTTGAAGTCAATTTTTTCAATGGTTAACTTACCAGCCTCTATTTTAGAGAAGTCGAGGATGTCATTAATGATCCTAAGTAACGCATTGGCAGAGCCGTTAACTTTACTAATATAATTTTTCTGTTTAGGGTTTAACTCTGTTTCTAGTACTAAATAACTCATGCCGATAATGGCATTCATTGGGGTTCTGATTTCATGGCTCATATTGGCTAAAAAATCGGACTTTGCTTGTTCTGCTTTTTTTGCTTTTTCTGCGGCAATGCCCAATTGTAGGCTTAAATTTGTAAGCGATATTTGCGAACGACGCATAACATAGCCAAGTAATACGATACTAATTAAAAAGAAAATAGACAGAATAGACATTGTTTGAACTAAATTACGTGACTGGGCCATTTCTTTAAATCTAAACTCTCGAAAATTAGACAAAATATCGTCGGCAATAACGGCCGACTCATTCATTTTATTTCTAATTTCGAACCTCTGTGTTGTTAAATTAGCTAATGCCAAAAAATCATTGAAGTAAAGTTCGATGTTAGGTAACAGTTCATTGAAAGCATTTCGGTCATCTTTTTCTGTAAATAAAGATGAAATAACGTTAACTTCAGTTTTTGTTAAAGTTAACAGCTGCTGAATTTGACTTAATGATAAGTATCGAGTTCTGTGGTCTTGTGCTGATGAAAACTCCCGATTAAATTGTCGCGCAGCATTTATATTATCTAACAAAATATCGAGTTGTTCATAAAACTCTAACCTGCGTAGCATGATTTTTTGAGATATATCGCGAAGTTTAGAGATTGCATTCAACAGGTTTTGTTCGCTAGTTCGTAAATCGGCCGTTAGATCTACAAGTCTTAGAGCATGTGTCTCTATAGCGACAACTAAGGGAGTGTTGATGGTGAGAACTGCATAGTTGTTTATATTTTCAAATTGCTTGAAAAGGGTTTTCAACGTTTTAACTTCGGGCTCCAACTGCATCAGTATATTGACGCCTTCAGGATGGGTAATAGATCGTTTTAAAGTTTTTGTTAGCTCAGTAATTTTATGAAAGTATGCCGAGAGAGGTTTAAGGTCACGCTGTTTATGTGAGATCAATATATTTTTTTTAATAGTGATAACGTCTTCAATAGCGTTCTCTAGTTGATAAACACTTTCTATATTTTCGGTTCTTTCATCCACTTCTACCCTAAAATGCTTCACTTTCAGCTTCTCGTTATCGATGTCCTTTTTTCTCAATGATCTTAGGGCTTCGGCATTGTCATTTGCTAATATGACTGAATTGTTCATGTCTTTGTATTTTTGACGTATTTTACCAGTCAGTAATACGTAATGTTCAAAAGCTGCTCGATATTGATCTGATATAATTAATAACTTTTCAACGTATACCCGGTCAGCGTTATTGATGAATTCTTCAATTAATGGTTGTACGGTTTCAAGATGAGCGGTCGCTGTTTTTGCATCTTGATCTAAACCATCTCGGGTATAAACGAGTTCTGCAATACGAGCGCTATCAAGGGCAATCAATAATTGTCCTGCTTGTGTATACCGATCAATGGCATGAGTTAATTTAGTAAAATGGAACATGCTCGCTAAAGCAATAGTAACAAGTAGAAAAATAGCAATGAAAAAGCCGAGCATGATGCGCTTATTATTTGATTCAATTAATAATTTAGGCATTGTCATCATCTCTCATATGTATGTTATAAATTCAATTTTTTATAATAATGAACGCTTTAGTTATCGTCTAAATCGAAAAATGCCGATATTTTGTGTTTTTCATCTTCATCACCAATGTTTAGCGTTTCTATTAACTGAGTGACTTGTTCTTTATCTGCATCATTCAATGATGTAAAACGTTGCATGATAGAGGCGACATCATCGTTTATTTTGGTGTTATTGTTGCTTGCATAACTTTGGAATACATCGAGCGTATTTCTACAGCTAGCGCCACCCAGAAATATGTTATTTAAGGCTATCATCTCTTCATCACTAATGATGTTGTCGCTGTTCATCTTTGTTAAGTCTGCAAGGTGATGATTTTGAACAGATAAAGAGAATTGGGCTTTTACGCGTGTTTTTACTATGTCAGGGTGATAAGGCTTCGTTATGTAGTCAACTGCACCTAACTCAAACCCTAATGATTCGTCCACGGGAGCGCTTTTTGCGGTGACAAAAATGACCGGGATATGCTTAGTGGCAGGGTTTATTTTTAATAATCGACAAACTTCAAACCCGTCCATTTCAGGCATCATAACATCAAGCAAAATCATATCCGGTTGAGGACTTTGTTGTGCAATCGCTAATGCTTTATGACCGTTTGTTGCCGCTTGTATCTTATATTCAGCGTTAAGAACACCATTTAAAGTTTGGATGTTATCGGCTATATCATCAACAACCAAAATAGTACGTAACGCGGGGGTGATATGCATAGGAAGCCTTTTTATCAACATGACTGGTTATTACTAAAGCACAGGATTCTTGGTTGGACCACGTAAAAATTATAAATTCAATAAATATCAATAAATTTAATGTTATTGAGAACGCATTTACCAGAAAAAGAGATACGATTAATGGCACTGACAAGAAGAAAGCACCATTAATCTAGCGATGACTATGTATTTTTAAGCTCGGCTAGAGCCTTGATGTGTGCAGGCGAGACTCCACAACAACCACCGACGATGGATGCGCCAGCTTTGATCCAGGTTGCTGCAAATTCACGGTATCTTTGTGGAGTGATATCCTTTCTTATTCCTTTAACGGCATTATTGGCTTCGTGCAAGTCGCCAATAGGAGGGAAGTTATTTGCGTATATGCCTAGCTGTACTTCGTCTGCAATACCGAGATCGAATAACGCTTGTTTAGAGACGGTAAGCGCTGTTTCCATGACTTCGGCGCAGCTGCAATTAAATAAGATGGCGGACACATGCTGTCCAGCTATTTGACTTACGGCATCATAAATTAATTCACCAGAACGCAGAGCAGGCGCTGTTGTTATTTCATCTTTAACCGTAAATGCAATCCAAGTTGGTTTATCTGTGGTTGCAGTGCGCGCTTTGATCATGTCTGCTTCTGCAATTGAGGAGATTGTTTCTGCTAACCATATGTCGGCGTCAGCCAGTTGGCTGTTGATCACGATCTCAAGTAAAGGTTTGGCTTTTTCTAGCGTAAACAAATCTGGTCGGTAAGAGCCTAGTACTGGAGGGATGCAACCTGCGACTAGCAAGCCTGGATGATCTGCGACACTCTGTCGTGCTAGCTGAGCTGCAAGCTTCATTAAGTTTGCACCTTCTTCATTAAAACGCTTTTCACCAATATGAAAGGGGACTAATGCGTAAGTATTGGTGGTGATAACCTCTGCGCCGGCTTCTATAAAGCTAGCATGTACTTGCGAGATAAAGTGAGGCGCTTCAATTAAGGCTTGAGCTGACCATTCCGGCTGTTGAAAGGGGGCGCCAACGCTTTGAAGCTCACGGCCCATGCCACCATCAAGGATGATAGGTAATGTAAATGCTACTGTCATACTGGTATTTTAGTCTGTTATCCATAATATAAGAGCAGAATAACCTCAGTGTTGTTGCAACGCAAGTGTGAGTATTAGACATTAATGGGTATTTTTTCGGCAGGGTTAATAAATCAATAGAAAATAAAATCCGAGTTGGTTTCTTAAGTTAAGTGTATGATACTAATGTTTAACTTAACTTTTCATGATGTTTTAGTGGCTGGTAGGACGCTTTTATTTCATGAATAGCTTTGACTTTTTTTAAAGAATCTATAAAGTGTTCCTCAGCAAGAAAACTTTTGTTTACATTCTCCATTTCGTTGTTTTATTCATAATACCTCGCTCTGTAGTTTTTAAGTTCCAAAATTTGTACGCTATCCAAGCCTATTAAGGCAATTCAACATTAAGATTACAGGATATTATTATGTCTAAAGTTCAAGGTACAGTTAAGTGGTTTAACGAAGCTAAAGGTTTTGGTTTCATCGAGCAAGAAAATGGTCCAGATGTATTCGCACATTTCAGCGCTATCTCAAGTGAAGGTTTCCGTACCCTTACTGAAGGCCAGAAAGTAGAATTCACAGTAGGCGAAGGTCAAAAAGGTCCTAACGCTGAAAACATCGTAGCACTTTAATTGCTATGTATTTGGCTCTGATTCAGAGCTGAATAAATATAAAGAATGGTAAGCCTTATAGGGTTACCATTTTTTTTTGCCTGATTAAAAATACAGCCCCTGCATAACCATTAAGACTATCCATAAATTTCTGCTTTACCCGTCTACAGGTGTAGGCTTTATTCTGATACGCTAATTAACAATGAATATGAGCCGTCATCATGCAGAATACTTTAAATCAGCTATCGCCGCGCGTGAAAGGCATATCGCTGGCATTGATATCCACAGCGTTATTCGTTTTTGTTGGCGTGCTTGTGCGTATATTGAATGAATCAATTGATGTATTTCAGATATTATTTTTCAGGCAACTTGTTTTTATTCTTCTATTACTGCCTGCCATTGTTAAAAATAGCGAGCTATTACGCCAGCCTACATGTATTAAACTACATTTATTTAGGATATTGGGGGCGTTCTTTGCGCTGTACTGTGGTTTTCTCACCTTGAGTAATATCCCTTTTGCAGATGCGACTGCGTTAGGGTTCACACAAGTATTGTTTGTTGCTTTTATTTCCAACCTGTTTCTATCTGAAAAAGTTGGAACAATACGTCTTATCACTATCTTGGTGGGCTTTTTTGGTGTCATGCTCGTCGTACAACCGAGTTTTGAGCAAGGCAGTTTTAAGTACGTATTACTCGGTTTAACGGGGGCGTTAGGAGCGGCGACCGCAGTTGTCTGTGTGAGAAAAATGTCTAAAACCGTGCCAAAAGTCGTTCTTCTATCGTATCAAGCCGTGTTTGTTGGTTTAATTTCATTAATGCCAAGCTTGATGTCGTGGCAGTGGCCAAACGGGGAAACGTTATTGTTGCTTATCCTTGTTGGGGTCATATCTTCGATTGCACAGTGGATAGGTATCAGCGCTTATAAATTAGCTGAAGCGAATGTGATTGCGAATGTCGAGTATGCCAAAATAATCTATTCATTATTATTTGGTTACTGGTTGTTTGCTGAACAACCAAACACAATGGCGTTATGTGGGGTGGTCATTATTTTATTAAGTGCTGTGATCCCTTTATGGGTGAACCGACGTGCTAAACAAAAGCAGAAGAGGGGTCTATGTTAACAGTGACTCAATTGGCAAAGGCTTATCATGTATCGCGTACTACGATACTTTATTACGAACGTGCCGGTTTGTTATTACCGAGCTGCCGCAGTGACAATGGTTATCGCTGGTACGGTGACAAAGAACAAAAGCGCTTAGAATCTATTATGTCTTATCGTTCGTTTGGCTTGTCGATTAAAGATATTATTCCTCTGCTCGAGCGTGATGATGACATTAAGCAAGAACAAACGTTACATAACCAATTTAATGCACTAGAAAAAGAGATCCAATCATTACGCCAACAACAAAAGGCCATTGTGATGCTACTGGAACAGCCTACATTGTTAGCCAAGAACCAGCTGACGAAAGCGCGTTGGGTTGGCATCATGAAAAGTGCTGGATTTGATGACGCAGCGATGACCAATTGGCACAAGCAGTTTGAATTGATGGAGCCTGATGCACATAAAGAGTTTCTAGAGTCGTTAAACATTGATGCGGAAGAAGTGGCTAAAATTCGGCGACTAATTTAACGGGTTTATGGACTTTAGCCGACACAATAGAATTACTCTCCCTATACTAAGAATAATGCGATCACTGATTATTAAACGAAACCTTAATCGGTTCAGTAATATAAGGATGTATTATGTTTAGTCCCAGAGCAGTAAAAACCGTTAACGATGCCAAGCAAATTATCGAGCAACGTGGTTTAACTCATATCAAAGTCGGTTTGTTTGATGCCGATGGTATCATGCGTGGCAAGTACATGAGCAAGGAAAAATTCTTTTGCTCTCTCGACAGTGGTTTTTCGTTTTGTGATGTGGTTTTAGGCTGGGATGCCAAAGATCAACTTTACGATAATGTTGAATACACAGGCTGGCATACGGGCTACCCCGATGCTCCAGTGCGGATCTTACCTGATACTTGTCGTGAATTACCTGACGAAGGTAATATGTTGCTGTTCATTGCTGAGTTCTGTGACCATGCCGAAGCCGTCTGTCCTCGTGGCACATTACGTCGGGTACTCGCACGCGCAGAGCGTATGGGCTTTGTGGTTAGCGCTGCATTTGAGTATGAATTCTTCATGTTTAAGGAAACCCCAGAGTCGGTTCGTGACAAAGGTTATAAAAACTTAACACCACTGACGCCCGATTTCTTTGGTTATTCAATGCTCCGTAACTCAGTACATGCCGAACTACATCATCAAATTATGGGGCTTGGTGAAGCCATGGACTTCCCACTAGAAAGTTTACATACCGAAACAGGCCCTGGCGTATTAGAAGCCGCAATCGCTTATGATGATGCGCAAGCGGCTGCGGATAAAGCGGCGCTATTTAAAACCTTCATTAAAGTCTGGGCACAGCGTAATAATTTAATGGCGACTTTTATGGCGAAGTGGTCAAGCGACTGGCCTGGGCAAAGTGGTCACATTCATATTTCGTTAACCGATAAAAGCGGTAAATCGCTCTTTCATGAACCTAATAATAAATACAATATGAGCGACACTCAGCGTCACTTCCTTGCTGGCCAGCAAAAATACATGCCGGAATTTTTAGCGATGATTGCGCCTACGGTAAACAGTTATAGCCGTATGGTGCCCGGATTATGGGCACCGCTTGATGCCACTTGGGGGGTTGAAAACCGCACCACAGCATTGCGGGTGATCCCAGGGTCGGCTAAATCTCAGCGCATTGAATACCGTCTTGGTTCTGCTGATGCAAATCCTTACCTGGCGCTTGCTGCGGCATTAGCATCCGGTCTGATGGGTATAGAGCAGCAATTAGAACCTTATGCGCAAGTGACTGGTAATGCTTATGAGCAAGATCATCCTGAAGCCTTATCTTTACCACGCACCTTGTTTGACGCAGCGCGTAAATTGAAACGTTCTGAAGCAGCCAAAGAGTTGTTCGGACAAGAGTTTGTTGCGCACTATGCTGCTACCCGTGAGTGGGAAGAACGCGAATTTAGAAAACAGGTAACTGATTGGGAATTAGAACGTTACTTTGAAATTATCTAGGGAGTACCTTATCCATGACGAGCAACAAGCCGATACAGCAAACGCGTTCACCCATAGATAATTCCGTTTACGTAGAACGCGATCTAGCAAGCAGTGAAGACATTCAAAATAGCTTACGAGCCTCGGTCATCGCGCAAGCACATTGGCGTAAGGTGGCGCTAAAAGAACGTGCAGCGATCTGCCATAAAATGGTCGATGCTTTGGTGGCAAATACAGATGAGATCGCCACTGAATTATGTTGGATGATGGGACGGCCAATTCAATATGCCAGCGGTGAAGTTGTAGGTCTAGCAGAGCGGGCGCGATATATGATTGATGTGGCAGCAGAGGCTTTAGCACCAGTTAATCTACCAGAATTAAGTGGATTTATTCGCTATATAAAGCGTGAACCACTCGGTACTGCCTTTGTTATTGCGCCGTGGAATTATCCTTACCTGACTTCGATAAACACTATCATTCCGGCCATCATGGCTGGTAATAGTGTGGTATTAAAGCATTCTAAACAAACGCCATTATGCGCAGAGCAGTTGTTTAAGGCGTTTGAACAAGCTGAGCTACCCGAAGGTGTGTTCCAGTATCTACACTTAAGTCATGTCGATACTCAAACAGTCATAAAGGACAGTCGCATTGATTATGTGGCGTTTACTGGCTCGGTTGCTGGTGGTGACATGATTGAGCAAGCTGCTAGTGGACGTTTTATTGGGGTAGGTTTAGAACTCGGCGGTAAAGATCCTGCGTATGTTCGCGCTGATGCCGATATTGACCACGCTGTTGCCACTTGCATTGATGGTGCCTTTTTCAACTCTGGTCAATCTTGCTGTGGCATTGAGCGCATCTATGTTAATAGTTGTGTATTTGACGAATTTATTAGCAAGGCTGTCGAGCTGGTCAATAAGTATAAACTCGGACGTCCTGATGATATCAATACAACATTAGGCCCTTTGGTGACAGCGTCTGGGGCTGCTCTGGTTCGTTCGCAGATCCAAGATGCTCTGTCTAAAGGGGCGACTGCGCACATTGATGCAAAAGACTT
Source organism: Moritella marina ATCC 15381 (assembly GCF_008931805.1). Taxonomy (GTDB): domain Bacteria; phylum Pseudomonadota; class Gammaproteobacteria; order Enterobacterales; family Moritellaceae; genus Moritella; species Moritella marina. Next base: position 1,896,773 of record NZ_CP044399.1, on the reverse strand, counting down.
TCCACTTGATGAAATCGGTACCGCGTATCTTGCGCCACAGCTATTAACGCAGGTTAATCATCAAATGCGGGTAATGACCGAAGAAAGTTTTGGTCCTGTGGTTGGTGTGATGAAAGTCGACAATGATGAACAAGCCATTGCGCTGATGAATGATTCGGCATTTGGTCTTACAGCGGTGGTATTTACACAAGATATAGAGGCGGCCATTACCCTGGGTGAGCAACTCGATACCGGTACTTTTTTTGTCAATCGCTGTGATTATCTCGACCCTGGCTTAGCGTGGACTGGGGTTAAGCACTCAGGGCGCGGCTGTACTTTATCTGCATTAGGTTATGAGTCGCTAACACGGCCAAAATCATTCCACATTAAGCTTTAGCATAAATTGTAAAAGGTAGGCGTCATGATAGAACTCAATCAATTTACAGCTAATTGGCACTATCCCACAGCGATTCGCGTCGGTATTGGTCGTATCCAAGACCTGCCGAATACCTGTATTGAATTGGGTATGACATCGCCATTACTGATCACCGATCCCGGGCTTGCAGACTTATCCATGGTCAAATCTGCTATCGAGCATTGCCAACAAGTAGGATTAAGATGTGGTATTTTTTCACAGATTAAAGGCAATCCAACGGGAGAGAATATTTGTGCTGGGGTGGGTGCCTATAAGCGTGGTGAGCATGATGGTGTTATCGCTTTTGGTGGCGGTTCGGCATTGGATGCCGGTAAAGCGGTGGCCTTGATGGTAGGACAAGAACGACCTATTTGGGATTTTGAAGATGTCGCTGACAACTGGTCGCATGTTAATATCCAAGGCATGGCGCCGGTTGTTGCTGTACCGACCACATCGGGTACGGGATCAGAAGTAGGGCGTGCTTCGGTGATTACGGACAGCGAACATCATGTCAAACGCATTATTTTTCATCCGAACATGTTGCCTGCTATTGTGATTTTAGATCCCCAATTGAGTGTCGAGTTACCTGCTCAACTCACTGCGGCGACGGGGATGGATGCCTTGTCCCACGCTTTGGAAGCCTATTGTGCTACGGGTTATCACCCTATGGCAGAAGGCATCGCATTGGAATCCATTCGATTGATTAAAGACTACCTACCACGTGCAGTTGAAGATGGTCATGATCTTGAGGCAAGAGCATACATGATGACCGCTTCAACAATGGGCTCAACAGCTTTCCAACGTGGACTTGGTGGCATGCATGCACTTGCTCATCCTATTGGCGCGCTTTATGATAGTCATCATGGGTTATTAAACGCCATCTTGATGCCGTATGTATTGAAGGCGAATCGCAGTGCCATTGAGATGAAACTAATTCGTTTGAGCCGTTATTTAGAACTGGAAGATACGGACTTTGATAGCTTTCTAGAGTGGATATTAACGTTACGTAAGCAACTCGATATTCCTCACTCCCTTGGTGAGATCGGTATTGATGCTGAGCGTGTCGTGGAAATCGCTGCAATGGCGGAGCAAGATCCTTCTGCTAGCGGTAATCCGATAATACTTAATGCGCAGCAGTATGCTGATATTTGTTTATCTGCGGTGCATGGCGACCTATAAACGGAAGTACTCATTATAAGGTGGGGGTAAGGCGATGAAACTTGGTATTCTGCAATGTGATGATGTACGGGCTAGTTTACACGCTGATTTTGGTAATTATGCCGCTATGTTTGAGACCTTGCTTCAACAAGTCGACAGCACATTAGAACTGCATTTTTATCGGGTGATTGATGGTCATTTTCCACAGCATGTGGATGAATGTGACGCTTATATTTGCAGTGGCAGTAAATGGGGAGTGAATGATGACGATCTTTGGATCCGCCAGTTAGCTGATTTTACCCGGGTTCTCTATGATGCAAAGAAGGGCTTGGTGGGTATTTGTTTTGGTCATCAAATGATTGCGAAAGCGTTAGGTGGACAAGTGGAAAGAAGCCCCCGAGGGTGGGGCGTCGGCATTGCCCATGCTGATATGCTTGTCGAGCACAGCTGGATGCAGCCAAAGCAAGACAATATTGCGCTGGTGGTTTGCCATCAAGATCAAGTCTGTAAATTACCCGCTGATGCTAGCATATTACTGAGTAATGATTTCTGCCGTTATAGCATGTTCCAAGTGGGCGAACACTTTCTGGGTTTACAAGGACACCCTGAGTTTACTCGGTCATATTCTGCGGCATTGATGGAACAGCGTCGCGATATTATCCCTGTTGATACAATCAATGCTGCGATGACGTCATTAAATCATCAACCCGATGATAAACTGATTGCCCAGTGGCTGTTGATGTTTTTAAAGCAGACTGTCGCGAAACGCGAGTAGGTCATCACCACAACAATCTGTCATGACTTAAACAGTGCTTATGCCCCCTTGGCGCAAACATAATAATCGCCATACCAACAAGTGCTACTGAGGCGCCAATCATATCCCACATGGTCGGTTTGATCCCATCGACGCCCCAAAGCCAGAGTATGGCTACAAAGATGTATACGCCACCGTATGCGGCATAAACACGACCAGCGGCGTCAGGATGCAGTGACAATAACCATGCAAATAAGGCAAGGCTTGCTGCAGCTGGGATCAATAGTAATATACTCTTGTCTTGTTTAAGCCAAAGATAAGGCAAATAACAGCCAATGATTTCAGCCAGAGCGGTAACGAAAAATAGTGCGATAGTTTTTAATTCAAACATGTTATCCGTGTTTTTTTATTTAAAGCGTAATACCTCAGTCTGAGGCAATCATTGAGCGTTAAAATAAGCGACAAACGGATAAAAGCCAACTGTTATTTGTGCTACTTGAAGCAATTAATTCGTTGGACGAATAAAAGGCATATGACGGTTAACGTCTTTATATAGCAAGTAACGAAATGGACCAGGGCCTCCGGCGTAACATGACTGTGGGCAAAAGGCGCGTAGCCACATAAAGTCACCCGCTTCAACTTCTACCCAATTTTGGTTTAAGTGATAAACAGCTTTACCTTCCAATACATACAAACCATGTTCCATTACATGCGTTTCATCAAATGGAATAACAGTACCAGGTTGGAAAGTCACGATGTTTACATGCATGTCATGACGCATATCGGTGCCATCAACAAAACGCGTTGTTGCCCAGCCGTCATTTGTATCAGGCATATAGATAGGGTCTAGATCGTTTTCGTTAGTAACAAATGCTTCTGGTAAAGCTAAACCTTCAACCGCTTGATATGCTTTACGCACCCAATGAAAACGTACAGGTTGGTCATTGTTGTTATGAACAGTCCAATTACAGCCCGGTGGAATGAAAGCATAACCACCTTCTGTCATATGGTGCGGTTCACCTTCAATGGTAATATCCATCTCGCCCGCGACGACAAACAAAACACCTTCAGCATTCGGATCAAGCTCTGGTTTATCTGATCCACCTTGAGGGGCAATCTCAACAATATATTGTGAAAACGTTTCAGAGAAACCACTTAATGGGCGAGCAATAACCCACATACGCATGTTTTCCCAAAATGGTAAAAAGCTTGTAACGATATCAGTCATGACACGTTTAGGGATAATTGCGTAGGCATCTGTTAGAACTGCACGATCAGAAAGTAGCTGTGTTTGCGGTGGCAGACCACCTTGGGGTGAATAATACGTATGTTTTTCTGTCATTACTTGTGATCCTTCGACAAGAGGCTGGCCTTGAGTTGTTGGCATACTTATGTCGCCTAGAGCGCATAAGGTAGATTAATAAGTTTCACCCAATTATGCATCAACCTGTTAACATTGGGAAATTAAATAATTAACTGGTTATCAGTGGTTAACCCACTGGAATGTTGGGATACATTATGCATCAGATATTAGACCCCGTTTTATTACGCAGTCTTGTGGCTGTCGTGGATACAGGCAGCTTCACGCGAGCAGCAGAAAGTGCCCATTTAACACAGTCTACAATTAGCCAGCAGATCCGTAAGTTAGAAGCGCAATTGGGTTGTGCTCTGTTAGTCCGAACAAAGCGTTATACCACAGCCACACTTGAAGGGGAGCGCATTGTCACCTCTGCAAGACGTATTTTGGCAATGATGGAAGATGCGATATCACAAACCGCTACGAGTGCAGAGCAACGACCCATTCGTCTTGGTGTGCCAGAAGATTTTGCCACTCATGAATTAATGCCGACCTTATCGCGATTTGCCAAAGTTTTTCCGGATGTACGGCTAGAGGTTAAAAGTGGTTTATGCAGTGAGATGTGGACTCAGTTTCAAAATAATGACTTAGACCTTGCATTAATTAAGCACAGGTTAGGGCACGCGAAAGGCATTGCAAGTTGGCCAGAACCTTTATGTTGGGTTGATGGTAAACACTGTGATAATTTGCAACAATCGACGGTGCCGCTGGTCGGTTTACCAAGCGCTGGACTATACCGCACTGAAATGGCTCATACATTTGATATGTTAGATAAAAAATGGCGAATGGCTTACATTACTACTAGCTTATCCGGTGTTAGCTACGCTGTAGAGGCGGGATTAGGCATTTCGCTATTACCTAAAAGGCTCGTGAGTCCAAAGCATCATATTTTAGGTATTGATGATGGGCTGCTAGATGTTCCGCCACTGGAATTATTACTGCACGTTGCTCCGCAGCAGTCAAATCAAACTAAGTTTTTAGCTGAGTATTTAACAGAAGCATGTGATGCTATTTTTAAGCGAGTTTAATAAGCAATATAATCGTTATACTTCAGGTGAGTATGAATTTGAATACGGGAAGATAAAGCCTATTTTTCCGTATAAACAGAACCATTTTGGATAGTGTGTATGAACCAAGGTACCCTAGATATTATTGTCACTGATGTCCGTAAATGCACCTTGTGTGAACCTGAGTTGCCATTGGGAGCTAGGCCTGTATTGCAAGTCGATACACAAGCAAAAATACTGATAGCAGGGCAAGCGCCTGGTATTCGTGTACATGAATCGGGTATCCCCTTTAGCGACCCAAGTGGTGACCGTTTACGGCAATGGATGGGGATTGATTACGACACCTTTTATGATGGCACTAAAATAGCCATACTACCGATGGGATTCTGTTATCCGGGGACGGGTAAGTCGGGCGATCTACCACCAAGACCGGAGTGCGCTAAAACGTGGCGAGCGGAAATACTCGCGGTAATGCCAAATATTGAGTTGATACTGGTGATTGGTGTTTATGCGCAGAAATGGCATATGGGTGATGTAAAGCAGAAAAACCTCACTGAAATTGTGAGGCATTGGCAAGACTATGGGCCAAAAAATTGGCCTGAACGATTACCGCTGCCGCATCCGAGTCCACGTAACAACATTTGGCTAAAGAAAAACCCGTGGTTTCAACAAGAAGTGATCCCGCATTTACACGAGAGGGTGAAGCAGTTGTTAAGCTGATTGGTCGATAGCGTAAGAACGACTATCGAGGTTCACATACGGATGTTTAAACCCCGATAGTAGGATGCATAAATAGCTATACTTTGAACAGTAAGCAATTAGTGTTTTGTTTGCACGCCGTTACGTACCATTTCTTTGCCGTTTTCGTAAACTTCATCAGTGACGTAACGGGCTAATAGCAGGCTTTGGTTATCATCAAATACAGCGATAAAGTGACGACCATCTTTGGTATTTGTTGCCATGCCAATACCTGCAACACCTTGTAGGCCAAAGCCACCGTTTTCAACGCTTACTAGGAAGCTTTCTAAGTCAGCCAGGTTATCAATAGCATCATGTTCGTTATTCATCTTGTATACTCTTTGTTGCTACTTGCTCAGAGGGAGCTAAGTCAGTCGTTATAATATGCAGCGTACTTTACAGATTATAAGTGATTAATTAAACCTTTGTTGTCGTTTAATCTTAACTGCTTAATTATCATTCTTCAAATTTGCCATACCTCATAACACCACTATTCTTAATGCATAATCACTTGATTGAATAAACACAAATAAGTTGACTAATTAAATAAAAACGTCTTGGGGATACTATGAAAATATTAGTCGCAATGAAGCGAGTTGTTGATCACAGGGTAAACGTCAGGGTGAATACAGATAAAATGGGCATTGATACAGCGAATGTCAAGATGGCCATTAATCCCTTTTGCGAAATTGCTATTGAGCAAGCTGTACGTTTTAAAGAACAAGGCACAGCTGATGAAGTTGTTTTGGTTTGTATTGGCGCAAAAGATGCCGAAGTGCAGTTACGCGCAGGGTTAGCTTTAGGCGCAGACCGCGCAATTCTGATTAAAGTTGATGAAGAAGTACAGTCGCTTGATGTGGCAAAGTTACTGCAAATAATAGTGCAAGAAGAACTACCCGATTTAGTATTACTCGGTAAACAAGCCATTGATACAGACAACAATCAAACAGGGCAAATGTTGGCGGCGCTCACCGATATGCCGCAAGGTACTTTTGCCTCTGATATCGTTTTCATTGTGCCAAATAAAATTAAAGTCACCCGTGAAATCGATGGTGGATTGGTGACATTTGTTTTAAGTTTACCTGCCGTTGTTACTGTTGATTTACGTTTAAATACTCCTCGTTATACCTCGCTACCAAATATCATGAAAGCCAAGCGGAAAATTATCACCGTTACTTCTCCTGAGGCGATGAAGTTTAGTTTATCGCCGCGACTCACCACGCTTAAAGTTGAACCGCCACCTGTGCGTCAAGCGGGTGTTAAAGTAGCTGATGTTGCTGAATTGGTAGATAAACTACAACAGGCAAAGGTGATCTAAATGGCGATATTGATAATAGCTGAGCATGATAACAATACATTGCAAGTCGCTACGTTAAGTGTGCTAGCTGCCGCGGCTGAGATAGCGAACTATGATAGTGATAGCGAATTACATTTACTTATCATCGGGTGTGACTGTCAGGCTGTTGTAGATATGGCGCAGGGTGTTGTGGGGTTAAGCAAAATACTAATTGCGGATGATCTTCTATATCAATATTCGTTAGCAGAGAATATAGCCCCGTTAGTGGTATCGCTCGTTGAAGATACAAATCAAGAACTCAAGCAAATTCAAGATGCCAAGCAAGCCCCATTTCAAATTCACTATAGTCATATTATGACCTCTGCAAGCACAACCGGGAAGGACTATCAACCGAGGATCGCGGCGCTATTAGACGTCGCACAGATATCGGACATCATCAGCGTAGAATCGGCGGATACTTTTAAACGACCTATCTATGCTGGTAATGCGATTGCAACGGTGCGATCGAGTGATGTAATTCAAGTTATCACTGTACGTAGCAGCGCGTTCGAACCTGTGCCATTAAACTCTTCGTCGTTAGACAATGGCAATGAAGTCGCTGTAGTTGAATTAGCTGCACAAGCGGATGGTGGTAAAACTGCGTTTATTAGTGCGGAATTAACCCAATCATTACGGCCGGATTTAACCACGGCTAAAGTGGTCATCGCTGGTGGTCGCGGCCTACAAAATGCAGATAACTTTGTATTGTTAGATAGCTTGGCCGATCAGTTAAACGCAGCAGTGGGTGCCAGTCGTGCTGCTGTTGATGCTGGATTTGTTGCTAATGATTTACAGATTGGACAAACGGGTAAGATCGTTGCGCCAGATCTGTATATTGCTGTGGGTATATCAGGTGCAATCCAGCACATTGCAGGGATCACTGGTAGCAAAGTTATCGTGGCTATTAATAGTGATGCTGATGCGCCTATTTTTGATGTGGCCGATTATGGTTTAGTGGCCGACTTATTGGATGTATTGCCTGAATTAACACAAGTATTAAAATCTAGATAGCTTTTGCTGGCAGATTTAATCATAGGGTTTATCATTGGTTTTTTAGCCGCATTAACGCTTATATTGAAACTGAAAAGCAGCTATTATTTTAATAAATAATAGCTGCTTTTCGTCGATGATTAATGCATTTTTATTAGAGATGAGTGCGGTTATAAAGTCGATTAGCCGAATTTATAATCGCCAGGTACGACAACGACGCCAAGCTCTGAAATCGTGAACCGTGCAGCGTCTTCAGCTTTGTTTATACCAATTTGAGTTCTTGCTGGGATCTTAACGTGTTTATCGATAATGCAATTCTGTAACTGACAGTATTCACCCACTTCAACGTCATCAAAGAGGATACTCGCAGACACAGTCGCTCCATCATTGATTTTCACATTAGATGACAGCACTGAGTTTTGTACCGAGCCACCGGTGATAAGCACGCCATTGGAAATAAGAGAGTTGATAAATATGCCCTCATTGCCACTTTCAGATGCTGTTGTTCTTGCTGGTGGCAGTTGTGGTTCGTAGGTTCTAATTCCCCAGTCACGCTGGTATAAATCAATGGGTGATAAATGTTTTAATAGATCCATATTGGCTTGATATAAGGAATCGATAGTGCCGACATCACGCCAGTAAGCATCTTTAGATACACGCCCTGAACTACCTGCAAATTGATGCGCGTATACTTTTTCTTTATCAATCAATTTGGGAATAATATCTTTGCCAAAATCATGGTTGGAGTATGGATTATCTGCATCTTTCTCTAATGCTTCAATGAGCGCATCAGTAGTAAATATATAGATGCCCATAGACGCAAGGCTGCGTTCAGGATCATGAGGCAATGTTGCTGGTTGCTCGGGTTTTTCTGCAAATTCGATTATTTTTTGGTTTTCGTCAATTGCCATCACACCAAAACCAGTTGCTTCTATAGCAGGGACTTCCATGCACGCGATAGTTAAGTCAGCTTCATTTATTTTGTGGCGCTCTAGCATCGGCGCGTAATCCATTCGATAGATATGATCGCCTGAAAGCACTACAACATATTTAGCTTCGCTGCGTGAGAGTAGCCAGAGGTTCTGATAAATAGCATCCGCAGTGCCGCTATACCACTTGTCTCCCTTACGCATTTGTGGTGGGACGACTGTTACGTATTCTCCGAGTTCAGGATTAAAAATAGACCAGCCATCACGTAGGTGTTTTTGCAGTGAGTGAGATTTATATTGAGTCAGTACTAGAATGCGCCTTAAACCTGAGTGAAGGCAGTTGGTTAGGGTAAAGTCAATAATGCGGTATTTGCCACCGAAGGGTACAGCTGGTTTTGCTCTATTATCTGTGAGTGGCGAAAGACGTGCGCCCATTCCACCTGCGAGTACGACCGTTAGTGTGTCTTGCATATTTATATCACTCCCTAATTAATTTAAAAAGTCACGAGTCTGTAAGCTGTATTTATATCAAAAACTGGGCCAAATGTTAACTATTTGAAAGCTAAATGTATTTATAAGTGGGTATATGTTTTATCACCATAGTAAAGCGGTATTTAATGCTAAAAGCACCAAGTTAGTGCGGTGTATCTTTAATTAATCATTTAGTATGTAATCATATTTTTAATAGTTTTTGACTATTGTTCTTTTCGGTTTAACCACTTTTTCTTTATGGTGAAAACACTATATTCTTTATATATTGATTTGAAAGGGGATGAGCCAATGCAAAAAAGAGCGATAATAGTTGAAGGTGGTAGTATGCGCGGTATTTTTGCCAGTGGTGTATTGGATGCTTTTATGGAACAACACTATTTGCCTTATGACTTTGCGATTGGTGTCTCGGCGGGTGCATCTAACTTAATTGGTTATTTAGCGGATGCACCACAACGTAGCTTTAATGTGATCACGACGATGGCCACAGATAAAGCCTTTTTTAATCCTATTCGTTTTGCTAAAGGCGGAAATTTAGTTGATGTTAAATGGCTATGGGAATCGTCAATAGAACGTTACCCGATTGATCATGACAGATTGTTTAACAATATTCCTATGTATGCCGCAGTCACGGATATAGATACAGGGCATGCTGATTACCATCGTATTCAGCCAGACACATTAGCGAATGTGCTTGAAGCGACGACAGCATTACCGATTGCTTATCGTGACACGCCTTGCTTTTCAGGTGGCTGCTATACTGATGGAGGTGTTGCTGACTCGATACCCGTTCGCAAAGCATATAGACTGGGTGCGCGTGATATCACCGTCGTCCTTTCTCATCCGCTTAGTTATGAAAAACAAACAATTAAGTATCCATGGTTGGTTAAAAAATTATTTTCTCAGCATCCAAATATCGCCAAATCGATGATGGTAAGAGCAAAGAATTATAACGAATCTCTCGAATTTATAAAAAATCCACCGAGCGATCTAACCATTCGAGTGATAGCGCCACCCGAAGAATTTAGCGTTAAAAGATTAACAATGAATAAAGCAGCCTTGAGTAAAGGTTATTTGATTGGCAAGCAAGCGGGCCAAACACATATGGAAAATATTTTTAGTGGAAGTTGAGATCTAAGTGAAAGAAAAGTGCAGTAAAAGAAAGGCAAGCAATAAATAAAAACAATAATAAAAAAGTAATACATGTTCGTTTCTACAGTTATATCTAGTATAGATAAGGAATTAGTGATGAGTAAAAAATTAACGACTGCAGCAGGCTGTCCTGTTGCCCATAACCAAAATGTACAAACTGCAGGTAAAAGAGGCCCACAATTGCTTCAAGACGTGTGGTTTTTGGAAAAACTGGCTCATTTCGACCGTGAAGTGATCCCAGAGCGTCGTATGCACGCTAAAGGTTCTGGCGCGTATGGTACCTTTACTGTTACGCATGATATTACTCAATTTACCAAAGCTAAGATATTCTCTGAGATCGGTAAAAAGACCGAGTTGTTCACTCGCTTCACTACTGTTGCTGGTGAGCGTGGGGCTGCAGATGCAGAACGTGATATTCGTGGTTTTGCGATGAAGTTTTATACCGAAGAGGGTAACTGGGATTTAGTCGGTAATAATACGCCTGTGTTCTTTTTACGTGATCCACTTAAGTTTCCAGATCTTAATCATGCCGTAAAACGCGATCCACGCACCAATATGCGTAGTGCTAAGAACAACTGGGATTTTTGGACGTCATTACCTGAAGCATTACATCAAATCACAATTGTAATGAGTGATCGTGGTATCCCAGCAACTTACCGTCACATGCACGGATTTGGTAGTCATACCTTTAGTTTTATCAACAGCAATAATGAACGTTTTTGGGTTAAGTTCCACTTCAAATCACAGCAAGGTATTAAGAATTTAACCGATGCTGAATCAGAAATTTTGATTGGTAAAGACCGAGAAAGTCATCATCGCGATCTACTGGAAAGTATTGATAATCAAGATTTCCCTAAGTGGACGATGCAAATCCAAATCATGCCAGAAGATGATGCGTCGAAAGTACCTTACAACCCGTTTGATTTAACCAAAGTATGGCCGCACAGCGATTATCCTTTGATTGAAGTGGGTGAGTTAGAACTAAACCGTAATCCTGAAAATTTCTTTGCTGAAGTTGAGCAGTCTGCATTTAACCCAGCAAGTGTGGTACCTGGTATCAGTTTCTCTCCGGATAAAATGTTACAAGGTCGCTTGTTCTCGTATGGTGATGCGCAGCGTTATCGTTTAGGTGTCAATCACCACAGTATTCCGGTGAATGCTCCACGTTGCCCTGTACACAGTTATCATCGAGATGGTGCGATGCGTGTTGATGGTAATCATGGTGGTACGGTTGGTTATGAACCAAATGATCAAGGTGAATGGGCTGAACAACCAGACTTCTCTGAGCCACCGTTAAGTTTAGATGGCGCAGCTGCACATTGGGATCACCGTGAAGATGATGATTACTTTAGCCAGCCAGGGGATTTATTCCGTTTGATGACACCAGAGAAGCAAGCAGTATTATTTGATAATACTGCACGTAATATCGGTGGCGTACCTGAAGAAATTCAACTTCGTCATTTACGTCATTGCTTTAAAGCAGACCCAGCTTATGCCCACGGTATTGCTAAGCTGTTAGGCATTGATGCAAGTAAATATAAAAACTAGGGGTTAGGCTGGTTATAACAGCAAAATTTAGTTAGTAAAAAGGGTGCCTATATTTGCACCCTTTTTTAGTGTTATTAGCTTGTAGGACAAAGTTTGTACCAAACTACAGTCTCAAAAGCTTAATGACAAAAGCTTAGTCACAAAAGATGTCGTGTAATACGTTAATCACTTTTGTCACGTTGCTATCATCCAATTGGTAGTAGATAGTCTGTGCTTCGCGGCGAGTTTTTACGTATTTCTCACGTCTTAACCAAGCAAGATGTTGTGATAACGTCGATTGCGGGATCGGGATTAATTCATTCAGCGCTGATACAGACAGTTCACCTTGCTGTAACATGCACAATATCATCAAGCGATGTTTATTACTTAATGCTTTCATAAGTGATTCAGCTTTAGCGGCATTTTTCTCTAATCGCTCAATGCTTATTTGTTCTGTCATAGTTAATCAATCTTTTGGCTTTGATATCACCATATTAACATAGTTAGAAATAGACATCCCCAGCATCATTGCAAATATAAAGACGAAAATCTTCGGTTCTCCACCTGCTATATTTACTAATGCAGGGCCGGGACAAATACCTGAAATCCCCCAACCGACACCAAACAGTCCAGCGCCAATGATCAAGCGGCGGTCGATTAACTTGGCTGTAGGTAGACTGAATTCATCTGCAAATAAAGGCTGCTGTAATTTTTTCTTTAATAGCTTATAAGCAGGGATAAAGAGTAATAACGCCGACCCCATGACGAAGGCTAAACTTGGATCCCAATCACCGCTAATATCAAGAAAATTGAATATCTTATTTGGATTGACCATTTGCGCAATAATTAAGCCAATACCAAACAAGATACCACTGAACAAGGCGATGAATAATTTCATTTTTTATCCTAACTTATACTGTTGATGACAAAAGGTTATTAACGATAAACACGGTAATCAGGCCTGTGCTCATAAAGATGATAGTCGCGACCACTGATCGCATTGAAAGTCGACCTATACCACAGATACCGTGGCCACTGGTACAGCCTGAACCCATGCGAGTACCGAACCCTACAAGCAAGCCGCCAATGATAATCGCAGGCCAACTTACATCAATACTACTGGGTAGTGAAAATCCTAAAAAGTGTGCGAAGAAAGGACTTATCACTAGACCGAGGATAAATACTATTCGCCAATGTTCACTGGGCGATTTACTGTTTTTTAAATTGTAAAATATACCGGAAATACCACTCAGCTTACCGATACCAAAGAGCATGAATAAAGCGGCAATGGATAAAATCAGACCGCCGAAGATTGAATCTAATAGGGTTAACTGCGTCATTTATTTAGTCTCGTGTTGTGGTATATATCACTAGCCTTTTCTGTATAACTAATATCGTACATTCATAATATACGATATTCAAGCGGTAATATAAAAATTTCAATATTGTAGTTCAGCTAAATTAGCAAACAAGGCGAGAGCTTCAGGATTGGCGAGGGCATCTTTATTGGTCACGGCAATACCGTGCACCACATTACGCACTGCGAGTTCGACGATCTTGCCACTGATGGTTTTGGGAATATCAGCCACCGCGATTATTTTAGCCGGTACATGTCTTGGGCTGGTATTGCTGCGGATCACATGTTTAATTTTACGGATTAATTGACTACCTAAGGTAACCTCCTTGGATAAACGTACAAACAAGATCACTCGCACATCATCCTGCCATTGTTGCCCAATCGCGATAGATTCTTGTATTTCCGGTAACTTCTCTACTTGGCGGTATATTTCTGCGGTGCCAATACGCACGCCGCCGGGGTTTAATACGGCATCCGAACGACCGTGAATAATGACGCCTATTTGCTCAATATTGCCCTCTGTACTACCCGTAACTTCAGTAATATCACTAGCTACTGTCGATCCAGCTTGACTGAGAATGGATTTGGCTAGCGTTTCTTGGGGATGAATATAATGATAAATAAGTTCACCATAATCACCATGCGCCCAGATATTATCAAAACGACTGAAATAAGCGTGGTGATATTTACGATCACCTGGGTCTTGCCAAAACCCGGTTGGCATTGACGGGAAGGCTTGGCGACAAACCAGTTCCCCTTTACCTTCTGCTACTTGTTTTGAGCCTTCGCTATGCATGAAGGCGACATCCATACCTAAACCTAAACATTGTAGCTCACCGCGATAAACCGGCAGTATTGGCATACCGAGCGTGAAGCAAGAGATAATGTCAGTGCCACCGCTGATACTCGACACGCATAAGTCTTTTTTAATATATTGATAAATATAATCAAAGCTCTCGTGTGACAAAGGCGAACCGGTGGATAATAAAGTCTTTAAATGACGCAAGTCATAGTCATTAACGGGTCGTAATGCCGCTTTGTCGCATGCGGAATAATACTTAGCGCTGGCACCAAATATGGACACTTTATCTGTGTCTGCGAGTTCAAACAGTATCTGTTTGTGTGGATGAAATGGTGAACCGTCAAATAACACTAATGTGGCGCCTTGAGACAAGCTGCTGACTAACCAATTCCACATCATCCAACCACATGTAGTGTAATAAAAAATACGATCATCGACTTGAACGTCAGTGTGTAAGGCAAGCTCTTTCACATGTTGCAATAAGGTGCCGCCAACACTGTGGACAATGCATTTGGGCATACCAGTTGTGCCAGACGAGTAGAGAATATAAAGCGGATCCGAAAATTTGACCGCTGCAAAGCTTAATGAACGAGGAATAGCCGCGCTAAAATATTGCCACAGACAGTGTTTAACTGCAGGATTATCTGTGGCATTGACATTAGCAGCGGCAAGGTCAGGTGGAGTTGATTTTTGTATTTGCTCAGCTGTGAGATATGGCACGATGATGAGTTGGCGTAACTCAGGTAATGCGTGGGTAATGGCGGTCACTTTAGTAGTGATGTTAATTGCTTTACCAGCGTAGTGATAACCGTTACAGGCGAACAATAATTTAGGTTGGATCTGGGTAAACCTATCCAATACTCCTTGATGACCAAAATCAGGTGAACAAGATGACCAAATAGCACCAATGCTCGTCGTGGCAAGCATCGCCACAATGGCTTCACTGCAGTTGGGTAATATAGCGGCAACGCGATCGCCTTTTACAATACCGAGTTCTCGTATAGCGCCTGCAACGCGAGTAACTTCATCACGTAATTGCTTATAGCTGAGTTGACTGCGGCGACCATCTTCGCCGTGACTGATGATGGCTAATTTATTGTCGTTATTATTATTCTTATTATTACTAACGTTACTATTAATTACGGTATTGAGATCGGCTATATTTTTAGGATACAGTAGGTTTTCGGCAAAATTTAGCGTTGAATCAGGAAACCATTGGCAGTGATAAAAACAGTCATCTTCGACAAATATACGCTCAAGATTAAAGTGACCTTTAAGCTGAAAAAAACGCACTAACGAACCCCAAAATACAGCTGTATTGTCGATACTCCATTGATGTAATTGCTGGTAATGGCTAAACGTAAGGCTGTATTCATCGCGTAGAAACTGCTGGTAACGGGTGATGTTACTGCCATCAATACGCGCTTGGCTTGGTGTCCAAATTGGCATGCTTGACTGCGCTGTCATTCTCACCTCATATTAATGATTGAAACAGGGCTTGAGCTGCAGGATAGGCCTGAGCGACTTTCGAACCATTGCTGCGTTTTAAGCGTTCACTAATAAAATTACCGACGGCGATTAATTCGCTTAGATCGACGCCAGATTCAATCCCTAATCCATTGAGCATATACACCACATCTTCACTGGCAACATTACCTGAAGCCCCTTGAGCATAAGGACAGCCGCCCAATCCAGCAACTGCACTGTCGATAACGCTTACCCCTAATTGTAATGCGGCATAAATATTTGCCAGTGCTTGGCCGTAAGTATCATGAAAATGAACAGCTAACTTATCGACAGATACATACTGACTCACGGCGTTTATCATGGCTTTAGTGGCTTCCGGCGTGCCGACTCCGACTGTATCGCCAAGGCTTATTTGATAGCAGCCCATTTGCTGTAATTGCTGGGCGACTTTAGCGACTTTATTAATGCTGATATAACCTTCGTATGGACAGCCAAGGGTGCAAGATATGTAACCTCGCACAGGCAAACCAGCAGCGAGAGCTTGTTTTACCACAGGGGAAAATTGGCGTAGCGAATCGGTTATAGAACAGTTGATATTCTTACGGCTAAAGCTTTCAGATGCAGAGCCAAATATGGCTATTTCATCGACGTTGGCGGCAATTGCAGCATTTAAACCGATTAAGTTAGGGGTCAATGCCGAGTAAGTGACACCTTTAGTGCGCTTAATACGTCTAAATAACTCACCACTATTGGCCATTTGGGGGATCCATTTGGGGGATACAAAACTTCCTGACTCAATCATGCTTAATCCGGTATGACTGAGCATATTAACCAGTGATATTTTATCATTGAGACTGATCGCTACTTCACTTTGCAGGCCGTCGCGGGGCCCAACCTCGACAATTTTGACGCGTTCAGGCAGTTGGTATTGATTGTTAGAGGGCTGGTTAGGCGTGTTCATCGGTAGTATTGCCATCAGGCTTATTCCTTGTTATCAAGTATGGGAGAAGGGGTTAACTGTATTAATTCAGCACCATCTTCAACCATGTCACCATCTTGATAACACACTGCTGTTATTGTGCCAGCTGTTGGTGCGGTTATGTTGCATTCCATCTTCATCGCTTCCATCACGACTAACGGCTCGCCAGCCTCGACGACTTGCTTCGGTTGGCAAAGCACACTGACGATAACGCCATTCATTGGTGCAGTGATTTTTGTGTCTACTGCAGTATTAATATTAGTTGTTGAGGTCCTGTTTTGCATAACAGGTTGCGGCGTAATTTGTTTAGCTGTTTTGCGAAATAGCAAACAAGTGTTTCCGGCGTAAAAGATGGTGACCTGTAATGCGGATACCACCACGGTTGCCTGTACTCTATGACCATCAATAAATGCGGTTAGTTCATTACCTAAGAGTTCACAGTGAACCTGGTATTCTTGTGGTTCATTAGCATAGCTATGCAGTTTAATTTGATAACCTTGAGTGAGTGTTGTCACATCTAGGCTGTATTGGTGCTGTTCTTGCTCTTTATTTTGCTCGTTATGCGCTGTCGCTAATTTAATTGTGTTGATGGCGAGTTGATTCAAACGCCAGCCTGTCGTTTGGGCCCAAGGGGAATTACTATCCTTGATGCTGTTATTAATTGCGTTATCAAGTGTATAGGTATCTGATTTAGACTGCTTCGCTTGCAGTTGCAAGGCGAGGGCTGCGAAGAGTAACGCATAATTAATATTCTCTGGTACTACTGATAATAGTGCAGCATGGGTTTGCAGGAAGTCCGTATTGAGTTCAGCTTTTTGTAGTGCTGGTACATGTGACAACTGTGTAAGGAAACCAATATTGGTTTTAATACCAGCGATCTTATAGTTTGCTAAGGCGGTTTGGAGGCGCACAATAGCCAAGTCGCGAGTATGATCCCAGACTATTAATTTGGCAATCATGGGATCGTAATAGGGGCTTATTTCATCGCTTGCAACAACGCCGGTATCAATACGCACATGTCGAGATGCTGATGGTTGATTTAAAAAAGCAATGCGACCACTGGCGGGGATAAAATCCTTGTCGGTGTCTTCGGCGTAGATACGCACTTCGATAGCATGGCCGGTAATTTTAACTTGTGTTTGAGTCAGCGGTAAGGGCGCACCATTCGCAATATATAACTGCCATTCGACTAAATCTAATCCGGTGATCATCTCGGTGACGGGGTGTTCTACTTGCAGGCGGGTATTCATCTCCATGAAGTAGAATTGACCTTGTTCGTCATATAAGAATTCAACGGTGCCAGCACCTTGATAATTAATGGCTTGGGCCGCTGCGACGGCAGTTTCCCCCATAGCGACTTGGATTGCTTGAGGGAGTGCGGGAGCTGGGGCTTCTTCGAGCACTTTTTGATGGCGACGTTGAATTGAACAATCACGCTGAGATAAGTAAATACAGTTGCCGTGACTATCGCTAAATATTTGAATTTCAACATGGCGGGTCTTGGTTAAGTAGCGCTCTATCAGCATATCGTCATTGCCAAAGCTGGCCATTGCCTCATGTTTGGTGGTGGCGAGTGCTTGGCTAAACTCTTCAGCATTATAAACGATGCGCATGCCTTTACCGCCGCCACCATATACCGCCTTGAGCAGTTGCGGATAACCGATGTCTTGTGATTGTTGTTGTAATGTCGGTTCATCTTGCGCTTTACCATGATAACCCGGCACAAGTGGCACATTGGCAGCAGTCATTATTACTTTTGCAGCACTCTTACTACCCATAGTGGTAATGGCGTCGACACTTGGGCCGATGAAGATGAATCCTTGATCTGCACAGGCTTGGGCGAATGCTGCATTTTCGGATAAAAACCCATAACCGGGGTGGATAGCTTGAACATTGGCTTGTTGCGCTATGTCAAGTATACGTTGGCTATTCAGATAAGATTCTGTCGCTGGGGCAGGCCCGAGATAAAAGGCTTCATCCGCCATTTTTACATGCCGCGCGTTGGCATCTGCCGCAGAGTATATCGCCACACACGTTATGCCAAGACGCTGCGCAGTCTCGATAATACGACAGGCAATTTCGCCGCGATTAGCGATAAGTACTTTATTAAATAGTCTACTAAGAAGTGATGGTGCTGAACCTTGGTGCGGCATAGACTTATTCCTTATTTTATTTATTACTTCTAGCCCTTAGTCCAGTCGGGTTGGCGTTTATTCAGAAATGCATCTAACCCTTCCTGTGCTTCGATCGTTACCCGAATTGCGGCGATACGTTGACTGGTATCGGCAATCAATGTGTCGTTGATGGCATGGTTATTAATATCATGAATGAGGGATTTAACGGCTTGCATTGCAGCGGGGCTGTTACGAAGTAGGTTATCGATAAATGGCGCGGCGAGTGAATCTAAATCATCCCCAATCTCGTGGAGTAAACCATATTCTAAAGCTTGGGGCGCGCTAAATAATTCACCTGTCAGGCAATAGCGACGAGCTTGCCTTACTCCCATCGCGGTAACGACATAAGGGCTTATTACCGCTGGAATAAGGCCTATTTTCACTTCACTTAAGCAAAATGATGTTGTTGATGTCGCCAGCGCAATATCACAGCATGCTACTAGACCAACAGCCCCACCAAAGCAAGCTCCTTGTAGTAGGGCTAATGTTGGTTTAGGGAATTGATTTAATTTGTCCATCAGTTTGGCTAATTGCGCCGCGTCAGCAAGGTTTTCTTGGTAACCTAATTTGGCGACATCTTTCATCCAGTTTATATCGGCACCAGCCGAGAAGTGCTGTCCTTGGGCTCTTAATAGTAAGATATGTACAGCTGGATCATGTTTTAATACGGCCAGTGTAGTTAGCAGGTGATGAATGGTTTCTGCATTAAAAGCATTACGTACCTTGGGTCGAGTCAAGGTTATAGTGGCGATACCGCGATCATCAATCGTCGTGTGGAAGTGAGCTGCATTGATGATGTTTAACTGTTCGGATTGTTTTGTCATTCATAGATCCTAGCGGGGGGGTTAAGTAAGTGACATTAAGTTAGCTACATTCTGAAAATACCAAATTGGGTATCGGCAATGGGGGCGTTTAATGCTGCTGATATTGCTAACCCTAATACTTGCCTGGTCTGAACTGGGTCGATAATACCGTCATCCCATAAGCGTGCACTGGCATAGTAAGGATCGCCTTGGGTTTCATATTGCTTAATGATCGGGGCTTTAAAATCGGCTTCTTCAGCCTCTGTCATAGTTTTATTACTACGGGCTAAACCGTCTTTTTTGACTTGACTAAGCACGCTAGCGGCTTGTTCGCCACCCATAACCGAGATCCTAGCATTTGGCCATATCCACAACAGTGTCGGGTCGTAAGCTCGGCCACACATACCATAATTACCTGCGCCGTAACTACCGCCAATAATGACCGTAAATTTAGGCACTTGTGCGCAAGATACCGCGGTCACCATTTTCGCACCGTGCTTTGCAATACCCTCAGCTTCATACTTTTTTCCGACCATAAATCCAGTAATATTTTGCAGGAAGACTA
Source organism: Moritella marina ATCC 15381 (assembly GCF_008931805.1). Classification (GTDB taxonomy): domain Bacteria; phylum Pseudomonadota; class Gammaproteobacteria; order Enterobacterales; family Moritellaceae; genus Moritella; species Moritella marina. The sequence continues at coordinate 1,876,795 of NZ_CP044399.1, read as the reverse complement.
ATGGGATCTTGCGTTTACAACATAGCTGTATAAAATGCGCGCCTTTTTGCGCTGATTCGGAAAATAATACGCCATTATTGGCAATGATACCGACAGGGTAGCCATGAATACGCGCAAATCCACAAACTAATGTAGAACCATAATATTGCTTAAATTCATCTAATTCAGAGTTATCTACAATGCGCGCAATAACTTCTTTGACATCGAATTGCTTTTTTAAATCGGTGCCGACAATGCCATATAACTCTAGGCTGTCAAAGCGTGGTGGGCTGCTGGGATGAACAGTTAAACTCGGTTTTTTTACATGATTGATATTATCGATAGCTTGGCGTACGAGTTTTAATGCGTGGGCATCATTTTCGGCGTAATGATCTGCAACACCTGATATTTTACAGTGCACATCTGCGCCACCGAGTTCTTCCGCTGTGACTTCTTCTCCTGTTGCAGCTTTTACTAAGGGCGGTCCAGCTAGGAAGATAGTACCTTGCTGTTTTACAATAATAGCTTCATCAGCCATTGCTGGAACATAAGCCCCCCCTGCCGTACATAAGCCCATTACGGACGCTATTTGTGGAATGCCTTTGGCAGACATATTAGCTTGATTAAAGAAGATGCGGCCAAAGTGGTCACGGTCGGGAAATACTTCATCTTGGCGGGGCAAAAAAGCACCACCAGAGTCAACTAAGTAGATGCAGGGCAGGCAGCAGCGTTCGGCAATTTCTTGGGCGCGTAAATGCTTCTTCACCGTGAGAGGGTAATAGGTCCCGCCTTTAACGGTGGCATCATTGGCGATAATCATGCATTCGATACCCTTGACTCGGCCAATGCCCGCGATGACACCCGCTGCGGGTACTTCATCATCATAATACTGCCAAGCGGCAAATTGCCCGAGTTCGAGTAATGGCGAGCCAGGATCCAATAATGTATCAATACGGTCACGGGCAAGCATTTTTCCACGGGCTAAGTGACGTTGTTGGGCTATTTCACCACCGCCTTTTTTGACTTTTTCCACATTATTTTCGAGTTGTTGGACAAGTCCTAGCATTGCCTGTTGCTTGGCCATAAACAGAGGCTGCTTGATGTTTAGCGAAGTGCCTATTTTAGCCATAATCGCTATCCTTTTGATTCGTTAAAGATTTCTCGGCCAATTAGCATGCGACGCATTTCTGATGTGCCTGCGCCAATTTCATAAAGCTTGGCGTCACGCAGTAAACGGCCTGCGGGATATTCATTACTGTAACCATTTCCGCCTAATAATTGGATAGTATCAAGTGCCATTTTAGTCGCTAATTCAGCGCAATATAAGATCACCCCTGCGCAATCTTTACGACTTGCTTCGCGGTTATCACAAGCGCGAGCCACTGTGTAGGTATAACATTTGGCGGCATTCATCTGGCTATACATATCCGCTATTTTAGCTTGTACCAGTTGAAACTCACCAATGGCTTTACCGAACTGTTGTCGCTGGTGGATGTAGGGGACAACAAGATCCATACAAGCATCCATAATGCCTAATGGGCCACCCGTTAATACCAGACGTTCGTAATCAAGACCACTCATTAGTACTTGCACACCTTGGTTGAGCTGGCCAAGGATATTGTCTTTGGGAACGCGGCAGTGTTGGAATACGAGTTCACAGGTATTGGAACCACGCATACCGAGTTTATCTAGTTTTTGCGCTTGGCTAAATCCAGAAAAACCGCGTTCAACGATAAAGGCGGTAATACCATGACTGCTTAATTCAGCGGCGGTTTTGGCGTAAACGATATACGTACTGGCTTCAGGTCCATTAGTGATCCACATTTTATTACCATTAAGCACATAATCATCGCCGTCCAATACTGCACTTAGCTTCATTGATACCACGTCAGAGCCCGCATTGGGTTCTGTCATTGCTAATGCTCCGACATGTTCGCCACTAATTAATTTAGGCAGGTATGTGGATTTTTGTTGGGTGTTACCATGGCGAAATATTTGATTAACACACAGATTAGAATGGGCACCATAGCTCAGCCCAACCGACGCTGAAGCGCGACTTATTTCTTGCATGGCAATGACATGCGCAAGGTAGTTCATCTCAACGCCGCCATATTCCTCACTGATGGTGATACCCAATAACCCCATGTCGCCAAATTTGCGCCACATATCTGCAGGAAATAAATTGTCTTGGTCGATTTGCGCTGCCCGTGGGGCTATCTCATCATTGGCAAACGCGGCAACACTGTCGCGTAACAGATCGATAGTTTCACCGAGGGCGAAGTTAAGTGACGAGTAGGCGTTTGGCATCTTCGTTCCTTTATTCGGGAAGTGAGGTGGATTGTGGTAACTAAATATCACGACTTAATGAGTGAATTAATCTTGTCTTTCATCCATTTAGCTATGCATTAACTTGAGTATGGTAGTTAACGACTGGGTTGCCAATATGATTATGGATAAAACGCTAGCGTGATAGTGTGGTTTGTTATTGTTAATTTAGTTGAAAAAACATCTATAAAGTTTAATTTGTAAGCATTATTTTAAATTTAATAATAAAGTGATAAATAATGTTATTAATGTGATGCAGATCTCTATATAATTCCGTTCCGGCCAGAACCATCGAGTTTAGCCACCTTAGTTACAAGCCGTCACCAAGGAAATGTGAACGACCCAAGGATTTTGGACCAGCGTGACTGTAGCTTGCTATCAAGGTGACTCGTATGTTGTTATTGGGCGGATTGACCATGTTATTTTACTTCTAAAATACGGGTTGTCCTCTCCTCATATACCAATACACGTAATACCCATTGCAATAAAATACTGATCACTAATCAGGTCTAAATTAATCCCAGTGGGTGTTAATTTTTCCTGCGTTTACTGCCATCTAAATTTTATTCCAATTGGTATCACACCTTCATTTTTATACATCTATTTTTAAGAACAGGATGAAATAATGCAGTTGTTAATTAGTTTAGTTGGTATTTTAGTACTTATTTTATGTGCATGCGCACTGTCAGAAAATCGTAAAGCAATTAATTGGCGTACCGTCGGTGGTGCACTATTTTTACAAGCGGGTTTTGCTGCGATTGTACTTTACTCTTCACTTGGCCAAAGCATGTTAGGCGCGATGAGTAGTGGTGTTGCGAGCATTCTAGGTTTTGCCGATGTGGGTATTCAATTTTTATTTGGTGATTTAGCGACGGAAGGCTTTATCTTCGCGATCCGCGTATTGCCGTTAGTTATCTTTATTAGTGCGCTTATCTCACTACTTTATTACATAGGTGTAATGCAGTGGGTGATTAAAGTGATTGGCGGGGGAATCCAGAAATTTCTTGGTACCAGTCGTGTGGAATCATTAGCGGCAACGGGTAACATTTTCCTATCTCAAGGTGAATCACCATTATTAGTGAAACCTTTTTTACCAAAAATGACGCGCTCAGAATTGTTCGCAGTAATGACGGGTGGCATGGCATCGGTTGCGGGTAGCGTTCTAGGCGGTTATGCAGGTTTAGGTGTCGAGCTTAAATACCTTATCGCTGCAAGTTTCATGGCTGCACCGGGTAGCTTGTTGATGGCTAAATTATTAGTGCCAGAGCAAGAAACAGTGACTGAAGATACTAATATCGAAATGGCAAAAAGCGAACACAGTAATGCGATTGACGCACTGGCTGCTGGTGCGATGAATGGTATGAAAGTCGCTGTTGCTATCGGTACTATGCTAATTGCTTTTGTGAGTGTTATCGCCATGGCAAACGCTGGTTTAGAAACAATTGGTCACTGGGTAAGTATTGATAACTTAACACTGCAAAGTGTATTGGGTTATATCTTCTCGCCACTCGCTTATATGATTGGTGTACCTGAACATGAAATGCTTATTGCAGGTTCGTTCATTGGTCAGAAAATGATCCTAAATGAATTCGTTGCTTTCATGGACTTTGCGGCAGTGAAAGAGACTATCTCAGAGCACAGCCAAGTCATCATTACATTTGCATTGTGTGGTTTTGCTAACATTGGTTCTATTGCAATTCAAATCGGTTCTATCGGTGTGATGGCGCCAGAGCGTCGTTCAGATGTTGCAAGCTTAGGCTTTAAAGCGGTATTAGCGGCAACACTGGCTAACTTAATGAGTGCGGCATTAGCGGGTATTTTCATTAGCCTATAATGGTTTTTAAAATAACGCAGTAAGCTGAGTAATAAAATGAAAGGCCCACTTTAACGCACTGTTGAAGTGGGCCTTTTTGCTATTGACGGTTTATGAAAAACAAAATTACTTACTGTTTATGAACAATAGAGCTAATTACGCACTGTTTTATTCATCGTCATATCCTGGAAGCGGCAATACGCAATAAAGGCAAATACGCACACGTACATAGTGAATAAATAAACAATCGCTGCGATCGCAAATTCAGGTTGTTTTAATATCGCAATGGCAATGACCACGGCGAGTACATAATTCTGAATACCAATTTCCACACAAATAGAGCGAGCTTGTTGAGTATTGAGTTTGAGTACTTTTGCAATAGTTACACCAAGCACCATCATGACAATATTCAGTGTCAGCACGGGGGCTAAAGCCAACTCAATAATGATGTCTAAGCTTGGGTAAACTTCGGAGAACAAGATAGCCATCACTAATAAGATGGACGCAAAGGACAATTTAGTCGCGTATGGCTCGATTTTTTGTGCCAACGATGATGCAAAATGGCGAAGAGTCATGCCAACGGCAACAGGTAAGATGATCAGCTTTAAAATTTGCAGCATTGATGGTAGCAGGGGTAAGTAAATCGTTTGACCTTCACCGGTTAAATTCATAAAGCCTAAGTTAATAAATAGTGGGGTGGTAAACACGACAATAATACCGCTTATTGCTGTCATCGTAACCGATAGTGCTACATCACCTTTAGCGATGTGGGTGAAAAAATTAGAGGTTGCAGCACTCGGGCAACAAGCCAAAATGATCATGCCAATCGCAATGGGGAACGCAGGGTCATAAACTGCAATAAGTAAAAATGCGATAGCAGGTAAAGCCAGTAATTGAATCAGTAGTCCGGTGATGACGGGAAGTGGTTGCGTCATAATACGCGAGAAGTCACTGAGTTTGAGTGTTAACCCCATTGTTGTCATCATGAGAATTAACGCGCCCGTGGCAATATCAGAAACATTGAACCCGCCTAGCGTTAAATTAAGTAGGTTAATAGTCGGAATATCCATCTTGATTTTAATCCCTTTAAAATAGAAAAATTAGATAATAAAATACTTCGTTAATGTTATATAAATTATTGTATATTAATGATTAGTTAAGTATTCCCTTGATATTTACAGGGCGGATTGTATTCAAGTTGTTATTGAAAAGTAAAGTTAATTCGTATGTGTCATATTTTATCAGAATAATAATATATAATTGTTTATAGGTTTGAGCATACTTAAAATATAACAAGGTCTTTACTATGAAGAAAAATCTCATTATTTTATTTTCTACTGCATTTTCTACGGCATTGTTATCTGGTTGTGCAGGTCTTGGTGCTGCAACCGTCGGTGCTGTGATGTACTACAAAAGTCAAAGTCATGAAGTGGCAACAGTCGATATAAAAGCACCTGCGAGTAATGTTTACCAGACCGCGCTTAAAATTGTAAACAGTAATGAAAATGTCGATCTAGTAAAGCAAGATGATGCCGCTATGTTGTTAGATATTAACCAAGCTGATACCGCTGCTTCGATTAAGATTGCGAAAGTGAGTAATGGCCTTTCTCAATTAACGATTAGTGCGGATAGTAGTACTGACGGAGGTGAAGATAATGCCAACAGCCGCGTTCTTGATGGTGTATTTAGGATCTGTAAAGAGCTGAACGTTGAATGCCGGTTAAGTGAGTAACGAAGTCATTAAAGCTAAATATAGCGCCTGACTAAAACGCTTACTGATATCTCAATATTTCAACATCACCTGATACTTTCTTATGCAATAATAAGTGAATATAATTACTTTCATTTATCATTGCTGCTAGGTGGTTTTTAACCTTTTCTTTTATCTGGGTTTTGGCCATTTTATAGATATTGGCATATAATTATATTCCATAAAGTAAGGTATTATATTCTCTTACTTTTTACCTAACTGCGCCATGAAATTGAAGTTATTTCTACCATACTTCTATAGTGATAAATGAGTGGGAACTGGTTGTCGCGGTACAAGTTGAAGGTAGGGATACGATGCAATTTATAAATAATTTTAGAGGGATTGCAATTCTATTGATTATGTTGATTCATGCGATTGGCACGATTAATAATGATGGTTCGACCGTGTTGCATGCTCTTGAATTATTACTTGATAACACCACTATATTATTTGTCGTTGTTGCTGGTTATTTATTTTCATCATTATCGACCAATTTTAACTATCTTGATTACTTAAAACATAAATTTAAAATTGTTATTATTCCTTATTTTTTTGTTTCAATACCGGCTATTTTTATTTATATGTCGGGGCTTAAAAACACCCATTTTTGGCTTGATATTAATTGGTTACATAGTTTAGGGCCTGTATATCAATATTTATACTTTATGTTGTCAGGGGCACATCTCGTCACGCTGTGGTTTATCCCCATGATCATTCCACTTTATCTTTTTAGTCCTAGTTTTTTATATCTTAAAAACAAGCAGTTATTAGGTATTTTCTTTATATTGTCATTAATACCTGCATTGTGGTTTGGACGTCCTGATTTTAGTGTTAATAATGTTATTTGGACTGTGTATTTTTTGCCAACTTATTTATTGGGGATGTTACTTTGGCAGCGCCCGAATATTTATGAAATGCTAACAAAGCATAGTGGCGTACTATTAGTCGGTTATATCGTGATTTATCTTTCATTGTCATGGGATGGCGAATTTAATACATCAGTCGATTTACTGTGGAAAATGGCGTTGTCGGTGATCTTAATCGCATTTACAAAACGCTATTTATCTAAGAAAAATAAATGTCTCAATATGTTTGCGCGTTTAAGTTTTTATTTATATTTTGTGCATGGCTATTTTATATCGATCATCCGGATTATATATAACCAATACCTTAATGTTGAAATGACGGGATTACTTGCCGCATCAGTAAGCTTTACAATCACACTATTTCTGTCGTTATCTTCATTTGTGGTCATTAAGATGATTTTAAAGCAGAGGTCTAAATTATTTATCGGATTATGAACTAATTATTTTTAGAAGTAGGGGTGTATATGTTCTTTAATGGCTTAGACCGGTTTCAAGATAATATTGCAGTCATTGATGCAGTCAGCGGTGAGCGTATAACCTACATGGACCTCGAGCATCAAGCCAATGTGCTATCCGTGCAACTCGGAAATAATAAAGAATTAGTATTTATTGAATCAAAAAATTCTATTTTGTCGGTGGTTAGTTATGTAGCTTGTTTAAGAAGTAATAAGGTTGTCTACCTTATGGATAACTTTAGTAGTGATAAGTCGATAGAACTTATTAATCGTTATAATCCTAATCTGCTGATAAATGGCTTTGGTAAAATTACGCAGCACTCACAGTGTACTTATCAGCTACATCCTGATTTAACGCTGTTATTGTCGACGTCTGGTACGACGGGAACCCCTAAATTCGTCAAGCTAAGTGCGACGAATATCCAGTCAAATACAGAATCGATTGTCGAATATTTGAATTTGACTGAAAATGATATTGCTCTGGCTCACCTAAAATTACATTATGCATATGGTTTATCTGTTTTACACTCCCACTTACAAGCCGGCGCATGTACTGTATTTACGGCACACGGTGTACTAGATGCAAGTTTTTGGCATGATTTAGTGACCTATTCAGCGACCAGTTTTGCTGGTGTTCCTTATACTTTTGAAGCTTTGCTTAAAACTAAGTTTGATTTTAAAGCTTACCCGAGTCTACGTTATATCACACAAGCAGGCGGTAAACTTGAAGGTTTTTTAGTCAAAGAATATGCATTACAAGCGCAAGCTAATGGGATTGATTTTTTTGTCATGTATGGTCAAACAGAAGCCTCGCCGAGGATTTCTTATTTGCCTCCACACCTGGCGATTGACTTTCCAAATTCCATCGGTCGTGCTATTCCGCAGGGTGAACTCTCAATAGTTGATGACGAAGGTCACGAGATTAAAGCGCTAGATAAATCTGGTGAACTTGTTTATCGTGGTAAGAACGTGATGATGGGTTATGCTAACTCAATTGCTGGACTCGCTGAAGATGAGACACCGGAGGTATTATTTACTGGTGATATTGCTTGTCGAACGCAGCATGATCTTTTCTATTTAGTTGGCCGTACGAAACGATTTGTAAAATTATTTGGGTTACGCATTAATCTCGATGATGTGCAAAGTGTCGTTAAAACAGATTATCCGCAAAGTGCAGTCACAGGTAACGATAAAGCGATTGTTATTGCCTTGGAATCCAGTCACGGTGATATTGATAAAGGGCAGTTACTCACTCGACTAAGCGACTATTATTCATTACCACGTGATAAATTCATCATCACTCTATTTGATGACATTCCATTACTCTCTAATGGTAAATATGATTTTATGACGATTGCAAATCATGCCTATAAAAAGCCGAGCGTTGGGTTTTTTAAGCGTACATTATGTTCTATTTCAAATATTTTAGAATTAAATGAGAGGGAGTGGGAGAGTATTAGCCACTTATTTATTGATGCATTAAATTTAACTGAACTGTCCCCCGATAAAACCTTCCATAGTTTAAATGCTGATTCATTATCTTTTGTTTATTTATCCGTAGAGTTAGAACAATGCTTAGGGTGTGAGTTACCGCCGCATTGGCAGCAATGTAGCGTGGCTGAATTAGATGAAATTTATACCCACGTAAGATTTAATGAATAGCTCTTCAGCTGTTTTATTGATGTTTATTGTTTTGTATTGTTATGTCAAGGTTAACCAAAGGTTTTATTAAGGTTAAGTGCACCTCTATGGGGTTAGTTCCAATCTCATTGATTTAGATCAATTTTTTAGTTTTTTCAGTAGGCTAGTATCCGCGTGATTAATATAATCAAGGAGGCTATGTTGGTTAACACGTTTAAAACCCTACTAAAATTTATGTTGGGCAGTATCAGGGATCTTGCTCCCATTATTATTGTGATCTTATTCTTCCAGTTAGTGGTTATTCAACAACCATTGCCGAATGTCAGCCAGCTGCTTATTGGTGTGCTGTTTGTACTGTTAGGACTCACCTTCTTTATTCATGGCCTAGAACAAGGGTTATTTCCTATTGGTGAATCAATGGCGCATGCGTTTGCGCGTAAAGGTAGCGTTGGCTGGTTATTGATTTTTGCATTTTGTCTTGGTTTTGGTACTACGGTGGCCGAACCAGCATTAATTGCGGTGGCAGCGGAAGCGGCGAGAGTCGCAGCCAGTGGTGATCTTATTGGCACAACGCAAGTCGCGATGGATGACTATGCTCAAGGCTTAAGAATGAGTGTTGCGCTGAGTGTTGGTATTGCTATCGCACTGGGCGTATTGCGTATTATCAAAGGCTGGCCATTACAGTGGTTCATCATTGGCGGGTATGTGCTGGTGGTGATCATGACGGTGTTTGCTCCGCCTGAGATTATTGGTATTGCTTATGATTCGGGCGGTGTTACCACATCGACGATCACAGTGCCGTTAGTGACTGCACTTGGTGTTGGTCTGGCATCTTCTATCAAAGGTCGAAACCCGATGATTGATGGTTTTGGTCTTATCGCGTTAGCGTCGCTTAATCCGATGATCTTTGTAATGGCTTATGGAATGGTGATGCTATGACCTTTATTGATATGTTAGCGCAAATTGGTTCGACTATTGTCACTACATTTCACGATGTACTACCGATTGCGGCGATCTTATTTGGTTTTCAATTTGCAGTTATTCGCAAGCCATTACCTAATTTAGGTCGGGTACTAATGGGTTTTTTGTGGGTATTAGTCGGTTTATCGCTGTTTTTAATTGGCTTGGAGTGGGCGCTATTTCCGCTGGGTCGTTTGATGGCGCAGCAATTAACAGATCCTACTTTTCTGGCGAGTGTTAATAGCGTCGAAGTCGTGACGGAAAGTGTCCGTGAACTTGTTTGGACTGATTATTATTGGGTATATCTATTTGCCTTCCTCATTGGTTTTGCTACTACGATTGCAGAGCCGTCTTTGATTGCCGTGGCGATTAAAGCGAATGAAGTATCAGGTGGCTCAATTGGTATTTGGGGTTTACGTTTATCTGTTGCGCTTGGCGTAGCTATCGGTATTTCACTCGGTTGTTATCGGATTGTTGTTGGTGATCCAATTCATTGGTACATCATGGCGGGTTATGTCGTCGTTGTTTTGCAAACGCTTGTTGCGCCTAAATTAATTATTCCTTTGGCTTACGATTCAGGTGGTGTGACAACCTCGACGGTAACGGTTCCTTTAGTTGCGGCGTTGGGACTTGGATTAGCTGAAACGGTACCTGGGCGTAATCCTATTATCGATGGTTTTGGTCTTATTGCTTTTGCGAGTTTATTCCCGATCATGTCGGTGATGGCGTACGCACAAATATCACAGTGGATCAGTACGCGAGATAAAAAAGTGGCAACAGATTAACTTGTAAGCAGTGACGAGTTATAACTGTAACGATCGTAATAGTAATAAAAAATCACAGTAAAATTTTGAATTGTTGGAGAATTAAATGCATTTTAAATTAATCGTTGCCTTTGTTGAGGCTGGCATTACTGACGGTATCATGGATGCAGCGCGCAGTGCGGGAGCAACAGGCGCCACTATTATTAATAACGCGCGAGGTGAAGGCCTTAAGCAATCGAAAACCTTCTTTGGTTTAACGCTAGAAACGCAGCGTGATGTTTTACTCTTTATTGTTGAAGAGCACTTAAGTCGACATATTTTAGAAGAAATTAACAAAGTCGGTCAGTTTGATGAAAAGCCGGGCTCAGGTATTGCAGTACAAATCGATGTAGAAGATGCTGTTGGTGTTAATCATCAGATCAGTCAATTAACTAAAACTGTGGAGAACGAACTGTGAGTAAAGTCGTAATTAAAGCCAATGCGGTAATGACACAAAACTATATTTGCATGGACGGAATGCAAACGGTTCGTGAAGCTATTACAGCAATGAAAGAACATGATACTAAGGTTATTATTGTTAACAAGCGTGACCAGCATGACGCATACGGTATTTTGGTACTGTCAGATATCGCCAAACAAGTATTAGCCAAAGACCGTTCACCTGATCGCGTTAACATTTATGAAATCATGGCTAAGCCAATTGTATCGGTTCCGCCAGAAATGGACATTCGCTATTGTGCTCGTTTGTTTGAGCGCTTTAGTTTATCTCATGCACCAGTGATTGAGAATGAAGATATTCTGGGTTTAATTGGTTATAAAGAATTAGTTTTACACGAACTGTAAAGGCATGAATTGTAGATAATAAAACTGAATGAAGATAATAAAAAGGCAGCGAGTGGAATATATCCAGTAGCTGCCTTTTTTCATACGTTTTATAATACTTTTCGTAATACCAGCTTAACGCTAGATTATGACGCTAATACTAAGATGATGAGTGCAGGACATACAACACGAACATACCAAGGCCAGATTTTCCAGAATAACCCTTGTTCAAGTTCTGGGTTACCTTGCTTAATTTCAGTAAGCAGTTGATCACGACGCCATACCCAACCTACAAGTAATGCAAAGATTAACGCTAAGATAGGCTGTGCATAAACAGTTGTAGCTGTAATGACTAAACCAAACAAGTCGCCGAAGTTAAATACGATGATTGCAGATACTAACGTGATGATACCGCCAATCCACCAAACAACCGTGTTACGTTCTTTGTTTAATTCTTCCATTGCACATGATACTGGTACTTCTAACATCGAGATCGATGATGTTAATGCCGCAATAACCATAAGTACGAAGAATAAGATGCTAATGATAATACCTGTGCTACCCATCGTATCGAACATGGCAGGTAATACTGTGAATACTAACGTATCAGAGCTTAATAACGCGCCTGAAGCATCATAGATCTCAACACCGTTATGTTGAGCAACGAACATAGCTGGTAGAATTAATAGGCCTGCAGCGAATGCAACACCGGTATCAATTAACGCAACTTGTGCCGCTGTTTTTGGAATGTTGGTATTCTTGCTTAGGTATGAACCGTAAACCATCATTGAGCATACACCCAAAGATAATGAGAAGAATGCTTGACCCATCGCGCTGATCACTAAGTCTGAACTTAAGTGTGAAAAATCAGGGATAAGGTACATAGCCAGACCATCACTTGCGCCGTCTTGCGTTAAGATGTAAGCAGTCATTAGGCCAAATAATACGAATAACATCGGCATTAAGCGTGATGACCAGCGTTCGATACCATCAGTAACGCCACTTCTCACTACGCGTATCGTGATGAGCATGAACAATACCATCATCACTAAGTTACGTTCTGTACTGAATGATTCAACCCAAGTCGCTGCACTTTCAAGACCAAGTAATGAGAAAATAGGGGCAAATAATGAACCTAACAACCAACCCGCAACAATACCGTAGAAGCTTAAGATTAACGATACCGCAACCATGCCCGCGATACCTAAGCCCGCAGCAGCAATTTTTTGTTTTGGCCAAATAGACTGGATTGATTTGATCGGGTTTGCTTGACCATGACGACCAATGGTTAATTCAGCAACCAATAATGGATAGGCTAAAACAAATACCATTAATAGATAAACAAGTAAAAAGACTGCGCCGCCATTACTTGCTGCTTGTGTTGGGAAACCCCAAATATTACCTACACCAACTGCAGAACCTGCTGCAGCCATGATGAAGCCGAATTTAGACGAAAACTGTGCTCTTGAACCTGTTGCCATTATTTATTTCCAACGTATATCTTGTCGAGTTAGTGAATAATTTTGCTGAACATATACCAGACATAAGAGGGTGTAAACTTATGTGTACACATAGCTAAAATTAGATTTTAATGAGATTGGTGACAAGTAGAACAGTTTTATCGTATTATTAAAAGCCCGAAGGGCGTATATTTTGTTTGTATTACCATTGTTAGTTTGTTATTTAATCAAAATACGTATATTGCAGCGTAAATGTTCATTAAGGTGTTAAATTTTGGTGTATTAAATTGCATTAATGTGACTTTTTGATTTATTTTCGACTCTTTGCTTTTTTCTATTTAATCATTCCTATCTCACTATCTCCAAGTCCTCCTGAGTTCTCGATATATCAATCCATTCAGCTATGGCACGAGATTGCGTTCAGTTTATTGAATATAGGTCTCTATTTCTTATTATTTTTTCTCTATTCGTCAATATCGCCTATCTGGTCATGGGCACTGTTGTGTATCGTGTCTATAGTTATTCATAGAGTAACCTCCTGTATACCCAACGACTTAAAATCTAATTAACTGTGCGTCTTCAGGGTATTCACAACCTAAGGTTGGAGAATCGTTCATGGCAAGCTATATAGATTCTGAAAAATCGCAAGCGTCGGAAAAATCGCAAGAGTCGATAGATCTATTTGACATGGCTGAGCAGTACCCATTCAGCGATGTACACTTTTGGCGAGACCCAGAAACGCAATTACAAGCAATTATCGCTATCCACAGTACCAAGTTAGGGCCCGCTATTGGTGGTTGTCGAATAATTGATTACCCCTCTACATATGCTGCTGTTAAGGATGCCTGCTGTTTAGCGGCCGGGATGAGTTATAAAACAGCCATTAATAAATTACCCTTTGGCGGCGGTAAAGCTGTTATCTTAAAGCCTAAACACTTAACAGATCGTAAGGCGCTGTTTGCCTCGTTTGGTCGGTTTGTCGAGAGTCTCAATGGACGCTATATCACCGCGATGGATAGTGGTACGACGATTGCAGATATGGATGTGATAGCCAGTCAAACTGACCATGTGATGTGTACAACGACCGCTGGGTTGGCCTCCGGTGATCCATCTCCGCATACAGCGAAGGGGGTCTATTACGGCATTAAAGCCGCGGTAAAATTTAAGCTGCAACGAGACTCACTTACTGGTTTACATATTGCGATCCAAGGGGTCGGCAACGTGGGGTATGCGTTAGCTAAGTTACTACATCATGATGGCGCTAAACTAACGGCTGCAGATCCTAATATGCAAGCAACGCAACGACTTGTTGCAGAATTTGGTGCAGATATTGTCACTGGAGATGATCTTTATGCGGTCGATTGCGATGTATTTTCACCCTGTGCTTTAGGCCAAGTTATAAATCCGAATACTATCGCACGGCTAAATACGTCTATTATTGCCGGTTCTGCTAATAACCAGCTTCAGAGTCTTGACCTGGCTGCTACATTAGCGGCTAAAAATATCCTCTACGCACCTGATTATGTCATCAACTCAGGCGGTGTATTACAAATATCCTATCTGAACAAACCAGATGTTGTGCAACATAAATTGGCGGCATTGTATGACACATTATTGGCTATATTTAGGCAAGCAGAGCAACAAAATCGTTCAACAGTTGATGTTGCGAATGCTTTGGCTGAACAGATATTGATGGAACCACTTTCCGGAGATGAGTATGAGCATAAATAAACAGCAAGCTGAAAATACCTTCCGTGTTGGTTATACCCAATATCTGGATGAAACAGGTCGATTATCTGAATCTTTAAAGCACTTTTCTGTTGCGGGGGTGAGTAGCGAATTACTAGTTGAATTTTATCGCTGGATGCTATTCACCCGTACTTTTGATTGTAAGGCGATTGCGCTGCAACGTACTGGTCGTCTTGGTACTTATGCGTCTTGTCTTGGTCAAGAGGCCGTTGGAGCGGCGATTGGTAAAGCTATGCGGGAAGAAGATGTCTTTATTCAGGCTTACCGAGAAACGGCTGCGGTACTTATTCGCGGGGTCAAACCTGAAGAGATCTTGATGTATTGGGGTGGCGATGAACGCGGAATGGACTTTCAAGGGCCGCGTGAAGACATGCCTTGTACTATTCCTATCGCGAGTCAGTGTTGTCATGCAGTGGGAATCAGCTATGCCATGAAATTACGCCGTGAACCGCGTGTTGCAGTGGTGGTGTGCGGTGATGGTGCAACATCAAAAGGTGATTTTTATGAATCCGTTAATGCGGCAGGTGTATGGGAACTGCCCTTGGTATTCATTATCAATAATAATCAGTGGGCTATTTCTTTACCACGTGATGAACAATCAAGCTGTGAAACCTTAGCGCAAAAAGCTATCGCTGGTGGGGTTAGTTGCGAGCAAGTAGACGGTAATGACGTGATTGCATGTTACCTCAAAATTAAAGCCGCCATCGACCGAGCAAGGGAAGGGAAAGGTCCTCACCTTATTGAAACTATTTCTTATCGTTTATCCGACCATACTACTGCTGATGATGCTTCTCGTTATCGCGATGTGGATAATGTGGGTGAGGCTTGGCAAAAAGAGCCTATGGCACGACTGCGCAGTTTGCTCTTGAATGAAATGATCATTGATAACGCGGGTATCGAACAGCTCGAAAAAGCGTGTAGTGATGAAATTGATGCTGCGGTAGCTCGTTATCTTGCTATTCCGCCGGCATCACCAGCGACCATGTTTGAGTATTTGTATGAAACCTTGCCTGATCATTATTTGGATCAATTAGCGCAAGTGCAAAATACGATATTACAGGAAGGTGAAAAATGAAGGACATGACACTTATTGATGGGGTCAATCATGCTTTGTTTGATGCCATGACTGAAGATAAAGACGTGATAGTGCTGGGTGAGGATGTGGGTGCTAATGGCGGTGTTTTCCGCGCGACAGAAGGATTACAGGCTGAATTTGGTCGTGATCGGGTGATTGATACACCATTGGCTGAATCACTGATAAGCGGTATGGCTATTGGGTTAGCAGCTCAAGGTATGAAGCCTGTGGTCGAAATTCAATTTATGGGGTTTATTTATGCCGCTTTCGATCAGTTCTTATGTCACGCAGGACGGATGCGTAATCGTACCCGTGGCCGTTTAACCTGCCCTATGGTACTGCGTGCTCCATACGGTGGTGGTATTCATGCACCGGAACATCATAGCGAAAGTACCGAAGCTATTTTTGCTCATATACCTGGTATACGTGTTGTCATCCCTTCTTCTCCAGCTCGCGCTTATGGCTTGCTACTTGCTGCTATCCGCGATCCTGATCCTGTGGTGTTTTTAGAACCGAAACGCATTTATCGTTTGCAGACTGAATCCGTTGACAATAATGGCCAAGCCTTACCGTTAGATGTTTGCTTTACCTTGCGTGAGGGTAGCGATGTCACGCTAGTCAGCTGGGGGGCGATGTTATATGAAACCTTGCAAGCAGCAGAACAATTGGCTGAACGTAATATATCTGCAGAAGTAATTGATCTTGCTTGTATAAAACCGATAGATAAAACCACGATATTGAGCTCGATAGCGAAAACGGGTCGTTGCGTCATTGTCTCAGAAGCGCCGCGTAGTGGTGGGGTTGCATCCGAAATAGCTGCCATTATTGCAGAGGAAGGGCTGATGACATTATTAGCCCCTGTCATGCGGGTAAGCGGCTACGATACCATCATGCCGTTGGCTAAAATGGAAAAATACTATATGCCCAGTGTGGAGCGAATTGTTACCGCCGTTAATAATGTCATGGAGTTCTAATGCATATATTCAAATTACCTGATTTAGGGGAAGGTTTACCCGAAGCCGAGATTGTTGAATGGTTTGTTAAACCTGGAGATGTGGTTGTTGCTGACCAGTTAATGGTATCGATGGAAACGGCCAAAGCGATTGTCGAAATACCGTGTCCAGAAAATGCTACCGTGGTGAAATTGTACGGCGACGTTGGCGATATTATTCATACTGGTGATCCACTTGTTGAATTCTCTGAAGAAGCTGAGGGGACAGAATGCACAACGGCAACGACGAACACTGGTACAGCGCAAGCAGCGGAGCCGGCGAAAGCGTCAACTTCTGTTGTTGGTGAACTACACACATCTGAAGTTAAATTAAAAGAAACGGCGCAATCGGTCTCGGGTAACAGTATTGGTGTTAAAGCCACACCAGCAGTACGTGCGCTTGCACACAGATATAATATTGATTTAGCGATTGTCACGCCTTCGGGCCCACACAGTACGGTTACTGCAGCTGATGTGGAACGTGTTGTTAAAATTTTTGCTGATGTTGGTGAGTTAGTACCATTGAAAGGTGTTCGCCGTAGTATGGCAAAAGCCATGGCACAAGCACATGCTGAAGTTGTGCCTGTTACACTTCATGACGATGCAGATATAACACCTTGGTTTGATCGGGGTGATATAACTGTTCGAATGATACGCGCAATGGCGCTAGCTTGTGAAGCCGAGCCGACTTTAAATGCGTGGTATGACAGCCATGCTATTGGTCGTCGTGTGATTAAATCGATGCACTTAGGGTTAGCTGTTGATACCAAGGATGGCTTGTTTGTTCCCGTGATCCGTGATGCACAAAATTACAGTGCCAAAGCGATGCGTGACAAAATTAACACGATTAAAGAGTTAGTGACGGCACGTAAAATAGCCGCTGATGATCTGCGTGGCAGTACCATTACTTTGTCTAACTTTGGCAGTATGGTCGGTAAATATGCCAACCCTATTGTGATGCCTCCAACCGTCGCAATATTGGGGACTGGGCGTTTATTTCAACAACTACTCTTGGCTAAAAAAGGCGATGATCAATCTGCTCTTGTTGAACGAACTTTCTTGCCACTGTCTTTAACGTTTGATCATCGGTCGATAACGGGTGGTGAAGCCGCTCGATTCCTCGCTGTATTAATGGCGGATTTAGCATTACAAAAC
Organism: Moritella marina ATCC 15381; assembly: GCF_008931805.1. GTDB lineage: Bacteria > Pseudomonadota > Gammaproteobacteria > Enterobacterales > Moritellaceae > Moritella > Moritella marina. Next base: position 1,858,990 of record NZ_CP044399.1, on the reverse strand, counting down.
TAATAAAAAGACGGAGTGAAGAGCGATGAAAATGACTTCAACCAAGTTCCCCTTACGCATTTTAACCGCGACTTGTCTATTTGACGGTCATGACGCGGCAATTAATATTGTACGACGGTTATTACAAGCGCGAGGCGTTGAAGTTATTCACCTAGGCATTAATCGTTCAGTGCATGATGTCGTTACTGCAGCATTACAAGAGGATGTTGATGCTATTGCGATGAGTTCCTATCAAGGTGGGCACGATGCCTATTTCGGTTATTTATTATCGAGTCTAGCCGATCTCGGGGCTAAACCTGCAATATTCGTTGGCGGCGGCGCGACGATTTCTGCTGGAGAAGCGAGAAGATTAGAACAGCAAGGTATTACGCGTGTTTATACTCGTGATGACGTACTGAGTTTAGACGAGATGATAAGTGATTTATTAAACCGTTTAATCGCTGTTAAACCTAAAACGGCTGCAAAATTTAAGCTTAAAAAATTAACCAAAAAACCTGCAACAGATTTGTATTTTGGACAGTTAATTACCGCTATAGAGCAAGACCGATTAGCGACGAATAACATAGTGAGTGATAACCGTAAAGCAAGTCTGGTGATGGGGATTACTGGCACCGGCGGCGCGGGTAAAAGCACTTTTATTGATGAATTATTAGCGGCATTATTACAGCTTTATTCTGATATTAGGATTGCCTATTTAGCGGTCGACCCCAGCGCCCAAAAAACGGGAGGTGCTTTGCTCGGCGATCGTATTCGTATTAATACCTTGCCGCACGAGCGATTATTCATGCGTTCGATAGCGACACGACAAGCCAATGTGTCGGTCAGCCAATCATTACAAACGAGCGTGCCGATATTGATTAATCAAGGATTTGATCTGGTGTTGGTTGAAACGGCCGGTATTGGGCAAAGCGATAGCGCGATAGTCGATATGGTTGATTTTAGCCTTTATCTCATGACCAAGGATTATGGTGCGAGCAGTCAGTTAGAAAAAATTGAGATGTTACAATATGCCGATGCTATAGTGCTAAATAAAGCCGATCAGCAAGGCTGTGAAGATGCGTTTAATGATGTGCAACAACAGTGGCGCTTTAACCAGCAAGAAAAGCATTCTTTGAGTCACGAGCCGCCTGTATTCCCGATGGTCGCAAGTCACTATGACGATCATGGTTTTAATCGATTTATCGCATTTTTGATGACCGAATTCAAGGCCAAATATGGCACTCAGTTACCTTTTTCAATACAGCCTGACATTGAAAAAATATACCAACAAGCACTCAGGCATTATCCCCGTTATGATTGGACGCTATCGGCAAGCAAGTTAAATTTACAACATCCGGATTATTTAACGCGTATCTATAACAATTATGCAGAATTAAGCGATATGAATGCGCAGCAAATAGCACAAGTGCGGGAACTGCATAGTTGTTATCAAGTGTTAGCTGATCTCTGCGATCCTTGTTTACCGACTAAACTTGGGCGCTATCCGCAGGCTGATATAATCAATGAATCTGATGAGCACAGTTTTTTAGTCACAGATGCTTCGCTAAAAATGATCTTACCGCCGTTACGAAAACGTTATAACAAGCTTTTAGCTAAGCTGTCAGTGCCACTTAGACATGCGTTACTGGCTTGGTTCAGAGACGAAGATGAGTTGGCATTAAAACGAATTGAAGAGGGTGTTGATACCATCGATTCTCAGCAAACGTATGGTGAGCATAAAGACCACTTTGTGAGTTTAAGCGGTACTGTGATCCCGCATGTGATAAAACCAGATGAACGGCATTGGGATAATATAACGGCTTTTTTACTCAATGAAAATTGCCCTGGACAGTTTCCTTATACCGCGGGGGTTTTCCCCAAAAGACATAATGATGAAGATCCGACACGCATGTTTGCCGGCGAAGGCTTACCTGAAGATACCAATAAGCGTTTTCATTATTTGATTAAAGGCCAAAAGTCGATTCGCTTATCTACGGCGTTTGATCCTAATACCCTCTACGGCCACGATCCCGCTTTAACGCCAGATGTGTTTGCTTGTATTGGTATGTCTGGTGTATCCATTGCAACGCTCGATGATATGAAAATACTGTATTCTGGTATCGACCTCTGTGATGTTGGCACGTCGGTATCGATGACGATTAATGGCCCTGCACCCGTGCTTATGGCGTGGTTTTTACATACCGCGATTGACCAACAAGTTGAGCTGTATTTAACCAAAATGAAGCTATGGTCAAAAGCCAATAAACACATAACTCGCTATTTAAGCTCTGCACGTATGAGGGCGAAACAACGCCCTGTGTATCGCGGTGATCTGCCGCAAGGCAATGAGGGATTAGGGCTTAAATTACTCGGTATTTCTGGACAGGTGCTAATGAGTCAATTACTTGGCTTAGAAGCGGAATATACAGTGTTGAAAACCACGACTTATCAAAAAGTCAGGGGCACACTGCAAGCTGATATTTTAAAAGAAGAGATCGCGCAAAACGAGTGTATTTTCTCACTCGACTTCTCACTTAAGTTAATGGCCGATATGCAAGGCTACTTTAGTGCTAATGCCATTGAGAAATTTTATCCTGTGTCAGTGAGTGGTTATCATATTGGTGAAGCGGGGGCGAACCCCATCACGCAGCTGGCCTTTACATTGGCGAATGGTTTTACGTTATTAGAGTATTATTTAGCGCAAGGTTTGGATATTGACGATGTTGCACCACGACTGAGCTTTTTCTTTAGTAATGGTATGGATCCTGAATATGCCGTGATAGGACGCGCTGCACGACGGATATGGTCAAGAACATTAAAATCAGTCTATAAGGCCAATGAACGTAGCCAAAAATTAAAGTATCACATCCAAACATCTGGTCGCAGCCTGCAATCACAAGAAATTGATTTGAATGATATACGCACGAGTCTACAAGCTATGTATGCGTTGTGTGATAACTGTAATAGCTTACATACAAATGCATATGATGAAACGATCACGACACCGACGGAAAACTCAGTCTATCGTGCGCTGTCGATTCAATCCATTATTAATCGTGAGTTTGGCTTAAGTAAAAATCAAAACCCTTTGCAAGGTAGCTACATCATTTCGCAATTAACTGACCTTGTTGAAGAATCAGTCTATGGCGAATTTAACCGTTTAGCCCGTCGTGGCGGGGTACTTGGCGCAATTGAAACCGGTTATCAACGCACGCAAATACAGCAACAAAGCATGTATTATGAGAAGTTAAAAGGCACAGGCGAACTTGATATGGTGGGGGTTAATTGCATGACCAGAGATACGGAGCAGCATGACGCTACATCATTAAACGATAAAGAATTAGTGCGTTGTAGTGAAACTAAAAAGCAGCAACAAATAGACAGTGTATTAAAGTTTAAGCTACAGCATAAAGTGCAGGCTACGTTGTCATTGGACGCGATGAGGGCGAGATTATTGGCTGGTGATAATAGCTTTGCTGCGTTGATGGATGCGGTGCCTCATGCGAGTTTATCTCAGTTAACCGATGTGCTGTATTTAGCAGGGGGGAAATATCGTCGAAATATGTAGGTTGTTTTGTAAGTTTAGGGTGAAAGTAAACACAATCAGCGAATTGAAAGTCTAGTTTATTTGTTTGATTATGTGATTAGTTTCAAATGAAAGCTTGCGCAATGAATTATTTATGTTACATTGGTCACATCTTCTGAACAAGAAGATAGATAAATGCTCAAAGGATGAGTCCGTTAAACCGCCTCCAAGGAACCGAGATCAACTGAGCCATGTGGTTCAATTTTTGATTAATGATTTAGAAGGTGAGACCTATGAAAAATTCAGTACCTGCAACTCCTGTTTTCGGTGATTTATATAACACAAAATTCACTTACCCAAGACACTTAGGTTACTAATATCTAGGAATTCAAAATTTAACGCCATCTCTTCGTAGATGGCGTTTTAGTTTCTGGCGTCTTAAAAGCTTAAAGCTATAACTTTAATAAATTCTAGCCTTCGAATATCTAACCTATCTAACCTATCTAACCTATCTGAGCAATATTTTAATCTTGTTTCGTTGCGTACATCGCGATGGCGCACGAGAAAGCATCTATAAATATTCAGTAATATCAACATGATCAATTTGTTCTGGTTTTAAATATTTTTGTGCATAATCAAGGTAAATGCCTGAGCTTAAGAATAGTTTAAATAGATCGCTGTCTATATGTCTATCTTTACTCATAAAGCTTAATATTTTAATACTTTGACTCAGTGATTTAGCTGTCTTATAAGGCCTATCGCTGGCTGTCAGCGCCTCAAACACATCTGCAATGGCTAATATACGAGCTTCAAGCGATATTTCATCTTCTTGGTAACCTCGTGGGTAACCGCGACCATTTAATTGTTCGTGATGACCCCCAGCAATCTCGGGTACTCGGCTTAAATGGGCTGGTAACGGCAGCTGCTCTAACATGGTAATTGTTTGAATGACATGATGGTTAATGACGTAGCGCTCTTCGGCATTAATAGTGCCTCGTTGGATCATTAAATTATGCAGTTCACCCAAATTATTACGCTGTAGTGGACGTTTCATATTAAAACGTAAATGCGCTTCTAATTCCAATGAGTTATCGATGTGCGAAATCAAATGTTCTGCGCGGTCTGACAGCACAGGTTCCATGATAGGGAGTGTAACAGGTGTAGCTCTAGTTTTTTGCGCGCGTTCAGCGGGAGAAAGTCCGAGTTCGTCGTCAAGAAAGCGCAACCAAGTTTGTTGAGATATCGATTTAATTCTGTCTACAGCTTCGTCATTAATCATGTGCTCACCGAGGTTACATTTAGCGATAAATGCAAAATCATCTTCAATTTGAGCGATGTTTTCAGCCAAGATATTGTTGGTTTGTTTCGCGCATTCCCCCTGTGATATAGCCGTCAGAGCTTGAATCTGAGCATCGCGGATAAGTACTTCAAAACGCATTCTGATTTCGTTGATTCGGTTGTAGATGGTTTCTAATTTAGTCGCTTTATCTATTATATATTCAGGTGTTGTCACCTTACCGCAGTCATGTAGCCATGCCGCGATATTGAGTTGCTCCCAACCCTTGGAATCCAAATTGAATTTACTGAACTGTGTTTTTGTTGATTTCGATGCCTCGGCTGCAAGCATACTGGCAAGTTCGGGTACACGTTGACAGTGAGCGCCTGTATAGGGGGATTTTGTATCAATCGCACCTGCAATCAATTTGATAAACGAGTTAAGCAGTTCTTTTTGCTTAGCCATTAAATTTTGGCTTTCAAAAGAGAGTGATACAAAATCTGATAGCGTTTTTGCTACGCCCATGACATGCGTTAGCTCTTCTCCGTCAAGACATTCGTCGTAACTAAACCCAAGTAAACCAAGAATGTTGCCGCTGCGATCAACCAAAGGAATGGTTAACGTATAAACATTACTGTTTTCAGGATGTATGCCTGCTTTAATTAACGCGGTTTTAAGCATTGGGTGGATAAGGTTAAATTGAATATCCTTTACATTGACATTGTTTCTTAGTTTTTCATATGGCCACTGGGTAGAGAGGCTAGGACATTGGCTAATATCCGTTTTTATACTGTCGTTTTGAGTATGTAAAATATAGGGTTCTAATATATTGTCATCTTCTTCAGATTTTAAATATACAAAAGCACTATCAGCGTCGAGCATAATACTGGCTTTATCACAGGTTTTTTCTAATAGGCTATGAATATCTTGTTCGTTTGAAAGCATGGTGAGTAAGCGTAAAAAATCATCTAATGTTGTGCGCATTTTAGATGTTGATTGCTGTAATTCTGCGATTTCTTTAATATTTGATTGTGTTGTTTCTATTTCTGAAACATCCAATGCGGTCACTTGTTTAATTTGTTCAGAAAGGGTGCGTAAAGGTCTCGTTAATACACGGGCGAATAGCCAGCTGAGTGGAATAAATAAAATGCCCACTGATATGAGCGTTAGCATGGTGTCTTGAAGCATTCTTTTTGAAGAACCTAGAATACTATTTTTAGGCACTGCAATAAGAAGGCGTGCATTATTATTTTGCATAAAACTGATAGCATGACTTTGTCCGAACCATTCTTTATCTTGGAAATTAAAGCTGAATAGCTTATTTTTATCCAAGTTATGTTTAATAATGACTTTAAAGTTTTCTCTTTTAAACAAGCTATTTAGGTCTTCATTTTTGGCGCTATCATTGAAATTTGAAAAGTGACTATTGTTATTGTGATAAACAACGAACTGGCCTTTGTCACCAAATAACACTCGTATCGCATCATCGCTTAAATCAGAGGCCTTGAGGCTGTCTACAATCGTGCGAATATTAAGGTCGGCTGCAATCACAACGCCAGAAAACTGGTGTTTTTGTACCAAGGTTAATGAATCTTCATTCGTTCTTAAATCTTTGTACATTGGTGTTGGGGCTAAATTTGGACTCTGTACGCCTATTTTGTACCAAGTGCGTTCAAATACATTTAATGAATCATTTTTAGTTACTGTTGTATCAATGACGTTAAATTTGTTGCTGAGGTAGACTCGGGTTAGTTCGTTGACATCAGCTTCTTTGTATATAAGTGTTTCGATGACAAACTTTGCGTGTGCAGGAGCGTCATAATAATATTGTTTGGTTTTAGAACTGAGTTTATGTGCACCCAGCAGATCACCATTTGGGAACCCCATATAAATGGAGTTCGTTAATGTATCCTTCGCGAGGTATCGCGTAAGATCGATTGCTTTGATTAAATTGATATCGGAAGCTTTTTCATTATCCCAATCAGAGCTGGTACTAAGGTAGCCAAAAATCTGGGTGATAGGTCTGTATTTATCGCTCACAGAAGTGTAAATATCGTCAACATAACGTTGGAACTGTTGTGACACTGTGTCCTGTGCCATTTCTGACATACGGCTATAACTGATTGAAATTAATATACTGATCGTAATAAATAGAAATACTGAGAAGGCAATAGCAGTATAGTTAGTCAGCGATAATTTAATCTTTTGCAAATCGAGCTCCGGTTCTTTAATCCATATATTTGGGGGTAAGCAGCGTTGTCAATTATTAGGTTAGCGCTTCATTACTCAAAACGTGTTCTCAATGCTATTAATTCAGGACTGTGTGTCATTAAATCAGTACGTTACGTCACAACTAATACTTATGCGTTACCAACAAAAGGGTACCATATAACATCCTTTTTTTGATTCAATTTTTAACGCTAATTTAACAATTATTTGTGACAGCACTATTAACCATTTAAAATGCTGAAAATCCCCGCATTACGTTTATATTGTGGTTATACTGTCAGCTATATTTTTATACGTAACGTGTTCTATGATCAGGAATTGATCGTTTTGTCTTTAACAGAGGAGTGTTGTTTTGACTCAGTTTCGTCCTTGTATTGATTTACACCAGGGTAAAGTAAAACAAATTGTAGGTGGTAGCTTGAATGAACAAGGTGCTGCAACTAACTTTATTAGCCAGTATGATGCGGCTTATTATGCAGATATTTACCGCCAGCACGATTTACGTGGCGGTCATGTTATTGCATTAGGTCCAAACAATGAATCTGAAGTATTAAACGCATTACAAGCATGGCCCTGTGGCTTGCAGTTTGGTGGTGGTGTTAATTTAACCAACGCCACTAAATATATAGAAGCAGGTGCTTCACATGTGATTGTGACGTCATACTTGTTTGACGGTAATGAATTTAGCTGGGATAAATTAGCGCAGTTGAAAGCGTCTGTCGGTAAAGAACATTTGATTTTAGATCTGAGTTGCAGAAAAACTGCACAGGGTTGGAACATAGCGACTAATCGTTGGCAAACCGTAACGGATACCGTGATAAACGCCGACACATTGCACCAACTTGCTGAGCATTGTGCTGAATTTCTGATTCATGCTGCTGACGTTGAAGGGCTGCAAAATGGTATAGATCAAGAGCTTGTCGCTTTATTAGGTCAACATGTGACAATACCTGTGACTTATGCCGGTGGTGCCCGAAGTATCGAAGATTTAGTCTTAGTCGAGCAGTTATCAAATGGTAAGGTTGATTTAACGATTGGCAGTGCTCTGGATATATTCGGTGGTTCTGGTATCTCTTTACAGCAGTGTATTGATTGGAATAAAGCCCGTTAAGTTAGACCTATATAATTTATAAGCTTATGAATTTATCAGGTTTTATCTATTTTTTGATATGACCTGTTATTTATTTGTATTTTTTAGACGCTATTTATTAATCTAATATTATAAATGTGTGATTAAAATCCACTTACAATATTATTATTCATATCTGTAGTATAAACAGCTTTAAAATATGCACTTGTTCCACTAAAATGCGTCTTCAGTTTTGTTTTGTGGTTTATTATGAGTAGTATTAAAGTAACAGTTGATCGTATCCAAGTCGGGAATTATATAAAATTACCCTTAGGCTGGTGTGACCATCCGTTCATGTTCAATAATTTTAAAATTGACACAGAAGAGCAATTATTACTTATTCGTAAACTGGGTGTTTCACACGTTGCTGTTTATCCGCAGCGTAGTGATAATGGCTTGTTACCACCACCGACATCGAAAATTGATCTAACTACCGTCCCTACTGATATATCTAATCTTCAGCTAGACAGGGTCCATCGTGAATTGTGGGAATCGAAGCAAGGGAATATTGAAAAATTAAAGAGCCACCGCCGCAAGATAATCAAAACAGAAAAAAACTTTAAATCAGCTGCTGTGCAAGTTCGTTCTGTGATGACTAAACTCGCCAGTCGCCCTCTTAATGCGATTGATGAAGCCTCTCAACTTGTTGGCAATATGGCCGAGTCACTGTTAAAAGAAGAACATATTGTTTTACATTTGATGAGTGAAACCAAAGAGAGTGAAAATATTTATTATCACTCATTGAATGTGTCGGTACTATCTATGCTGCTGGCTAAGATGAAAGGTTTGGCGGTAGATGAAATTAAAACCATCGGCATGGGCGCATTATTTCATGATATGGGTAAACTAAAAATCCCACCACAGATACTTCGAAAAAAGACGGCACTCACGAGCGCAGAGTTGAATTTTTTAAAGCTGCACCCTAAATATGGCCTAGATTTTGTTAATTTAGTCGATACTTTTCCGGAAGATGCTAAAGCGATTATTTCTCAGCACCATGAACTTTTAGATGGAAGTGGTTACCCGCAAGGTTTAGCGGGCGATAATATAGATCCTCTGGTACAACTGGTTAGTGTGGTGAATAAATACGATACCCTGTGTCACCCACTGGATATCACCAAAGCGCGAGTACCGTCGAATGCATTGTCTTGGCTATATAAAAATAGCGAGAATAAATATAACCAAGGTGATTTGAAACTATTGGTGAAGATATTAGGGATCTATCCTCCAGGCAGTGTTGTGCGATTATCGAATGATCAAATAGGTATGGTGCTGTCGGTTAATTCAGATCGCTTACTGTATCCGAATATTCTTATTTATGATCCAGAAGTACCGCGAGCTGAAGCGCCGATTATTGATTTAGAAGAACGTCAGCTAACTATTACAGGGGTACTTAAACCGGATAAGTTACCAGAGCGAATTTACGAATATCTTAATCCGAGAAGTCGTATTAATTATTATTTTGAAAGTGCGAAAAACGAAAAATAAGATAAAGCTTATAAATTTAGAGTTGTTGCACTATAATGTGCAACTGTTTATTTGTTAAGAAGGTTTAAACTTTGAAAATGCATCAACGTGGTTTTACCCTGATTGAATTAGTAATTGTTATTATTGTACTTGGGGTTCTATCTGCAACCGCATTACCTAAATTTTTAAACTTATCCGATGACGCCGAAATAGCTGTTGTTGAAGGTACGGCTGGGGCACTGCAAAGTGCGGTTAATCTAGCCCACAGTAAATGGATTATCATGGGATCTCCAACCGATATTACCTCAAATGATGATGTACAGTTGTATGGTGCTGGTGCAGAAGGAACTATTGATTTTAACGCTGCAGGTTGGCCTGCACAAAACTATCCTGATCCTGATAGCACTTCAATTAACACTGATAATGTTGCCGATTGTGCATCACTATGGAATACAATTTTAAATACCGGTAGTAATAAACTTGCTAAAGATGGAACAAGTGATGAGTTTACTGCGGTTTATGGTTCTGATAACCAACCGGCAGAGAAGGAAGGTGTTTGTCAGTATCAACGCACGAATAACCGGTCATTATACATCCGCTATGATAGTAATAACGGCAGTGTAACAACGCATAAATAACTTCGGAAAGGATTCATCACCAGATGAATCCTTTTATTATTCAGCTTTATTTAACCGCCAATCATATTCATAATCTATATCTCCTGGGCTTTGTTGAAACATCAGCAAAGCTTGCTTTAATGCTGGATTTGCATAACGCTGTAAATGCGTCACTAACGCTTTCTCGTTATCGCCAAAATCTTCTGCATACCATTTATAAATACTCGAGACTTCCAAATCATCGCCTTTAACTGTTACGCCCCGTGGGTGATTAATATAAGCATAAGCGCCTGCTGTTAACTGTTGCTCTACATTTTGGGATGTAAAGGCTGTTGCTGATAAGTTAGGACAGCCATAACTTGCGCAATTAACTGCATAGTGAATGCGTGGGTCTTTCCAAATTGGGCGCAGTATTTCATGTTCGATGTCATTCAAGGATAAGGCCTTACCGTTAACTTTTGCCGCATCGTCATCCCAAGGGCCAAAAGAAAAGAAACGCTCACCTAGTTTAGTAATGGATTTGACAGGGTAGTTATCCAATATCAATTGTACTGTTAATGCATTGTATAAATTAATCCAATAAGCTTGTTGCTGAGATTTGGTATGCAACAACGGGTTGATACTTTGTAATTGAGTGAGATATTGTTTAAGAATGACTTTATCTGCCCTAGTGACACCTTGGTAATTGAACAAGTTAATAGCAGTCTCGTCTCCTGCAACGACTAAGTAGCGATTTAGAATTTGTTGCCACTGGCTATGATCAACATCTTGCGCCATTGAGGGAACACTTTTATCCCAATAGGATAATGGCTTAGCAACACTCATCACCGAGTAAAAACTACTGGTGAGCATGATGAATAAACTTAAAAAAACTGTTTTCATTATGAACCTTATATCTTAACCCCAAACACTGGATTACTTCTATTTACTGTCGTATTCATTCTATAACACGACTTTTAATTATTATCTTTAATCATAGATTAATAGTGTGAAGGATACAGTTATTTACATAAGAGGATAAAATAATCAGAGTTTGTTGTGAATTATTATGTTTAATAATTAATTAGATTGAAGTGGTGGTTTAGTACCTTACTACCGTGTACAAATAGATAATTTTGGGATATCTTCCTGATCGAACTTGATTATTGCCTTTATTTATTATGCCTTTGGAGTATAAGTGTCTTATAAGAATATTTGTGCCTCACTGTTATGTAGTGCATTACTGATGCCTATTTCGGTGAGTGCCAAAGAGACTACAAAAAATAACATTGAGAATACTAGCGAAAACACAGTTGAACATGTTGCTGGAAATAATGCGGTAAATACAACGGAAAATAGTGATGCTACTGTCAGTTCAAACCTAGAGCAAGCAACAGCTATGCCTCATTTTGATACTGAAGTCGCTGGTGTGCCTTTTATCATATCAACAGAACAATTGGGTACTGCTGTTGGTGTGTCCGGTATTATTAAGCATGCAGGGCAGCCGCAAGCATCGATATTTGGTCTCGGTTTATACAGTGAAAATGACAGTTATATTGGTTTTATTGGGCTTAACAATTATGCCTTACCGGGTTTAAAACAATGGCTTTTTTCAGCGGAGTATTACCGTAGTTATTTGAGTAATGGTATTTATTATGTGCCAGCGGCAAGAACACCGAATGACCCGCTAGCAACCAATAAGATCATTGCCGAAGGTACGGAATCATCGTTACGAGTAAACGCTAAATATGTATTACCTTGGGGTTTAGGTGTTAATGGTGGCGCACGTAGTTTAAGACCACTGCGTGGTGATATCACGTTTAACCCGCTCGAATCTGGCGTGACCAGTATTAATATAACGCCATTTCAGCAGCAGCGTGATGTGACTAATTATGAGTATCTCCCTAATGCTGCACAAGGTTTAGAGTTACAGTTGAATTGGGATAATCGCGACAGTGTTGGTGATACGGAGTCGGGTAGTCAAACTCGATTCACAGTGCGCCGTGACTTTGGTGATGACGAGCGTAATAGCTGGACTACTTGGGAAGTTGAGCAAAGTGCTTTTGTACCGCTTGATGAAAATGTGCTGTTTAAAGAGCAAGTTTTAGCGTTTAACTATTACCTTGCTGACACCCCAACTTGGGAAAGCGGCAGTGGTACCGGAGAGATGCACCGACCACCTGCTTTTGCAGGTATTAAACTTGGCGGATTTAACCGTTTACGTGGTTATTCATCAGGTCAGTTCTACAGTCGAAGTGCTGTCGCATATAGCGCTGAATACCGCGTCAAGCCACATTGGCAACCGTTACATAACTTACCGTTTTATAGCTTCCCGTGGTGGCAGTGGAGTGCATTTGTTGAAAGTGGCCAGGTAGCTGATAGTTTTGATATGGCCGAGTTACATGATGACTTAAAATGGACGGCTGGTTTAGGCTTGCGTTTTAATGTTGAAGGTGTTGTTGTTCGTATTGATTATGCGAAAAGTGAAGAAGAAGCACAGATGTGGTTTATGGTTAACCAGCCATTCTAGTTGTGCCGTCTTTATAGATTTGTGATGATATAGAAAAGCCGTAATGATGACCTCGTTTGAAGTTACGTCATTACGGCTTTTTAGTATCTACGATATACAAGTTATCATCAGTATTTACTGTTTAAAGAAATGTTACTTTTTGAACATCGATTTTAAGTCTGCGAAAGGGTTGTATGTCGCTGATTCTTGGTTGTTATCGCCAGCTTCAACTTCTGTTGCATACTGGTCGTGCTCAGTATATTTTGAATGTTCGTTGTCATGGCAATATAAGCACAGTAATTCCCAGTTGCTCCCGTCATTTGGGTTGTTACTGTGATCATGATCCATGTGGTGAACCGTTAGCTCTCTTAAGTTAGAATAAACAAACTCGCGTGTACAACGGCCACATATCCATGGGAATAACTTAAGTGCTTTCTCGCGATAGCCTTGTTCCATACGCTTGTAAACTGCGCTGGTACCTAAAGTATCTGATGACATAACTGTGCATCCATAATAATAAAAAGGTTATTGTAAAAGTATATCGAACGCTGATCAACTGCTTATTTGGTCTTGTTATTTTAGCCTACAACTGACTATCGAATGAGTAAAGGATAAGGTAAAATACGTGTTATTCAAATTATCAGTATCTAGTTACTTATGTCCACTTCAAAAATAGATTCAACCGCACTTAAATACTTAACAGCTTATTCAGATCAAGTTAAAAGCCAAGTAAAACAGATGTTAGAACAAGATACACTCGGTAAGTTCTTATTAACGAAATATCCGCATACTCATGAAATTACCAATGATAAGAAATTACGTGAATTTGTGATGGATTTGAAAAACAATTATTTGAAGAAATCATCGCCGATTAGCAAAATCATTTATGATCCTAAAATTCATGTGGTGAATAACGCCTTGGGTTTACATACATTTGTTTCGCGTGTGCAGGGTAATAAACTGAAAAGTAAAAACGAGATCCGTATTAGTGAGATGTTTAGGCGCTGTCCTGAACCTTTTTTACAAATGATTACGGTACACGAGTTGGCTCACGTAAGAGAAAAGAACCACGACAAAGCCTTCTACAAGCTTTGCCAGCATATGTTACCTGATTATCATCAGCTCGAATTTGAAATGCGTTTGTATTTAACGCAGGTGGAATTTAGAGGTGAGATTTATAACTAAGTAGGACTTATTCTTGCTCTGTTATTATTTCATTGTAACCTTGCCACCAACCATTTTGTAAGCTGGTGTGCCTCGTACCAAGGTATCTCGGGCAAACACTTGCTCGCACTTAGGGCAAGTGCAGGGCGTTTCGCAATAGTCGGTGACGATACGCTCTTTAAAACACTTCACCAGACTGCCTTTACCGCCTTTACGGTATTTAAACAGCAGTGCTTTGCACTTACTGCAAAATATCTCAACGGTTTGCGTTGGACCTTTCTTATTTGGTTTTGCCATTATTTATTATCACTTGATGAGCAGCGTTATATTTTACATGTTTCGGGAATAATATCATCTTTGTACTGAGTGCATACTTTCCCTTCTCCACTCATGTAGAAAATAGAACCATAATCTTTATACTTAAAACCACATCGTGCACGAAATAAATCTGAAAGTGCAGCGTGAGTGATAGTGACAGTTGGGTCTAATGTCGAGTCAGCATGCGCGAGCATTCCACTTACAGCTACGTTCCATATGGCCTCACAAAATGTAGTCGCCGGTGAAGTTGGGTAATTGAGTATTTTTTCTGGGATGTCTAGCGCGTTAAAAGCAATTGAGTAACCACCAATTCGGTACTCTGGAGATTCGAACTTTAGAAATACAGGACTGCCTTCTACTTTGTGTTTCGCGCTAATTATATCAATACCGCTCTTTAATGCGCCTGAAAATCCCTTTAATGTAGCTCTTTCAGCATCACCTCGTAAATTAAGAAATTTAGGTACAGCTGTCGCTGCTAATATGCCGAGTACAATAATAACAATGACTAATTCGATGAGAGTAAAACCGCGATGCTTCATACTAATACTTTAGAGTTATTTTATGGTGGGGTGATATTACCTAAGTGTGACAAAGTGTTAAAGTATTGTGTTTGATTTATAAGGCTCTTGGTATTAATCAATAAGTATAAATATTAATGTATAAGGTATTGTATTTGGTGCTTCGTCATGCTGTATATAGAATGAGCTGCTTGATTTGATTAGACTTGTAGTTCAGGATACTAAATCAGATAGGCAGTTATATTGATAAGGATTATTTTTTAATGTCGACACCGCAGCAAGCAAAAAAAGCATCATTTCATCTCGGTCGTTGGATCTTAGGTGTCTCGACATTGATGATGTTAAGTGTCGCTATTTCCTTTAGCTATCGTGAAAACATTATTATTCAAGTGAGCAATCATTTTGCTAACAACCACGGTATTAAAGTCGAGCAGTTAACTGGCTTAGTGATGACGTTTGATCTGAAACAGCCTTGGTTTATTGAAAGCATCACGTTAGCTAACGTTGATTTAAGCATAGATTATTTACAGTTTCAGCGAGCGACTCAAGTTCAAGCCACTGATGGAGAATTGAATACGACAGCATTGATTATGCCTGTGTTACCTGATTGGGTCCCTGATCTGCACATTACCAATATCACGGTACGAGGTGATAATTTACCTGATTTTGCCGAGGATAAAATCCAGTCTTGGTCAAGCCTACAGTTAAATACTCTTGATGTGAAAAATATTGTCTTTCGTTATAACGATGCGGCCCCTGAATTTGGCTTTTCTGTGTGGCAGCAAGATCAGCAATTACTCACTGCCCAGTTTCATTACACAACAGATCAACTTAGCGACAAAACCGATCCGCTTAATGGCAAAAGCAAAGAGGGCGATAGTCATAAACAACTTCATGCATTATTGCTAACAGATTTAGCGAAAACGAAACCAATAATGAATCTGTTATTACCAGAGTTTACAGGTTTACTATCTGGTTTTATCAAGCTTGAGCTGGCGTTTAACCCTGAGAATATAGACCGTATCGCGGTTTCTGTTTGGCTTAATGATGGCGAGCTAAAGAAAGCACAGCAAGCCTTGATCACTAATGCCAACCTTACCTTAACTACCGAACTAACGCTCGCGGATAATACTTGGTTAGCTGATACGGTCGATTTAACCTTGGGTAGTATGGAGCCGATTACTGTGTCTGCAGATAACTGCGCTTTATTTGGTTCATTCATTGATATGACAAGCAGTGTATGCCAACCTTTTTTGCAAACCGAATCCTCTCATAAAACCAAATCCTTTCTACAAAGTAAACTAACGCCTGTCACTATCACGCCGAAATTACCGTTAGGCTTACAGCTGAGCATACAAGAGCGTGATATAAACAACTGGCAGATCACTGCGCAACAGCTCGCGACAGCTATATCTATGTCGGATAATAAGTTAGCGCTGCAAGTGGATAAACTATTACTGACACCGCAATTTTTGCAAACTGCTTGGGCTATGACTGTCGATGGTAACAGTCGATATATTAATGTGGTTGATGGACTTGCGCCGATGCCGATACAAGTCGCAGCGCAAGGGTATGCGAAAATAGACCTGACAAGTAAAGTATTACCGATTGAGCTATTTGTTAAGCGGGCAAAGATAACAGCGCAACAGTTTGAGTATACCGACATGTCGAGTGATAATATTACGGTTGAATTACTGGCACCGACAAGCGTTAATATCAAAGATAATAAGCTATTACCCTTTACGAGTGCTTTCGCAACCAACTCATATAATAATCAATATCAACAAGCGTATAAGATAAGCAGGCTAACCGCACAGCATAAAGTCGATTTTAATAGTAAGGCGCTTACGTTGAACTCTGATTGGCAACTTGATGATACAGCACTGAAAAGTAAGAATACCTTGAGCTTGTTAGGACTTGCACCAACTAAAGCCACGGGGAGTTGGCTGGTGCCTGCACAAAGTATTCCGGCGTTTGTTACGCATGCTAATCCTTTGCCTAAAGGCTTAGACATATCGCCACTGGTAACAAACAGGCTTAACTACACGTTAAATTTAAACGAAAAACGCCCCTATTTAACGGCAACTGTTAAGGGTGAATTAACGGCAGACAGTGTGAATTTTAAGGATATTCTCGCGTCTGAATTGCAAACCAATTGGCGCTGTAACATGGATAGCAAGGATGCTGATATTGCGACATCATTAATGGCGAGGTGTACCATTGGTGGCAATGTCGCAACTATAAATATAGGGCCAGTAGTTGATAATATAGCCGTCTCAGGTTTAGTGTCGCTAGTTGGTGGACAGGTGCAAGTCGCGGTTGATAATGCCTCGGCTGAGATATTTTCAGGCCAGGTTTCGGTTTTACCATTGTTAATTACTGATTTTGATCATATTGTTGGTCAGATACAGGTTCGCAATCTATCTTTACCAGAGGCTGTTGAATTATATCAAGTTCCGGGTGTGAACGTGACAGGATTATTAAAAGCTGATTTACCATTTGTGTTGCAGGGGTCTGCTGTCTCGATAACCGACGGTGTAATCGAAGGACAAGCTCAGGGCGGTATCATTCAAATTAAAGATAACGTGACTATCGATCAGCTAAAATTAACACAACCGCAATTACGTTATGCGTTAGAGTTATTGGAAAATTTGCATTATGATCATTTACACAGTGATGTGGATTTTAAGCCGAGCGGTGAAACTAAGTTATTGATTAGTATTAAAGGCCGCAACCCAAGTGTTGAGCGTCCAATTGAGTTTAATTATTCTCATGAAGAAAATATATTACAGCTATTTCGCAGTTTAAGAATTAATGATTCGATGTATGATGCACTGGATAAAATGAATAACCCATAAGGATATAATGATGAAAGCACTGTTATTTAGTGCAAGTTTACTTGTACTTATTGCCGGTTGTACCCCAACAGTACAGCTTGCTGTTCCCGACAAACCGATAGTGATTAATTTAAATGTAAAAATTGATCATGAAATTAAAGTGAAAGTTGATAAAGAGCTAGATGATGTATTTAGCGATGACGAGTTATTCTAGCCAAAATGGAGTTTACAATGAAAAGAATTTTTTCAACCTTGATTATTTTATTTGCGATGTCCTTTTCGGTACAAGCAATTGATTTACAATCCGCAAAACAAGCTGGGTTAGTTGGCGAGCAAGTTAATGGCTATCTGGGAGCTGTCAAGCCAAGTGCTGAAGTCAACGCGTTAATTAAAGACGTAAATGGTAAACGCAAAGCGAAATATCAAGAACTAGCAACTAAGCATAATGTGACCGTTGGGGCTATCTCTGCACGCGCAGCGAAAAAAGCCATGTCGATGACAGAACAAGGCCAGTTTATTGAATCTGCTCCAGGGCAGTGGAAGAAGAAATAGTTAAAAGAAGTAATTAAAAAATAGCCCCGCTATCATGTACTGATAACGGGGCTTATTTATATGGCTAATTCACTGTCTTCGTTAAGTGCTCTAACCCACAGCTGGGATCACATCCGCCATTTGTAAAAATTGTGATGCGATGATTAAACAACCCATTAAGCTGGCCAGTACTAGCGTCACATTACCACCGACAACACGGTAACCGCTTGTTTGTGCTTTACGTTGTTTTGTTACCATTGCGACAGGTAAAAAGATCGCTAATATCACCAACGCAACGGCGGCATAGCCTAACGCGGTAATGAAACCTTGTGGGTAAAAAAGAGCAAAAGCCAGTGGTGGTAAGAATGTCACGAGTGCCGTTTTAACTCGGTGTGACTTACCATCAGTGCTCATAGTCGAGTTGCTTTCATTGCTGTTCAGGGTGCTGTTCGCGCGTTTCATCATGCCAGATAACAAATCAAACAAACCTAAACTCACCCCTAAGAATGACGTTGCTAATGCTAGATCTGCAAATACAGACACAGATTGACTGACTTGTGGTTGCTGTAATACAGAGCTAAGTGATGTAATAAAGCTTGTTAACGAGTTATTCGCCAGTAAATCTGTTTGACTCAAAACACCTTGGGTCGCTGCTTGCCATAGTAGGTAAATAACAAGCGGGGCAGATGCGCCGCAAATCATCACTTTCTTCAGCGTTTTAATATCAACACCAACATAACGTACGATAGACGGGATACTGCCGTGGAAACCAAACGAAGTGAAGATAACCGGTAATGCGGACAATAATAGGCCTTGTTGTACTGGCATTTCTAATAGGTTGATTGATTCAACGTGTGGGAATAACAGGCTAAGCGTTAAGGCTAAAACAATGATTTTCACACTAAATAAAACGCGATTTACCAGATCCACTGAATGTGTGCCGATAGACACGACTGTCGCAACTATGATTGTAAGCAGTATCGCGCCAAACTGAGGCGTTAACTCTAAACTCATGAAATCATTTATCTTGTTTGTCAGTTGTGAACCGCCCCCCGCGATATATGCTGCGCAAAGTGCATAAAATAAGAAGAACGAAGCAAAAGTCGCCAGGTATTGACCTGGTTTACCAAGTAAGTTTTTTGCTAGGGAGTTAAGTGTTGCATCTTGTTCAGCGTGTTGATGAATTTCTAACATCAATAATGCTGTATAAGTCATTAAAGCCCAGTTAACGAAGATCAGCAATGCTGCAGGATAAAAACCTAAACCAGCCGATGCAAGAGGTAATGCTAACATACCACCACCAAGCGCGGTGCCAGCAACAATAAGGGTACTGCCTACTATTTTATTCGAAGTCATAAAACATTCCATTACGGGTAATCATTAAATTGTGCAAATCTGCCTGTAAAGCTAAGTTTACAGTAAGTGTCTTGAGCACATGAAAATAGCTAAGATTGAGCGAGTTTACTTATTTTATAGGGCTTTGTGAAACGTTTTTGGTGTAAAAGGTGTAAATAGTGGTGTAAATTAATATTTACACTGTGTATTTTCTTTCTAGTTTAATATAAAACACTGCTACAAGATTGCTAATCTAGCTATGTAGACTACGCACTTTCTCAATTCCGTAGTACCATAGTGCGGTCTTTAAATTGCTCAGATAATGATCCTCTATGTTTAAGTTTTTTGAAAAAATGTCTTCGGCATTCCCGAAACACCAACCCGAACAGCCGCCGACAAATCTTGTGGCTTTTTGCCGTTATTATACGCGTGGTTTTGAGTCGCCTTTATTAGCGATGGCAGTATTAAGCGCGATGATTGCGATATTAGAAGTGTCGCTATTTGGCTTTATGGGTCAGCTGGTTGACTGGCTATCAAACCATGAACCACGAAATTTTCTTAATGAAGAAAGTACCAATCTAATAGGCTTAAGTGCGTTGATATTAGTGGGAATGCCATTACTGGTGTTACTACATTCGCTCATTATGCACCAGACACTACTGGGTAATTACCCTATGTCTATTCGCTGGTTAGCGCACCGTTATTTATTACGCCAAAGTGTGTCTTTTTTCCAAAGTGACTTTGCTGGTCGTATTGCGACTAAGGTGATGCAAACAGCCTTATCAGTACGTGAGACAGTGATGAAACTATTAGATGTGCTGGTTTATATTTCGGTATACTTTATCGCGATGTTAGTCATGATAGGTCAAGCTGACATGCGCTTGATGTTACCTATGCTGGCGTGGTTTATTGGCTTTATTGCGATTCAATTATATTTTGTGCCTAAACTAAAGAAGATTTCGACAGAACAAGCGAATGCACGTTCTATGATGACAGGAAGGCTAGTTGATAGTTATACCAACATCACGACGGTGAAGCTATTTTCGCATAACTCCCGTGAAATGGTGTATGCAGAAGAAGGCATGGACGAATTCTTGGTGACAGTACATAAGCAAATGCGCCTGGTCACGGGTTTTACTTTCTGCGTGGAGCTATTGAACTACTTATTATTGTTCGGTGTTGGTGCGATCTCGATTATGTTGTGGTTAGATTCAAGCTTAAGTGTTGGTATTATTGCTGTTGCGATCAGTTTAGCATTACGCCTCAACAGTATGTCAAAATGGATCATGTGGGAAATCGGTGGTCTGTTCGAAAACATGGGAACTGTGATTGATGGTATGAATACCTTGGCTAAACCAATTGAGATTGAAGATAAACCTAATGCGAAGCCACTCACCGTGTCTGCTGGTGAGATTGCCTTTGATAATATTAGTTTCCATTACGGTGAATCAGCAGGCGTTATTGATAACTTGAATCTAACGATCAAAGCGGGTGAGAAAGTCGGTTTAGTTGGACGTTCTGGTGCAGGTAAATCCACATTAGTTAACTTGTTAATGCGTTTTCATGATGTTGAATCAGGCTCTATCAAAATTGATGGTCAAAATATCAGTGCAGTGCAGCAAGATAGCCTGCGTGGTCAAATTGGTATGGTGACTCAGGATACCTCATTACTACATCGTACCATTCGCGATAATATTATGTATGGTGATCCAGATGCGAGCGAAGCGCAATTATTGAAAGCGACAAAACAAGCTTGCGCCCATGAGTTTATTAGTACGTTGACCGATACCTTTGGTAACAAGGGCTATGATGCACAAGTGGGTGAACGTGGAGTTAAACTCTCGGGTGGTCAGCGTCAGCGTATCGCTATTTCGCGTGTATTGCTAAAAGATGCGCCAATTCTGGTATTAGACGAAGCGACCTCGGCGTTAGATTCTGAAGTTGAATCAGCAATTCAAGACAGTCTTAATGAATTGATGGATGGTAAAACCGTGATTGCGATTGCACATCGTCTATCAACAATAGCGGCGATGGATCGCTTGATCATTTTAGATGAAGGGCGTGTGATAGAGCAGGGGTCACATCAAGAATTACTGGCTAAAAAGGGTATTTATGCGCAACTTTGGGCACATCAAACGGGTGGTTTTATTGGTGAAGGCGCTTAGTTTTTTATATTTTATAACAGTAATGTATCGCTAGTTATAATAACTTATAGTAAAGCCCATAACGTTATAAAACCATTTTATAAATGTTAGCCTAAAAATATGTAGCTCACAAAACCAGCATAGTGGTGGGCTGCATATACCCTTTTGTTATACCTCTCTTATTGATAAATCCTCCCGTTATATTAAATTACTACTTTATGGTTAATTAATTGTGTTTTGGGCTATTTTATTTATAGCGTATTGATTCATATCAAGAGTTATTTATACTGCCTGCGTAGAATATTAATAATAATAGTTATCATTAGGGTTGGTCAGATATGAAGTTAGCGTTATTGAACGATGGTGCCGTTGTTAAAATTACCGATATGTCAGCTTTACCTGCCGACACGCGCAAGAAATTAATGGTGATGGGTGTATTACCACAGACTCAAGTCACATTAATGCGCCGTGCGCCTATGGGGGATCCGTTGCAAATATCGGTGCGTGGTGTATCTGTCGCCATCCGTAAGCAACTGGCGCAACAAATTGAAGTTGAGGCCGTGTAATGTTGTATCAAATCCTAACCATTGGTAATCCAAATAGCGGTAAAACGACCTTATTTAATGCCTTGACCGGTGCTAACCAACGAGTTGGTAACTGGGCTGGCGTGACTGTTGATAAAAAAACAGGCCGCTATGGTCATGCCGGCGATGACTTCTTATTAACGGACTTACCCGGGATCTATGCACTGGACAGTAGTAATGAAGTGAACAGTGTTGATGAAATGATTGCCTCTAAGGCGGCATTAAATCACACAGCGGATCTGATCATTAATGTCGTTGATGCATCTTGCCTAGAGCGTAGCTTGTACATGACGTTACAGTTACGTGAGTTAGGCCGTCCTATGGTTGTTGTATTAAACAAGATGGATGTATTAGCACGTCAACGCCAAGTATTGGATGTTAAAAAATTAGAAAAGGCGCTTGGTTGTCCGGTATTGGCACTGTCTGCGAATGCTAAAAACGAAGTCAGTGAGTTTAAACAAAACTTACACTCGTTAGTGCAAAAAGGCGTTAAAACAACCCCGTTAACGATGAATTATGGCACCGAAATAGAAGCGGCAATCAGCGAATTAGATATTCATTTTTATGAACATAATGTTGCACCTCGAGCACTGGCTGTTCGCGCATTAGAAAATGACAGCTTGGTAAATGAATTATTAAATCTAGACATTCTTATTCAGGTATCTGAGGTTAAGCATAAAGTTGCCGAGTCAGTCGAAACGGATTTCCATATTGCCAATGTACGTTATACATTTTTACATCAGCTGTGTAATAAGGTACGTCGTCAGGAAGGTAAGTTAAGTCGTTCATTCAGCGATAAAGTTGACCAAGTAGTCTTGAATAAATATATCGGTATTCCGCTCTTCTTTGCAGTGATGTATTTAATGTTTATGTTCTCGATAAACATTGGCGGCGCATTCATTGATTTCTTTGATATCAGCTTTGGTAGCGTGTTAGTGGATGGCGGTCATTACCTATTGGATGGGATATTGCCAGTCTGGCTGGTGACGATTATTGCCAACGGTATTGGTGGTGGTATACAAACGGTGGCGACCTTTATTCCGGTGATTGGTTGCTTGTATCTATTTCTGTCACTACTGGAAAGTTCTGGTTATATGGCGCGAGCGGCGTTTGTACTCGATAAAGTAATGCAAAAAATTGGCTTGCCAGGTAAAGCATTCGTGCCCCTAGTGCTGGGTTTTGGCTGTAATGTACCCGCGATTATGGCGACGCGTACGTTAGAGCATGAACGTGAGCGCCGATTATCCGCTGCAATGGCACCGTTTATGTCATGTGGTGCTAGATTACCTGTTTACGCATTATTCTCTGCGGCATTCTTCCCTGAACATGGTCAGAATATTGTTTTTGCTTTATACATTATTGGTATTTTAGTGGCGGTATTCACGGGGCTGTTATTACGCTGGAGCCTTTATCCTGGTCGCAGTGATAGCTTTATCATGGAAATGCCTGATTACGAATTACCAACCATGCAGAATATGCTGATTATTACTTGGCAAAAACTCAAGCGTTTTGTCTTTGGTGCCGGTAAAACTATTGTCTTAGTCGTCGCGTTTTTAAGCTTCTTTAATTCATTGGGCACAGATGGTAGTTTTGGCAACGAAGAAACTGAAAGTTCGGTACTGTCGCAAGTGGCACAAGTGGCCACGCCGTTACTTGCTCCTATCGGTATTCAAGCGGATAACTGGCAAGCAACCGTGGGTATTATCACCGGTATTTTTGCTAAAGAAGCTGTTATTGGTACCTTGAATAGTTTGTATTCAAGTGCAGAAGGTGATGATGCCGAGTTTGATTTACTCGCCAGCTTAGAAGAGGCGGTATTATCAATACCTGCGAATCTAGCCGAGTTAAGTTATTCAGACCCACTGGGTGTTGATGTGGGTGATTTGACCGATATGAGCGCTGTTGCTGACGACCAAGAAGTTGATGTGACTATCTTTGGTAATTTAAAAGACAGCTTTGTCTCTGATGCTGCTGCTTTTGCATTCTTATTGTTTATTTTATTGTATACGCCTTGCGCTGCAGCAATGGGCGCATATGTGCGTGAGTTCGGTCGTCCATTTGCCGTATTCATTGCTGGTTGGACTATGTTCTTAGGCTACTTTGTCGCGACTCTGTATTACCAAATTGTCGAGTTTGCAGCGCACCCAGTATCAAGCTTGGGCTGGATAGGTTTCTTCAGTGTTCTCATGGGCATCGTTGTTGTACTGTTGAAAAAACAAGGTAACAAAATAAAGCTGCAAGAGGAGAGGGGCCAATATGATTTTAACGCGCCTGAAAGATCATCTTGTTGCTAACGGCAAAACCAGTCGTGCTGAACTGGCTAAAAAGTTTAGTATTAGCGAAGACGGTATCGATGCAATGCTGGCATTGTGGATAGCGAAAGGTAAGGTATCCACACAGGTAAGTGAACGTCCTCGACTTGGTCAAACAAGCTGCGATGTCTATTACCGTTGGAATACAGAGAGTGAGCTTGCTGTGACAGTCTTAAATTAAAGCGGTGATAAATTAAGGCCGCATATAAAAGCAATCGCATCAATAAAAAGGCAAATACTTGACTAATTAAGTTGGGTATTTGCCTTTTGTCAATTACAGCCCTTCTTTTTGCTCATATACTTTAATTAATTCTTATTTTAAAGGTTAAATCCATGCAAATAACTGACTTAGCTGAGGAGCAAAAAATCCTCCCTGTGTTACGTCTTGGCTTCCGCCCATTCTTCTTAGCGGGTGCTTTGTTTAGTGTCATCGCTTTATTACTCTGGGGCGCAATGTTATCCGGTCACGTCAGCTTTCAGCCTTATGGCGGCGGACTGTGGTGGCATATACATGAAATGCTATTTGGTTTTGGCTGCGCGATTGTTGCTGGTTTTCTGTTAACCGCGATCCAGAACTGGACGGGAATGCGCGGTATTTCAGGTTTACCTTTGCTGGGACTATTCATGCTGTGGTTAGCGGGGCGTGTGGTACTGTTGTTACCAATGTGGTTGCCAACACTGTTGAATGATTATGTGATTATTTTGATTGATTTGAGTTTCTTACCGGCGGTTGCGTATATTTTGGCTAAACCTTTGCTGAAAATAAAGCAGTACCGTAATTTGTTTTTTGTACCGATATTGGTGCTATTTACAGTGGCGAATCTTGAAATGCATTTAGCTAAATTAGGGCTAGCAAACATGACTGTTAACCAAGCTGCTTATGCATCAGTTACCTTAATGGCTGTGTTAATGTCGGTGATGGCGGGGCGTGTTGTGCCTATGTTTACGGCAAACGGTACTAAAACGACAAAAGTATTACCTTTACCTTGGTTAGAAAAACTGGCTACGGGTAGTCTTGCTGTTATTACCGCCTTGTTATTACTACAGCCATTATTTACCGTGCCAGCTGCAGTATTTGGTATTCTGTTCTTGATCTCTGGTGTCAGTCAAGCAATTCGCTGGTGTCGTTGGAAACCTTGGATCACGTTTGGTGTACCGCTGTTATGGTCAATTCATGGTTCGTTGTTCTTTATCTGGGTTGGACTATTCACTGTTGGCTTGAGTTACTTTATTCCAGTACCTTTTGTGAGTCATTTATGGCATTTAATTACGGTCGGCGGTATGGGCGGGTTAATTCTAGCCATGATATCTCGCGTATCATTGGGTCATACAGGGCGTATGCTACAACAACCGAAAGCGATGTATTGGGGCTTCTTGAGTATCTTTATTGCAGCAACGGTACGGGTAATTGGTCCAATTTTCTGGATGCAGCATTATATTACTTTTATTAACGTTAGCATTATATTTTGGTTAATCGCGTTTGGATTATTCGTTTATCATTATGCGCCAATGTTGTTTAAAGCAAGAGTGGATGGAAGACCAGGTTAGTCCGTATTAAACGCTAAAGTAACCGAATAACAAGTGACTGTATCTGTCACTTGTTATGCACGATTTAGTCGTAAACTTCGTGTCCAAGGCCGCTATTGGACACTCTAGCTGATTCTCCTCATTATTGTATCCTTACTCTCATCGACATATTTTATTTCCCTGAATTTATCCAATCTATTTCTGATTAACGTTTTGTTTCGTTTTGATTTTTTAATTAGTGGTATTCACTAAAATAAAACAAAACAAGCTGTCACATACCGTGTTACTATAATGTTATATCATAAACAGGGACGATTAATGAGTAACATAACCAGCAGCGCACTTGACGTGTATTTTGATGAATTACAGCGGTTTAGTCAGTTATTGTCTAAGCAAGAAGAATATGACACAGCGATTGCTGCGGCAAATGGGGATAAGGCTGCACGAGATATGATGATCCAATCTAACCTTAGATTGGTGCTTATGGTGGCAAAGAAATACCAGAATTATTCACTTGATTGGGACGAAATTATCCAAGAGGGTAATACGGGGTTAATGCATGCCGTTGATAAATTTGACCCAGAGAGAGGCTGTCGATTTTCAACCTATGCAGTTTGGTGGATAAGAAATAACATCGAGCAGTACATTATGAATCATTCTCGCACTATCCGGATCCCGATTCATGTGACCCGTGTTTATAAACAGATCCTTAAAGCTTCTTCCGAGCTGGGACTTGATCTCGATACCAATGAAGGTATTACTAAGATCTCGCAAGAGTTAAGGATTTCACCGCGGAAAGTGTTGAATATCTTAGGTCATTACTTCAATGAAGGTTCATTGGATAAAGAGATCATCAGTGGTGATAATTTACTGGCGAGTTTAAAGGATTTAGTTGCGGCTGAAGCAAATTGTCAGCCTGATATCCGCTATGAAAAATGTGATTATTACGAATACATGGATGCGTTACTAGAATATTTACCGGTTCGTAGTCAGAATATTATTCGTTTACGTTTTGGTTTTAAAGGCCAAGACCCAATGAGTTTAGAAGCTATCGCTAAGTTGATGGATATTTCACGTGAGCGGGTCAGACAAATTATTCGTAATGGTTTGAGCCAGGTGAGAGAGCAGTTATGTGCCAATGATTTGGTCAAAGAAGATTTTGATTTTGAAGCTGATTCTATCTGTACGACGAGTGTTTAAGTTAATCGCAGTCATGTTAGTGAAGTATGCTACTCACTAACATGACTGCTTATTTATATGATTAAGAGATCAACTTAGGCTATGATGTCAAGGTATCAGTTTAAGCTTTAAATGCCATGTTAAGTAGGGCGATTAACTTAGCTGGATCATTTTGAGTCTGTGTTATATCACCTAATGTGACTACTTGTTCTGGATTAATAGAAACAGTGATACTTTTCGGATCGTTAATAAATTTAATAAACGATTCTGCTGCATTTTTGGTTACGCTTAATTCTGCTTCGCTCAATTCATTCGTATTATTGGCAAGGTCGGCAGCTAGTATTGCGTTTATTTTATCTGTTATACGCTGTTTTAGCTCGTCAACACTTATGCCTGTTGTTTGTGCTTCTTGTTTAATAAGGCGTTCAATAAACGACTTATCCGTATAAGTAAATTCAGCTGAATTCAACTGATAGTTCGGGTAAGAGAATAACAGCGTTATTGGTTGTGCCGGATCAAACTCGAAATTAGCAATATTTAATGAGTAATCGATTTTACCCATATCTTCTGCGCTGACCTTAAACTGCCAATCCATCACGTTATCCACGTAAGTGTATTTCGTCGCTAAATTGATTAGCATATTATCTTTGTAGCCGAGATCTTCTAGCTGCATTGCTGTTTGTGGTTCTATTTCATCAATACTGATCGAAATGCCATTTAAGGCCAGGTCTAACGTTGCAGGGAAGTCCGAAGAAGTATCAAAATTATTCACTGTAATTTCATTAATCTTGATTGGTTTTTGACTGCCATCAGCAGGACTGAGTATCACATCAAGTAATTGAATTTTTTGGGTGATAGGTTCAACACTGAGATCACCATACTTAACATCAATCATTGGCTGCATTTCGATGATCTTAGCATCAAGTTGAGTTGCTACTTGGTCTGTCATGTAAAACTTACCGCCAGCATAGCTTGCTGCAAGACCGGCGATGACAACGCCTGATATTAATTTAATGTTCATGGTGTCACTTATTTTGTTGGAATAGACTTGGGTAATAAACTATTACTATAGAACTGATTATGTATTGGATATCAAAGGATTGGAATAGTTCAACGAGATTTAAATAAAAATAACACAAAAAAACCAAGGTTTATCACTAAACCTTGGTTTGTTATGAGTAAGTACTTATTCTATTGTTTGATTATTGGGTTAATCAAGTGATGGGATTAACTTAGGGTCAAGTAAAGTTGAATTAACAGTGCCAATCGTACTGCCATCGCCAGCTAGGAAGTTAGCGATGTGATTTTGTAGTTCATTGGTAGTATCCGTATCAGCATTGGGATGATCTGGATCTACTGGGTCCGCAGTATAATCTACGACAACAGAACTATGTTCACCAGCAAGTAATAAGGCCGCTTTCTTCGTTGTATCTGTAAACGTATAAACATTTTTAAGTTTAAGTTGCGTCATAAGTGGTTCAGTACCACCTATCGTAGAATAAGGTGATGAATCAGCTTGTGTCGTATTATTGGGAATAACGGTATCACCATTAACTTGTGCAAGGTAAATTGGTGTTGTATCCGAAATTTTACGTGCCAAAGCGAATGGGTCTGCTGTTTCAAGCACCGTTTGTGCTGCAACAGCAAAGCTTTGGAATGTAGTATCAATGGATAATTTATCTTTAGCAGGTAGATCTAAGCTACCATAAAAGGCATTGAAGCATACTGTATCTGAATAGCTAGCTAGGGTACAATTATTAGCGTGTTCGGCATATACTGAACTTACTTCTTTTAGTAGCCCATGCTTAACGGTACCACCAAATTCTTCAGAATTAAGCAGTAGATATGGAATACCGCCGCCTGGATTGGCAAATGCTGCTTTGTCTATTGAAAATAACTCATTACCTGATGGCATTTGACGTTCGATAGTTGCTTGTAAACTTATACCTGTCATAGCCCCAAGAGAGTGCCCCAGAAAACTAACCTTAGACGTATCGAGAACATCTAACTCTGAACCAGGTGTTGCCGGAATCAGATTAAGAGCACCACGTAAACCAATGAGGTCGGCAACTGCCTGTCGTAAGTTATCACGACCGACTGGTAAGTAACCAAAGTTCATGAATACGCCTGCATTGTCTTCATCCGCAATAATCGTACCGCCAGCTAGTGCCCTATCACCGTGTAATGGTAAATCAATGGCAAGAACTGCATAGTTTTCATTTAAAATATTATTTAAACTTGAAGGTAAAGATGCCAGAAGGTTCTCTTTAACAGAAGTAATTCCATGTTGGTATATAACTACTGGAACCGAGCCTACAGGAGCGCCATTTGGAGTTATTAATATGAATTTAACGTCTTCGATAACTTTAATTTGTGGGACTGGACTGTATTTCGTAATTAAACGTTCTGAGTCAAGTGGAGAACCGTCCATTTTGGTAAAGGATTTACCAACGAAATCGAGCGGGTTTTCAGTAATGTCCGAAGGGGATAGACCGACTACATCCATTTGATTTAAAAGGTT
This sequence comes from Moritella marina ATCC 15381, assembly GCF_008931805.1. Classification (GTDB taxonomy): domain Bacteria; phylum Pseudomonadota; class Gammaproteobacteria; order Enterobacterales; family Moritellaceae; genus Moritella; species Moritella marina. The sequence continues at coordinate 1,829,309 of NZ_CP044399.1, read as the reverse complement.
AGCTTGTTCACTTTTTTCATTTAGCGTATTAGATATGATAGCAAGACTCGGCATACCACTTTGCCAAGGTGTCGTATACCATGCATTTGCCGTTGTTTCACGCTCTAAGAATGAAGGTAGTTTTACCGTACCTTGGTGATATGACAAATTGGCGCTAATTGGTACTGCCGCAGAGGCTGACATTTGTAGAGAATACAAACCTGTTAGATCTAATCCTTTTGGATTCGCACTCCCTTGCCAAACTGCAGCAGCGGGTAAGCCTAGGGACATTGCACCTAATACTTTTGCTGTCATTCCTTTAACTGCATACAAAGATTCACCAGCAGACGAAGTGGTAAACCAGCTTGAATAAATAATGTTTTCATAATCGGCGATGTCGTAGCCATCCATCAAGCCTTCAACTTGTAAGACAATTTTTTGTGGTGTCTCTAAGCTACCACCAGTTTGATCTATCTGTTTGTTTTTAAGTGCGGCGTAGCTAGTCGACATACCCAACTTTTCACCTGAGCTATCAACTAAAGCATCTGTGATTGCATAGATATAGTCACTGTTGTGATCGAGGCTACCATTTAGCGGCATTACCACTAACGAATCACCCGTTGAGATAACGGTATAATCTTCGCCTGCAGTGAGTGCCACGGGATCACTCATTACGTAATTATTGACTGTTACTTTAGCCACTTTTACTGCTGCGTGGAGTAGGGCTAAGTCGGTTGTCAGCGTTACACCCGTAGGTAAATCTAGTTTAATATCGAAAGGTTGTGTAGGACTCCAACCATCGGTATCGCCCATCGCAACAGCTGGATTACTACGGTCGGTTGGATTTGCGCCAGCTTCTAGAGGAATGTTTAATGTACCGTCAGACGTATCCATCACGAGATAAGTTGGCGTTGATATCATTTTTTCCGAAGAAATTAAATCGAATGCAATGCTTGATTGACGGTTAAGTGAATCACTAATCGTGTCATCGATACGTAAAGCTGTAGAGTCGTCACCGCAGGCTGTTAACCCAAGTACGCTTGCTATAGCAAGAGCAAGAATTTTCTTATTTTTCATTAGTAACTCCAAATTTTATTTATAGTTATTTGTACTAAGACAATGAGTTAAATAAGGGAAGGGCTGCGGAATATAGTTATCCATTATATTGTAATTTCGCATTTACTCTCCTTGTAATGTGCTGATCTTCCTTGGTATTAATACTTTATGGCTATTATGGTCTTACCAGTTATTTTTATATTTTTAGTGTAAAGTATTAATACTTCATCGTTAACAGGGTGTCACGTATTTTGTGAGCTGTTGCAACGTCCAAAATATCAATAAATCAAATAGAGTTTCCTATATCGTCATGTAAAACATTCTAAACAACAAAGATTCATTAACCATTAAGTAATTGATTTTAAGTATTAATAATACATTTAGTCAGATTTATTGAGCTTCCAGATTAAGCAACTTATTCACTGAATTCGTAGAAAAGACTAAAAAACATGAAATTAACAACCTTGTAACATGGATCACAGTTTTATAAGGATGGTTATTTTATTTTAAACATCAAATATTGCATGTAACAAATGATTCTCTATACTGATACGCCTCATACTTTTTCGTGTTTATAACCGCTTTTATGTCTGCATCATTACCATTAATATCTTCTACACCTTGCTTGATTATCATTCGTGGTATTCCTGGATCGGGTAAATCTACTCTCGCGCAACACTACATGCAATCTACGCCTGATGCAGTGCATTGTGAGGCTGATCATTACTTCATTAATAAGCAGGATGAATACTGCTACGATATCAGCAAGATAAAACTAGCGCACCAATACTGCCAGCAAAAAATGCGCGACGCCTTAAGCAAGGGACTGTCGGTTATTGTGAGCAATACCACCATTAAACGGTGGGAGCTAACAGCATTATTAGAAATTGCGGCTAGTTACAAGGTCAAGTCACATATCATTCATTGCGTAGGTCTGTTCACTAGCACGCACAATGTCCCGGCTGATATTGTTACTAGAATGGCCTTAAGTTACGAACCTCATCCCGATGAATGTACTTATATACCAAGTTAATACAATGACATTCCATATACCACATATAAGCCGCCCTTATTAATGAGACATGTTGTCTCGTTAGTTGTGGGAAATCAATCGTCGCTGACATACGCTTACATTCGGTTTTTTTATTGGAGCATTTGTGTTAATCACAAACTAAATTCGTTTACTTTCTATATGTTGTTATGAAAATAGCGATATAACTTGCTGCCAAACTTCGTTTTTGTCATATAACTGTCATAAAACTGAAATACAATAAAGGCGCGAAATTGGTATCGCATAACAGCTAAGAAAGGCAAAGTAATGAAGCAAGTATTTGAAGTATTTTGGCAGTTTTTTACATTGGGGTGGATCAGTTTTGGTGGCCCAGCTGCACATATAGGTTATTTCGAGAAAACATTCGTTCAAAAACTAAAGTGGATAGATAGCGAAAGCTATGCAAGGTTAATTTCGTTAAGCCAGTTTTTACCTGGTCCAGGTTCAAGTCAGATCGGTTTTGCAATCGGTTTACGTCGTGCGGGTGTTATCGGTGGTTTTACTGCCTTTATTGCGTTCACATTCCCTTCGGTATTATTGCTCTATATCTTAGCAACAACAGACGCAACACAAGATGCAGCATGGTTAGTGAGTATTACCCATGGACTGAAATTGTTAGCGGTTGTGGTTGTCGCAGATGCAACCCTGAATATGTACAAAGGCTTTTGTAAAGAGCGTACGACAGTCACAATTTGTGTTGTGACTGCGGCGGTTCTATTACTCGTGCCGAGTTTATTAACACAAATGATCGTGTTAGTTGCTGCGGGCATTCTGGGGATGCAACTTAAACAGCCTGCTGAAACAACTGTTGTTGCGACTGTTAAAGGTGGCATTAATTACTTACCGCTGGTTTTTTTCGCCGTGTTGTTTGCTGGTTTACCGTTATTAACTAATTCACCGGCATGGTTAACTATCTTTGCTGATTTCTTCCAGTCGGGTAGTTTAGTGTTTGGTGGCGGTCATGTGGTATTACCTATGTTGCAACAAGCTCTAGGTGACGCGATTGATACTGACCGTTTCTTAATGGGTTATGCTGCGGCGCAGGCTGTCCCTGGTCCAATGTTCTCACTGTCTGCATTCTTAGGTGCTGATTTATTAGTTAATTCACCATTAATGGGCGCATTGATTGCCACTGTTGCTATCTTTTTACCTGGTTTCTTACTGGTATTAGGTTTTCATGGTGCTTGGGAGTCGTTAGCAGCGAAGCCGAAAGTATCGGGTGCTGTATGGGGTATTAATGCTGCCGTTGTTGGTTTGCTTATGTCCGCGCTTTACAGTCCGGTATTTACCTCTGCGATTGTGGAACCGGTAGATATGGCGGCGGTGATTGTTGGTTTCTTTGCACTACGTACATTGAAATTACCGATTATGGCCGTGGTTGCTAGCTTTATTGCATTTGGTTATGTGATGGGTCTGTAATGTAAAACCCCAGTAATCAAAGGTCGCTATAACCCTATGATTACTGGGTTTTCACTTTGTTATAAACAAGATATACTGCCGCTATTATAGCCAAGTAACGGATTAAATAAAATGAAGGACTATTACCCAAAACGGATTGTCTGTTTAACAGAAGAAACAACAGAAATGCTGTATATACTGGGAGAGGAATCTCGTATTGCTGGTATTTCAGGGTTTACAGTTCGTCCTCCACACGCGCGTCAAGCGCACCCGAAAGTATCTGCATTTACATCCGCAAAAATAGATAAGATCCTTGATTTAAAACCTGATTTGGTACTTGGTTTTTCAGATATCCAAGCAGATATCGCTGGTGCATTAATCAAGCAGGGGATTGCTGTTCATATCTTTAATCAACGCTCTGTTGATGAAATTTTTAGCATGGTTATGATGTTAGCAAGCTTAGTCGGGGCTACTGATAAGGCCGCTATTTGGTTAGCGGATATTGAAAGCAAAATTGAGCGTATTAAGCTTAATGCAACTAAATGCAATAAACGCCCGAAAGTCTATTTTGAATTGTGGAACGATCCATTAATGTCGGGGATCCAATGGGTTTCTGAGCTGATTGAAATCGCGGGTGGTGACGAGTGTTTCCCTGATTTAGCCAAAGAATCATTAGCGAAAAATCGTATTATTGCTGATCCAAGAATCGTGATCGATGCTAACCCAGACATTATTATTGGTTCGTGGTGTGGGCGTAAGTTTAAACCCGATCAGGTTGCGAGTCGCGATGGCTGGGATGCGATCAATGCCGTGAAAAATGAACAATTATTTGAAGTTAAATCGGCAAATATATTACAACCGGGTCCTGCTGCTTTAACGGATGGTTTAGATCAACTTGTTGAGATTATCGAAGCATGGCAACAGCAGAACGCCAACGAAAATGTATAACGTGGATATTGAAAGTATGACTAAGTCAGTTGTTGAAGATAAAATTGTAAACATTGAAGAAAATGCTGAGCCAATGGCGAAACAATGCTCTGAGTGCCAAGCTGAATTTGGTTGTGGCGTCGAAGCAGCAAGCGAGCAGGGTGGTTGTTGGTGTCAGGATTTACCGGCTATTATGCCACTTGGTACATTGAGTGACTGCTTGTGTAAAACGTGTCTAGCCAAAGTCATTGGCGCAGAGATTTTGAAACAGCTAAATGCAGCGGGATCACCAAAAGCTCGTCTAGCCCTTGCTGAACCATACCGTCATCAAAAAGAACTCGTTGAGAATATCGACTTTACCATAGAAAACGGCCGTTACGTTTTTAGTGAGTGGTATCATTTAAAACGTGCACGTTGTTGTGGCAATGATTGTCGTCATTGCGCTTATAAATAAGCGTAAGCGAGTTAATTTTTAGTTGTGGATGATTAAATATGGAAAAGCAAAAAACATTAGTATCGTGGAGTACCGGAAAAGATGCCGCTTGGACTTGCTTACAATTGGCGCAAGATCCAACAATCGAAATCGTCGGTATTTTCTGCTCGGTGAATGCCCAGTATCAACGTACTGCAGTACATTCTGTGCGTATTGAATTGTTGCAACGTCAGGCTGCAGCAATGAATTTACCTTTGGATATTATCGAAATTCCATATCCGTGTAGCAATGTTGAATATGAAGCAATAATGGATGCGTTTGTTGCAAAAGCGAAACTGCGTGACGTGGTTAATTTTGCTTACGGTGATTTGTTTTTAGCGGATATTAAAAATTACCGGGTGAATAACCTTGTTGGCTCTGGTATTAATGCCATCTTCCCGTTGTGGCAACTAGAAACTGCCCTATTGGCTAAAGATATGATTGCTGGTGGTCAGCAGGCAATCGTCACTTGCGTCGATCCACGCCGCTTATCTGTTGATTATGTCGGTAAAGTATTTGATGGCGCGTTTATCGCCAGTTTACCTGAAGGTATCGACCCTTGTGGTGAGAATGGCGAATTCCATACCTTTGTATTTGATAGTCCGTTATTTTCAGACCCGATCCATATTAAAACGGGTGAGCTAAACGGTGAAGGGCATTATACTTGGATAGACTTAGACTTAGACTTAGACTTAGATAGAAAAGAACTGGAATCGATTTAGTACTGTAGTAGCACGGTAAAACCTGTCGATTTTAGTGTTTGCTTAATGATTTCTTCAACTGCTTGTGTTGCTACGTTATCACCATCAAAGTAAATGCTATCAACATCAAGATTATCGCAAAGCATGTTCTCGAAATGTGCTTTGCGTATGCCGCTTGATGTCATGGCAAGCTTCTGAAACGACGCTAGTTTTTGTTCTTTAGTATCATCGTTCTGCAACTTGCTCACATAGGCCAAATTATTACTTTTGAAAATACTTATCACACTTGCCATCTAAACAGTTCCCTCTCAGTTTTTAATACTTATATCCTTAAGTAATTATATATCAGCAGGAATTATAAAATATTTCGTTTAGAATAAATTTAAGCAAGATGACATAGGATCATTACATTTATTTGTGATTTATAATTATTAGAGAATAATAACAGCGTAGATCTTAAATTGAAATTTAATGTCTTTTCGAATATAGATGTCACCGTTATACTATTTCTAATTAATCCTTTTTCATTAACTAAGGGGATTATTAACAACATCAGGGACGTAAATAATGAAAAAAATAATACTAATCGTTGTATTCGCAATGTTTGTCATTGCTGCGATAACAAGCATTGTATCTACATCTTATATTTCGCATAAAGAAATAGATAAAATAATTCTTAAAAAATCGCAAGAACAAGCCTCTTTACTCGCGACTAATGTTGAATATGTGCTCGAGAAGTCATCACAACCCATTATAGATCTACAAGCATTAGTTACGGCTCTGAAAGTGCGTCCTGATATTTCTTATGCGATTGTGATTAATAAAGACGTTAAAGCTGTCGCGCACAGTGATAAAGAAAAAATTAATAAAGTGTATGATGATAGCTATAGCGTAGCAGGCGCAAGTCAAGGTGTTTCACAGCATTCAAAATGGTATGCGGATGTACAAGAAGTATGGGTTTACGACATTATGTCTCCGGTTTACGTTAATGGTGAACTCTACGGTACTGTCGATATTGGTATTCCGATTACTGAAGTCAGTGACGCGGCATCTGATATTCTAATGACACAGCTTGTTGCAATATCGGGGATATTCCTTCTTTGTATATGTGTACTTATTTGGTTAATGGGACGTCTTTTTAAACCGCTTTCAGGTCTACAGTTAGCGTTAGAAGATATATCTAAAGGTGATGGTGATTTAACTGTAAGATTACCTGTTAAGGGTGATGATGAAATTGCAAATATCTCTAAAGCGTTTAATGCCTTTGCAGGCAACATTAATGAGATCATTACACAGGTAGTTAAAACAGGTTTAGATCTTGGGCATTCTGCAACAGATGTTAGAGATCAAGCACTGCGTTCTTTGTCTCGCGGCGAAATGCAAAGTGAACAATCTTTATTGGTTGTTACCTCGATGAATGAAATGATCGCAACGATTAATGAAATATCTTCAAATGCATCAGGCGCTGCTGACGCCGCTAAAAATGTGAATCATGAAACTCAAGAGGGTAACAATGTATTGCAAGAGGCAGCTGGCACAATCCGTAACCTGTCTGAAGAAATTAACAGTACCTCGCTCGTCATTACTTCGTTAGCGGAAAGAACGCAATCCATAGGCTCGATACTTGAAGTGATTAATGGTATTTCAGAACAAACTAACTTGCTTGCTTTAAACGCAGCTATTGAAGCTGCTCGTGCAGGTGAAGCTGGGAGAGGGTTTGCAGTTGTTGCTGATGAAGTGAGAACCTTGGCGACTAAAACGGCTCAATCGACAGGTGAAATTCAGAATATGATTGATCAACTGCAACGTGAAGCAAAAAGTGCAGTGGACGCGATGGGCTGTAGTAAGTCTTTAACGGTTGAAGGTTCAAAAGCAACTGAAGAAGCGCAGGAGGCACTGACTAGGATCTCAAATCAGGTTATCGCCATTCTTGATTTGAATACGCAAGTTGCCACGGCGACCGAAGAGCAATCGAGTGTATCCAATGAAATTAATATCAATATGGATACGGTGAATAACTCAATCGTTGAGGGGGCTGCTGCGAGTAAGGAATTAGAAGTGACGAGTCGAAATTTAACCGAACTAGCATACACTTTAGATCAACACGTAGGTTCTTTTAAAATATAGCCTTTATTTAAAATTTAGACCAGTCGAGACGTAATGACTGTCGTCGTACATCAGTAATGTTGCAGCCCCTTGTAGATTCAGTCTCTAGCAAGGGGTTCGTTATATCAGTCACGCCATTGAGCATGTAAAGTAAATTAGGTTTATTCTAAATCAGCTAGCTCAAGTTTAAGCATTGATATCTTGTCATTTTCTTGTGCAATCTTACGTGTATATTTTTCAACTTTATCCATTTTATTATCTGATTTAGCCTCCTTGAGATCTGATTTATAGTCCTCAATATCTTCCATCGAGTCCTCTATTTTATCTTTTATATCATCACGTAAGCCATCGGTGGTGCAATATTCAGTGGCATATTTTAATGCTTTATTTAAGCCATCAACCTTATGTTGATTATGAGCAGATTCAGCCATCGACAGTTGGGTATTGATCTCACAAATCTTTTTATCACATGCTTTTAATGCACTGCAATCAGAAGCTAACGCATTTGTAGATATACCGAGTAGTACGCACAGGGCTAGTTTAAAGTTAGTTTTCATAAAATATCTCTCTCAATTATTATGGCACTAGTTTACCAAGGTAAAATGAACTGAACATGAATAATATCCACTCTAAGGCTAAGGGCGTCGCGTTATCGATGGTTGGTAAGCGTATGTTTTTATATAAATAACAGCTATAAATCTTTAGTTATTGCACTTTAGTCTTTAGTTATTGCCCTTTTAGCTAAAGTGTACATAAATATAAGAGTACTTTGAAAGTGTTCACCTTTAATTTATAGAAATACTTATATTTTTAGCAATACGTTAATTATTAGGGAATGATAATACATAACAAATATAAAAAAATCATTATTGCGACGGCAGTGGCTTCCGCTCTTACCGATATCACGGGTTGCGTCGGCAGTAACGCGGTAACAGTCGATTACTTGATCTTTAATTCACTTGGATTCTGGACTGGTACAAACCCGCTTAATGGTAAACCACTCGCTAATTTACGTATTATCGAAACAGGCGTGATGACGCAAGTGGACGATAATACCTTACAGATGGACATCACCTACAATAATGGCGATAAAGCGGTATTAACAGGGGTTAAACAAGGTCAGTTAGTGACGTATTACATCGACGGTGTTGTTGTTAGCGAAATCTCGATGGAACAATTACAAGCCTTTACAGCGTCATAAATTTATCATTACGCTCCATTATCAATATTGCCGATGTCACTGTTGGTTTTTTCTATTTTGTTTTTGATTTTTATTTTTCTTATAAAAAACAAAAAGCATCATCTCGAATGAGCTATATTTAGTACAGCTTTATTCGACTCGTGCATATCATGATATAAATATAAGTCATTGGATGGATAATGTAGTTTCGAATAAAGTGGTTGGCATACCAGTTCAGGTTTAACCATTAATGATATGAGAGCTAATATGAAATCAATACTAACTAAAATGGCACTAAGTATTTTAATTGCTTCACCAGTCATGGTAAATGCTAATCAACAAACGCTAATGCCTATAACAGAAGCAAACTATCCAACAGCAGAAACTCATCGCCAAATGGTGATAGCACAGAAAAATGCTGGTGGCATTAACCAGTTTCAACACAAAAACATGCTGACGCCCACTGACAACCAACCCGTAGTTCGCATGAATCGAGATACTTATTATTCAATGGCAGTTGTTAATGTATCTAAAGGAGCGACATACACTATCCCAACAGTACCAGAAGGTATGTATGTTTCGGTGCAACCAGTAACAGAAGATCACAGAATACAAGCGATGACATATGGGGCGGGTAAGTTCGAAGTCACAACACATAAAGGTGACTATGTATATTTGGTAGTCCGCCTAGATTCACGTTTAAATAAAACGCAAGTTACAGCTATTCAAGATGGGATGAAAATAGACGCTGGTTCATCTGTACCTTTTACTGCGGATACGTTTGACTTCGACACAATTGAAAATGTTGGGAATGCGTTAAAAGCAAAAATGCCAGCGATTAATACACGGGATGGTGCTACTGCGTTATACGGTATGTTTACCGATCCGACAGACAGTAGCAATGCTGACTTTACAGAAGAGAAATATCAAGTTGGTGCTGCAATAGGTTGGGGTGGTGCGCAGACAAAAGACAATGTATATGAAGTATCAGGAAATTACCCCGCTGACACTTGCTACACGGCTAACTTTGATGATCCAAAGAATAAAGCATTTTGGTCTATCACAGTTTATGACAAAGCAGGCTTTATGTTTAATGATATCGCCAATGTGAATTCACACACAGCCACACAAAACACAGACGGCAGTTACACTGTTTCATTTGGTTGTGGTGAGAAAGCGATAAATAATATTGAGACTGCCAATGAATCCGGCGTTTTCAACCTTGGTGTTCGTCATTACATGCCAAGTGATAAAGTACGTTCTGGTGAGTTGCGCGTACTTCCTACTGTGACAAAATAGTGCTAATTTAGCAGGTCGGATATATGTCATATTAGTGTGATGTAAATATTAATATGGCAATTATTTACAATGTAGTTCATGCAGTAGAGGTGGGTCGTACTAATAATAAAAAACAGTATTGAGTTGTCGCAAAAGTTTAAAAAGCCTGTATTGCGAAGTAGCCAAACGCAAATATTACTCGATGTAGCGGCTTCTTCAGATGCCTTACTGTTTGGCTCTAATCTTCATGTTGATTATTTTAAATCTTCGTCGCAGTTACTGCCTATATATTCATTTGAAAAAGAAGCTGAATATCATATCGATTTATTTTTAATTCAGCATCAAAGAAATAGAAATAACAGCGCCCACAAATGGTTTAAAAGCTTGATGCTAAGCCAGTTAAGAGTACTGCTAACGACAAATGTCATGTAGTAGTTAAACTAATCACTAACTACTCATTCAACAATCATTCTTGTGATAGTATTCCCATAAAAATAAAGCGCCTACGCTGCGCCAAGGAGACCAGTGTTTTACCATGTCTCTAGCCTGTTTTGCTGTTGGCTTTTCTGGTAACCCTTTTAGTTTGCCTAATGCGACTAATAGACCTAAGTCGTCAGCGGGGAAAATATCCAGACGTTGCAAAGAAAACATTAAATATATCTCGGCGCTCCAGCAGCCGAAGCCCCTTAGCTTGGTGATTGCTGTTATCGCCTCGTCATCATTGAGTTTATCTAAACCATCAATATCGAATTCACCGGCAAGAACTGCTTGGGCTAAGCCTTTAGCATATTCTACTTTTCGCCATGATAACCCGGCATTTCTTAAAGCTTGATCTGCCACTTCCATTACCCTTTCTGGCGTGACATTTTTAAGTAGTACCTTGACTCGCTGCATGATCACAGTGGCTACTTTGGTTGATAATTGCTGACTCACGATCGTAGAAAGGAAGGTTTCAAAACCATGTGGGTTTACTTTGGCTGCAGGTGCGCCTAGCGTTGATAAAGCGTTGGCAAACTCTTTATCAACAAGGGCAATGGCGTCAACACCTTGTGTGATTACATTACTATTCATAAACTGCCTATAGGTTATCCATAAATGATCGTTAAAATAGTTATAACGTATTAATACATTGTCAATTTTGCTGTTATTTAGCGCGTTTAAGGCGTTGCCACAAGCGACCATCTATCGCCGATAAGCCAAGCGCAATAAGCAGCATACCGACAAAGTGAATAGTTTCTAAGGATTCATTTAAGAATAGTGAACCGAGTAAAATAGCTGAAACAGGGACTAACAGCGTGACTAATAACACGTTAGTAGCACCTGCTAATGCTAATATTTTAAAATAAAGTACATATGCAACAGCGGTCGATAGAATCGCTAATCCCGTTATGGCTGCCCAGCTATCCACACTCATTGATGCAACATCAAGTGGACCGTCAACAGTTAGGGCTATTGGTAGCAAGACGACTACAGATGCGGTAACTTGACCTGCGGCGGTGATGATCGGGTTTATACCTAAGGTTTTAAAGCGGCGACCATACACGCCAGCAAAAGAATAAGATAAAGCAGCCGTGAGTACGGCTAATTGCGCGATAAAACTGCCATTACCTTCTAAAGCTGGCATGCCAATCATTACAGATACACCTGCAAACCCGACCGCTACACCAGCTAATTTTAATGGTGTCATCCGTTCGTCAGGTAATAATATGCCAGCAACGACAACCGCGAAAATAGGTGTCGCGGCATTAAGAATAGATGCTAGTCCTGATGCAATTTGAGTTTGTCCCCATACAATCAGGGTAAAGGGAATGATATTATTTAATAACCCCATACCTAGAAAGGCGACCCAGACACGTAATTCCCTGGGTGGGCGTAGCCCGATCATAAACGCTATAATCCAGAGTGTTATCGCTGCGATACCAACTCTGAGTGTCACTATCGTTAATGGGGGAAGCTCGGTAACTATCACGCCAACGAAAAAGAATGAACCGCCCCATAACATGGAAAGTAAAATTAGCATCACCCATACGCGGGCATTCATTAACTGATTAATTGGGGATGTCATTGTCCATTCCATTGTGTGTTAGTTTGTAGTTAATCTATATTAGCGTTAGGGCGTAATACAAAACATCCGATTATTGCGTTGACCCTATTTGGTGATGATAAAAAGTGTGACCAGTCATAAGCTGTTTTTCAGTAATAGCGCGTTTTCAATAAATAGCAGTAACGTAGCAAGAATCGGATGGAAATAGATTCTGACATGCGATTTAATATAATTATCAGTATTAACCAGAGAACAGGCAATGAAAAAATCTGCGGAATTAGACATGCAAACCCTAACACCATCCAAGGATAGTGCTGGGCTAGACTCTTCTCACATTAACTCTTCTCATATAGACCCTGCTCGTATGAACAAACTTGTCGAGGTCGCTCGCCATATTGAAACTCATGCAGATGAAAAACTGACGTTGTCTCTGCTCGGCGATATTGCCTGTTTATCTCCGTCACGATTACAGCGTGTATTTAAGCAAACATTCGGTGTATCGCCCAAAGCGTACCAAGATGCTGTGCGTATGCGTCATTTCAAGCGTTCACTCAAAGCTGGTGCTGGTGTTACAGATGCTATATATGCCGCTGGTTTCGGTTCTATTAGTCGCGTATATGGTGAATCAACACGGAATATCGGCATGGCGCCGAAAGTCTATCGCGCGGGTGGTCGTGGCGAATATATCAATTATGCATGTCGCGCGACACTGCTTGGAATAATGATGATGGCAGCGACCAATAAAGGGGTTTGCTCTGTGCAGTTTGGGGATGATGAAAATACGTTGTTGTCGCAATTAAAACTAGAATTTCCGTATGCTGAATTAACTCTTTCGATGGCGCAAAATGCACCTGAACTTGATGATTGGATGGCCGCACTCGATCAACATGTCAACAACGGTGCACCGAGACCTGATTTACCCCTTGATATACGTGGGACTGTATTTCAAATTAAAGTATGGCAGTTTTTGTTAAGCATCAAAGAAGGCGATATTCTTACTTATGGTGAAGTGGCGAAACAAATTGATCACCCCAAAGCCGTACGGGCTGTTGCATCGGCGTGTGGCAAAAACCGTATTGGTGTATTAATCCCTTGCCACCGCGTATTGAGAAGCGATGGTGGGTTAGGTGGTTATCGTTGGGGCATAGAACGTAAGCGCGTGTTATTAGCAAACGAAAAAATGGATTAGCTTTGTCCTGGCTAGCATATAGCTACTCGCCACTTTTTACTTTTTTAGCTGGATTGTATACGAACTCAAATCTTTTTCGCATAAATGCTTAAAATTCAGAATTCTAGTGTGTAGTGATTTATCCACGATCATTCCTTTTATCATGTTAAAAACAACTAAGGATATATTCGCTTACCTGCATTAAAAGAAAATAGACTTAGAGATATGTTTATTATAGTACCACTAAATGGTTGGTTCAATACTGAGCTTTACGCTACTTTAAATTAGTAAACTGGACAAAATACCGCTCTCAACTAAGCTTAATTCGAATGTAAAAGAAGTGAAGGAAAAATACGTTATGAGTCGAGGTACAGTTAAGTGGTTTAATGCAGACAAAGGTTTTGGCTTTATCACCCCTGACGAAGGCGGTAATGATTTGTTTGTACACCATTCCGAAATTCAAACATCAGGTTATGCCACATTAGAAGACGGCCAAAAAGTTGAATTTGAAGTAGGTAGCGGTCAGAAAGGACCATGTGCTACTAATGTAACCGCTATTTAAGATCGCTATTACTCGCAGTTACTAGCTAAAGGATTAATCGCCACGATGGGATTAATCCTTTTTATCACGGCCTGTTTATGATCAATACGATATTGAGGTAATACGATTAAGTTTAGTTAAAAAGTCCGGATAGAAAATGTTAATAGCCAAAAAAACAGGCTGTTAACGCGCATATTTGCCATCTATGTGAAAGAAATATACATAAGTTTCAAATATCTCTACGTTAAGGAGATATATCAACTAGAAACCTAGGTCAATTATGGGCTATAATGCGGCGCTTAAATTGCACACGTTTGTAAAAATTAACAAAAACTGGGATTCAGAGACTTATGGCAGTATTAACAATTCTTACGGCACCAAACAAAAAATTAGAGATACCAGCTGAACAAGTAACGGATGTAAGTACAGTACAAACATTGATCGATGACATGCTTGATACTATGTACAAAACAGACGACGGTATTGGTCTTGCTTCAACGCAAGTTGGTCGTAAAGAAGCTGTTGTTGTTATTGATATTTCAGAGGGTCGTGATGAGCCTATGGTATTAATCAACCCAGTTGTTGTTGAAGGTGAAAACATCGAATCGGGTCAAGAAGGGTGTTTATCAATTCCTGGCTACTATGCTGATGTTGCACGTTATACAAAAGTGAAAGTAACGGCATTGGATCGTGAAGGCAACGCAGTTGAGATTAATGACGATGGCTTCTTAGCAATTGCAATGCAACACGAGATTGATCATCTTAAAGGCACGCTTTTTATTGATTATCTATCGCCGTTGAAAAAGAAAATGGCATTAAAGAAAGTTAAAAAAACAATCAAAGAAATGGACTAATAAGGTCTGCGAAAGACTGAAGGAGCTAAGTTAAGTGAAAGGAAAAATTATATCGTACATTTCTGCAAAGAAGTTTGGTTTTATTTGTGGCGATGATGGCGAGAGTTATTTCTTACATGTGTCGAGCTTGCTCGATAAAGCCAATGAATCTAAATTGGTGAAGGATGTTGTTGTTGAATTTGAACCAACAGAAACACCAAAAGGCCTTGCTGCAAAACAAGTACACGTACCGGATGTTAACTTTAAAAAACAGTTAGTTGCTTTTTTCACAGCGAAAAGCAATCAACCAAGATACGGGTATGTTGTTGCAAGACATACACTGAGCACACGTTTCTTTAAAGATCAAAACGAAGGTCGTAGCCACATTAAACAGTTGGCGGCAGACATAGGTTGTAATGCTATTTTAAATACAAATGTGGAAAAGGTTACCTTCTCTGAAGGTGGTGAAGATTTCACAATGCATTCATTTAGTGGTGACTTTGCATTAGTTACAGAAGATGTTCCGTGTAATATTGATACGGAATGTGCAGAATCTGTAGAGATCATTGAAGCCAAGGTTACAGCCGTAGCAGGGCAGTTTCAGCGTGTAAATAATACTGAAATTAAAGCGAAAGCAAAACAATTACGTAAATCTAATCCGCGATTAATCGCTGCTGGTGTCGTGATTGTAGGTGCTCTGTTCGCATTATCAACATTATCAATGTCATAGCATCATATCGTCTGTGTGACATGATTTAAATATAAGCGCTGGTATTGAGGGAACTCGATATCAGCGTTTTTTTATGTGTGTTAATTACAATAAAATGTGATGTGACTGGTGTATTTTGTATTTACCACTGAACACTCTACCTCTTTGTTGTAATATAACCACAATGTTATTGCTCGTAATTTCCTGAGGTTGTATGTATAAATTAATCGCGTTAGATATGGATGGTACTTTACTTAATGCTGAAGGTGCTATTTCTCCCCGTAATAAGCAAGCTATCCTTGCTGCTGTCGCACAGGGTACACGTGTCGTGCTTGCTTCAGGCCGTCCGTTAGAGGGCATGAATTGGGCATTGGAAGAGTTAGGCTTGACTGGTGAAGAAGATTACGTTGCTTGTTATAATGGCAGCTTAGTGTACCAGGTAGCTGATAAGCAATTACTACGCAGCCAAACAGTGACGGGTGTTGATGCCAAAAGATTAGCTGAATTAGCTGGTAAATTGGGTGTGCATGTTCATGCATTTTCATTAAAAGCAGGATTGATCACGCCGAAACATAATTACTATACCGATCATGAAGCGAAAATTAATGGTCTGGCTATCACGGAAGTGGATTTTAGTACTTTAAGCGATGATGAACAAATCTTAAAAGTGATGATGATCGATGAGCCGGCAACATTGTCTGCAGCGATTGCGCAATTACCAGCAGATATTTATCAGCAATACAACATTTTGCAAAGCGCACCGTTTTTCTTAGAATTCTTGCATAACGACAGTCACAAAGGTATCGGTGTGAAAGCAATTGCCGATCAATTTGGTATTAACGCAGACGAAGTGATTTGTATGGGTGATGCGGGTAACGATAAACAAATGCTAGAGTATGCAGGTTTAGGTGTCGCGATGGATAATGCAAGTGATGACATTAAAGCCATTGCTAACCACATTACTGCCCACCATAATGATGATGGCGTAGCACTTGTTATTGAAGAGTTCGTATTAAACAAATAGCACTGAAATAACGATAGTCCGTTAACCATCGATAATAAATCGAGTTAAATGGGTCATGTTAGCGTAACGGGCCCATTTTCGATATTCACATGCTTATTTAGCCTTTAATCTCTTCAATTTTTTCTATGATTGCGTCTTTATTTTCAAAAAGCTCGCCGAGTTTTTCTTGCACTTGTTCAAAGCCATCACTCTCAACAACGCTGTTAATTTCGTCGGTATAGTTAATACCAAGGTAAATACCAAAACCGATTAACGCGATTGCTATAATTTTAAACATAATAATTCCATTTCAGTGATTATATTTGAATATAAGTTGCTTACTTATCATATAATAACAGCATTAAACTCTATAAATAAAGGCCGTAATGGCAAATTTTAATACACACTTAAATGTAGCAGCGCTATTAACAGGGTTATCTTCTGCTACTTTGGTTGCAGCGGGGCATATTGATCTTAATACTGCTGTTTGGCTTTGGTTCTTAGGCACAATGGGCGGTTTGTTACCAGATATCGATTCTGATAATTCGACTTCGCTCGATACCATTTTTAACCTGTTTTCTTTTGCGATTATTTTGATCATCATGCGTTACATTATTGATGAGGATATTGGGGAACTGAGTTTTTTTAAAGTGATAGGTATACCGCTTGTGACTTACCTTGTGATGAAGTATGGACTTAGGACTGTTTTTGAACGTTTAACGGTACACCGAGGCAGCTGTCATTCATTATTATTTCTAGCGTTATGCGGACTAACGATGACTAAAATCATCGCTAACGTTGATGGTATCGATTCAAGTAAGGCAGATAGTCTTGCTTGGTTGTCAGGCGGCTTTGTATTTTTAGGTGGCTTGATTCATTTATTGTTAGATGAAATATACAGTGTCGACTTACGCAATATAAGAATCAAACGGTCATTTGGTACGGCGTTGAAGTTGGTTGATTTGGACAGTAAACTCTTGATGTTAGCGATGATGATCGCGGTAGGGTTTCTGTGGAACACAACACCAGAGCTCGAGGATACACTTGATATGCTCGGGGATTGGTCTAATTTTAGCTGGTTTAGTTTGGTTTAGCCCTCACTCTAACTCATTCTAGTTTTGTGAATATTGAGCACGTTATGATTAACGTGCTCAATCGACTTATCTTAATTCTTCAAAACGGTACGTTTTACGGGTAACACCACTTGCTTTCTTGTCACGTGTTACAGCTACCTTCTGCTTACCACGTAGTACATCATAGCTGATCACGCCATCAACGAATGCATCTTGACGTCTTTTTCTTGCATCAAGATCAACGGTTCTCTTGTTTACTCGGCAGCTGTATTCCCATTTATCCTTGTTCTTATTTTTAAGTGATAATAAAACCTTCGGACCCTGCAAACCAACAGCGTTGATTGCTTTTGGCGATTTGTTTAGTGTTAACGCTAATGCTGCTTTACAAATACCGTTGTCGGTAATACGTGCAGCGGCTACATCGACACTGTATGACGCTGAACTAACAAGTACGACAGCTGATAAAATAAACCCTGAAAATTTCATAAGATACTCATTTTTGTTGGTAGTAGCGATACTTTAGTAATATCGTTACTTTTGGTATTTTGGTAATACAGATATTTTTAGTAATACTGATAAGAGTCGCTGTTATTTTTAATTAAATAACGATTCTGGGCTATATAGTAAGTACAACAGATCGAATTTTCAATCAGGAATGGCTAATTTTCACGGGTTATAAAAATGGTTGAATTATGGTATTTAATGATGTTGAAACACGTATTATATATTACTGTATAAAGTACTGTAGTGCTTCATGTGTTGTGTATTTTTGAGGATGCTTGATTAGCTGATTTGGGCAAACGCTTAAGTGCAGAATAAGAGAGGAATAAGTGCTTAACGGGTTACGCTAAGCACTTCATTTATTGTGTCAACCGAACAGCTGAATTAAAGCTTTTCGATTTCTACAACTGACTGAGTAAAATCATTTAGCTCAAGCTCGGCACATTCGCCTTCTGATTCCCAGTTAAGGCCAATGATAACGTTATCTTCGTTTAGATCTTCAATCCAAAATTCAAGTAAGTCAGCAATCGAGATAGCTGTCGGTTTGAAGTCTTTCCATTCTTCACTGCAATGTACTTTTGCAAGTGCTTCTGAAGACCAAAGTGGCATTGCATCTGTGTTTTCGAAGTTAACTGAATCACATACAACCCAATCTTCACCTGTTTTGTCTTGTAAGCCCCAAACTTGTTGGTTAGGTTTAACGTCAGCAAAGAATTTAGTTATTATTGGATTTGTTTCTGTCATGAGATTCTCTTTGTATTTAAAATAATAATGTTGAAATAACAGTACTGTGGGCATTATACGGATAACAGTGCAAATAGTCAGTAAATATACTTAACGATGGGAATTACTCAGTCGAAATAGCACGTGAATGATTTATCATCACTTTGTGTTTATTTACGCCATGATTAGATCTTATTGCACCATGTAATGAACAGTTTAGGTTAATTAGGTTTTTGATATTTACAAGATAGGCAAGCTTATATACTATCTACCTCATTGCTGCGGAGGGGTGGCAGAGTGGCCGAATGCACTGGTCTTGAAAACCAGCAGGGGTTAATAGCTCCTCGAGAGTTCAAATCTCTCCTCCTCCGCCATCTATATAGAGAAGCCGGTACTTATTTATTTAAGTACCGGCTTTTTGCTTTCTACGGCTTATATAACGGTTGCTGTAAGGACTAAGCTAAAAATTTGGAATACCATTTCCAGAAAAGCTTACTTTAATATTATCGATCGTACTAAGGTCGATATCTTGCCAATTATTCAATTTTATTGTCCACGTGGTAAAAGGCGTAGGCATAAAATAGTTTAGCGCATAATCAGATGCTATCGCACCATTTGTGAGCACGTCTACCTCTTGTGTTTGGCTATTAACTAGATTGTAAATAATTCTTCTAAACAATGGCATGGCTGTAAAAGTGTAGTTATCTTGATACCTTCGATCTTGATAAGTACCACTCGATAGTAGGTCAATATTATATAAACCTGTCGGTAATTCAGTACCTTCTATCAATACACTGGCTTCATCAAGCCTTACTCTGTCGAAATCTGCAAATAGGGTACTATTCAAGGGTAAGGTGAAATGTAAAATACCGGTATTTTTAAATTCGGCTAACTTATCTATGTCACTAATGTGATGACTAATCGACGAGAAGTCTTGTGGGCGAGGATAAAACCGATCTAAACTTGCAGCTTCTTGTTCACGCATAAAAGCAAGATCTCGGGTATAAGCAGCAAATGATTTGTTTAGCGACGGCGTGACAATACTCTCTTCTAAAGACCAGTAAGCAAAGGCTGATTGATAATTAGCAATTGCGATAAACATAGGGCGCTTAAGGTTACTCAAGGTTCTAAAAAACGCGTCTTCTAATGCGCTCGTGGCACTGGTATCGTCATCAATTGACGCAATAAGCGCGGATACGCGATTAATATTCGCCGCATTGACTTGGCTCGAGATCCTTAAATCAATTTGTCTCGATAGCTCTTGCGCCAAGTTAATTTCTGTTGCTGATATCGCTTTTGCTTGTGCTGCTAGCCTTTCTAGTTCTGCAAGATATGGCGTAGCCCCTGGCACGCCTGCGCCTATCACTGGCGCAAAGTCAGCGCGAGCATCAATGAGAAATTCATCCCACACAAGGTTCGATGCTTCCAATGTCGGTACAGTGTGTTGAACTGTATTATAGAATTTTGCGATGTCATCTACGACTACTTGATATTTAACATCGTTAGAGAAAGCATCGATAGTAGCGAGTGATTCTTGAATCTCACGCTGTTTTTTCGCAATATAGTCTAATTTTTTCTTCAGCAGGATTACCTTTGTGCCTAAATCCGGTAGCGTAGCGATGAATTTAATTAAACCACTTGGATCGCCGCCGGCAGAGCCTGCAATAGCGGTCCCTGCATTGGCTATTGCACTGACAACATCAAACACAGTTTGTATGGTAGCGCGGTCTTCGAAAGTCTCTAAACCTTGCCTAAACGCTATTTGAGCTTTAAGTATATTGGTATCTTGACCTTGATAGTTAGTCGTTTGCTTAATAAGGGATCCTCTTAACTGATTGACTTGATTAACAGACCTTTCAATAATCGCAAATTCAGCATTACTGGCGCTTTGTAAATCTTCAAGCATTAGAGTGGCAAGCTGTTTACGATCTGCAAGCGCGATATTACGATCAATATAGTTCTGATACTTATCTTCATAAGCGCCCATTGCAGCTAAATAACTGGCATAGGTATATTCATACATATCGTGATTTAAACCCGGCACATAATTGGGATTATTGTAAGATAATTGGATAAATTGCTTTAAGTTTGAAACTTGTAAATAGAGTGATTTTAATTCTACGTTTTCAGATATTGTGGCAGGCATGAACCTTAGTACGCTTTCAACCCAATCAAGCATCGCAATACTGAGCTCAGGATCGCTATCAAATATAGAAGCTGCCATATCAAAAGAATGATTAAAAACGGCTAAGTATGGAGCACTGTCTATCGCGATCAATCCGTCGATTTCATTCTTTATAATTGTCTTATTATAAAGCGTTTCAGTAATAGTATAAATCTCACCAAAACCATCTGTTACCGGCATTGCAATATCAAACTCATAGCTAGATGGGAGTAGGGTGATGACGTTGATATTATCATTAATGTTTTTTGCAAATATCCCCAAACTGACTGAATTTGACGTTCTTGCATCTATATTTAATGTGACGGCTTTATTGCCGATAATGTTTCTCGAAAATATAAATAAGCGCTGATTCGTTAAGTTGGTGATTACACTTTCAGTAACAGTGAGTGTGTCTGCAACAATCACGATCGCATTGGGTTTATTGGCCCCTGTGGTTAATGAATAATCATTTAAAATTGTACTTAAATCTAACAACATCCCCGAGACTAAATAAGTCTGTCCATCATTGGACACTGTGCTTTTAATTACGCTATCTGGTAAATTTTTAGGTTGTGCTAGCTTATAATAATTAAGCCAGTCCGTTGCGTTGACGCTGACGCTAAATAATAAACTGAGACTTAATAATAAACTGAGAGTAATAAAATGGTTTAAAACCTTCATCTTATGTCCTTATGATTACAAGTATATGAATAATACCAATGCCGAAAATTAAGTACTCAAAATGATATTGCTCCTGTAAACCGCTTAAGACATCCCTGTTCGCTTAGACAAGGCCATCCATGGCATGTCTATTTGCGATAGCATTTTCTGCACCGTTATTTATAGGAATTGGTATAATGTTGGTTGAGTTGATATAAGTCGTTACTGCTATTCCATGATCACATAAGCGTTCTGCGCAAATTGCCTTGCTTTGTTACTTATTTCTAGCCACTTAGGTCCGACCGTTCCTGCCAGTGGACTACTGACAATACCTGCGACCAGTAAGTTGGCGTTGCGTAAGGCATCTTCGCTATCCAATGAATTTAATGACGTGGTGAGTGAGTCGAAATCACTTTCTAGACCTTGCCAATGCAGTTGTACTTTTTTAAGCTGGGGTAGTGCATTTTCAATATGCGTCAGCATGTCATTGATATTTGAGTGCGCGATTTCATAAGAAGCGCCAAGATTAACCGCATGCTCTAAACTGGCATTTGCTGCATTTATTTGATTGTCTATATCAGCAATCAAATTATCTAACCGTACTTTTCTAGCGCCTTCAATGCTGCCACAAATAGTTAAAACAAGCGGACCACCTATTGCACAGAGGCCAATATTACGTTTCGCTTCACTCAGATCGTCCCTGTAACCTGCTATTTCATCGTTTAGTAGGCTGATATTATGTCTTAACGTACTAATCGAATCACTGTTGAGTAATGTAGAAAAATCACCTTCAATAACATCAAGTTGTGCTTTCTGTGCTTCAACGTCTGCGGCAAATTGTTTTAAATTTTCAACGGCTTTGGTTGTTGCTTGCTGCTGTATATGAGTAAAGTTCTTTAATACATTTAAAAATGAGAGTGCAGCATCGCGATTAGTCGCAGCTGCATCTAGGTTAAACACGAGGGCGTTTTGCTGTAATTGGGTAAGTTGATTCATCAAAGGCAAGATAAGTTGTGGATGTATATCGCCGTAGTTTGCAAGTTGTAATGCCAAATCAACAATGCTTGGATAAATGTTGGAGTTCCAATCATGACCTGACTGGTTAATACTGGTGAATTCACTGAGTAAATTCTGATATTCATACGTAAATGCATCACTGGCTGGGAATTTTGTCAGTGTGCGTAAAGAGGCTTCTGTTGTTGGTAATGAGATAGCCGCCGTTGCATAGGCTTGAATTTGATACCATTCGGTCGTTGAAAGTAAGGATGTATCTGAACCTGTATCAAGAAATAATGAATCACCTTCAAAATCACCTTGGATCGTATCATAATCCAAAGGCGGAATTTCAGAGACGGTTTGTGCATGTAATAATGTTGAGCCTACAATAGATAAAGCAAGTAAGCTTATTTTGAAGCCATGTAGTCGTTTATGAGTTGTGTTTGTTTTCATTTGTCTGTTCCCTTAGATAAATATCATTTTATTTTTAAGGTTTAAAAATATTAAGCCTTTTCCGCGATAGAAATATGCCAGACAGATATAACTGTTTTTGTTACGGAGCTCTAAATTTGATATGTATCAATTAATTTTTATGACATTTATCTTTGTTTATAAATATCAAAAAATTGATTTTAAAGGGATTTTTTTATTTCCACATTATTGGTAAAGCGCAGTTATTTTCATTTTTAAGTGGGCATTATTGTGGTCGAAATAGATAAATAGGGCAGATTTAAGAAAATGAATATTAATTTATTTTTTACATTGTAAATCCTAAAATACCTCCTATGTAGGCATAGTTATAATTCAAACGCCCTAAATGATGAAGGTTGTTTTTCATAAATTATTTAGTAAGAAATCTATAGCTTAATTTATCTTTTCAGGTTATATATTCTAAATAGTATCTAAGATGTTAATTCTTATAGTATTAATTTATGACCCTAATAGAAGGTTTCTTTCATGGCATACAAAGTTTCAACCGATGTCATTTTTTGTAAAGTGAAAGCGGCGCTTCAAAGTTCAGACGGTACACAGAAATTAAGTGCATCAGAAACAGAAATTATGGACTTGTTATGTCGTAAAAATGGCACTGTTGTATCTAAAGAAGCACTGAAGCTAATAGGTTGGCCTGGGTTGGAAGTAACCGATCAATCTTTAACGCAAGCCATCTATTCGCTTAGGAAAAAACTCACCTTATGTGGTTCTGATGATGTGATTGCGACGGTATTTAATCAGGGTTATATCGTTAAAGATGTGGCGGTATTATCGGCTGATACGTTATCTTTACGACCGACGCTTTTTTGCAAATTAAAAGTCTATAAGTTAAAAACCTATAATTTAAAAAAGAGCAATATACTGCCATTTTTTATTTGTTTACTTTTACCCTATATCATTCACGAGCAGTTTATATTCGGTGAACGTTTCAGTGAAAGTTATACTGAAGAGTTAGGCTACTTGTCTCCTAAAGTAAGCTATATATATAATGGTCACTACCTTACATTTATCGCAAATGAGGATATCAACAAAGATAGAAAAGCGATGATTGAAATGTTCGTTGATAAAATACCGGGAAAAAGTAAAGTATTTTCTTTTATAACCAATGATAAAACCTATATTCTAGCTTGCCCATTAAGTAACAATGCCATGATGTGTGACAGTACTGTCAGCGCGGTATTAGAGTTACCGGCGAATGAAGAGAACATAACGGCTCATCAAGTGAATGAATGGTTCTTATTACAGCAAGGCATTAAAAGTGAGCTACCGCTATTTACAGGGGTCATGATGAGCTCGACTAGCTATATGTTTGTTGATGAAGATCTCACTATCACGGATAAAGTGCGCTTTATTTTTGATTTTAATCACCAGGTCGAGAGCGGGTTTAAACAGTTCAAGCTTAAAGATAAAAAATATGAAGGTCGGTATAAAGGCTCTGTACTATATTCAAAGGAATCAGATACAAAAAATACCTTTGTTAGTCGTAGCGGTGATTTTACCTTTAGTTTTGATCATAACCTCGGTACCACAGCGTTAGTTATGCAAAATAAAACCATAGACATCATTCCTTTTAATCGAATTATGAAAGAAAAATGTCGCAAAAGTGTGACAGAAAAACGTGTTATTTGGAAAGTTGAAGAATGGGGGAATCAATCGCTGTGGGTATCCACGACCTCTAATAAGATGTGGCTGTTTGAAGAAAGTCCACTTTATTAGTAAGGGGTTCACTGCTTTTTTGCCCTGTCTCTAAATCTGTGTTGCGCAATGTAAACCACAATGTTACTAATAGTAACTCTCATTCTATTAAGTATTCAGACTCTTTATGACCACAGCTAAGTTCACCCAAGGTTCTACTTTGTCGCATATTATTTATATGAGCTCGACGGGCGCTATCGGCTTAACCTGCCTATTTTTAGTCGATTTACTGGATCTGTTTTATCTCAGTTTACTTGGCGAGCAACACTTAGCAGCAGCTGTTGGTTATGCGGGAACAGTGGCCTTTTTTACCACCTCTATTTCTATTGGTCTGTCTATTGCGATGGGCGCGTTGGTGTCTAAAGCATTAGGGCAGGGGAAGCGGGATAGTGCGCGTTCGTATGTGATAAACATCAGCGTTGTGACTATTTTTGTATCCCTGATTATCATGTTATTAACCTGGTTTAATATAGAATACCTGCTGGCTTTGTTAGGCGCGAAAGATGAAACCTTACGCTTAGGTACCGTGTACTTACAAATCCTCGTCCCTTCGATGCCACTTATGTCGCTAGCTATGGCGCTTGGTGCAAGTTTACGTGCTGTAGGGGATGGTAAGCTGTCTATGTTATCAACCATAGGTGGTGGCCTCGTTAATGCGGTATTAGATCCAATTTTCATTTTCGCATTAGGCATGGGCATCGAAGGTGCCGCGATTGCGAGTGTACTGTCTCGATGCGCGGTATTTGCGATTTCATTTTATGGCGTTTATTCCAAGCATAAGTTACTTGGCGCCTGGTATAGCGATAGCTTTAAAACCCAACTGCCGTTTATTATGGCGATTGCTTTACCAGCGATGCTAACTAATATAGCAACGCCGATCGGTAATGCGTTTGTTACCCGAAGTATTGCTGAATTTGGTGATAGTTTCATGGCTGGTTATGCCACTATTAATCGTGTTTTACCGGTTGCGTTCGGGATGATTTTTGCTTTGTCTGGTGCCATAGGACCTATCTTGGGGCAGAACTATGGGGCGAAATTAATCCCCCGTGTGCGCAAAAGCCTGAAAGATGCATTATGGTTTTGCACCGGTTATGTGGTCGTTTTCTCTTTCATTTTATACTTAATCGAAGATTACTTAATCAGTGGTTTTAACCTGACTGGTGATGCGGTTGAAGTCGTGACGCTGTTCTGCCGTTTATTAGCCTTGACCTTTATCTTCAATGGCATGATGTTTATTGCTAATGCCAGTTTTAATAACTTGGGTAAACCGAAATATTCAACTTGGTTTAATATGGGCAAGGCGACTCTCGGTACCATTCCATTTGTACTTGTAGGTGCTGAAATCGCGGGTGTTAAAGGCATTCTAATTGGTCAGGCTTTAGGGTCGGTATTCTTTGGTATCGCGTCTATCTTGTTAGCGTTTAAATTGATTAAACAAAAAGAATGTAAAGTAGATCAGGATAGTGTATTGGCCGATAAGCTGGCTAAGGTGATAGAGGGAGAGCACTCGGCAGCCTTTACGACTCCATCTACAATATCGCCGACAACCGAAATAACTGAAGCGATGAGCGATACTGTTAGTGCCTCAGACATAACGATCACTTCCACGGTTAATGCGCTGTCTTCAGAATGTTCACAGTTTGGTATGTATAACGAAGAGTACGACAGCAAAGGTTGTAACTTATTGTTGGCGGATAATGATAACAAAGAAAAATCGTAATTATATATAATGTAAAATATACCTATTTAAAGCGAATCGCTTTGTTGGATCTTTCGAGTAGAATTAGTGTTATTACTTCAATTAACTCAGTAGAATACCCGTTCAACTCGTTACTCGCATGACGTATTAATTAAAATGGAAAATATATGTTGCATCAAACTGTTATACAAATCCGTGAGCAAGTGAATAAGTTAGTGCCAATCCCTTTACCTAAATTGATTGAAGGTAAAGGGGCTATTAGCCAAACTGCACAAGTATTAACTGAGTTAGGTGGCGTGAAACCACTGATTGTTACAGATGCAATGTTAGTTAAGTTAGGCATTGCTAAGCATTTAACAGATGCGTTAGATGCAGCCAATATTGCTTATTCATTGTTTGACGAAGTAACACCAGATCCAACCTTGCCATTGATTGCTAATGGCTGGCAGCGGTATAAGCAAGATGGTTGTGACAGTGTGATTGCATTAGGTGGTGGTTCACCAATGGATTGTGCTAAAGCGATTGCGGCTGCAGCGGTTAAAAACGTCGATGCGAGAAAGCTGGTTGGTTTGTTACGTGTGCGTAAAGCACTGCCGCCATTTATCGCGATCCCGACAACTGCGGGTACAGGCTCTGAAGCGACGGTTGTTGCTGTTGTGACCGACCCAGAAAAAAAACAAAAATTCACGATTGTTGATCCTAGCTTAGTGCCAGCTGTTGCTATTGTTGATCCGTTATTGATGTTAGGTCTTCCTGCTAAAATCACCGCTGAAACGGGTATCGATGCGTTAACGCACGCAGTAGAATCTTATATTGGTTGTTATGCGACAGAACAAACTAAAGCGTATGGTTATGATGCCGTTAAACGTATTTTTGCTAACCTACCTAAAGCCTATGCCGATGGCAGTGATATCGAAGCGCGCCGCCAAATGTCGATAGCGAGTTTTAATGCTGGCGTTGCGTTTACCCGTGCATCAATTGGTTATGTGCATGCGATTGCCCATCAAATGGGTGGCTATTATCATGTGCCACACGGTCTTGCTAATGCCGTACTATTACCACATATCCTGGATTTTTCATTCGAAAACGCGTTATGCCGTTATGCCGAATTGGCGATTGCAGCAGGACTGGCGAACAGTGAAGATAGTCAAGTTGAAGCGGCACATAAGTTTGTAGCGGGCGTGAAAGCATTGAACAAAACATTGAATATTCAAGCTGGCTTCCCTGAGCTTAAAGCGAATGATATTCCAGAACTTGCTAAGCGCGCTGTGCGAGAAGCATATTGTGATTACCCTGTGCCTAAATTAATGAACAGAGCACAGTGTGAAGCGTTATTGCATAAGCTAGTTACTGTGTAAGGCATGACGACGTAAAGATAAATGAAAAGGTGACATTCATAACAAGCTCGTTATGAATGTCGTTATCTATTGAAGTATTACGGGAAACTGATTAGTCGTCGCGTGTTAGTACTTCAAGTAATTCAATTTCAAAGCTTAGATCTGAATGTGCTGGGATCACTGTGCCCATATTACGTTCGCCATAAGCCAGTGCAGATGGTACCGACAGTTTACGTTTACCGCCAACCTTCATGCCCATAATACCTTGATCCCAGCCTTTAATCACACGGCCAGTCCCAATCACACATTGAAACGTTTTACCTTTGTCGTAAGTTGAATCGAATTGTGTGCCGTCGCTAAGAAAGCCACGATACTGAGTTGTGATCAGCGCGCCTTTTACTGCTTCTTTACCATCGCCAATGATGATATCTGTTATTTCTAGGCCGTTTTCTTGTTGTTTAGTCAGGTGTTCAGTCATGTTTAGTCTCGTTATATGTTATTGATTTAATGCTTGGCGTAAAAAACCTTGGTTATCAGCTAACTGTTGGCTTGCAGTCGCGTAATCAACACCGTTTAATTCCATCAGGATCGCTGATTTCACGTGTTGATTAGCAGCAATTAACAGTGTTTTCGCGCGCTCACGTTCAACGCCTGTTACATCCATGATGATATTTTCACTGCGGGTGATGAGCTTTTCATTCGATGTTTTCACATCAACCATCAGGTTTTGATACACCTTACCGGTTCTGACCATCGCGCCAGTACTGAGCATATTCAGCACTAATTTTTGTGCTGTCCCGGCTTTCATGCGGCTTGAGCCTGTTAATACTTCTGCGCCAACAACTGGTGTTATGGCGATCTTAGCTATGCTCGATATAGGTGCGTCGTTATTACAGCTGATCGAAATCGTGTCACAGCCCAATTTATTTGCGAACGATAAACCACCGATCACATAAGGCGTGCGCCCAGATGCTGCGATACCCACCACTACATCTTGCGGGGTTAATTGGATCTGTTCTAAGTCAATCTGTGCTGCGTTTAAATCGTCTTCTGCGCCTTCTTGTGCTGTAAACATCGCCGCTTCACCACCGGCAATAATACCTTGTACTTGCTGGTTGCCAACACCGAAGGTCGGTGGACATTCAGACGCATCGAGCACACCTAATCGACCCGACGTACCTGCGCCAATATAAATCAACCGCCCATTTTGTTGAAATGCATGGGCGATAACATCAATTGCTGCAGCAATAAGGGGTAATTCGAGTTTAATGGCTTGACTGACTTTTTCATCTTCACTGTTGAATAGCTTAACAAGTTCTAATGTTGAAAGTTGATCTAGGTTAGCACTTGCTGAATTTCTTTGTTCTGAAGTAAGCGATTTTATATCCATAATAACTACACTCATACAACACAAGACGCGGGGTCTAATGAAAGGATTGATGATCATGATTCTAAAACAGAAATGTAGAGAATGCTAGCGGGTTTATTACGCGGTGTAATCATCGCTATAATCGGGGTGAATAGTGTATTCGCAGAGACATTATTGCTTAATCAACAAGCGGTTTTATGTGTTGGTGAAAATAGCTCGATTAGTCAATTACAGGGGCAGGGTAAGCGCTCGCCTGTCGTTAAAAGTACCAATCGCAGTGACAAGATATTTACAGTACAAGGGCAGGTGACTAGATTAAAACGCGGTCACGAGCCGGGGTTCTTTATGCAGCAAATAGCCACGCCAGAACTTATGTTAGACAATATTCCAGAAAGAGTGTCAACAAGTACCGCAGAAAGTATGCCTGCAAGTATTCAACAAAGTGCGCTCGCATCAACAGGTATCTTTGTGAGTACAGAGATACTTGCAGATATCACACTTAATAGCAGGGTATGCGTGACCGGCGTTGTCGAAGAACACTATGGCCTGACGCGCTTACGACCGACTTCTCATACAAAGACGATGCAAACTGGAAGTGTAAAAACAGTAGCGAGCAATATCACACCAACCGATATTATCGCAGCGACAGCAGATGCTCATTTTAGTGACACTCTAGAACGTTATGAAGGCATGAAAGTACGCGTGGCAGGCATTACCGATATGCGCGTGACCAAACCTTTATATTATGAGCGACGTTGGCGGCGTTATAACATTATTCTCAGCCATCAACAGATTAACATCCATCCAAATACCACGGCCTTTCCAGCTAGTATTGCTGCAGACGCACTCGCGTTAAATAATAAGCAGCGCCGATTATATGTGCAGTTAGGATCAGGCTTGTCTGTGCCGTCAAACTTGGATTACATGCGGGTAAACGACAGGGTTACGGGAATTGTCGGCGTGCTGACGTTCAGTTATGGTGAGTTTCGTTTGCTGGTGGATAATGGTTTGGCACAAGCGCGCTTTTTGCATCATATTGATGGGCATAGCGATAGGTACAGGCATGACAAACATTTACATAACAGTGATAGACAACAACTAGCGGTGCGAGATAATAATGATCTTCGCATTGCTAGTTTCAACTTACTTAATTACTTCAATCGCGCAGCGGGTGGTGTGAGCAATCCGTTAAGACAGAATCGCGGTGCTAAAACTTTATCGGCATTGCATAAGCAAGAAAGACAACTGCGAGATACCTTGTTAGCACTGGATGCAGATTTTATTGGTCTGATGGAAGTAGAGAATAACGGCTTTGGTCAGAACTCAGCAATTGTGCGGTTATTGGGTTTGGTGAATCAGGAAATAACCGACCCGAGTCAGCATTATGCTTTGGTTAAACCAGATAAAGCAGATTTACATCAAGGCTATTATCTTGGTACTGGTGCAATCTCGGTCGCGGGGTTTTATCGACCGACTAAGCTAAAATTGGTTAATACGCGGGTTATTCAGCTACCTGTTCAACGTCGTAAGCTTGGAAATAAACTGAGTAAAGCTTATCACCGGCCAGCACTGACACCGACATTTATCCGCATGGATAGCGCTGATAAAAATAACAAACTGACAATTAGTGTGAACCATTTCAAATCAAAAGGTTCGAAATGTGTTGAAGATAAACGCCGTGCAACCCTGCTGAAAAAACTAAAGAATCAGCGTAAAAACAGTCCTGAATTATTGCGGGCATGGCAAAAAGCAAAACGTACGTTAGCACAAGATAGGCAAGGCCATTGCGCGCAATTTAGAACGACTGCGGCGAGTATATTAGGCCAAGCGTTAGCGACGGTGCCTGGTAGCAAAATTATATTAGGTGATTTAAACAGTTACCCGAAAGAAGATCCCTTGTTAGTGCTAACGGACTATGAACCCGCGCGTTATAGTTATTATAAAATAACGCATAGCGAACACAATTATGTGGGCAAAACCTTGTTATCGCAGCATACCGATACTGGGTTTGGTTATTACGATCCATTCGATAATCAGCCTGATGTGAATTGGACTTATTCTTTTAAAGCACTCGGAAGATTAGATTATATTTTACTCAGCCCTGATCTGGTATCAAATTTAGTAAAGCACAAGGTGTGGCATATCAATGCAGCAGAAAGTGATTTGGTCAATCACGCTAAATCGTTGAAGAGTAAACGAGAGTTAGCTAAAAACGATGTTAACGTAGGTGATAAAAGCCATGTGAGTGTCGTGTATTCTTCTTCAGATCATGAACCACTATTTATTGATCTGAAATAAACGTGAGCTGTGTATGTAATTTATCGCATTTTTAACTAATAACCGGCATAACCTTGTATAATAAGAAGAGGCATATTGCGTTGTTTTTATTTGGTGTACGATGACAGAAAAATTAACTTATCAAGAATTAGAATCGCAAATCATCGCGCTTAAAGCGGAATCGGCGGTTTTACAGTTACAACTTGAGATAGCGAAGCAATCAGAAAATCAATCACGCGAAACTGCACAATTGTTGCAAACATTAGTTGATACGATACCTAGCCCGTTGTTTTATAAAAATATCGATGGTGCCTACGAGCAGTGTAACGATGCATTTGCCGAGACTATTTTAGGCATAGATAAAGACAAGATCATCAACAAATCCTTGTTTGATTTGGGTGAGTATATACCGTATGAATTAGCGGAGATTTATCATGCCAAAGATCTTATTTTACTCAAGAATTCAGGTAAGCAGGTTTACGAAACATCGGTTAAATGCGCTGACGGTTCTATCCGCATATTTTCATTTTATAAAGCCTCAGTACTTGCTGAAAGCGGCAAGATCCTAGGGGTGGTTGGTGTGATGCTTGATATTACTGAATTGAAAAATAAAAAGCGTGAGTTAAAAGAAAAAAACCGCCGTTTAGAAACCTATTCAATGACAGACCCTTTAACGAGTCTGTACAACCGCCGTAAATTTAATGCTGTATTTCCAGACTGTTTACGTGTTGCTAAACGCAGTAAACGGCTATTAAACTTTGCGATTATCGATGTTGATAACTTCAAAAAATACAATGACAACTACGGCCATGTCGCAGGGGACAACGCCTTAGTTATTATCTCCAACTTGTTACAAAGCAAATTACAGCGACCGGACGATTATATATTCCGTTTAGGTGGCGAAGAGTTTGGCTTGTTGTTTTATGCTGATGATGAAATTTCAGCATCTCAATTTGCGAGTGATATTCGTCTTTCTATTCAGGGGCTTGGTATTCCACATATAGCCAATGAAGGATATGAATGCGTGACGATTTCATTAGGATTAGTGACAATAAAAAATTCGAATAAAGATATGTTAGCCGTCTATGAAATGGCTGATAACTTATTGTATAAGGTTAAAAAGTCAGGCAAAAATCAGATCTTAACCAAACTCGTTTAACGTTTATTTTATAATGGAATACAAATCTAGTTTTGATAATGATTAACTAATCAGCCTTGATAACTAGTAACGAGCCGCGTGATGTGGCTGTGTAGTATATCGGCAAAGTTTACTTCAAATAACTGCAATGGCCCTTCTTTAATTACTTCTGCAACAGCGCCCACTGAATGACTCATGTGCCAGCAACCAATGATGACTTGCTGTACCTGCAATAATAGCGCTGTGGCTTGATCGATACTTAATGCGTATTGCGCACTGATCATGGCGGCGTATTGCTGAATAAAATGCAATAACGTGGTTTTGAACTCACGCGCTTCATCAAGGGTTAAGTTACATTGTAATGCAGTATGCATGATGGCACTGAGCTTACAAAATAACGGGTGCTTTATTAAGGTATTACAAATAGAATCGGTGAGTTGTACTTGCCCCATTTCTTTTTTAGCTGTCTGTGCTAACAACTCAAACTCTTGAATGTAAACAGCGAGAAACAGGGTTTCTTTGTTTCTGAAATAGCGATACAAAGCGGCTTTGGTGATCCCCACATCGGCGGCGATATGTTTTAAGTTGACCTCTTCATAACTCAGTGTCGAGAAACGTGCCGCAGTAACGTCCATTATCTGCGTTAAGCGCAGGGCTTTTTGCTCTGGCGTCGTGGCGCGGCATTTAATAATACATTGCATTATGCTTGTAACCATCCGGCTATTTTACGGGTCATGAAACGGGGTGATACTTTGCCAAACAATACACCAACTTGGTTTTTAATGCCAGTAACGACAATGGCGCTGTTACGGTTTGCTAGGGCTTGTTTCGCTACTTCAGCCGATGTCATCGCGCCCGCTTTGAATAGGTTTGAGTCGGTAATGTTGGCTTGTTCTGCAAACTCAGACAACGTCGGTCCAGGGCAAAGTGCGCTAACAGCGATACCTTGAGGGCGTAATTCTTCATGTAATGCTTCAGAAAAAGACAATACAAAGGCTTTGGTTGCGTAATATATTGCCATGTTCGGGCCAGCCTGAAACGCAGCGGTTGAAGCGACATTGATGATGAAAGGTTTTACTTGTTGGCGCATGTTTGGCGCAAGGCGGTGAGTCAGCTCGACTAAGGTTGTTACATTTAATTGGATCATCTGCATTTGGCGTTCGAGCGGTAAATCAATAAAGCCCCCACGGTCGCCAAAACCAGCGTTGTTAATCAGGCCGTTGATAGCTAGGTTGTTAGTACTGATCTCTGTCGCTAATATTTCACTGCCTTTAGGATCGGCAAGATCCACAGCAAAGCAAACCACGTTAATACCTTGCTCGGCTTGTAATGTTTTGGCTAGCTCTTCTAACTTGTCTTTACGACGAGCGACTAAAATCAAATCCTGACCTGTTTCCGCTAATTGTTTTGCGAATTCGCTACCGATACCCGCACTTGCGCCTGTGATGACTGTATAGCTCATTGTAATTCCTTTTATCTGGTTAAATGTGGTCAAGTCCAATTTAGTGACCTTGAGTTACTTAGGTTATAGAGTGTTGGGGTGGATGTAAATAACCTTGGGTTATTTGAGGTGGCTGAAAGGTGAAACCTGTCATCTTAATGTCATTATTCCTATTCTGTTTGCCTTTCGGCTAGATCATTCGTGTAATGCCAGCACTTCATTTAATACTACCAGCAAGGACAAATACGGATTGCTTTTGCTGTGCGCGTTACAACAAGCGTAGGCACACTCGAATTAAACAAATGCAGTAATATCAATCAAATAAGAATTCTTAGCCGCTTTATTTCCGGAGGTTCAACAATTTGTTCTAGCGGGACAAAATACAGCTAGCAGTTTTCACTCCACTCAATATTTTGACCAACTATACTATTATCCCTTAACTGGGCGTTATAATTGACTACTCTTGTTAAAAGTTGCTGTTTTATTAAATTTTACTTTTCGTATTTAGAGTTTTTACTTTTTATCAGAGTTACAAATATTTAGCTAATTTTTGTTTAGATGCGAGTCTGTGTTTTGTGCTTCTATTTTGGCTATTTGTTGGTCTATCTGATCTGCTTCAAAACTTAGCTGAGAATAAGTTCTTATATCTCCATTTCTTTGGGCATGCATGGCTTGCTCTAGCTTTATAGAGAGTAGTTTATTTAATTTTTTTGTTGGGTTTTTCTTGAATATTGAAAACATAAATGGCTCCGTGTAATTGTTATAACTATATATACGGTTCAATTGTAATATTAGTTTACACGTCATTGAAATTAAACTAGGTTAGAGCAACTTATTAAACATAAACTTAGCTGAATGATGCAATTAATTTAAATATAACAAGCCATTTAAACATAACAAAAACAGTTTGTTATGTTTATTTTACCAATGATTACAACCAATTTTTTTGTCCGCTTAATGCGACGTTAGTTTTAGGGATAAATGATGAGCAACATAAAATTTTTTATCAGTATAACTCTAGTATTAACTGTATTAGTTGCATGTTCATCAAGCTCGACAGCATACTCGAAGAAAATATCATCGGATAATAAGCCTCTACATCATACGAATAAGGGCTATCAGAACCACCCATTTGTGGAAACTGCCGCACCTAAAGGGATCTTTTTCTATATGCGAAGAGCATGGGATTCGTTGTTTGTTCCTGATGTTCCTGATGGACATGAACTAACTGAGTTAGAGTCTCTTCAACTTTTAAACTCAATTTCTAGCGATCGTGTCACTTGGTTGGGGCATGCAAGCTTTTTGATTACAACCTCCGGTGTGACAATTCTGACAGACCCCTTTTTGTCAAAACGCGCCAGCCCTGTTTCATGGGCAGGCCCAAGAAGAATAGTTAATTTACCCATACCTATAAATAAATTACCTTCTATTGATATAGTGATTATTTCACATAACCATTATGACCACCTAGATGATAAAACGGTTAGGGAATTAAAAAACAAAAGCGAGATTAATGTGGTTGTTCCTTTAGGGCTCAAGTCTTTTTTTACCGAGCGAGGGTATAGCAAGGTGACAGAGTTTGAAGTGGTTTAATGAATCTGTACACCTAAATGGGATAGAATACCCTCAACATAAAAACGGTGTACACAATGACAAAAGCGCGAACAACATATTCAGTAGCATTCAAGCATGATGCTGCAAACTTAGTCCTGGATAAAGGCTACTCGATACAAGAAGCCTGTGATGCCGTCGGTGTTGGATACACGGCAATGAGACGATGGGTAGCTCAACTTAAGCAAGAACATGGCGGGATAACACCGACTGCAAAGGCTATGACGCCAGACCAAATACGTATTCAAGAGCTTGAAGCCAAAATTAAGCAAATTGAATGGGAGAAAGACATATTAAAAAAAGCTTCCGCTCTTTTAATGCAGGACAGCATCAAACGATAGATTTGATAGCCGCGTTATCAAGAGATAATCATTCAATAAAGAAGCTATGTGTGTTATTTGAAATACCTCGCAGTAGCTTCCATTATCGACTTAAATACCGCGGTGTAACAAAGCCGGAACGAGCTGTATTACGTCAAAAAGTCATTGCTATACACAGCCGTAGTCGAGGTTCAGCTGGCGCGAGAACCATCTCAGGCCAACTTAATCAAGCAGGGGAAAGTGTCGGTAGATACAAAGCAGCAAGATTGATGGAAGAAGTCGGCATTGTCAGTAAACAGCCGAATAAACATAAGTATAAGATATCTGAGGATGTATCGAAAATCGCACCGAACCGACTAAATAGGCAGTTTGATGTTGAAACAGTCAATCAAGTTTGGTGTGGCGATGAGACCTATGTTTGGGCTGGAAATAAATGGATGTACCTAGCTGTAGTCATGGATTTATTTGCACGTAAAATTGTGGGTTGGGCATGCTCAGATAGCCCAAACACAGATTTAACTTGTGCGGCGCTACGTATGGCTTACGAAAGCCGAGGCCGACCAAAAAATGTGATGTTTCATTCAGACCAAGGTTGTCATTACACGAGCCTTCAATTCAGACAAGCGTTGTGGAAATACCAAATAACGCAAAGTATGAGTCGACGCGGAAATTGTTGGGACAACGCCCCAATGGAACGATTTTTTAGAAGTTTTAAAACAGAGTGGATGCCAAAGGAATGCTATAACACCTTTGCTGAAGCTGAGCGAGATACGCTCAAATATATACTGCAGCATTACAATACAAAACGAGGCCATAGTTATAATAACTATTTGTCGCCAGTGATTATGGAAGCTGCAGCTTAATTTAAACGCCTATCTAGGTGTACAGTTTTACTTGACCACTACAGTTAGATTGGGGGCAGTCAGTATCAGTTGAAGGCATTGAGATTACAGCGGAACCTAATGTTCATGACTCTGCAAGAAGCACCACAGATCATAATGAAACGCTATGGGCTTCTTGGGTTATTGAAAGCTTCCAAAAACGTATTCTTTTTATTGGCGATACAGGTTACTCAAAAACTATATTCAATAATATTGGTGATAAATATGACTCCTTTGACTTCGCTATTTTACCTATTGGAGCATATGAACCAAGGGAGTTATTGTGGATGTCTCATGTAACTCCCGAAGAAGCGGTATCGATAGGTATAGATGTTCGTGCGAAGACACTGATCTCTTCTCACTGGGGTACAATTAGTAGTCTATCTGATGAGCCATTGTTTGAACCTCCAATACGCTTTAAGAAGGCGGGACGTGATAGTGGGTTTTCAGACGAAGCTCTTTGGATAATGAAAGTAGGCGAAACTAGAGCTATCGCATCAACGCAAAACTAACAAATAATAATAGGTGTCGCGCAGCCGGCACCTTATTCGGGTATTGAACAAGTCCGAAGATCTTCTTTATATAGTAAATAACGTGTTTGATCTTGGTGGGCACTTCGTCTTGGGATTAAACCCAAGAGGAACTAGTTAATATCTCCAATCTGTCATGTTAATGCCATTATTCCTATTCTGTTTGCCTTTCGGCTAGATCGTTCATGTAATCCCAGCACACCTAATTTAATGCAAACAGCGATAAAAACTGTAAGCAGGAATACATCAAACCGCACGAGAATAACCA
Source organism: Moritella marina ATCC 15381 (assembly GCF_008931805.1). Classification (GTDB taxonomy): domain Bacteria; phylum Pseudomonadota; class Gammaproteobacteria; order Enterobacterales; family Moritellaceae; genus Moritella; species Moritella marina. Next base: position 1,791,688 of record NZ_CP044399.1, on the reverse strand, counting down.
TAAATGGTTACTGACCGTTTACCTTGTATTCTTAAGTTGGTAAGGTGTTGTTCATAAGGATAAATAAATAGTTTCTGCTGAGTAAAATGCCCACTAGCACATGGTTCAGCCATTTTAGGGTTATAGGTAAAAGGAGTTCACATGAATATAGTAGAAGCGGAATTATCAGATTTAGCATTGTTCTTTGATTATCTAGATAAGCAATTAAAGCAAAATGGTTCTGACGAGTTTGACCTTTTTCAACCTATCGCGAGTAAAGATTGCCAAGTATCAGATCAACTCCGTCATAAGTTTAAAGCCGGCTTTGACGTTGAGTTCGGTAATGCTACTTGGAGGAAACTCTGGTTAGCAAAAGATCAAGATGGGCATATTTGTGGGCATATTGACCTGCGTCATCCCGGCTCTGAGCACAGTTATCATCGCGTGTTGTTAGGGATGGGAGTTGACATTGATTATCGTAAAAAAGGCATCGGTTTACGTTTGGTCAATACGGTTGTTGATTATTGTGTGGCCAACTCAAGTATCGATTGGTTAGATTTAAATGTGCTTGCGTGTAATCTTGCGGCAAAGAATTTGTATGTTAAAAGTGATTTTCAAATAATTGGCGAATGTCCTGATTATTATAGAATAGATGGAAAATCAATTGCTGAAATATCAATGGCAAAAAATGTTAGTACTCTGCGCGTTTAATCAATTAAGGATAGATTTATGAGCACTCAAAGAGTCGTTATTATCACAGGCGGTGGGCGAGGGATAGGGGCAGCGACAGCTCAACTTTTTGCGAAAGAAGGCTACGCGGTATGTATCAATTATAAGTCTAATTCAGAATCTGCTAATCGACTAGCCCAAACCATTAAAGCGGATGGTGGTCAGTGTATTACAGTACAAGCGGATGTTTCATGTGAAGATGATGTAATCCGCATGTTTTCAACTGTAGATAAAGAATTAGGTACGTTATCAGTACTCGTTAATAACGCCGGTATGTTGAAAACGCAATCGCGTTTAGAGGATATGACCGCCGATAGGATCAATTCAATCCTCGTGAACAATGTCACCAGTTACTTTTTGTGTTGTCGGGAGGCGGTAAAACGTATGTCTACTCGGCATGGTGGTGTTGGCGGCGTGATAGTTAATGTGTCTTCGGGGGCAGCTCGTTCTGGTTCTCCAAATGAATACATTGATTATGCAGCATCCAAAGGCGCAATTGACACATTAACTAAAGGGTTATCCCTCGAGGTTGCCGCGGAAGGTATTCGAGTGAATTGCGTGCGTCCTGGGTTAATTCACACAGACATGCATGCCGATGGTGGCGAGCCTGAACGAATTGAAAGGTTAAAAGATGTTATTCCGCTCAAAAGAGGTGGCCAACCTGCAGAGGTTGCAGAAGCTATTTATTGGTTAGCGTCAGAAAAATCATCATTTTCGACAGGGAATTATTTAGATTTAGCTGGTGGCTTGTAATACACAATACATTCAGCAACGCGATTAGAGTCCAAGGAAGATAAATGCTTACAATAGAAAAATTAACACACGATAATATTGAGAAAGTACGTCAGGTCACCTTAGCTGAAGAACAAGTCAAGTTTGCTGGTACTGCTGAAGAATTTATCGCAAGCGCAAGTGATACGATTGATCTTCATATAATAAAACTGAATGATGACGTAATAGGCTTTTTTAAAATAGATGTTACGTATTCATTGGGTGATGAGTTTATGATAGAAAGTGGCGTTGGTTTAAGAGCGTTCGCTATTGATATTAACCAGCAAGGTAAAGGATTAGGAGCTGCAGCAGTTAAAGCCTTATTTCCCTACCTACAAGAATATTATTCATCTTTTCGCTTCGTTTATCTCACTGTTAATTGTAAAAACCCAGGGGCTAGATTTTGTTATTTGAAAGGCGGCTTTCACGATACAAGTAAGCAATACCTTGGCGGTGCAGCAGGCCCTCAATATATCATGCAGGGAGATATCGCCTAGCCATCACAGCACTATACATCCCTATCACAGCCTATTGCTGAGTCCTCTTTACGTATGAAAAGAGGGCCTTACTCTATGAAATTTAAATTTTTTTTATTTAAACCGAGCATTTGTGATCTATCCTTTTAAAAGTAACGTATTGCCTTCACGTGTCTTGATGTTGGTGGTAATACGCAATATCGGGGCCATTCCAAAACCAATACCCTCTGTTCATACGAAGGGTAGTCGTGGGCTTATAAAGATAGACTTGGGATATAATATACGTGACACAGTTAAAATTGGACTGCCACAATGGCGATAATATTGTTGATTTATTTCGTAACCAAATAGAGCAGCATGGAACAAATACAGCCGTTTCTTTCCAAGATAGAAACATAACCTATCAGCAACTTGGTGAGCAAAGTTTAACGCTAGCATTATATTTACAACAGCAAGGCGTCTGTCTCGATGGATGTGTCGGTTTGTTTGTTGACCCGTCAATTGAATTAATGGTTGGTGTGTGGGGGATTTTACAGTCTGGCGCTGCCTATTTACCGCTAGCCCCTGAATACCCTGATGACCGTCTAAAATATATGCTTGAAAACAGTCTGTGTAACATTATTGTCGTGCAAGATGAGTTAGTGGAGCGACTAGCGAATCTGGTTTCAGATGAGGTCTTATTAATCACATTTTCACAGGTAACTGACTTTTTCAACACCAAAGCAATACCTCAGTATCATATGCTCACACAGCATGCTGCAGCACATCACTTAGCGTATGTCATTTACACATCGGGCAGTACAGGCAAACCAAAAGGGGTGATGATCGAACACAAAAGCATTGCTAATCAAATGGATTGGTTGTCGACTCATTTTTCACTAGATTGCAACAGTGTAGTGTTACAGAAAACACCGATGAGTTTTGATGCTGCTCAGTGGGAAATCCTGGCGTCATGTTGCGGAGCACGGGTCGTGATGGGTGAACCTGGTATATATAAAAATCCAGAGAAACTTGTCGATACCATGATCCAGCACCATGTCTCAATGTTACAAGGTGTGCCCACTTTACTGCTCGCATTACTCAATGTTGACAAGTTCACCCAATGTACTTCGTTAAATCAGATATTCAGTGGCGGTGAAGCGCTGTCAAAACACCTTGCCAATGAGCTTTCAGGGCAATTACCTGATTGCAGCATCGTTAATTTATATGGGCCAACGGAGTGTACTATCAACAGTTCGGCCCATGTCGTTGATATTAAAGAAATGCAACATAGCGCTGATACTATATCTATTGGTAAACCCATACCAAATACCCAGTACTATATTCTAGATAAGGATCAAAACCCTGTCGCTGCGGGTGATATTGGTGAACTTTATATCGCCGGTGTCGGCTTGGCTAGAGGCTATTTACACCGGGAAGATCTAACTGCAGAACGTTTCATTACCCACATTGTTGATGGACAAGAAACAGGTCAAACACTGTATAAAACCGGTGATTTAGCGTACTGGAATGAAAATGGAACAGTGCAATATTCAGGTAGAGTTGATAATCAAGTTAAGCTGCGAGGATACCGCGTTGAACTAGATGAAATTAAATCCCTAATAGAAACCCATGACTGGGTAAATAACGCTGCGGTATTCTTAAAGAAAGACCAGTATACCGGTTATCAAAATCTTATTTCTATGATTGAATTAAACCCTAGAGAAGCGGCGTTGATGGATCAAGGTAATCATGATCCCCATCATCAATCAAAGCAAAGCCGTAGCCAAGTGAAAATGCAGCTAGCCAACTCAGGCTGTCGTCAAGATGCTGAAATAATGGATAAATCGAGAATTGATTTACCGGGTGAAATGGCCACTGACAAACAGCGAACGCTTGTTTTTTCTCGTAAAAGTTACCGTTTTTTTGATGGTGGAAAGATAGCTAAAGCAGATATCCTAAACGTACTTAACAGTAAAATTAATTACGATCATTATACTCAGTTATCCGATCTTAGTTATGCTGATTTTGGTCAGATTTTAAGGCATTTTGGGCAATTCCATTCTGAAAATAGGTTGTTACCAAAATACGGTTATGCGTCACCAGGTGCCTTGTATGCAACCCAAATGTATCTTGAATTAGATGGCATTGGTAACCTGACTCCTGGCTACTACTATTACCATCCAGTACATCATCAGCTCATATTAATTACTGAAAAAGAGCGTGCTGAAAAAAAAGACCCTGGCAAGGTACAATTTAAAGTCCATTTTGTCGGTAAAAAATCGGCCATTGAACCCATCTATAAAAATAATATTTTAGAAGTATTAGAAATGGAAGCGGGCCACATGGTTGGTTTTTTCGAAAATATCTTGCCAACTTATGGCTTGAGTATTAAATCCGGCGATTACTTGCCCCACACAATGCAATTGTTTGATGTAGCAGAGAACGATTATTACCTTGGCAGTTTTAATATTGTCTCTGGTACCAAAGATGTAATGAATGATGATGTCAGCTTGTATTTACAATCTCATCCTGGGCAAGTATCAGATCTTAAAGCGGGTAAATATTTGTTTGAAAACGGCGCGTTAGAATACGTATCCAGTGAATTGATTTTAAAGAAGCATGTTATTGCTATCAACCAATCTGTTTATGAAAGAGCTTCATTTGGGATCTCAGTTATAAGTACAACGGACGAGGATTGGTTGGGATACATTAACTTAGGACGTAAATTACAATCACTTCAGATGAACGATTTTAATATTGGTTTCATGTCTTCAGGTTATAGTTCAAAGACGGGTAATAATCTGCCGTCAGCTAAGCGAATTCAACATATTCTCAATAAAGATGTAGGCCCGTCATATTTCTTTATTGGCGGTCTTATCAGCGATATGCAAATACGCAGTGATGGTATGAATGAAGATCTAGTGCACATGAAAGGACCATCAGAAATCATTAACGATGATCTACTCAAGTTTCTGCCAACTTACATGATGCCAAACACCATTAAAGTGATAGATAAAATGCCATTAACCGTCAACGGCAAAATAGATATGAATGCACTGCTGGCATTAGAGACCGATTGTATCAGCGAGGAGCATGTAGAGCCTGCTAATGACGTTGAACGAGTGGTATTGGATATTTGGCAGAAGGGGCTAAACAGATATTCCATTTCAGTTAATACCGACTTCTTTGAACTCGGTGGTAATTCACTGCTTGCTGTAAGTATTATCAATAAAATTAATACAACTTTGCATTGTGACTTACCATTACAAATCCTTTTTTCTTCCCCTACAATTCAAAAACTGGCACAAGCTGTCAATCAAATTGAAGATAATTCAGCGTCTCGATTAGTCCCTTTTCAAGTTAAAGGAAAGGGGAGTCCAATATATTGCTGGCCAGGGTTAGGGGGGTATTGTATGAATTTGCGGTTGTTGTCTGAAAAAGTAGGGACTGATCGTGATTTTTTCGGGGTGCAAGCATATGGTATTAATGTCGGCGAAATTCCTTACCAAACGATAACTGAAATGGCGGCCAAAGATGTCGCGATGATAAAGCAAAATCAAGGCAAAGGCCCTTATACCTTATGGGGGTATTCATTTGGCGCACGCGTTGCTTTTGAGGCTTGTTATCAATTAGAAAAAGCGGGCGATGTCGTTGAAAACTTATACTTAATTGCGCCAGGATCCCCGAAAGTCGCAGACGAAGATAACTCAACTGAAGGCTATTCAATTGAAAATAGCGAAGCCACGTTCACTAATAAAAAGTTTTTAACCATATTGTATTCAGTATTTATGGGGACAATAAAGAGCAATTCATTGGAAGAGTGTCTGTCTGTTGTTGATACTAAAGACAAGTTTATTCACTTTATCTGTCGGCTGAATAACCAATTAGAAACGGGGTTAGTGATGCGGATCATTGATATTGTCACAATGACGTTTGAATTTAACTACTCGTTTCATGAACTCAGACAGCGTCAATTAAAGGCGCCTATTAAGATCATTAAAGCGACTGGAGATGACTACTCATTTATTGAAAATAATAACGTTTTCTCTATCACTAAGCCGGTGATAGAAAACATTGAAGCAAACCATTACACCATGCTTAAAACAACACATATTGACCAACTTGTTGCTGTTTTATAGTTAATTTTATCTTATTCATTTATTTTGTTATTTAAGGAAGAATAATGCCACATATAAATATTAAACATTTCCCTTCACTCAGTGAAGAACAGCATATAGCGCTGGCTAAAAGCATCACAGAAGCCGTAACGAACGTAGTTGGGTGTGATGAAAATGTTATCTCTATTGCGGTCGAGCCCGTTGAACCTGAACTATGGAACGAACAAGTCTATATTCCTGAAATTGTCGGGCGAAAAGAGACTTTAATTAAGACACCTGATTATTAATTAAGATATCTAAATATTAATTCAGTAAATTAAGTAATGGGCATGACCATTCCAGGCATATGAGCAGGCCGTTCAACAAAACCGTATTTTTGATAAACACCTGCCACATTTGCTGCAGCCATTAGACCAAAAAAGGCACCTGGTTCGGCAATGCTTTTTACTTGGCTGACTAAATGTTCAGTGATACGTTGGCACAGTCCTAATTTTTGATAGGCAGGGTCGACAATCATGTCTTGGAGATAAAAATATTGATGGCCATCACCAACAATACGGCCCATTGCAACAGCTTGTCCTTGATGCCAAATACTGGCAAAGAAAATAGAATTAGCAAGCGCTTTGGTTAACGTTGGCTCGCTTAAGCTATCCCAGCCGACTGAAGATCGTAATCTGATGACTGCTTGGCTATCTAATATGTTTTCTTTTAATAGGTAATCATTCATTACGGTTTACCTTTGGCTAAAATTAAATAATACCTTAGTTAGATCTAACTTAGAAGCGCCTCGTTAGCGCGTATAAAATCAAATGTTAGTCAATCAACTTTGGTAGGACTAAGAGATAAATATGACAAAATTTTATAATAATATCATCGAATTAATTGGTAATACGCCAATAGTTAAATTGAATAAAATTTCTAATCATTTACCTGGCAATATTTACGCAAAATTAGAAATGTTCAACCCCATGTCTAGTGTTAAAGACCGTATTGCATTATCCATGATAAATACTGCAGAACAAGATGGTCTCATCGAATCGGGTAAATCGGTGATCATAGAAGCTACTTCAGGTAATACCGGGATTGGTTTAGGGCTTGTTGCTAAACAGATGGGTTACCGCACCATTGTCGTACTTGCTGATACGATGAGTATAGAACGCGTTAAAGTACTTAAAGCTCAGGGTGTCGAAGTGGTAAGAACACCGGGTTCTGAAGGCTTTGCTGCTGTGATTGCAAAAGTAAAAGAGTTGTTAGAAACAATACCGAATGCTTGGTCTCCAATGCAATTCGATAATATGGCTAATCCTCAAGCGCATTACAAAACAACGGGTATGGAGATCTGGCGAGACATGGAAGGTGATGTCGACATGTTTGTTACTGGCCTTGGTACTGGTGGCACCATTTCTGGTGTCGGGCGCTATTTAAAAGAGCAAAATTCGCAGATAAAGCTGGTCGCAGTAGAACCTGAGACTTGTGCTTTATTATCAGGTGGCGAACCGGGTCTTCATAAAATCCAAGGCCTTAATGCTGGCTTTATTGCCGACACGACAGATGTATCCTTAATTGATGAAGCCATTATTATTCAAGATCAAGATGCCTTTACCATGTCGCGATTTTTACTTCGTGAAGAGGGCATTTTTGGTGGGATCTCAACTGGTGCATCACTTTACGGTGCTATTGAGTTAGCTAAAAGACCCGAAAACGAAGGGAAAAATATTGTTACCTTGTTTCCATCTGGTGGAGAACGTTATTTAAGCACGCCGTTGTGGGATGTTGAGGAGCTGTGATCCTAAAAATGTTGTAAATAGCCACTTAGGAAGTGGTCATCTGTGTTTGTTGATGTGGGTTATTGAGTCTTTAGAAGGAGATGTAAATGTTGGAAGTCTTAGCAATCGATCATATCGTATTAAGAACAACAAAACTCAAGGATATGATTGATTTTTATACGCGTGTATTAGGCTGTAGTATTGAGCGAGAGACAACGCCAGAAACAGGCCTGACTCAACTTAGAGCAGGTAGTGCACTTATTGATTTGGTGGTTGTTAATAGCAGGCTTGGCGCTGTTGGTGGAGGAGCGCCCAGTAAAACAGAAAGGAATGTCGATCATTTTTGCTTACAAATAAAGTCACTTTCAGAACCCGATATTATTAATCACCTCCAACTAAATGGCGTAGCAGTTGGTGAGTTTGCTAGTCGCTACGGAGCTCAAGGGGAAGGGAATTCGGTTTATATCCAAGATCCTGAAGGTAACGGTGTCGAGTTGAGGTGCCGAGTTTAATAAATTTAGTCAGTGCATGTGATCTACTCTTCGATCTTTAACGTATAGAATTTATACAACACGATTGAGGATATTATTATGCAACTTAAACCTACAATTATCGGTATTTCGGAAGGCATTCATTATTTAGTCGGGGCAACAGATGAAAACCAAGACTTTTGTGCACTACCCTCATTATTAGAAGTCGAGGTTTGTGGCTCATTGTCTGATGCTAAGCAGTTTCTAAGAGTGCATGATGTTACCGAGGCACAACTTTTGTTACAGACACCTTACGATGAAATGTGTGGTTTGCCGGCGTCTCCGCCAACTGCTCAAACAATTCATTTTTAAACATTGCGGCAAAGAGATATGCATATGAGACTATCTCTAACCGCGATGGCTGTGCCATAAAAGATGCTTTCAAATACTAATATGAAAGCATCTACATTTTTACACTAGGGTTAAAGGCCTGTTTGTTTTTGCCGTAGTGTCATCTGCTTAAATACCGTATTTGGGCGTGATCTATACTCATCTTTTATTTCTTTTTTTACCTTTCTTCTTGGCTTTTTTAGGCGCTGCTGCAAACTCTTTATGGAAAGGCTGTTCCATTACAACTGGAATGACTTGTCCTATGCTTTTCTCAATACTCTTTAATAGCGTAATATCATTTTCGACAGCAAATGAAATGGCCATGCCACTTTTTCCTGCGCGCGCCGTTCGACCGATACGGTGTATGTAGTTTCTTGGGTCTTCAGGCAAGTTATAGTTGATGACTAAGGTGATATTATCAACATCAATGCCACGAGCAGCGACATCTGTTGCCACTAACACCCTTAAATTAGCTTCTTTAAACTGTTGTAACGCGTCTTCCCTCGCGGTTTGAGATTTACCGCTGTGCAGGCTAGCGGCTGTGATTGAGGCATCTTCAAGTGCGTCAACTATGATATCAGCGCCTGGTTTTGTTTTACAAAAAATGAGTACTTTTTTATAGTCAGATTGTTGCATAATATCAAACAACAAGGGTACTTTATTCGATTTTTCCAGCTGGTATACACTTTGATTAATCAAGTCGATAGTCACCGTTTCAGCCGCAATTTGGACTTTTATTGGGTCGGTTAATATTGCTTGTGCAAGAATCTCTATTTCAGCGGGCATAGTCGCTGAAAACAACAGTGTTTGTCGGTGCTTTGGTAGCTTAGATATGATGCGTTGAACATCTTTAAAGAACCCCATATCCAGCATTGTATCTGCTTCATCTAACACGAATACTTCTAACGCCTGAAAATCTATATCGCCGGTTTTAATTAAATCCAATAACCTACCAGGGGTGGCGACTAAAATATCCAGTCCAAGTGCGATAGAGTCAACTTGATCTTGTCTTCCGACACCGCCATAAACAACTTTAGTTTTAAGTCCTAAGCCATCAGCGTAGTCGTCAATGTTTTGCATTATTTGTGAGGCAAGCTCTCGCGTGGGCGTGAGTATGAGCGAACGTGTGCTCTTCGCTTTGATATCAATTTTATTGCGGCCAAAATTATTGATAATAGGCAATGAAAAGGCCGCTGTTTTTCCTGTGCCCGTTTGCGCTATACCCAGAAGGTCATGGCCATTTATAAGTGCTGGAATACATTCTTTTTGGATCGGGGTAGGCTGTTTGTAGCCTTTAAGACTAACGCGGTCAATAATTGACGCTAAAAGTGAAAATTCTTTAAACTCTGACATGCTGGCTCGGTATTCTTTAATCAATAACCTATTATTCTAACAGAATGCTTTAACATATTTAAGCCGTATTCAAGTATTACACCAGTCACAATCCCTCTCGGAAATACCATCAGCTAATAATCTTGAAGTATCTGTATTAGTTGAACCGCACAAGTATCGCCACCAATAGTCGCTGACCGTTTACCTTGTCGTGTTAAATTGATAAGGTATTGTTCATAAAGATAATTAAATTGCTGCTATTGATTAGTGTGACTGGTAGGGCAAGGACTCTGCTGATTCGCCGAAGGGAATATAACTAGATGCCTGAACCAGATCCGTTGAAAATCATGACATTTGCCACACCTGAAGATCTCAGCTAGTGGTTAAAGGCGAATCACGCCACTGAAAGTGAGTTGTGGGTAAAGATCTTTAAGAAAAACACTGGGATCCAAAGTGTTACTTGGAACGATGTCGTGATTGAAGTTTTGTGTTGGGGTTGGATTGATGGCGTTAAAAAGTCACTTGATGATCAATCATACCTTCAGCGCTTAACGCCCAGAACAAAACGAAGTAATTGGTCTAAAAGGAACACAGAGCATGTCGAACGTTTGATAAACGCAAACCGAATGCAGGCATCTGGACTTGTGCATGTTCATGCCGCGAAAGCTGACGGTCGTTGGGAAAACGCCTATGTGGTAAGTGAGATGGCAGTGCCTGAAGATTTTATCGCGGCTCTAGAAAATCAGCCGATAGTAAAACAGTTTTTTGAAACGCTGAATAAATCGAGTCGTTATGTTATCGCGTACGGATTGATAAGTGCGAAGAAACCCGAAACCAGACTAAGGCGGTTTGAAAAATTCATGGACATGCTTGTTCACGAAGAAAAACCTAAATAAGTGGGATTCGGTATTGAAAGCTAATCAAGTGGGCGTCATGCGACTAAAACAGTGAAATAAACTCTCAATTAATCAATGATTTGAAGCCAGTGTTACTGTCGCGTTTATGGCTGGAATAGTATAGAGTAAATACAACAAGGTGTCCTAAGGAAGGATTAATATGTTCGTCAAAGAAATAGAAGATAATTTACAACTTGTTCTGTTAACTCAACACCATGCTAAAGAGTTATTTGCATTAATTGATAACAATAGACAGTACCTAGAAAAATGGATGACTTGGCCACCTAAAACAAAAAGTCATGAAGATACAGAAAGTTTCATCAAACTTTGTCTTTCCGGTCTTTCTGAAAACAAAGAGCTTGCTTGCGGTATTGAATATCATGGCAGGCTTGTTGGTGTAATAACATTAAACGAAATAAACCAAGACCTGAAGAAAGTAATCATTGGTTATTGGGTTTCAGCAGAATGTCAGGGAAAAGGCTTTATAACCAAATCATGTAAGGCTCTTATAGAATATGCTTTTGATAAATTGAGTATGACTAAAATTCAGATTCATGTTGCGACAGAAAACATTCCGAGTCAAAAAGTCTGTGAACGACTTGGCTTTCACCTTGAAGGTACAATAAAGAATTCTGAAAACCTCCATGGAGTAATCGTAGATCACAACATCTATGGTCTTATGAAAGTAGACCATGCAAATACTCCGATAGACTCTAAAAAACGGCTACAACTCGTTTAATTTAAGTGGCACATGTTACTTACCTAGTAGCAAGCTAGTCTGAATAGGTGGAATGATGACGTTACGAGTAGTACCTGAGCTTTACTGTTTCGATATAAATGTGAGTAAAGCGTTCTTCGTTAACGTATTGGGGTTCGCTGTAAAATACGAACGCCCAGAAGAAGAGTTTGTCTATCTCACGCTTGATGGTGTTGATTTGATGCTTGAAGGTATCAACAGTGATAGCCGTAAGTGGATCACCGATAAGCTTGAAGCTCCATTAGGGCGTGGTATTAATTTCCAGTGGGACGTTGAAAATATCGAAGCTTTATATCGCAGTGTTAAGTCACTGGCTGCAGATGCGATATATTTACACTTAGAATCTAAGTCGTATGAGTGTGGTAATAAGATAACGGTTCAACAGCAATTTATCGTTCAAACTCCTGATGGTTATCTATTTAGATTTTGTCAGGACATACTTTGAAGCCGTTTACATACCCAAAGTGTTCGGAGCTGTATCGGTCGATAGTATAAGTAGACAGTATAGGTCGATAGCATAGGTAGACAGTATAGCTAGAACGTATAGGGAAATAGTATATGCAGACAGTGTTTTTAACGGTTATTTACTTTGTGGTCATTCCGGTGGTAATTCAACTGAGTATTGCCGCCTTACTGATTATGTTTGGTAAGCGGAAACCACGTAACTCGGATAATAACAGTCTTAATTTTGATGAACTTTATACCGTTGATTACACATGCTTGCCACCACGACAAAGCTGTAAAGCAAGGGATGGTAAAGAGATAACCTATCGACACTATCCTGCGAGCGCTGATACGGTGCTTATTTTACTGCATGGATCTGGTTGGCATAGCCAGTATTTGCTGCCTTTAGCTAAATCCATCAGTGATGACGGGCTAGCTACAGTCTATACACCTGATTTACGCGGGCATGGCATGACACCTGAACGGCGAGGCGATGTCGACTATATTGAACAACTAGAAGATGATTTAGCCGATTTTATTACTCAGATCCAAGCTCGCCACCCCAATGCCAAACTGATCCTTGGTGGCCATTCATCTGGCGGTGGACTCGCTATACGTTTTGCTGGCAGTCGCTATGCCGATCAAATCGATGCTTATCTATTGTTATCACCTTTCCTAAAATACAATGCCCCAACGATGCGTAGTAATTCGGGTGGTTGGGCTAATGCACATACTGCTCGTATCATCGGGTTAAGCATGCTTAATATGCTGGGGATCCACCGGTTTGATCATCTGACCGCTATCGAATTCAATATGCCTGCATCAGCACGAGATGGTACTGAAACCTTGTCGTATTCTCATCGACTGAATACGGCCTACGCACCGCGTCATTATAAAAAAGACCTTGCTGCGATCAAACAACCTGTTCTTGTAGCCGTCGGTGAATGTGATGACGCGTTTATTGCGCAGCAGTTTGAGTCTGTCATGTCGCCATACACATCAGTTAAAGTGGCGTTGTTACCTGAGGTTTCACATATGGGCATAGTTGTTGATTCTGAGGTACAGTTAGTGGTTAAAGACTGGTTACAGACATTGAAATAAGTATAAAAGCAAAAGGAGTTCATACATTGAAAATGGATATATTCATCGTTGATGCGTTTACAGATCAACAGTTCAAAGGTAATTCCGCCGCCGTTATTCCAGTAGATGATTGGCTAACAGCGGAGTTGATGCAAAGTATCGCGATAGAGAACAACCTATCAGAAACCGCGTTTATAAAGCAGGTTGAGGGAAACCAGTACGAGATCCGTTGGTTCTCGCCGCTGACAGAAATTGATTTTTGTGGTCATGCGACATTGGCGTCTGCTTTTGTGCTATTTCATGAATTTGGTGTTGAAAACGAAATAGAGTTTATTACCGCTGAAGTTGGTACGTTAAAAGTAGTACTGAATCAGCATCATGAAATAGAAATGACTTTCCCTGTTCAAATGCCAGAGCCTATTGCCGATATACCAGCGCAGCTGCTGTTAGGCCTTTCGAAAACACCAACGCAAGTGCTGAGAAATAGACAGGCTTACTTTGCCATTCTAAGCTGTGAGCAAGACGTATTAGATGTTACTTATGATTCATCACAACTGAAACAACTTGCGCCTTATGATGTTGTTGTTACGTCTGCATCGACTCAATATGATTTTATTTCGCGTTATTTCTGGCCTGCAAGCGGTGGTGATGAAGACCCTGTTACAGGTTCTATTCATGCGGGTTTGGCACCTTATTGGGCTGATAAATTAGCCAAGACTGACTTGCTGGCATACCAAGCCTCACGCCGAGGCGGTATTTTAAAGTGTCAGGTTACCAATCAGCATGTCATTGTATCTGGTCAAGGTGTGCTATACCTGAAAGGTACGATTAATGTGTAATGTTAGTTTGTTGGTAAATCGAATCGTCAAGGAGGGTGAAAAATGAAAGTATATGGTGACTTACAATCAGGTAACTGCTTAAAAGTGAAGATGTTATTATCGTTTTTAAGTATTGAACATGACTGGATTGATGTGAATATTCTAGCGGGTGAAACGAAAACAGCTGCGTTCTTGTCTAAAAATCCAAACGGCAAGATCCCCGCGGTCGAATTAGATGACGGTCGTTACCTATGCGAATCTAACGCGATATTAGGCTACTTTGCCGAGAACACACCTTTGCTGCCAACTGATATTTACATGAAGGCCAAAGTGTATGAATGGCTTTTCTTCGAACAATACAGCCATGAACCTTTTATTGCTGTTGCCCGTTTTATTCAAAAATATTTAGACATGCCGAAAGCAAGGATGGATGAACACGCCTCGCTGCAAGAGGGCGGTAATAAAGCACTGCAGTTAATGGAAAACCAATTATCTGAAACTCAGTATTTAGTCGGGGATGAAATGACGATTGCTGATATTTCCCTTTATGCTTATACCCATGTCGCAGATGAAGGTGGTTTTGATTTAAACCGTTACCCTGATATTCAAAGTTGGTGTCGTCGAATTCAATCAACTTCGGGTTACGTGGGTATGGCGTAACTAATTAGGTTTTCATTCTAATATTTTTAATATTAAGGACTTGAGATGTATACAGGAAGTTGTTTGTGCGGATCTATTCAGTTTGAATTGAATGGCGCAATTTCAGACCCGATTTATTGCCATTGTTCCCGTTGTCGCAAATCAAGTGGCAGTGCTTACGCGACAAATGGATTTGTGAATGCGTCAGAACTTAACGTTACCGATATTAAAAATGTACTTAAATACTATGAGAGTAGTGAAGGAAAGCGAAAATATTTCTGCTCTACGTGCGGTTCTCCAATCTATAGCTCAAACTCGGAGAAGCCTGATAAATTGAGAATACGTTTAGGTGTGATCGATAGTGATATCATAGAGCGACCAATTTCCCATAATTTCATTACCTCGAAGGGAAACTGGGAAGAACTCGATGCGACATTACCAATGTATGAAAAGCACGAACCTTCAAGACAATAGTGCTTAGTCATAAATCTCAGAACACCGAGGGATACTATAAGAAAAGAGAGTTTAAGTTGAAAAATTATTTTGAAAGCCCTTTTGTGGGTAAATCATTGAAAGAACAAGTTACAAATCCGAATATTATTGTGGGAGAGCACAGCTACTATTCTGGCTATTATCATAATCATAGCTTTGATGACTGCGCTCGTTATTTACTGCCTGATAGAACGGATATTGATAAGTTAATTATCGGAAGTTATTGCTCAATTGGTTCGGGCGCTGTGTTTATGATGGCGGGTAATCAAGGGCATCAAAATAATTGGGTTAGTACCTTCCCATTTTTTTACCAAAATGATGAAAACTTCGCTGACGCTAAAGATGGTTTTGAACGTTCAGGTGATACTGTTATTGGTAATGATGTTTGGATCGGTACTGAAGCGATGATCATGAGTGGTGTCACTATTGGTGACGGTGCAATTATCGCAAGCCGGGCCGTTGTAACAAAAGATGTAGCGCCTTATTCCATTGTTGGTTCAAACCCAGCGAAACACATTCGTTATCGTTTTTCTGAAAGTGAAATTACTCAGTTATTAGAAATGAAATGGTGGCAATGGAGTGATGAGGAAATTAAGGGGGCGATGAGTTTAATGTGCTCGGCAGATATCAATGGTCTTTATGATTATTGGCATCGTTATTGTGGTCATCACAGCGATAACCACAATAATGCCAATGCTTATAAATCTTCCACCGAAGATCCAATACTGGCGTTAAATGGAGATAATACGGATCTGCAAGATTTTGATATCCAGCTTAAAAAGAGTTTAATTAGCGTATCTAAACCTCGTCCATTTGTCTGTTCTGGTAATCCGCTAGAAAGTGACATATTTATTGTCGGGTTTAATGCAGCAACAGAAATGAATGCTGAGTTTTGGGACTTTTGGAATATCAAAACTGGCTTTGATAAGCAGGCTTGGTTTGATACTTATGTCGCTGAACGTGCAGCTAAACCGTTAAAGCCTGGCAAAACAAGACGTCCAAAGGTAAGTAATACACGTCGTAGTATTGAATTAATCGTGAATGAATTAACGAGTAAGTGTTTAGAAACTAACTTGTATATGACAGCGACAACACAAGCTGATGAGTTAGATAAGAGTTTGATGGATAGTTCTATGTTCAATTTTCTGCTATCAAGGATTAAGCCGAGCGTTTTATTAGTTCATGGAGCTGACGCAAAAAAACATATAGAAATATTATCCGGCAGTAAATTAGATCTGGATAGTTCCAATTTAGTCGTGATAAATGGATCTGAAGTTATGGTCTGTTCTGTTTCTCATTTATCTCGGGGCTGGTCAACACAAAGTTGTATTGAATTAGGGATACGGTTACAAGGCTTGACCGTTGGATCACGCTAATTTTTTAAGGATGGACAGTGAATAAAGCATATATATTAAATGTATTTACAGGTGAACACGCGCAGGGTAATCCTGCTGCTGTCGTCAAGTTAACAGCTTGGTTGGCAGATACTGAGCTGCAAGCATTGTCTAAAAATTTAGGCCAACCGGTGACATCGTTTATCGTTGCTACAGATCAAGGCTATGCTATTCGTTGGTTTGCTGGTGACGTCGAAATCGATTTATGCGGTCATGGCAGTTTAGCGGCAGCGGCAGCGGCGGCTATTTTTGAAATCCAACCAGAGCATGCATTAGACGTCAAACTACATAGTCAGCATGGCATAATTACCGTCAAAAAATTAGCCGATGGTTATTCAATGGTTATGCCGAGTTGGACTGCTAAACTAAGTTTAGACTTACATACCAATGATTATGGCAAGCTAGTTGGTCTAGATCCTATTGATGTATTTGCAACCCGGGATTTGATTTTAGTACTTGAGGATGAACACCAAGTTCGTGACTTCAAACCTGACTTTGCAGTTATTAAGGCTATCGATGATTATCATGCTTTGATAGTGACCGCGCAGAAAGGCGAAGCGGGTTATGTACTCAGATTCTTCGCTCCTAAGATTGGTATTGATGAAGATATTGCGACAGGATCTGCACAATGTTCATTGGTGCCATATTGGTCAAACAAGTTATCAGTAGATCAGTTAGACACTCGTCAATTAGAAGTGCATCAGCGATCTCGCGAAGGCGGATATTTTCAAGTCACTCAAAACCAAAATGACAGTATTGAATTAAAGGTAAATGTTGTACTTAAGGACATTGTTAACTTAGGTGAGCTATAGGCATGTAGCTGTTGCGGTTACTCTTCATTCACCCCTCACCTCTGCTACCTTAAAAATGCTGTAAATACAGACTACATCAATAAAAATCCAAGTTTTCTGCAGTTAAACAGCCATTGGCCTTAATGAGCGTTATAATCACAGCTTAACGATTATCCTTAAGCGGGTTAAATACAGGGCAGGTAACAAAGTTGAAAATTGAAGAGAACCAGTGGCACATTTGTTCAAATTGTCAGGGACGCGGTAAAGTCAGTAAGCGTCTACGTAAGAAAGTAAGACTCAGCTATCAGCGTGAGTTGGAACAATTTGAAAAGAATAACAGCGAAGGTATTGCGCCTGTTCGCCCTAAGCCACACCTTGATGCCTGCTCGAATTGCCAAGGTTCTGGTCTGATCCGTTCTGCTATTCAACCTGTTACTGAAAACGGCGCTGATATAAAAAATTATCCACATGTTGCTATTATTGGCGGTGGTATCGGTGGTGTAGCACTCGCGGTCGCTTGTCGTCACCGTGGCATTCCTTTTACTTTGTATGAACGTGATAGTTGCTTTACAGCTCGGTCTCAAGGTTATGGGTTGACGTTGCAACAAGCGAGCCGGGCAATCGAAGGTTTGGGTGTTGTTTCACTCGATAAAGGCATCGTTTCAACCCGACATGTCGTGCATACCACCGACGGTACCGTCATTGGCGAATGGGGAATTCGAAAGTGGGTACCGTCAGACCAGCGAAAATTACCGAAACGAACCAATGTGCATATCGCCAGACAGTCGTTACGTTTAGCCTTGCTTGAGCAATTAGGTGGCGATGATGCGGTAACATGGGGACATCAGTTAGTTGATTTTAAACAATCAGCGGCTGAAGGTGTTAATTTAAGCTTTCAAGTTGATGGTGAGATAAAGCACGCCCGTGCTGATCTTATCGTGGGTGCGGATGGTATCCGTAGTTCGGTGCGTAAATTGCTGGTGGGTGATGAAGCGTCGCCACTAAACTATTTAGGCTGTATCGCTATTCTTGGTATTTGTCCTTTGTCGGCTATCCAAAGTTTAGTGGATGACGAGGCTCTTGATCGTACTCTGCTAGATTCAGCCACTGTATTCCAAACAGCTAACGGCCATGAGCGTATTTATATCATGCCTTATGACGCAGATTCAGTGATGTGGCAACTTAGTTTTCCAATGCCAGAAAACGAGGCTAAGGCGTTAAGCGCACTAGGTCCTAAAGCACTGAAAGAAGATGCGATTAATCGTTGTCAGTGGCATGCACCTATTCCAGAGATATTAACAGCGACACCGGAATCGTTGGTTTCTGGTTATCCTGTGTATGACCGAGCATTACTCAAAGCTGAGCTATTAGAGAAAGGTACTAACGCGACGCTAATCGGCGATGCTGCTCACCCGATGAGCCCATTCAAAGGTCAGGGTGCAAACCAAGCTTTGTTAGATGCACTGTCTCTCGCAAGGGAAATCACCAAAGAATGTAGACCTTTATCGAAATGGCGTGATGCAGGCGTACGGGCAAGTGTGTTAAATACATTTGAAGCTGAAATGTTAGCACGCAGCGCTAAGAAAGTGAAAGAGTCTGCCGAGGCTGCTGAGTTTTTACATACTGATGTTGTGCTGCATGAGGGCAATGAGCCAAGAGGTCGCTGCCTGAATCGAACTGAAGAAAAGCAAGAACAGCGAGAGCAGTAAGGTTATAGTCAAATAACGTGTAACATCACATGGCTTCAATTCACTTCGCTGCATCTATCGCTATGCAGTGAAGTGTGGTTTATGCTGATCTCTGGATAGTATATCTTTCAGTAAACAGAAGGCGTAATAAGCATGAAGCAATTAACTGAAACATCGATAACATGCCCTTACTGCGGTGAAACCCTCGAAGTACTTATCGACCCTGCCGACGTGGGGCAGCAATATATTGAAGATTGCCAAGTCTGTTGTAAACCGATTAACTTCTTGATTTCAAAAGATGCAGATGGCGAGCTTGCTGTGGCTGCTTACAGTGACGACGAAGTCTTTTAAAAAGACTCGTCACAGGCACCTGTCTTTTAGTGTTTGTACCTAAAGGTATTACTATCGTCTAGAATGTCTATTCTGACTGGCACAACGCCTTTATTGGTACTGCCTATCTGTTCAAATGCCTTTTGAGAAAGGTCTATGATCCGGCCTCTAACAAATGGTCCTCGATCATTAATTTTTACATCCACAGACTTGTTATTGACCGTATTCGTCACCCTGACTACAGTACCAAATGGTAGGGTTTTATGCGCTGCAGTGTACGCCCTCATATTATACGTCTCGCCACTGGCCGTTCGCTTGCCATTATATTTACTGCCATACCAAGACGCCTCACCAACAAGGTCGTGAGATTTTGAATACGCTATGGTTTTAGGCGAACCGGTTGTTAATGTAGATGAACAACCTGTCAGCATCGCCAGGACGAAAATTGTGATAGTAAGACTTAATTTCTTCATGTTATGTTAGTACCGCTTTTAAGTAATGTTTCATTTGGTTTATGTCATTCTTAATTGCTTTAAGAATTCATCGCGGGTGAGACAGCTATTTTTCAATTTTGTTCGTAAAAAAGGGACTTTAAAGTATGTTGGAGCAAATATGTTGAAGCAAGTAGGGAAAACGAAGATCCAACCTAAACACAAAGCAACATGCCATTGCGGCGCTGTTGAACTGGAATTATCACTGCCAAATGGTATCGAAAATCCACGCCGTTGTGATTGTTCTATCTGTCGTCGAAAAGGGGCAATTGTTGGTTCAGTTAATCTAGATGGTATTCGCATTGTCAAAGGCAGTGAATATCTAAAATTATATGAATTTAATACCGCGACAGCGAAACATTATTTTTGTGCTAACTGTGGTATTTATACGCATCATCAGCGCCGTTCAAACCCCAGTGAATATGGTTTCAACATTGGTTGTCTAGAAGGTGTCAATCCATTTGATTTAGGTGATGTGGTCACCAATGATGGGGTTAATCACCCTGCAGATAGCTAGTATTAACTTAATCGTTCACATGGGAAGTGAAAGCCATTATTCTTTAGTTTAATGGCTTTTTATAACAAGTGCCTATTTATAACGACGACTACTTCTTACTTCTTACTTCTTACTTCTTACTGCTTGGCTGCATCCTTCGTTAAACTGCTGTGGACGATACTGATCCATACTTTTTCATTTAAAAAGCCTTTGCCCCAGACTTTCCATTGCTCACTCAAGCCTTTTTCCTGCATAGCTTCAAGGCTCATGTCTTGCTTCATCATCATTTCAATTTCGTTGCTGGTACCGACTAACATGTCTCTAAACGCGAGCAATTCTTCTTTGTTTGATATCGCGCCATGACCTGGTACAACAATGGTATCGTCACCTATTTCATCTGAAATATCGTGAATATTTTTCACCACACCACTCACACTGCCGTTGGTACCCACATCAATAAAAGGGAACATGCCACTGAAGTAGTGATCGCCCATATGGACTATATTGGCCTTTTCAAAAAAGATAACGCTGTCGCCGTCGGTGTGACCGTTCGGTAAATGCAGGGCTTTAATGATTTCATCGTTGAAGCGTAATGTGAGTGAATGGTCAAAGGTAATATCTGGTAGTGCATCGGCAGGATAAGGCTTAGATACCATGTTAAACAGCTTCACTTCTTGATGGCTATTTAGACGTAGATAGACATTGTCATGGGCAATGATATCTGCGTTTTTCCCCAACGCTTTATTACCTTGGGTATGGTCGCCATGCCAGTGAGTATTAAGTACATACTTTAACTCGCTTTTATAACTAGCGAGGGTTTCTTGCAGTGCAGGGCTCATCTCACTGTAATCACTGTCAACAATAAGCAGACCATCCTTACCCGTGGACAATAAGATGTTACCGCCTTTTCCTTGCAGAAATTGAAATCCAGGTTTGAGTTCTGTTACTTTAAAAGCCTTTTTATCGGTGTGATGATTATTAGTTTCATGATCAGCGGCTAGTGCGACGTTGGTAAAACAAAGTAATGTCGCCATCATTAATGAGGTGATTAGTTTGTTCATAGTCGGATTCCTTCCTTAAATTTGAGGCAATCAGATGTGCATGTGGAACCCAATGAGTTTAGTCTATTTCTCGTTAATTTGATTCGTATCGACATTATTGGGATATAAGTTAAGGGGGGAGGCTAATATGCTAGCCGATCGTTTACCTAGTTGCTTTAAATTGTTATTGTTTTGTTATTGAACCGTTAGAGCGCACTGAAACGCAGGCTATCTTATTTCGTCTGTATTTTATGCCTTAATTTTCAGTCGATTAATTCGGCGTTAGATAGCACCAATATTAGGAGTTAATGTGAACCTTATTGTGAATAATATAAAGTGGATTATGCTTATAGC
This sequence comes from Moritella marina ATCC 15381, assembly GCF_008931805.1. Lineage (GTDB taxonomy): Bacteria > Pseudomonadota > Gammaproteobacteria > Enterobacterales > Moritellaceae > Moritella > Moritella marina. Next base: position 1,769,965 of record NZ_CP044399.1, on the reverse strand, counting down.
AGGTTTACTTACTTGCTCGATGATATTTGCTGTGTTTGCACCACAAGCGGCCTTAATCAGTATGTTTGGTGAAGGACTTACCGAGCCTTTAGCGCAAGTTATTGTTAGAAGTTGGGGATTCCTCATTTTCTTGATGGGGGTATTATTAATCTATGGCGGGTTCAAACCTGTATACCGTAATCTCGCGCTTGTGCTTGTCAGTATTAGTAAAATAGCCTTTATCTCTTTGATTGTTATGTTTGGAAGTCAATATATTGATAAATCACTATTAACCATTGTATTCGATTCAGTACTCGTCATTATATTCGTTACATATTTAGTTAAGATGAAAAATACTGCCTAACAAGCTATAGTTTCAGTCCGCTTAATGCGGCTTTATGTATTCAAGGAAATTTTATGATCTATTCAACCACCGAATCAATACCAGGCAAGGAAATAGAAGAAATCGTCGGTGTAGTGACAGGTAACGTCGTGCAGGCAAAGCATATAGGGCGTGACATCATGGCAAGTTTAAAAAGTATTGTCGGTGGTGAAATCCGTGGCTACACAGAAATGTTAACTGAGGCTAGAGATACTGCTGTGCAACGTCTAATTGCCAATGCGCATGAAAAGGGCGCTGATGCGATTGTCGGTATTCGTTTTACGACAAGCGCAATTATGGATGGCTCATCTGAAATTATGGTTTTTGGTACAGCGGTTAAATTAAAAAAGTAATGACACATAATTAATAACAGTAGGTATCGCGCTGTCGCTATCTACTGTGACTTTAAATCAGTCAAAATCTGCATTATTCATCAGTGACATCAATCTTTAATCACTAAAGCGCGGTGCTTTCTTTCCTGTAAGTCAGAATAAGAATAGAATCAGCCCACGTGTAAGCTTACTGTTCATTTTATTAGTAGCACTGACCTAGGTGAAAATGCTGGGGAAATTGAGACGTGTTACTATTACAAATGTTAACATACGCCATATATTTACAGGCTTTGTCACCTTAGAGTGACGTTAGGTAGAGACCAATCATGCTTTCGGAATACGAACAAATAAAATTATTGTTAAAAAATAAGAGTCAGAACAATAATAAAGAAGAGCTAACACGCCTGCGCAAAGAGATCCCCACATTTGAATGTACGCCAGGATGCCACGATTGCTGTGGACCCGTGACGACTTCAGCAGAAGAAATGTCACGCCTGCCATATAAAACAGATGCTGAGCATGAGGCCGCATTAAATGAATACAACTGCGTACATCTTGGCCCTAAAGGTTGCACTGTGTATGAAGAGCGCCCATTGATCTGCCGATTGTTTGGCACCACGCCAAGAATGCCTTGTCCGAATGAACGCCGACCAGTAGAAATGATCGACGTTAAAGTCGAAGGGCAGATCCATCACTACATCAAGAACACACGACAAGTGTTGGTGTAGTACTGGCGTAGCACTGGTTAACGGATACATTAAAACGGACTGGAGAAGAAATGGAATTTATTCTTACAAACGAACGCACAACGCACTCGATTTAATCCGCATATCTTTTTAGCTAGTTAACAAGATAGTGACAAGGTACCGGCTGTCGAGTGGTGATAATAAAACAGAGGTAATGGGTGTTAAAGGTAGAAAAGCAAAAGCAGTTAAACAACGAATATGACGAGCAAGGTTACTTTGTCATTAGAAATTATTTCAGTGCAGCAGAGATCTCAGCACTGAGAGAAGTCGTGTTAAAATTTCATGAAAACTGGAAAGAAGATAATATTCAATTCTATCGCTCAGAAGCGTTTAATTCTTCGGTGATCACTGGCATCGATTATTTAGAATGCGACGATCGACTCAAGCTTTTCAATTTTATCAGTTCAACAAAAATGATGGATGCTGTGGAGTCGGTAATACCCCATGATGCAGCTTTTATGAATACTCAGCTATTCTTTAACCCTGTTAATCCAAAGCAAAAAGATTTTTGGCACCGTGACTGTCAATATGACTTTGGTGTTGAGCAGCAAAAAATAGCGGTTCAAGAAACACAAGTGGTGCATCTGCGTGTACCTTTGTTTGATGAGCTTGGCATGGAACTAATCCCGGGGACACATAAGCGTTGGGATAATGAAGAAGAGTTTAATGTACGCCAAGAGATTAATGGTAAAGTCAGTAATGACAGTATTTCTGGCGGTGAAGTCATTGGCTTAGCAGCAGGTGATTTATTGGTGTTCTCTGCAGATATGATCCACCGTGGCCTATATGGTATGGATAGATTAGCCTTGGATATCTTAGTCTTTGATCCTGATGGTGACTTTGCCGATTATGTTGATGATGAATGTTTGCCGAGCATTGAAATGTTGGGCAAAATTGCAGACCCAAGATTGTTTCAGAGTACGCTGGATCTAAAGGCGCAATGTTTGTTGGCAGAGAGCTGTTAACCTTTTAATGATAAATCGTTTATACTCAATGGTTAATACATACTTAATATCAGAATCGTCCGATGACAAAGGAATGTTATGTTTCTCCCTAAGTGTTTTAAAACTAAGCATTTAAAAACTAAGTGTTTAAAAAACCAATTTAAAAGCAAGCTTCAACGTCCGTTGAAATTAACTATCAGCACACTTTTGTGTAGCTGTATGCTGGTGGGTAATGCTGCTGCGTGGTCTGAACACAGTCTGATTACTTATCCAATATTGAATACCATGCCCGAAGTGGCAGAGCAAGCGCCGGTTAAGGTTGAAACGTTAGCGGAGTTTGTCACTGCAGAAGCACAGGGGCTGGAAACATTATTAGCCAGTAATGAAGCTTGGTTACGTCAACATTTTCCGTATTATAAACCGCGCCCTGATGCACTTGCATTTAATGCCGAAGCAAGTGATTTATTAATCCGTTTTATTCACGCTATTCGTATTAATCCGAATGCCCGTATTAACCCTTATGTGCAGTTGTTACCAGGGCAAGATACACAAGGACGTCGTAAAATGGCGTCATCTGAAGTGGCGGTTTTTACAAATTTAGATCATTACAATGCCATGAGGTTTGTCGAAGTTAAAAGTGGTGATCTGGTCACGCCACTCGAGGTGCTAGTGTCGGCCAATGATGATCCTGATAACGGCTTAGATATTGGCTTATTCGAAGACAGTAATACTGAGGCTGGTAAGTTATATGGCTTTGGTAAACAAGCGTTTGGTAATCCAGCGTTAGAGTATGGTACGCAAGCGCCGTTTCATATGGGCTTCTATCATGAGTCGAGTATATTATTTGCGTTAGCGCCATTCTTACGTGATACCTTCCCTGATTATCGTGTGCATATGTACAAAGCCTTATCTGAGTATGCTTTTAGTACTGGTCATGATTATTGGGGCTGGCGTTTTATGGGGTGGGGCATGCACTATGTTGGCGATATCGCTCAATCATACCACTCCACATTACAGCCGGGTGTGAGTACGGCATCGAGCTTATGGACCAATGCCAAAGACATGATGGGTTATCCACAAGCGAAAATAGATGCGATCCAGTTACTGTCTAATCGCCACTTGGTGTTAGAAGAGTTCCAAGAGATCATCACCAAGAAAGCCTATGAGGATAATGATTTTAGCAATGCGTTATTTAAAGCGTTAACTAAGCAAACTCGCGTGGTTGCATACACAGATAATACCTTTGTTGAGGTGTTTGCCAAAAATTCTTACGACAAATCAGATAAACTGGCTGAATACTTAGAGCGTTGGATACCTGAGTTACTCGTCAGCGACCCAAGTTTTGAAGTGGATGGCAGTCAAGAAATTGAAATGATTGTAGAGATGATCCGTGACCAACATGGTGAAGAGGGTATTACTCAGATGACTAATTTACTGGCTGAGTTTATGTCAGATCATAATGCTAACACGCGCAGTTTTGTGCGTTCAATTTTAAGCCATAAACCATAGCATCATGATGCGTCAATGATAAGCGTGGCGTATTTAACTTGAACTAGGAAGCACTACGATTAGAGGTAGTGCTTTTTTGTTGTTGATGGCTAACGGCTTGCGGTTAACTTTTTACCGGTAATAGTTCACGCTTAAGCACTTTCCCTACTGGGCTTTTAGGCAGTTCATCACGAAACTCAATATCACGAGGCACTTTATAAGCGGTCAGATAACGCCGGCAATGAGTTTGCACATCTTTGCTGGTTAGCGCTTTATTACTGCTACAGATGAAGGCTTTAACTTGTTCGCCCGTCACTTGATGTGGCAGACCCAAAACGGCGGCTTCTTCGATATCAGGATGTAATCGCAGTATTTCTTCAATTTCGACTGAATAAACATTAAAGCCAGAGACTAAAATCATGTCTTTTTTACGATCGACAATAAAGAAACAGCCATCTTTATCCATACGTGCCATGTCACCGGTCGAGAACCAGCCGTCGGCATCAATCGATTCAGCAGTGGCTTGTGCTTGTTTCCAATAACCAGACATCACTTGTGGGCCGCGTACTTGTAACTCACCAACAATGTTGATATCTAATGCTTGCTTGTCATTATTAACCACGCGCATTTCTGTTGATGGTAGCGGTACACCAATACCCGCGGTATAAGCTTGCTGGGTATGAATACCACTGCATACAACAGGCGAACATTCTGTTAATCCATAACCTTCGACAACGGGCATGCCGGTGACTGCTTGCCATTCTTTAGCGACGTCTTCTTGAGTCGACATGCCGCCTGCGATGGTGAAGCGGGCATGACTAAAATCTAATGCGCGGAACTTTTCATTCTTTAACATGCCACTGAATAAGGTGTTTAAGCCGAAGAAGATAGTGAAAGGGTAGCCCTTTAGTTCTTTGATAAAGCCATCCATGTCTCTTGGGTTAGTAATTAATAAATTACGCCCCCCGATCATCATTATAAACATCAGGCTGACTGAGTTGGCGAAGATATGATAAAGCGGTAACGGTGTCACCACATGGTCTTTTGACAACAAGGTGCGAGGCGAAAACTGCCCGTAAACTTGCAATACGTTAGCAACTATATTGCGGTGGGTTAGCATGGCGCCTTTAGCGACACCTGTCGTACCGCCAGTGTATTGCAGGTAAGCTATGTCTTCAGGTTTACAGCTTGGGCGGTTATACATTAACTTTCGCCCTGCAGTCAGCACTTTACGCATCGAGATTGCGTTTTCAATATTAAAATCAGGGATCATTTTTTTCACGTATTTTACGGCAAAATTCACCATAGTACGTTTAGGCTGTTGTAACTGATCACCTATGTTAGTCATGATGACATGTTCGATGCTGGTTTGTGGTAATACTTTTTCGAGGTTGGCACCAAAGTTACTAATGGCCACAATCATCTTAGCGCCAGAATCGGTCAATTGATGCTGTAATTCCCGTTGGGTGTATAACGGATTAACATTAACGGCAATTAAGCCCGCACGCAGTATGCCAAATAGCGCAATAGGGTATTGTAATAAATTGGGCATCATAATAGCGCAGCGATCGCCTGGCTGCATCTTCAGATCGTGCTGTAAGTAAGCCGCAAAAGCGCGGCTTTGTTGCTCAAGTTGGCGAAAGGTTAGCGTAGCGCCCATATTTAAAAAAGCGATTGAATCAGCGTGTTTCTCGCAACTTTGTTCGACGATATCTAAAATGCTGTCATATTGGGATATATCAATGAACTCAGGCACATCGCTAGGGTATTTTTTTAACCAGGCTTTTTCCATGTTAAAATTCTCTATAGGGTAATATACACTATATTATCTTACAATTGACGCATTGGTTAGTTGATAATAATCATATGTGCATGCATCTATATTACTTATACTGCTGTTTTTACAATCATAAAAGGTGCCTGAATTGCATGCTAAGCCAGCATTTCAATTTGTGCATGGCTTACTGCTTTATTGCACCGGTATTTTTGTATACACTGCATTAATTAAACATCAATAACGATGTTTATCCTTATTATTACGTAGTCACACGGATTGGACGTTACTAGGTACTTTTCCTTTGCTCCAAGATCGCGCTAGCCAAATGGCACTTTTTCATACTCTGGTACAAACCGGTAGTTTTACTGCTGCTGCACATACACTCAGTGTGTCGGTTTCTCATGTCAGCAAACACCTTAAATGCTTAGAAGCAGATTTAAACGTCAAGTTGGTGCAACGATCCACCCGCAGTTTCACGCTAACGGATGCCGGACAACAATTTGCGCGTTATTGCGCTGACGTGGTAAGTAGTGTGCAAGACGCAGATGTGATGATGGCTAACTTGCAAGATGAAGTCAGCGGTATTCTGCGGTTAGGCGTATCGCAATCATTTGGCACGATTCATATCATTCCCGCGATTGAGCAATTTAGAAAGCTACATCCAGACCTGCATGTTGAAGTGAGCCTGTTCGATTATAAAACCAATATGATTGATGATGGTTTAGATCTTTGGCTAACCAACATTGAAGATATTCCAGAAGGTTACGTTGCCCAGCATTTAGCGGATACCCGTTTTGTTGTGGCGGCATCGCCCGATTACCTGATGCATCATAGTGCGCCATTACATCCACAAGAACTGGAACAGCATAACTGTCTTATCTACCAAAGTCGCGAACGTAACTATGGCTTATGGTCATTTAAGCAAGGTCATGACGTGATATACATTAATGTGAATGGGGATTACCGTGTTGATCTAGCTGAAGCGATCCGCGATGCGGCGATATCGGGGTGGGGCATTGCTTACCTAGCGACGTATTTACTTACCGATGAGTTTAGAACGGGTAAGTTAATACAACTGTTACCGGAATGGCAGGCGAGTCAGGCTATGCGTTTTTATGCTGTATACCCAAGCCGTAAGCATTTACCGAAGAAGATCAGCGCGGCAATCGTCTTTTTTAAAGAATATATTGGTCAACCTTCATACTGGGATCAACAATTAAAGTCGCAGATCACCATTTAATCTCAACAACTTATCTTTTCATGGGGAAATATTTTTTCCATATGGAAATAATGCCCTAAATATGATTATAGAAACGTTATAAAACAACTATCTAGCTATCACGTGACACCGACTTTATTTAATTGTAACAAGCAGGTAACTTACTGGACTTGCTGTAAAAATGGCGCGGACTACAATACGCGTCTTTATAATTTTAAGCATCCAACAGGTTTGTTCCATGATATCTATTTTAGGCATAATAGTGATCCTATTAACGGCGTATTTTTTCTCTAATGACCGCCGTAATATCCCCCTTAGAACAGTCTCACTCGCGTTTACATTGCAGATCACGTTCGCTTTTATCGTATTATATTTTCCAGCTGGCAAAGAAGCGTTAAACAGTTTTAGTGCTGGTGTATCAAATGTCATTGATTATGGCCAAGAAGGTATCTCATTTTTATTTGGTAGTTTAGTCGAAGGCACTTTTGTTTTTGCGATTAACGTATTGGGTATTATCGTGTTCTTCTCGGCGTTAATCTCGGCGTTGTACCATATTGGTTTCATGCCTAAAGTGATTAACATTGTCGGTGGTGCTTTACAGAAACTATTAGGCACAGGCCGTGCGGAATCACTCGCAGCTACTGCCAATATCTTTGTTGGTATGGTTGAAGCGCCATTAGTGGTTAAACCGTATTTAAAAGGCATGAGCGACTCGCAGTTCTTCGCTGTGATGACGTGTGGTTTGGCATCGGTTGCTGGTGGCACGTTAGTCGGTTATGCGATGATTGGTGTGGAAATAAAATTTTTAGTGGCGGCGTCATTTATGTCTGCGCCTGCAGGTTTGTTAATGGCGAAGTTCTTGTTCCCACCGGCAAAAAATGAAATTCATGCAGATGAAATCACTAAAGTTGAATTACCACGTGCAACAAACGTAGTTGAAGCACTTGCTGACGGCGCGATGGCTGGTTTAAGCATGGCGACTGCGATTGGTGCGACATTGTTAGCCTTTGTTGGTGTTATCGCGTTGTTGAATGGCATGTTAGGTGGTATCGGCAATTGGTTTGATATGACGTTAAGCTTTGAAATCATTTTAGGTTATGTGTTTGCGCCTGTTGCTTGGTTGATTGGTGTGCCATGGAATGAAGCAATTGTTGCAGGTTCATTAATTGGTAATAAGATCGTGGTGAATGAGTTTGTTGCCTTTATTCAATTGATGGAAGTACAAGATCAGTTAAGCGCACATTCCCAAGCGATCATTACCTTTGCGTTATGTGGTTTTGCCAACATCAGTACGATGGCTATCTTGATTGGTGGTTTAGGCAGCATGATCCCTGAACGTCGTCAGTTTATTGCTAAACATGGCTTCCGTGCTATTTTCGCTGGTGTATTGGCTAACTTAATGAGCGCTGCCATTGCCGGTGTTATTTTAAGTTTATAGCTTTTGATTAGTAAGCGATAAGATGCAAAAAAGGCTAACGAGTATTAACTTGTTAGCCTTTTTTTATAGTTTTTCTATAATTTTTATATAGCTGCTTTATATCGATTGATATACTTCCGTTACCACAGTACATAGTATTAATGCAGTAACGGCTATTTTAGCGAATAGATTTAGTCGAAAGTTACTTCAACTGTTTTTGCTACTTTCGTCGCTTTATCGATAGCGTCAATGGTATTAATACCACGTGCAAGCGTAACCCCTAAGCGGCGCTGTCCTGCAATCTCAGGTTTACCAAATAAACGAATTTGACTACCAGGAACACAAGTCAACGCTGGTGCTAGTTGATTGAAGCCAATATTAGTCGAGTTACCTTCGGCAAGAATAACAGCTGATGCAGATGGGCCAAACTGTTGAATTTGGGTAATCGGCAGCCCTAATACAGCGCGTACATGTAAAGCAAATTCAGACAAGTCTTGTGAAATTAATGTCACCATGCCGGTATCATGTGGGCGTGGTGATACTTCGCTAAAGAACACTTCATTGCCACGAATGAAGAGTTCGACACCAAATAGACCATAACCGCCTAATTCTTTCACTACTTTTTCTGATACTGCCTGTGCTTTAGCAAGTACCTCATCACACATTACCTGCGGCTGCCATGATTCACGGTAGTCTCCATCTTGCTGGCGATGACCGATTGGTGCACAAAAATGAATGCCATCAACAGCGTTGATAGTCAGCATGGTGATCTCGAAATCGAACTTAACAAACCCTTCGATAATGATACGTCCAGCGCCTGCTCGGCCACCTTCTTGGGCATAATCCCAAGCTTGGTCAATATCGGCTTCATCACGAATAATACTTTGACCTTTACCTGATGAACTCATCACTGGCTTGATCACACACGGGATGCCAATTTGTTCAACAGCGGCAAGGTATTCAGCTTTATTATCGGTGAAGATATACGGTGAAGTAGGGAGTTGTAAGGTTTCTGCGGCAAGAAGACGAATACCTTCTCTATCCATGGTTAATTTAGTTGCACGGGCTGTCGGTACGATATTGACACCTTCTTGCTCTAGTTCAAGCAGAGTGTCTGTGGCGATAGCCTCGATTTCTGGGATAACGTAATCTGGTTTTTCAAGCTCAATAACACGTCTTAACGCGTCACCATCTAACATGCTGATGGTATGGCTTCGGTGTGCAACTTGCATTGCAGGTGCATTGTCATAACGATCAACGGCAATCACTTCAACGCCTAAACGCTGAAACTCAATGGCGACTTCTTTACCCAGTTCACCAGCGCCTAATAATAATACACGTGTTGCACTTTTGCTGTTGGCAGTACCTAACATAAACAGTTCCCTATTAATTGATTATAAATTTGGTGGTCAAACAAATGATAATTCACTAACTTGTTGTCTTTTAAGTACTATAGTTAATTTAACTAGACTAATACACTGCATGATATAGCGATTTATACATAAATGGAAGCTTTAACTGTTAATCTGCTTGTAACGAGTGAAAGTATGGCTTTTTGTGGGGTGTCGGTCATTAGCTTTATACCGCGAGGTCGCTCATTGCAAAAATGGCACTGTATAAACCAATTAATAGGATGACTGAAATCAGGCAGCGACGGCGAAAAGTTAAACCCGATTCGGTAAGTAAACTAGGGCGAAATAAAAAATTGATAGGATTGAATAAAGTTTGATAGCAAAATAACGAGATACCATCTTTTCTACCATGTGTAACTAAATGATAGAAGTAATAGCAAAAACGGAGCAGTAAAACGGGAAAGGCAACATAAATAACAGCAATAAGTGCTAAATTAAGTGCTGTTATTTGTACCTTAACATTGAATATCATTTGCCAGTCTTGCGTAAATAAAAGTAGAGTTATTGCAGTAATTACCATGGATGAAACAATAAATAAAAGGCTGTAGCTTAATAGTATTTGCCATTTTATGGTGATGTTTCGCATGATACCTCCTGATCTGATAACCTATTTACGGTTAACATTAACTACCTATTTATGATTAAGAACAATGTGTCGTTAGTTAATATTATGCATAATAGGCATACATCATAACGACTTACTCGTCACTTAATTATTAAGGCATTATAATGACTACATTGATTTCACGTTTTTTACGTTATGTCAGTTTTGATACGCAATCCGATTTTACTGTTGATTCTTGCCCAAGCACATCAGGCCAAACGGTCTTCGCTGAACTACTACAGCAGGAGCTACAGTCTCTAAACTTAATGGATGTAAAACGCGATAGTAATGGCTACGTATCGGCACGCCTACCAAGTAATATTAGCACACCTGTGCCAGTTATCGGCTTTATAGCCCATATGGATACGGCTCCTGATGCCTCGGGTAAAGGGGTTAAACCGCAAATTGTTGAAAACTATCAAGGCGGTGATGTGGATTTAGGTCACGGTGAAAAACTGTCACCGATTATGTATCCAGAATTAAATCAATTACATGGTCAGACTCTAATCACCACTGATGGAACCACATTACTTGGCGGCGATAATAAAGCAGGTATTGCAGAGATTATTACTGCGATTGCTTATTTACAAGCAAACCCTGAGATTAAGCATGGCGATATTTGCATTGCGTTTACACCAGATGAAGAGATAGGACGTGGTGCTGATCTGTTTGATGTGTCAGGTTTTAATGCGCAATGGGCTTACACCATTGATGGTGGTCCGGTTGGTGAGTTAGAGTACGAAAACTTTAATGCCAGCTCGGCAAATGTCGTTTGCCACGGCGTTAATGTCCACCCTGGTTCAGCAAAAGGTAAAATGGTTAACAGCATGGGGATTGCAGCGCAGTTCCAAACGATGATGCCTGCTGATGAAACACCTGAATGTACCGAGGGCTACGAGGGCTTTTATCACCTTAACTCAATGCAAACGAGTGTTGTTAAAACGACATTGAATTATATTATTCGCGATTTTGATACCACCGGATTAGCCCACCGTAAAGCATTTATGCAGCAAAAAGTTGCTGAATTAAATAGCGAACTTGGTTGTGATCGCATAGAAGTTAAAATAAGCGACAGTTATAACAATATGCGTGAAATGGTAGAGCCTCACGCACATATCATTGAACTGGCTACGCAGGCGATGATTGAGTGCGATATACAACCGGACATTAAACCTATTCGTGGTGGTACTGATGGGGCGCGATTATCCTTTATGGGACTTCCTTGCCCGAATATCTTCACTGGTGGTTATAACTTTCATGGTATTCATGAGTTTATCACGGTAGAAGGGATGGAAAAATCAGTACAGGTTATTGTTAAAATCGCGGCGTTAACGGCGAAGAAATACCAATAGGCTAGTAACTAAAAGCTCGAATTAACAAGGCTAATTAGGCCTGATACCAACACAGTTGTCAGGCATATCAAGCTGCCCTTGTAAAAACTGTATACAATGATCTAGCTTTCTATTCAGCGCTTTATCATGTAATAACGCGACTTCATCTTGAATTTGCAGCTCAAAGAGTAAGTACCAAAATACTTGTTCCTTTGAGCTCGTGATCTTGTTATCCACGATGTTTAAACGCTGCCAGTCTTGTAATATTTCCCAACCATAATCAGAGAGTATGCTGTAGCTGAGTTTGTGATTCATAAACTGATGAATGTGTCTTATTAACAATTCAGATTTTACCGTGATGAAATTACCTTCAAGCATAAATCGACCTCCAATTACCGTTAACTGAAGACGTCTTCATCAGTCAATTGTAAACAACTTGGCATTCAAATTCACTTTGTTTAATTTAAACTAGCTTGGTGAAATTCAATTCAATTCAATTCAATCTAAGGTAAGCATAAGTCATGATTTGTGATTTGTATATTTATCGGGAATAGGCTGATAGTGGCAATATGCGGGGGAGGGCTGACCTCATTGATTTTAATAGTACAAATCAATGAGGTCTATTTTTAACTTACTTACTATTTATCTACTAACTATTTACGTGAGCTTTATTTTGTTATTTATTTGACTACCATTGTGAGTGTTGTTTGGGTACTTGTTGATGGCACATTACTTTGATGACTTAACACAAAGACGCGTCCCGCATCGACTTTACTCACATCACGTAAATGGGTTTTAATGGCATTAGCCCGTGCTTTTGCTAAACGTCTTAATTGCTTATCAGTCACCGTTTGTAACTTACTGCTTTGAGTATATAAACTACGTAGCCAAACTTGCTCCAACTCTGCATTTGCGAGTTCAGGTTGTTGTGTCGCAATTGCAGTGCGTAATGCATCTGCTTTACCTTTGGTTTCTGATTCATACAAATTAACTAGCGCACTAGTTACCTTTGTCGATTCTGGAAGTGTGGTTTCGTTACTGTCTAATGTAATAACAATGCCCGATGATTTAGTTAATTTGCTATTTAAACTGCTATTTTGCAGTGCTTTTTTATCTAGGTTACTGTCATAACTACCCTTGACATTTAGTTTTATTTCAGGGCGTTTTGCGAGGGCTTTCGCTAATGTATCGAGTTTACCTTGTTCCGTTTTCGCGAGTATTGTTGAGCCATTGGTAAAACTTACCTTGTCTAAATCATCGGTCGTATCAACAAGGCTAGCTAATAATGTAAATGGCGAAGTTACGGCTTTAAGAATTATGTTACTTAATGATTTTAGAACAATCTCACCGACATTAAAGCTCGGATCATTAATATCACCAGATACGTTAACGCCTAAATCAATTGCGCCACTGCTGTCTTTTAGCAATGGAATCGCTAAAGTAACAGGCAGAATACTACCCACGTCACTGTCTTTGGTGTCATTCATATCTAATTGGTCAATTAAAATATGGTTGCTACCCTCTAAGTGATTTTTTTCTAATTTGTATTTAAGTGCAAGAGACAGCTGACCTTCATCAATGTCTAAGCCAGCATAAGTACCAGAGTAGGGGGTCATTGACGGCAATTCAAAGTTATTAAACACAAACTCTACATCAATAAAAGGTTCTGGGATTAACGGATTAACCACCCCTTTTAAGGTCATAGGCGCATATTTATTAACGATGGCTTGTATGTCAATTTCTGCATTTTTGGTTGTGGTCGAGGATATTTTACCGATATGACCTGCTATCTTATCGATAGTGGCTTCAAAACTCGGTTTAAGTACGTTGTCGGTATAATCGACTTTACCTGCGAGTAACGTGAATTTATTTAATTCAATTAACATATCAGCCGCTGGCTCTGTATTTACAGCTGGTGTTGAGTCTGTTGCTGTTACTTCTTCCGCTGGTTTTTTTTGTTCCTTCTCAGACGATTTCTGCTCTATCACTAAGTCCGAAATATTTGAACTTTTATCTGCAGCAACGATGACTTGTGCATAAGGTTGGGTCAACTTGATATGATCGATCAGCAGGCTATTTTTTTGTTGATCAAGGGCGATACTGTTGATAGTAAAGTCTTGCCATTTGAGCAGTGACTTATTTAATTTTTTATCATGAATAGCCAGTGTTTCAACTTGCACTTCACCACTGAAACGGGCTGTCCCCTTACTATCTGCGAAAAGGTCACCTTTAGTGCTGAAGTAACCACTGTCTAGGCTGATATTCAGGTAAGGCGTAATATAAGGTTGAAATTGAGTTAAATTCAGTTTTTCGAGATTGAGGTAAGCATCAATGGATTGTTGCTTAATATCAATACTACCCTTAGAAGTAAAACTACCGTTATCATTAATGCTCAGTGCCAGCTCATAATCAATAGGGGCATCATAAGTGCTCGATATTGCTTTGGTGCTGAAGTTTAGTGGTGCGATGCGCCATTTTGTGGCTTTAGTGATCCATGAGTCAACAATGTTGATATCATAATTTGTTAAATTAAATTCACTAATATTAAGGACCCACACACGCGCGTCTGACCTTGCTTCAATTGCTGCTACTTGCTCAACAACTGATTCGACTTCTATTTCTGATACGGTTTCGATGACATCGACAACCGAACTGACAACAGAATCTTGTTCTGTGGTGTTGCTCGTATCTGCAGGTTTTACAACTACGACACTCGGAGCGGGGTTGCTAGCCTGCGCTGTTTGCTCGTTAGTTGCTGACTTTGGTGTTAACAATGTCGCTAAATCGACTTCGCCTTTATGAATGCTGGCATTAAGTTGCAAGCCGTCGGTACTGACATTATCGATACCCACAAGTTGCTGTTCTAAATCTAACGCGATACCTGCAGCAGTAAATAACGGCAGGTTAATCAGTTCGTTATCTTCTGATACTAATATCAGTGAACGTAACGCAAATTCACCGGTGTCAGTGATCAGCTGCGGTGTTGCTGTTTCTGCATTGGGTGTTATGTTACCTATAAAGTGGTAGTTAGTGGCTAGGTCAATAACGCCTGATTCTAACTCCGCAATAATTTCTTTGGCAATAAAAGGCCAGAATGTGGTGAGTTTTATGTGTTTCAGTGCCAGTTCGCCTTGAGCTTCTAATGGCGTCAACTGGAATCGACCAGCTGTGGTGACAGCACTTTCATCACTGCCTTCAATGCTTAAATCAAAACTGTTGTAAGTCGGTGTCGGCGCATTGCCTTGCTGTTTATTCTCTAACATGGCAATACTGTTGAACTGAGTCAGTGATACATTGATTGCTGGGTAGTCTAGCTCTGCACCTGTTGGCTGGTCTTTAAAATTAAACGCGGTATTAGTGATACTGATATTCGCAATTTGCATATGCGGCAAGTCAGTGCCTTGATCTGTCTCCTCTACGACAGCGTCTACGGTAACAAAACGTTTCGACTGTTCTTCCATGTATTCTGGGATATCGGAAAAGCTGAATCTAGTTTCATCTAGTCTTTCTATATTAACAGCAGCTTGATCGATTTCGACTGTTTCAAGGTTAATACTGCCATTGAACAAACTCTTCCAAAGGTTAGCTTGTAATGTGATTCGACCAAGATTGATGAACTCTTCTTGGTTCGGCGTTTGGATCTCAAAACCTTTAATTTCAAATCTGAGTGTAAAAGGATTAATGGATACATCTTCTAGCAATACTGGGCGGTTAACTAAGGCGCTGGCTTTTTCAGGTGCGATGCTTTTAACCAGATAAGGTACAAGTAAACCTAGCAACATAGCATAGATTAAATAGGCAACGAGCGTATAAGTCAGCAGGCGTTGATAGCGTGGTGCACGTGAGAAGCGTTGACGAAAGTTGGAAGTGGTATTTGCCATTGGGAATGTAAATCCTTTTAAATACAATCAATAGACTTAATTATAGGATATCAATGGCAAGCATAACAGTTATTATTCTAACCATTGTTGATGTAATTGTTCGCTGTCTCCTAAATAATCTAATAACCAGGCGATAGCGGGGCTCATGCGTTTAGTATTCCAGGCTAAACAACAATCGCTAACTGGTAAGGCTGTAATGACTTCTTTTTCTACTAGTTCACCCGTTAAGAGTAGTTTATTGGCCATGTGTGCAGGCATGATTGCAATTCCTAAGCCACCTTTTAACAGTTGTGTCGCACTGTGCCAGTTCGGAACGACCAAGCGGCGTTGGTTGTCGAGCAACCAAGTTGTACGTTTAGGCAACTTACGCGCAGTGTCTTCTAAACAAATCACCGGATATTTTGCCAGGGTTTTATTATCAATTGCTTGTGTTGCATTTGCCAATGGGTGGTTAGGACTGACGACAAATGTCCACTTGAGTTCGCCCATACTACGGTAATCAAATCCACCGCTCACTGGGATTGTTGCTGTCGCGCCAATGGCGATATCAGCACGTGAATCGGTTAAGGCGTCCCAAACGCCGTTGTATACTTCCATGGTTAATAGCAGTTCAACATCCGGAAACGCGTTATAAAAATCACCAACCATAGTATTGATTCGACCTTCATGGACGACATTATCTAACGCGAGAGATACGCTTTCGTTCCAACCATTCGCGACACGCTGGGTTTGAAACTTCATGTGGGCCATTTGTTTGAGTAACTTACGTGACTCAACGACAAAGTATTCGCCCGCAGGGGTAAGTTCAACCTTTCGGTGTAGACGGATAAATAAAGCTACTGCTAACCGCTCTTCAATATTACGCACGGTATAGCTGATGGCGCTGGGTACTTTACAGAGTTCGTCGGCCGCTGCGGTGAAACTACCACGTCGTGCAACAGCGTCAATAACCTGCAGATCTTGTTGAGAAAACATACGTATCAAATTTTTTGATGTCAATGGTCAAATATTAGCGTTTCTCAAACGTGAATGCCAGTATTAAAATAGCAACATCATCATTCGTCTATGTAGTTAAGCAATGAACAATATTAAACACAATATAAAAAGTAATGGCACTGTAAATGCCAAAAACACCGCGTCAATGAGCACAATGATCTGGTTCTCTGGACTAAGCATGCTGGGTTTTCTAGCAACGGATATGTATTTACCTGCATTCGAAACTATCCGTCATGAGTTTGGTACAACACAAACACTGATCAGCTTATCGCTGAGTATTTTTTTGTTAGGGATGGCGTTAGGCCAATTAGTATATGGGCCTTTATCGGATCGTATTGGCCGTAAAAAAATGTTGTTTGTGGGTATGACTATTTTTGTTATATCCACGGTGGTTATCTCTGTTTCTAACAGCATTGAATTGTTTTTAGTTGCGCGTTTTGGTCAAGCGTTAGGGGCGTGTGCTGGTACTGTTATTTGGCAGGCCGTGGTGATTGACCGTTACCAAGGTAAAGCATCGGAACGTGTTTTTGCAACCATCATGCCGCTTGTTGCTTTGTCTCCAGCATTAGCACCTTTGTTAGGAGCTGGCCTAGAAGAGTTCTTTGGCTGGCGTAGTATCTTTGTTGTGCTTGTGGTGATTGGTTTAGCTTTATCTTTGGCGACAACGAGGCAGGAAGAGAGTGCGCCTTTAGATAAAAAGCAAGAAAAGTTAACCGTGCAGTTAGTGCGAGATTATAAGCAGATTGTAAAATCAAAAATATTCATGGGTAACATGTTGATTTTTGCGGCATGCTCCGCTGCTTTCTTTGCCTATTTAACAGGTTCACCGTTCATTATGACTGCGATGGGTTATACAGGGGCGGATATTGGTCTGAGTTACTTACCTCAGACAGTTGCTTTTCTTGTTGGTGGTTATGGTTGTCGCAGCTTGTTAACCCGTTTTAGTGCGAAACAATTACTGCCTTGGTTAATCACTTTGTTTATCGCCACTGTAGTAACTATGTTTGTGATTACATTTGCGACGGCACCGACGACTATTTGGCCTATTTTGATCCCATTCTGTTTCTTAGCGGTCGCTAATGGGGCGATTTATCCATTGGTAATTAATGCTGCACTGGCTGATTTTAAAAATTGCAGTGCAACTGCAGCGGGCCTACTTAACTTCTTGCAGACGATGTTTTGTTTCTTAGCGAGTAGTGTGGTTTCTGCATTTTCTGAGCAAGGACTTTATGCGGTGACGGCGGTTATGTTGTTCCAAGGCGGGTTGATTGTGGTTGGTTATCTATTAGCTAAGCATAAAAAGCTTGCAGAGGTTGTTGCTGAAGTTGCTGTCGCTTAAGGCTTGACTAGCGTAGGTTACTTAAAATTGACTACTAAAAAGGGAAAGACAGTTAATGTCTTTCCCTTTTCATTTTCATGTGTTCAACACGATATACCAAATGTGATGTTAATACACTATAGCCATAGCCTAGTGGCTTAATTCACCACGAATATTTTGTTGCATCAGGTCTTTGATTTCTTCGCTTGGTAGATCTTTACTGATTAAGTAATGGAGCTTAGTTAATGCTGCTTCGGTGGTCATATCGAAACCTGAAATAACGCCCACTTGTGCTAATGCATCACCTGTCGCATAGCCACCCATATTTACCTTACCTTTAATACATTGCGTTAGGTTAACAACAACGATACCGCGTTTGTTAGCTGCTGCTAGTGCATTTAAGATATCTGCGCTTTGTGGTGCATTACCAACGCCATAGCTAAGTAAGATAAGTGCTTTCACTGGTTGTAATAGAATGTTGCCAATTACTTCGGTGGAGATACCCGGATAAAGCGTTACGATCGCAATTGGTTGCGGCGTAATGTTACTTACTGTGAGGGTTTTTTCTGTAATGGGTTTTACGTCACCCAATAACACTTCAATGTTAATACCGACTTTTAATAAGGTTTCACAGTTTGGAGTATCAAAAGCACTAAAGCCATCGGCATGTACTTTTGTTGTTCTGTTGCCGCGCAATAGCTGGTTATTGAAGAATAAACATACTTCGTGAACAGGGTAGTTTGCAGCTAAATAAAGTGAGTTAAGTAAGTTACTTTGTCCGTCAGAACGGATTTCTGCCAGTGGAATTTGTGAACCGGTAACGATAACGGGTTTGCCAAGATCTTCTAACATAAATGCTAATGCAGATGCTGTATATGCCATGGTGTCAGTACCATGCAAGATGACAAAACCATCATATTTGTCATAGTTGGTCTGGATGTCTTCTGCAATTTGTTGCCAGTCAGACGGAGACATATTAGAAGAGTCGATTAACGGCGAATATTCATGCAGTGTGAAATCAGGCATTTCTTCGCGGTGAAATTCAGGTAGACGCGCTAAGCAATCTGTCATGAATCCTTCCATCGGTACATAACCGTGCTCTGAATGTTGCATACCGATCGTGCCACCAGTATATGCAATGTAGATTGATTTCTTAGCCATTAATAAATTCCCTGTGCGTTTTTAAGGGGGATTATAGTGCTGAAATCAATTAATGGAATAGCTTGCTGCTAATTTACTGAATAAAAATGAAATTAAATAGGGGAATTAAGGGCGGGAGTTGAATTGTGCGGTAAATCGGCAAATTTACCGCACATTGATAGATCGAGTTATAACGACTATTACGTATTTACTTTATAACGAGATTTATTAATCGATCACTATTTAATGTCACAAACCAAACATTCGACATACAGGCCTTGTGGATCGGAATAGTTAGTTAATTGCGCTGCTTGATTACTTACCGCTGCTAACCAAGTCGCCACGTTACCGTTTGGATTGATATTAAGTTCGGTTAATACCTGCTTCGCAACGGATTGCGTAAACATCGAGAGTAGTTTATCGCGCTCGCTGCGCGGTGTTTGAATCAATATTAATGAGTCGCTTGATACGTCCGCTTTTACCGCGGCAGATTCAATCGCTTCATTGAGACTGCCAAGATTATCAACTAAACCAAGTCGAAGTGCATCGCGACCTGTCCAAACTCGACCCTGTGCAATCTTATCAACTTGTTCCGTTGTCATATCGCGCCCTTCAGCAACGACATTAAGGAAGTTACTGTAGCCATTTTCAACGGTCATCTGAATAATCTGTGCCATGTGCGCAGGTAATTCACGATTTACCGACAGGCCGGTGTAATCCGTTGTCCCAACACCGTCACTGTAAATACCCATTTTAGCCAGTAATTTTTCAGTGGTTGCAAACATACCAAAAATACCAATTGAACCGGTGATAGTGGTTGGTTTAGCCCAAATTTCATCAGCGGCTGAGGCAATCCAATAGCCACCCGATGCGGCAACGCTACCCATAGAAACAATCACGGGTTTACCGGCTTGTTTCACTTCTAATATCGCGGTACGAACTTGCTCTGACGCAAATGCGCTACCACCAGGGCTGTCGATACGTAATACTAACGCTTTGATTTTATCATCATCTTTAGCTTGTAATAACAGCTTGCTGAGTGATTTACCGCCAATTGCGCCCGCAGGTTGGTTACCATCAAGGATCTGGCCATTAGCGAATATAATCCCCACGCCGGGTTCGCTTGCAAAACCTTGTTCTTGAAACTGAGTCGGTTGCATCGCGAGATAATCGAGGAATTCAATTTGCTCAAACTGTTCGGATTCACCATTGAGCTTTTTAGTCAGATAGCGTGATATTTCCTCACGTGTTAATAGCTGGTCTACCAATTTTTGTTGTAAAGCATATTGGGCAATATCGCCATTTACCGACTGCAGTCTTGCAATAAAGAGGTCAGCTTTTGGTGCTACATCATCGGCGTTAATACCACGATTGTTAGCGACAATGCTGGTATAGGTTCCCCAAAGTTGATTTAGCCAATTTAACTTGGCTTCTTTGCTCTCTGCTGACATACCGCTACGGGTGAATGGTTCGACAAATGATTTATAAGTGCCGACGCGGAATACATGTGAAGAGAGGTTTAATTTATCGATCGCGTCTTTGAAGTACAGGCTATAACTGCCATAGCCTTGGAGTAATACGCCACCTGCTGGGTTCAGTAAGATCTCATCTGCGAAAGAGGCTAGAAAGTATTGCTCTTGGCTAAAGTGATCGCCATATGCATAAATCGGTTTACCACTTTTTTTGAATGATGTTAGCGCGTCAGAAATGTCCGTTAACTTGGTTAAGTTAGCTGGTTTCAACAACGCGAGATCTAAGACTAACGCTGATATTGAATTGTCTGTTTTAGCGTTATTTATCACAGTAACAACATCTGAAATCGCAATTTCATTGACGACACTTTTAGATTCAACTAACTCACCGATCACTTGTTCAAAGGGGTCCACTAATTTTGGTTGATCAACTAAGACGCCATTGAGGTTGAGTACCAAGGCTGCGTTATCTGCGTATACAACCGGTTTATCTTCTTGCTGTTGTAGTGCAATAAAAATAATCGCAATAAAAGCGACGAAAAACAGATTTAAGATCAAATTACGCGTAAAGGTAATCGAGCTGCCAATTTTAGACAGGATGTATCCGAGTATTGAGAATAATTTTCTCATTGTATATTCCTAGTAAATCCTATGGGATTAGACAGTTATAGATGTTGTTTTATGTATTAAGCCATAAATACAGTTCAGATTAAAGAACTTAGAATGAAGGTCTATGACAGTGCGTAGTAGATCAAGTTCTCATTAATAAAAAATAATGATTAGTTTAGCTTAGTTTAAATATGACTAAATGTATTGTTAATGATTGAAATTCAACGAAATCATTAATTTATAGCTACACTTGTACGCTGTATTAGTTAAAATAGCGTTTGAAATGAACGATTAAATTAATTACTCTAAATTAAAAGTTGACAACAACTGTACATCAAATAAATAACAGCTGTGCATCAAATAGATAGCAAGTAAACAGCAATTAAGTAGCAATTGTCTTACCACTGGGAGTGGCGTTATGTCTGCAAGCAATTATCCGAATATGTTAGCCCCGTTAGATCTAGGTTTTACAACATTGAAAAACCGCGTTTTAATGGGCTCAATGCATACAGGCTTAGAAGAAGAAAAAAATGGATTTGAAAAACTAGCCGCATTTTATGCCGAACGTGCGAAAGGCGGTGTTGGTTTAATTGTTACTGGTGGTATTTCACCAAATCTACGTGGTCGTTTGATGCCACATGGTATGCAACTGTCTTATAAATGGCAGGCCAAGAAACATCAAGTTGTTACACAAGCTGTACATGACAATGGCAGTAAAATTGCGCTACAAATATTGCATGCTGGGCGTTATGCTTACCATCCATTTAGCGTCAGTGCGAGTAAGAGCAAGGCGCCGATTAATCCATTTACACCGCGTGCTATGTCAAAACGTTCGATTCGCTGCACTATCTCTGACTTTGCTAAGACAGCTGAACTGGCTAAGTTTGCGGGTTATGATGGTGTCGAAGTGATGGGTTCTGAAGGTTATTTGATTAACCAATTTATTTGTCGCCGTAGTAATAAACGTACAGATGAATGGGGCGGTAGTTATCAGAATCGCATGCGTTTTCCTATTGAAATTGTAAAATCAATTCGTCAACGTGTTGGTCAAGATTTTATTATTATTTTCCGTTTATCAATGCTTGATTTGGTGGAAGACGGTAGTACGTTTGAAGAAGCTGTTGAATTAGCGCAGGCATTAGAAAAGGCTGGCGTGACCATTATCAATACCGGTATTGGTTGGCATGAAGCCCGCGTTCCTACCATTGTGACGAGCGTACCACGCGCCGCGTTTAGCTGGGTCACAGAAAAAATGAAAGAACATGTGAATGTACCTTTAGTGACAACTAATCGCATTAATACCCCTGAAGTTGCAGAAACGATTTTATCGTCTGGCCAAGCTGATATGGTCTCGATGGCGCGTCCAATGCTGGCAGACCCTTATTTTGTGACGAAAGCAGCAGCGGGTAAAGCAGACGAAATCAATACGTGTATTGCTTGTAACCAAGCCTGTCTAGACCACGTATTCAAGGCGAAGCGTGCTTCTTGTTTAGTTAATCCACAAGCGTGTTTTGAAACTGAATTGAAGTTTGAAGCTGCCACAAAATCAAAACGTATTGCTGTTGTTGGTGCGGGACCTGCGGGCTTATCATTTGCTTGTTATGCGGCGGAGCGTGGTCACAAAATTGATATCTTTGATAGTCGTTCAGAAATTGGCGGTCAATTTAATTATGCTAAGCAAGTTCCAGGCAAGGAAGAGTTTTACGAAACGCTGCGTTATTATGCAAAGCAGATTGAAGTGTTAGGTATTAACTTACACTTGAATGAACTTGTCACCGTGAAGACCTTACAAGGCCAAGGGTACGATGATGTTGTTGTTGCAACGGGAATCACGCCAAGAACGCCACCAATCCCAGGTGTAAAACACGAAAAAGTATTGAGCTATATTGAAGTGTTGCGTGATCATAAACCTGTAGGTAAACGTGTCGCTGTGATTGGCGCAGGTGGTATTGGTTTTGATATTTCTGAATACTTAATAGAAGAAGGTGAATCTCCGTCAACCAATACCCAACAGTGGTTGAGCGAGTGGGGCGTAACGCAAGACGATACCACTGTCGGTGGCTTAACGGCGGCTAAAAATACAGCGCCTGCGCGTGAAGTATTCTTGCTACAACGCAAAGAGACTAAGGTTGGCGCAGGTTTAGGGAAAACCAGTGGTTGGGTACACAGAGCGACATTGCAAAAGAAAAATGTGGAGATGATCAAAGGGGCATCTTATGACCTGATTGATGATCAAGGTCTGCATATTACTGTTGACGGTGTTAAAAAAGTGCTTGAGGTTGACAATATTATTTTATGTGCGGGTCAAGAACCGTTCAGAGAGTTGTTTGAGCAGTTACAATCTGAAAAAGTACCGACGCATCTTATTGGTGGTGCATTTGAAGCGGGAGAGCTGGATGCAAAACGTGCTATCCGCCAAGGTGCTGAGCTAGCAGCGTCAATCTAGCCTGGCATTAAACAACGTAAATGAGTATTAAGCCCATATCCTGTATGGGCTTTTTTGATCTTATGTTATTTAGCACTTGATATTTCATGGCCAACATTGAATACTTTAGTTATCACTCATTGTTCAAAGTAGTAAATAATGGACGCAATTGATCTATTAGTAAACCGCCATTCTTGTAATCAACTCTCTGCACCAGCGCCCAGTGGTCAAGTGCTCGATAATATTATTAATGCAGGATTGCGAGCCCCCGATCACGGTGGATTGACCCCTTGGCGTTTTATCATCAGTGAAGGTGAAGGCTTAAATACCTTGTCGCACTATTTTAGAGATGCTGCATTTAATCTTGGTAAAGCAGAAAAAGATGTATTAAAGGCAACAAATGCGCCGTTTCGAGCACCACAAATAATCACTGTTATTGCAAGAATAGAAACACATCCAAAAATCCCTGAATCAGAACAATTAATGTCAGCGGGCTGTGTGGTGATGGCAATGCAAATGGCGGCTCAAGCACAAGGTTTTAATGGTATTTGGCGAACGGGTTGGTTTGCTTACAATGATCACATAAAGCAAAAGCTTGAGCTTGAAGAAAAAGATGAAATCGTTGGCTTTTTGTATTTAGGTACACCAGATGTATCGTGTAAAAAAATACGTCAATTAAACACGGATAACTTTGTTACTAGAATGGATAGTTAATGCAAACGGATGAGCATTAATTATTGTAATAAGTAACCGCAATAAGCACAGAGGAATTAAGATGACTACACAATATCCAAAAGGACATTTACTTAGCGTACAATTTCCACTTTACCATCATGTTGGTATCTCGGATGGCGGTGGTCATGTTTTCGAGAATTCTCGTTCTCGCTCAGGACGTGGCTTGGTGAGTTTGAGTGATTTTTCAGATGATAAAATTATTATCGATCATGGCTTTTTACCCGGCAGCTTACCTGCAGATGATATAATTGCCAATGCAGAGCAATTGATTTCAGATAAAAAACGTTATCATTTGTTGAATAATAATTGTGAGCATTTTGTGCATGAAGTATGTGGCGTCAAAGTAACAAGCCCGCAATTACGTCGAGCATTAATTTTAATTGCGACGTTAATAGTGAATAATTATACCAGAGGACGCTTTAGAACTGCATTGCTGTGGAGTATTGCGTCACAGTTATCACATTTAAATACAGCGACTCTGTCTTGGTGGCGACATGCTATTTTCACGTCAGCTGGATTTTGGTTAGTACTATTAACTAACAGTAATCAAGATACGACTGAAACGACAGAACCTTAATTAACCCCTTCGTAAACCGAATTTAACTGCAATTCTGGCTACTCGCCATGCTGCTTGATTTAGTAAGCGCTTTCTAGTTATTTTATCTATAATATTGGCCATTAGATTAACAACTCGTTAACGTTGTTATCAGCGAGTGGAGTACATTATGGGTAGTATTGAAATCATTCGTGATCATAGTTTACCGCATCATCAAATTATTCGTATCGCAGATAAAGTAATGGTTGATATAGCACAAGAATATGACCTTAAATTAGAATGGCAAGGCGATAAACTTCACATTCAACATGCACATACCAGAGGGTATTTACATGCCGATGCTGAAAGTATCAAAATCAAATTAAAATTAGGTATCCTGCTGTTTCCAGTCAGCTTTGTGTTAAAGCAAAGCATTGAAGAAACACTGGATGAACTGTTGCCAACTGCAGCGTGTTCATATAGATAAGCACGGTAAGGGTTTGATATTATGGAACATCTATCACTGGTAGAAACCTCATTTTTATTGAGTGAGAGTACCGCAAGTCCGAAACATTTTTCAGGGCTACAAATTTTTGAACCGCCAAAAGATTACGAAGGCAATTTTGCCCGCGATCTTTTTCAAAAGTTAATCATGGATCCCGCTGTTGCGACCCCTTTTAACTTTAAATTAAAGAAAAGTCTAGGTGGTTTATACTATTGGGCTCACGATAGCCAATTCGACTTTAACTATCACATTCGCATGTCAATGCTCCCTGGTGAGGGGAGCGATGAGCAATTACGTGATTTAGTTGAACGCTTGCATTCACATTTGATTGATAGAACACGCCCATTGTGGGAAGTGTATTTAATTGAAGGTTTATCTGAAGGTCGTTTTGCTATTTTTACCAAGATTCATTACGCGATGGCTGATGGGAAAATGGCGAACAGCTGGTTGTCTGGCTATTTACAAAGTGATCAATCGGTTAATGATTACCGTCCGTTTTGGCAGATCCCATCATTCCGTCCAGGTTATAAAGAATCTGCAGGGGTGATTGAAAGTGCATTATCGACGTACATGAGTGGTTTAAAACAGCTTAAGTCTATACCTGGCCTTATTCGATTAAGCACACGTATGGGGTTAAAATTCCTCAATCTCCGTGATGAAGGCCCTGCATTACCATTTTGCGCACCTAGAACACCTTTCTCGGTACCGGCAACACGTTCACGTATTGTATCTTTTGGACGTTTACCGTTTGAAAAAATGCGTTCGATTAGTAAGATAACCGGCGTTACGTTAAATGATGTGATCTTATGCTGTGTTGATATTGGTCTGAATCGTTACCTGAAAGAAAAGGGGATTTTATTACGTAAGCCACTTGTTGCTCAGGTACCAGTTCGAATTGGCGATGGCCGAAGAAACGCACTAACAGGGGTTGAGCTCGGTAATATTGATGCTGATGCACTAGACCATTTAGAAACCATTTTTAAACGAACAACCAGTGTTAAACACGATTTGTTTAGTTTATCGGCGGAGTCAGTGGTAAATTTTTCATTATTGATCCAAGCAAGCGCGTCAATCTCGGAATGGTTAGGTGTCTCTAAGTTCTTACCGCCACTGGGCTCAGTGATCGTGTCTAATGTACGAGGACAACAAGATATTGCCTATCTTGCAGGTGCTAAGCTGACGGAAGTTTATCCTGTTTCGGTATTGTCTGCTGGCACAGCGCTTAATATTACACTGTATAGTTATCATGAGGAAGTATTTTTTGGTCTGGTAGGGTGCAAGAACGAACTACCTGATTTAGATATATTATCACGTCATGTTGAGGCTGCTTGCGGTATTCTATCGGATGAGATCCTTGATAATGCCAAGCAACATTCTCTGTTGATCTCTTCGCGTTAACGACAAAGACGGTAACTAGGTTACCATCTTTGTATTCCTTCGTTATATCTTTTATTCGATTTCATGCTACCTTTGACAGGTTACACAGTTGTTGATTCAAATTGGCTTGAAATGTGTAAGTAGGATTAGTGTTATGTCTTAGCCTAAGCGACTGAGTTGTATTGCTAGTATTTCTGTTATAAGCATAAAAATCCAGAGGTTATTTTGATTAGTTGGCAAGCCAAAGCACTAAACTTATTTTTAAAACAAACCGTAAAGCGTTCTATTGAAAATACCAAAGATGCTAATAAACTACGCTTTCAGATGCGTGCATTAGATAAATTCTCATTTGGCACTAGCTCTAAAATAGAGCGTACTCAATCTATGCGAGAGAGTATCTTGTGCGATGAAATAAAGCTAAAATATTCATATAGTAAAACCAAATTACTGTATTTACATGGTGGTGCGTTTGTCTTTAAAACGCCAGCTATGCACAATAATTTCATTGCCCGCTTAGTTGAACCGTTAGATTTACATGCTATCGTGCCTGATTATCCGCTTGCTCCTGAAAATCCTTTTCCTGCAGCACTCGATTGTTGTTATATCATTTATAAATCATTACTTGATTCAGGTACTGCACCTGGAGATATCATATTGGCGGGTGATTCTGCGGGTGGTAACTTAGTGTTAGCGTTATTGCATCGCGCCAAACGCGATGGTTTGCCTATGCCGAAATGCTGCGTGTTGTTATCACCTAATGCTGATATGACTCAGAGTGGTTTATCGGCGGTTGAGAATCGTTATAGCGATGCACTGTTTAGTTTAGAAGTGATGCTACATTGTCGGAACCTGTATTTAGAGGGGCGCAATGATGATTTACACAATGAAGAAATTTCCCCTTTGTTTGGTGACTTTACTGGTTTCCCACCGTTTATGTTACACGCTGGTAGCACTGAGCTAATGCGTGATGATTCAACGCGACTTGCCGAGTTTATGCAGGCGCAGGGTGTGGCGGCACATTTACAAGTTTGGCGTGAGATGCCTCATGTATTCCCTTTATTTGAGCAACTTCCAGAAAGCAAAGCCGCACTGAAGCAGATTGTTAGCTTTATACAACAGCAGAAAAACTAAATAGCGCTTTGGTTAAAAGACTAAGTCGGCTTGTTTACACTGGTATTTTTATTGTTTTTACTTAGTACTTATCGTTTTTACTTGTTTTCTTTATGGATTTTTAATTTATCTATATAAATATAGCTAAAATATATCATATTCGAAAAATATTCTGGATATGATATATGTTGTATTATAAAAGTCTTTATTATGGCCGCATAAATCAAATCAAACGCACTACCGAGGCTATTATGAACAAAGAACAAGTATTACAAACAATTGAACTATTAAAATCAGGTCACTCTTTAACTGATGTGACTAAGATTGCTAACATCAACGTGATGTATGTAAGTGTTATTCGTAAGTTGATGGTTATGAATTTGATTGATGTAGCTGGTTAACACGCTGTCTAACTGTTTAGCTGACAAACAGTCGAATTGTCCCGCAATGCGGGACAAATATTGTTTAAGTATGATCTTCCAGTACCATCTTCCAGTGAATAAGTACATCCTTGCCATTGAGCGCTAGGGAGTGGTTATCACAGTATTAACTACATGTATTACCCCATTTGATGTTTCTACATCTGTGACCACAACGCTTGCGTTACCTACCATTAAAGCGCCCATTACAATATTAATATTCAACTCTGTATTAGGACGTAAAGTCGCAACTGCTGTGCCGTTTGCAGCAAAAGCGGAGACAGAATCGATAACGGCACCATTGATTACGTGTTGACTTAAGATACTAGCTAGATCTTCTAGGGCTAAAATATCCTCAACGCTACCAACTTCTGCAAATGCAGCATCGGTTGGTGCAAATACTGTGAATGGTCCTGAACCAACTAATGCAGTATCTAAACCTTCTTGCTGTAGCGCTGCGAGTAATGTTGTAAATTCAGCGCCGTCAACGGCATTAGCCAAATTTGTCACCAAAGCGCCAATTGTCACATCGGTATTAGATAATTCATTCGCAGATGGTGGCAGTAAAACACTATCAATAACATGGATGATACCGTTTTCCGCATTTACATCTGCAACAATCACTTTAGATAAATTGATGTAAAGAGCAGGTTCGTTATATGAAATAGCGAGGTCTTGTGCAATGTAAAGTGGCGTTGTGGTTCTTCCTGATAAGCCAATTGCGGCCGCAGCATCAACTTTTGAATTGAGTACGTGGTACGTGAGAATATCGCTTAAATTAGTTAACGCTAATATGTCTGCTGCACTGTTAAATGAAGGATTAGTTGCAATCAGCTTAGTGAAAGCATCATCTGTTGGTGCAAAAACAGTTAAATCTGGGGTCATTGCTAGGGTATCAGCCAGACCGGCCTCAATCACAGCTGCTACTAATGTGTTAAACCTGCCATCTGCTTGTGCTGTTTCCACAATATTAAAATAAGATGGTGGAATTAAGACTTTATCTATTGCGTGAATGATACCGTTATCAGCCATGACATCAGGGCTTGTCACCTTCGCGCGGTTAACGAATAAGTCCTGTCCATTAAGCGTTAACGCAACCGTTGCCGTTTCAACGGTGCGAGCGGTATTATCCATCATTCCAGCTAATGCTATTGCTGCTGTTGCATCTACAGAGCCTTGTAACACGTGATAGGTGAGAATATCAGCTAAATCATCTCTCGCTAAAAATTCAGCTGGCGTTACACCAAGCGCTAAAAACAATTCATTGAATGCTGCATCTGTTGGCGCGAATACCGTAAACTCACCGCCGCTTAATGTTGCACCCAGTCCAGCTGCATCGACAGCTGCGTAGAGTGTATCAAAATTGTTATTACAGTCGGTAATTTCAGCTATGTTACCACTACAGCTAAGCGCGCTAATGTCGTTATCATTATCGTCATTACATGCAGTGAGGAATAAGGTTGAACTCGTAAATAGTACTAGGGTAGATGCTTTTGTCCAAGATAAATAATTTGAATTTCTAGTAGACATGATTGTTACCTTCCATATTATTTAGTTTTGTTTATATGACTCGTTTAGCGGTAAGTAGCTTGAAGCTAAAAAAGTAGTAATGTCAGTACCAAAACTTAATACGGCGGCCAAATCAATTTAGATCAGTTTTTTGGTTTTATATTTTAAATATATTTTATTTATGGTTATTAATACTTATTTTAAATTAATTTCTTAAAATATATCATATTCAGAAAAAATCCCAATAATGATATATGCTGTTTTATAAAATACATTATTATGGCCGCATAAACCAAATCAAACGCACTACTGAGGCAATCATGAACAAAGAACAAGTATTACAAACAATTGAATTATTAAAAGCGGGTCACTCTTTAACTGACGTGACTAAAGTCGCTAAAATCAATGTTATGTACGTTAGTGTAATTCGTAAATTGATGGTCATGAACTTGATTGATGTCGAAGGTTAGTAGACGAGTTTAATTGTCAGCAAGTATGCAGACAAAAAAAGGCTGGTAAGATAAATAATTATCTCACCAGCCTTTTTGTTTTAAGCTACTTTCTGTGAATCAGCAATAAATGCTTAAATTAGAATTCTGCAGTGCGTGGTGCACGTGGGAAAGGAATTACGTCACGGATATTTTGCATACCAGTTACATAAGACACTAAACGCTCGAAGCCTAAACCGAAACCAGAATGTGGCACTGTGCCAAAACGACGTAGGTCGCGGTACCACCAGTAATCTTCTTTGTTTAAGCCCATTTCTTCCATACGCTTATCAAGCATATCTAAACGTTCTTCACGTTGGCTACCACCGATGATTTCGCCGATGCCCGGTGCAAGTACGTCCATTGCCGCAACTGTTTTACCGTCTTCATTCATGCGCATGTAGAATGATTTAATATCTTTCGGGTAGTTTTTAACAACAACAGGTGCTTTGAAGTGTTCTTCAGCAAGGTAACGTTCGTGCTCTGAAGACATATCGATACCCCAAGAAACTGGGAATTCGAATTCTTTACCACATTCTTCTAAGATCTTAATTGCGTCAGTGTAATCAATTTGCGCAAAATCAGATTCTACAAAGCTTTCTAAGCGCGTAATCGCTTCTTTGTTGATACGTTGTGCAAAGAACTGCATGTCATCCATACGCTCTTCTAATACTGCTTTAAAGCAATATTTAAGCATATCTTCAGCTAGTTTTGCTGCATCATCAAGGTCTGCAAACGCAATCTCAGGTTCAACCATCCAGAATTCTGCAAGGTGACGTGTCGTGTTTGAGTTTTCAGCACGGAATGTTGGACCGAAAGTATAAACTTTACCAATCGCACACGCATAAGTTTCAGCGTTAAGTTGACCTGATACCGTTAGGAAAGTCTCTTTACCAAAGAAATCTTCTTTGTAATCAACGTCACCTTTATCAGTTAAAGGTAGGTTATTCATATCCAGTGTACTTACACGGAACATTTCACCGGCACCTTCACAATCACTACCAGTGATAAGCGGTGTGCTTAACCAGTTATAACCATTTTCATGGTAAAAACGGTGAATTGCTTGTGATAAACAGTTACGAACACGCATAACCG
This sequence comes from Moritella marina ATCC 15381, assembly GCF_008931805.1. GTDB lineage: Bacteria > Pseudomonadota > Gammaproteobacteria > Enterobacterales > Moritellaceae > Moritella > Moritella marina. The sequence goes on along the minus strand of NZ_CP044399.1, from coordinate 1,738,720 downwards.
CACCCATAACGTTAGTACGGCCACGTAGGTGAGCGTGTTCACGAAGGTATTCGATGCTGTGACGTTTAGCTGACATAGGGTAAGTATCAGGGTCTTCTACTAAACCAAGCACAATCACTTCTGTTGCTTGGATTTCGAATGATTGACCTTTACCTGGTGATTCAACAACGACACCAGTAACTTCAACTGAACAACTTGCAGTAAGATTTAATACGTCTGCTTCGTAGTTCGGTAAATCTTTACTTACAACTGCTTGGATAGGATCGAAACATGAACCATCGTAAATAGCTAAGAAAGAAATACCCGCTTTAGAATCACGACGTGTGCGGATCCAGCCTTTTGTTGTAACTGTGCTACCTACCGGGAATTTACCGGCAAAAATATCTTTAACTGACGAATGCGTCATAGGATTATTGCTCTCCAGCATAAAAAGCTCTTGCTGAGCGAAAAATGTTTATTTAAGTAAGGTTATATTACCTTTGCAGTTTCAGTATACAAGTAAAAACAATGAAAAATCATTTTGTTTGCTTATTATTTAGTAAATTAACACTGAAATTGGCAAATTGTTAAGGATCCTAATGATAATTAATTTGTTTTTTCTTTTGTTGCAGTAAATTTTCTTGATTTAATATGCTGCTGTTTAGTTTCATGGATTGGATATCGGGGTACTGGCTATTCGCGCGCTGGGCCGTACGTTGCTTTAAACTTTGTTCGAGATTTTCAAAATAGCTCGATTCGCTAATGTTGTTATCGAGCATTAAATTGTAGCGCTCTGACAAACCATGTGAGTCTGTCGCGTGTTCGAGTTTATTAATAATGTCATGCTCAAATTTGGCTTCATGAATGTAGCCAGTAATACTTGCAAGTGGTTCAATTATCTTAATATAAATAATATAGGCGATAGCTGAAAAACTCATTAAACTTAAACAGACGATCAAGACAGAATTAAACATAAATGACCTCGCACACTAAAATTAAACTAAGATAACGGCCTAAAATTTAGAACGTTATCTTGGCACTGATGGCTTCCGTCTGTCGTATTTCAGACAAGCGCCATTAGTTTAGCAAAGCCTATTTTTCTGATATTGCAAGTCAAACAAGCATTAAATGCAATTGATGATAGTTAAACCAAATGGATGATAGCTAAGGCCAATTGATTTTTGTTATGACGTTATTTAACCCAAATATCAGCATCAAGTACTTGTTTGATCACACCGCATAATGTTTCGAGCTCGGCCTGTGAAATAATATACGGAGGCATAATATACAAGAGTTTACCAAATGGCCTGATCCACACGCCTAATTCAACAAACACGACCTGTGCTTTTGCTAGATCGATAGATCGCGCAGTTTCAATCACGCCTATGCTGCCAAGTACACGTGCATCGGTCACGTTATCATGTTCAGTTAATGGTAATAATGCCTGTTGCATTTGCTTTTCAATGCCCGCAACTTGTTGCTCCCAGTCACTGGTCATTAACAAATCAATACTGGCGTTGGCGACAGCGCAGGCAAGGGGATTCCCCATGAATGTTGGGCCGTGCATCAATACACCGCTGGGACCATTGCTGATCGTTTCGGCTACGTGTCGAGTCGTCAGCGTGGCAGCTAGGGTCATATAACCCCCGGTAATGCCTTTACCCAAACACATAATATCAGGTGTGATCTCCGCATGTTCACAAGCAAATAATTTGCCGGTACGGCCAAAGCCTGTCGCAATTTCATCAGCAATCAGCAGGACGTCATAACGTTCACAAAGGAATTTCGCCTGACGCAGAAATTCCGGGTGATAGAACTTCATGCCACCAGCGCCTTGTACGATGGGCTCTAAAATAAACGCGGCAATGTGTTGATGGTTTTCAGCCAAGGTGTCGGCTAAATCTTGTATTGCACTGTTCTGCCATGGTTCATCAAATTTCACACTCGGTGCGTTAATAAAAAATTGTGGCGCTAGAAATCCAGTAAATAATTCGTGCATGCCATTATCAGGATCACAAACCGACATAGCGCCAAAAGTATCACCGTGATAACCATTACGTATGGTGATGAATTTCTTCTTCGTCGGTTGTTGATGGTGCCAATATTGAATGGCCATTTTCATGGCGACTTCGACACTCACTGACCCTGAATCTGACAAGAACACACACTCTAAACCTGCCGGGGTGATACCCACCAATTTTTGGCATAGATTTATTGCTGGTGTATGGGTGATACCACCAAACATAACATGCGACATTTTACTTGCTTGCACTTGCATCGCTTGATTTAACGCGGGTACGTTGTAGCCATGAATAGATGCCCACCAAGAAGACATGCCATCGATGATCTGGGTGCCGTCATTTAATGTTAAATAAACACCATTGGCGCTTTCGACGTGATAACAAGGTAGAGGCTTTGTCATTGACGTATATGGGTGCCAGATGTGTTGCTGGTCGAACTTCATTAAGTTATCGTTTGTTTTTTGAGTCATTGTAAACCTTGGTTTTAGCATTAGGTTGACCTTGCGGCTATGCTGGATAGACTAATCGAGTTTACGCACAAATTCAAATAAAGGATTTTAGATGACTAACCGTGTTCGCCATGATTGGCAAATTGATGAGATTGAAGCACTTTTTAACCAACCGTTTAATGATTTGATGTTTCAAGCTCAAACGGCACACCGTCAACATTTTGATCCGAACAGTGTGCAAATCAGTACACTGCTATCAATTAAAACCGGCGCTTGTCCGGAAGATTGTAAGTATTGCCCGCAGAGCGCACGTTATACCACTGGGATTGAAAAAGAACGTTTGATGCAAGTTGAAACCGTACTGACACGTGCTGCTGAAGCAAAAGACAATGGCGCGAGTCGTTTTTGTATGGGGGCTGCATGGAAAAACCCACATAAACGCGATATGCCGTACTTAATTGATATGGTGAAAGGTGTTAAAGCGATGGGCCTTGAAACGTGCATGACGCTAGGTATGTTAGCACCCGATCAAGCGAAATCATTGTCTGAAGCGGGTTTGGATTATTACAACCATAACTTAGATACGTCTGAAGAATATTACGAACAAATTATCACTACACGTACTTATCAAGATCGTTTAGATACTTTAGATCACGTGCGTGAAGCAGGCATGAAAGTCTGCTCTGGTGGTATCGTTGGTATGGGTGAGGAGCAACAAGACCGCTTTGGTCTGCTTAAGTCACTGGCTAATTTACCACATCATCCAGAAAGCGTACCAATTAATATGCTGGTTAAAGTCGCGGGTACACCACTTGAAGATGCGCCTGATTTAGATGCATTCGAATTTGTTCGTACCATCGCTGTTGCACGGATCATCATGCCGAAATCTTATGTTCGTTTATCGGCTGGACGTGAAGCGATGAGTGAACAAACGCAAGCACTGTGTTTCATGGCTGGCGCTAATTCGATTTTTTATGGTTGTAAGTTACTGACCACTGATAATCCAGACGAAGACAGTGATAAACGTTTATTTAGAAAGTTAGGTCTACAACCTGCACGTATTCGTGAAGCGAGTGATGAAGCACAGTCTGCGCAGCTGCTTGATGAAATTGCTGAACAAGCATCGCCGTCGCTTTTTTATGACGCAAGCGCTGTGAGTGAGAAGAGTGCTGTACTTTAATGGCCTTTGAATTCATTACGCAAGCATTACGTACCCAAGCCTCTGATGCGTTGTTGCGTACGCGGGCAATCAGTCATGGTGCGATTAATTTTTGCGCCAATGACTACCTCGGACTGTCCACACACCCAGAGGTTATCGCGGCTTGGCAACGTGGTGCCAATGAATATGGGGTGGGGAGTGGTGGTTCTGCTTTGGTGTCTGGTTATAGTCATGCGCACGCAGCCCTTGAAGATAAGTTAGCTGACATCACTGGCTATGAATCGAGTTTATTATTTAATTCAGGTTACAGCGCTAATCAAGCTTTGATTAAAGCGCTGTTGAATAAAAATGATCTGCTGATACAGGATAAGCTTAACCATGCCTCACTTATAGAAGCGGGGATGTATTCTCCTGCGACGATGAAACGTTTTAAGCATAATGACTGTGTTCACCTTGCCCAGTTACTCGAGCAATACCGCGCTACACATACTAATTCCCTGGTTGTTACTGAAGGTGTATTTAGTATGGATGGTGATATGGCTGACTTACAGGGCGTTAGTCAGCAGTGTAAAGCCCATGACAGTTGGCTATTAGTTGATGATGCGCACGGCTTTGGGGTATTACCGCAGGGTCAAAACAGCCTTAATCAACATGGTTCATTAGCTCGAGATGTCGATTTGTATATGGCGACGTTTGGCAAGGCGGTTGGTGTGTCAGGAGCGTTTGTTGCTGCATCAAAAGAGGTTATTGATTATTTAGTTAATTTTTCGAAACCTTATATTTATTCGACGGCCATGCCCAGTGCAATGGCGTTGTGTATAGATAAAGCGTTAACGATCATGATGGCTGAGACATGGCGAGTAACGCATTTAAACCAGCTTATTAGTTATTTCAAACAGCAATGTTTTTTACGTAATATTCCCCTGATGCCTTCTGATACAGCTATTCAACCGTTACTTATTGGCGATGCCTGTAAAGCGGTGTATATAAGTCAGTTACTTGCTAATCACGGACTGCTTGTGAAAGCGATTAGACCGCCGACGGTACCTGTTGGCACTTCGCGATTACGCATTACATTATCAGCTAATCATAGTGTTGCTGACATTGATTTATTACTGACCCATTTGAAAGGTGCGTTAGATAGTACTAAAAGAGATACCCTATGATTGATAAGAATGCTGTCGCACGCTGTTTTGGTAAAGCCGCTGCGAGTTATGATCAACATGCGATATTACAACGCTTGTCTAGCGATCGACTTTTGCAATACCTTCCTGGTACGCCTTCCCCCTCTAATAAAGGCGTCGCGATACGCTATAACACCACGATTGATCTAGGGTGTGGTAGTGGCGCGTTATTACCGACGTTGGGAAACTGTAGTAATCAATTGTTCGCTGTAGATCTTTCCTTCGGTATGCTGGCACACGCCAAGCAACAAGTGTATCGACAGCAAGAACGACAAGAACCACGGCAAACTAATCAACACGAACTGCATCCACTACAGGACAAGCTCACACCACCTCTTTATTGGCTAAATGCAGACGCAGAGGCGCTGCCTTTACAGTCTGGTAGTGTCGATTTGTGTGTATCAAATTTGGCATTGCAATGGTGTGATGACTTAGCGACACCCTTGATTGAAGCTTCACGTTGTTTAAAGCAAGGTGGTTTGATGCTATTTAGCACCTTGGTTTCAGGTAGTCTGGATGAGTTGACGCAATCTTGGTCTAGCGTTAACGAACATCGACATGTTAATCGGTTTTTGTCTGAAGGTGAAATTAAAGCCGCGCTATTAAAATCCGGTTTAAGTGTGGAAACATTTCAGGTTGAAATTCAAACCATGTATTACTCCAGCGTAAAAGAAGTAATGCAAAGTCTAAAAGGGATTGGTGCTAATCATGTGCATGATAAAGATGCTAAACCGACAACACAAGGTGAGTTAAGGGCATTTAAAGCAAACTATGAAACCTTACGCGATAACCAAGGCTTATTACCGCTTAGCTACAAGCTCGCTTACTGTTTATTACGTAAGTGTTAGCAAGCATATTTAGGACGACAAGTAAGATCATATTTAAGAGAAGACATACTAAGGTTAACGATGACAACAAATTGTAAAAAAGTATTTATTACCGGTACAGATACTGACGTAGGAAAAACCGTGGTTAGCTGTGCGGTACTTGATTACGCCAACAAATTAGGTCTAAAAACCGTGGGGTTGAAACCCATCTCAGCGGGGTGTGAAATAACACCTGAGGGTTTGCGCAATGAAGATGCAGTATTATTACAACAACATGCATCGCAGTTATTAGATTATCAAGTGGTAAACCCAATTGCTTATCAAGCAGCAATAGCCCCGCATATCGCCGCGCATAATCAAGGTGAGTCTATTGATTTGGCGTTAGTGGATGAATCATTAGCTAAACTGCCGGATGATATTGATTTTGCTGTGATAGAGGGTGCTGGTGGTTGGCACTTACCGATTAGTATGAATAAAAATAACTCTGATAACAGTAACTTATTTTCATCATGGGTGGCTGAAAATAACTTAGATGTTATTCTTGTCGTAGGGGTTAAGTTAGGTTGTTTGAATCACGCGATATTATCAGCGCAAGCCATTACCCATTCAGGGGCTAATCTAATCGGTTGGGTCGCCAATCGTCCCACCACTGATATTGCTAATTATGATGACATGATTGCAACTTTAAGGGGGGCATTAGCAGTCCCATTAATGGGAGAAATGCCTTATTTTTCATCAATTGAAGATAAAAATAATAATTCAGCTAACTATTTGGATTTAACTTCTTATTTGTCGCTGTAAAGGATAATATACTTAACCATAAAATACTTCTTGGTACTGAAGTGCTTACAATTATAATCACTAGTAGGTATTAATGGCCAAGCGGTTGGAGTAAGTGTAATAACGAGAGGGCAAACAGGGCGTGGCTAAGATAGTTTTAAAACAAGAAGACAAATTATCATTTAAACTTAACCACCTTATTCCACAGGGTGATTATCGTCGTGTAGATGTATACTTCTTATTACCTAACGAGATGGGTATTAATCCTCGTACATTGTCTGAAGATGATTACTTTTACCGTGGTATTCAAGGCAAGCGCGCGTATTATTCTGAGGGACTACACCTGCCATTAGTGCAAAGCCGTTTTGCCAGTCGAATGAAACGTTCTCCAGACGAATACCGCGTTAATCTAAACCTCTTTGCTTATCAATTTGCTAAAGCGTTCGAAAAAGATATCCGTAATATTCAAGAACAAATTGATCAAACACTATTTTTCTCTGCATTAATTGAACTTAATGATGTCGCTAAATCGATCATTAAGAAGTTTCGTCGTAATGCCCCAACAGATGAAAAATTAAAAGCATATTTTAATAATGTGGATAATTATCTTTCCTGGTTTAGTGAGCAATGTTGCTACAAGGCATTGTCTAAGCGCAAAAAGAGTAATGAATTTCTAGATGAGCGTGCTGAGATCATCGGTTTTTGCCGAGGCGAAGCCAAGTATCGTTTAGAAAATGGTTATAACTCGCCGAATACCTTGTTAGATCCAAACCGCATTGCCAATAAGATGCGCTTGCTACGTCGCCTAATCGAGCATGGTGTGATCTTTAAAGAAGAGACTCAAGCACTCGGTACACATCAGAAAAAAATAGTCAAAGGGACGGCGACATCTCTGGTGATGGTGATAGTGCTAAGTATGATTTTCTTTGCACAAGGTGAATTAAAGGGTCTTACTTATGCGTTGATTGCAGTGCTATCGGTTATTTATGGTTTCAGGGAGATCTTTAAAGACGAGTTTAATAATACGTTGTGGCGCTGGATCCGTAAGGGACGCCCAAAGTGGTCAAGACACTTAATCGATACATCAAATAAGCAAATAATTTCCAAGCAACGCATATGGTTGGATTTTATTAAGCAGAGTAAATTGCCCAAAGTCGTGCGTGATGTTTTATACCGACGTCGACCACAGAATAAACAAGAATCTATTTTATTACACTACAGGTTAGATACCAAAGTCAGTAATAAAGGTTTCCAACCAGGCTATGATCGCATTCAAGAGCAGATATTTTTTAGTGTTAGGCCACTTATTCGTTATTTAGAACGTGGGACTGGGGCAGTTTTCACTGAGAATGACGGTAAGATAAGTAAAGAAGCAATTGAGCGTCGCTATCAAGTTAACGTCGTTGTTGGCTTGAAAGATGATAGTGCTAAAGTGGTTTATCAACGACATAAGATAACAGTCAATCGTTCTGGTATTCTCGATATTGAAGCCGCAGACGAATTCAGTGAGATCCTTTAATTTAAAACCTATATATAGCTATTAAATTTGAAAACATTCTAATATCTTTATAATAATTTAATCAAACGTTTGAACTATTACTCACTTTAGCTCCTACTTTTGCATTAAACTTGTTGCGATTATGTTGCTCATGTGAAATATTTGTTCTGGATGCTTTAGTTGATTTTGATCGGTTCGTCATCTATAAGCCATTATTAATGAAGCTACATGAATATAAGCAAAGGAGTGCTGATAATGGATGGACAAGGAGATGTTATTGGGGGCTGGTTAGTTGCTTTATACAAAGCGCTATTATGGAAGGGAATTGAACCTTTCGAATTACTATCTAAATCAGATGTTTGCATGGAAGAAGTTACAAGCGTAGGCAGCCGAGTTCCGGTTAAGCTGTGCAATAAACTCTTTGAGCAATCTGCATTATTGACTGATGATCCGCTGTTACCTATTAAAGTGAGCCAATGTATCGTCGCGACCACCTTTCATGCATTAGGCTATGCACTGCAGGCATCTTCATCATTACAAGACGCATTTAGCCGTTTAGTTCATTATGATCGTGTACTGAGTAGTGCGTGTCGTATTAATTTAACGGAAGACGAACAGTTCTGTTATTTAGCGCTGAACTTGAATGATTCAGCTGACAATATTGATCGCATTGGTACACAACTAGAACTTACTATGTTGCTGTCGATTATAAAAATATGCCGTGACCTTTCAAATCCAGGTTTCTCACCAGTCAAAATATATACCACTGTACCTGCACGATGTGTAGATAAGTTTGAAGCTCACTCTGGTTGCCCTATTGAATTTAATTCAGGCCAATCGATGTTAGTGATGGACCGTAAATTATTATCGAAACGCCTCCCCAATTTTGCCCCAGACCTTGTTTCTCTGAGTGATAAAGCGGCGGATGATTATCTTGCCGGACTTGATTGTAATGATGTTGTTAGCCAAGTGCGTTCTGAAGTTGTTTCTGTCATGGCAACGGGTGTACCTAATATTGATTTTGTGGCTGGAAAACTGAACTTTAGTCAACGTAGTTTACAGCGAAAACTGAATGATTCAGGTACCAGCTATAAAGATTTAGTCGAAAACATACGTCAAACAACTGCTGTTCAGCATTTAGATCAAAACCGTCTATCGTTAGGGGAAATAAGCTATTTGTTAGGCTTTTCTAATGTGGCTAATTTCTCTCGGGCTTTTAAACGTTGGAAAGGGATTACACCGGGGGCTTACCGAGGAGAACATGAACATTCTAAAATAGCTGTGAATTTATAGCGGTTGATATGATCGCATCATGTGGTGATGGAGTGCCATTGAATAAAATATGGGTCTTATTGAGAAGACTTTCGTAAACTTAAGGGATTAAGGTGATAAAAATGCCACGAATGGATAAAAAATCGCTCGCGCTGTTATGTGCATTAAGTTTACCTGTCACATTACAAGTGCAAAGTGCTAGCGAAGAAAAAGTGATAACTGATGATTTAAGTAGTACAAGCAGTTATGTTAATAACAATGTTCTGCAGCTTGCTGCTGAAATGAATAGCCTGGTCGAAGAAAGTGTTTTTTTAGATATTGAATATTTTCAAAAACGTCAAATTATGGTCGGTGAATACGGCCGTATTCTTGTGCGTTCGAGTACCGATTCCGCTTGGGTTCAGGCTCATGTTCCGGTGCAAACGACCATCACTGCGGTCGACTTTATTGATGATAAAGTGGCTTGGGCTGTCGGTCATCAAGGGGTCATTTTAAAAACTACTGACGGCGGACATAACTGGATTAAAGTGTTTGACGGTTTACAGTTAACGGGTTTGTTAAAAACCAGTTTGGAGCAACAAATTACGCTCTTAACGGCTCAATTTGAACGTGCTGAAGCGGATGGCTTTATTGATGGTGACAGTATTGATGAAGATGCGCTTGATGAGTTAGAGATGCAACTCGATGATGCGATTTATAAACTCGAAGACTTAACGGCGAATGCGGGCATTGAGATTTCATTCTTTGATGTTCGATTCACGACACCCGATTATGGTCTTGTCGTTGGTGCCTATGGCGCAATGCTTGAAACTAAAGATGCAGGCAATAGCTGGCAGTATATCGGTTATCAAGTTCCTAACCCTGAAGGATTCCATCTCAATGCGATAACGACTGACGCCGATAATAATATCTATGTCGTCGGAGAAGCTGGTTTGGCTATGGTGACTTCTAATTCTAAACAGCACAAGAGCTGGCGTGCTTTAGATATCGATTATATGGGCTCTCTGTTTGGTATCGACGTAAATGGACCGATACTCTATAGCTACGGGTTACGTGGCAATATGTTCGCTTCAAAAGACCAAGGCGAGACTTGGCAGTATCTGGATACAGGTGTGACTAATCATATTTTTTCTGCTGATTGGCTCAATAGTACAGAGCTGCTATTAGTCGGTGCTGGTGGACTGAAGCTTGTTTATAACGGTGAAACCTTCACTAACATTTCAGCATCAAATCAACGTATCGATATCACCGCAGTTAAAGTTTTTGATGATAACGTGCTGACGACAGGGTTACGCGGTTGGCAAACTAGTCGTAAAAATGAACTCGTACAGGGAGGTCTGAAGTAATATGGAAAAGCTTACAATTTGGATCGAGAAGCAGTTATTTGGTTTTAAATATATCGTGTTTGCAGTGATCTTGTTACTGACTGCTTTTTTGGCGTATAACGCGAGTTTAGTTAGACCAAGTGCATCATTTGAAAAGATGATCCCAGTGCAACATGAATATGTGCAGAATTATTTAAATTACAAACAAGAGCTAGCGAGCTTAGGCAATAGTGTACGTGTTGTTATTGAAAACGAAAATGGCGATATCTTTAATGCTGAATTTCAAGAGCAGATGCGTACGCTAAATGATGAGTTATTTTTTATTTCTGGTGTTGATCGCTCGGGGATGAAATCAATTTGGACTGCAAACGTAACTTGGGCTGAAGTAACCGAAGATGGATTTGTCGGTGGCACTGTGATCCCGAGTGATTACGATGGCAGCCAACCTACGCTGGACCGATTACGTCGCAATGTGATGCTATCGGGTCAAGTCGGCTACTTAGTCGGTGATAATTTAAAATCAGCAGTATTCTTACTGCCGTTAATGAGTATTAACCCAGATACAGGTAAACCACTCGATTACAATCAATTATCAAATACATTAGAAGAGATCCGCAGTAAGTATGAAGTGAATGGGGTAAAGGTTCACATTACTGGTTTTGCTAAAGTCGTTGGTGATCTTATTGCCGGTGCGGCGGAAGTTGTGATCTTTTTCTTAACGGCTATTGCCATTACTTTTGCTTTGTTGTATCTGTATAGCCGCTGCTTAAGAAGTACCTTTGTGACTGTTACTTGTGCATTAGTAGCGGTTATCTGGCAACTTGGTTTACTTAATTTATTGGGGCAGGGACTGGATCCTTACTCTATGTTAGTGCCGTTTTTAGTGTTTGCGATTGCGGTGAGCCATGGTGTACAGCTTATTAGTGCTATCGGTCAGCATATGGCTGCTGGTAATAAAGCGGAGCAAGCCGCTCGCCTTGGGTTTAGAGCGTTAGCGATTCCAGGTTTGATTGCACTGTTAAGTGATGGACTTGGTTTTATTACTTTAAATGTGATTGAAATTGAAGTGATTCAAGATCTTGCCACTGCAGCAAGTGTTGGTGTCGCGGTTATTTTATTAACTAATCTTATCTTATTACCTATTTTGATGTCTTGGACTGGTGTTTCACCCGCAGGCATTAAATACTTATTGGCTGAGCAATCGAAAACGCCCTTAATTGTTACAATGTTTAGTCGTTTTGCTGATGCTAAATGGGCTAAGTCAGCGCTGTTTTTCGGTGTGTTTTGTCTTGCTGTCGGTTTATACCAAGGTCAATCACTCAAAATTGGTGATCTTGATGCTGGCGCGCCAGAGCTGCGTGCTGATAGTCGTTATAACCTTGATAATGCATATGTGGTGAATAACTACCAAGCCAGTACTGACATTATGGTGTTGATGGTTGAAACGCCTGCTGAGCAGTGTAGTAGTTATCATACCTTAAATGCGGTGAATCAATTACAAGCCCATGTTGAGGGCATTCCAGGCGTACAATCAACATTATCTGTGGCGACAATTGCGAAGAAAGCCATCGTTGGTATGAATGAGGGTAACCCGAAATGGCAAGGTTTGAGTCCCAATCAGCTGGTGCTTAACGCTGCTGTTGGTCGTGCGCCTGCTGCGTTTATGAATAATACATGCAGCATGTTACCGCTGATTATTTATCTTGATGATCATAAGGCTAATACGTTGGAAACCGTGATCGCAGATATCACCGCTTTCACTGCAGTAAATAAAACGGAGGGTGTGAATTTTGCCCTTGCCGCTGGTAATGCCGGTATTGAAGCGGCTACCAATAGTGTGATTGAAAAAGCCCAATATCAAATGCTTATGTGGGTGTATGGTGTTGTTGCTATATTATGCTTCCTGACATTCCGTTCTGTTAAAACACTGATATGCATTATTTTACCGCTAGCATTGACCTCTATTTTAGGGCAAGCGTTAATGGCGACATTGGGTATTGGTGTGAAAGTGGCTACTTTACCAGTGATCGCACTCGGTGTCGGGATTGGTGTTGATTACGGTATTTATATTTATAGCCAGTTATCTGCGCGTTTAAAAATAGGTGATAATTTACAAGACGCTTATAAATACGCATTATCAAGTACTGGTAAAGCGGTTGCATTTACGGGTGTTACGTTAGCGATTGGCGTATGTACTTGGGTGCTTTCACCGATTAAATTTCAAGCGGATATGGGGTTAATGCTTACCTTTATGTTTATTTGGAATATGCTCGGGGCTTTGTGTTTCTTACCGGCGCTTGCTTGGTTATTGAATGTTGGTGGTAATAGGGCAATTGTTACACAGGCTGATCACACTAAGATGGAGGACGTTAATAGCAACGCTGCATAACATTAAGTCGATTAAGGCTATTAATGAAAGCGGTTAACGCGTAATTGTGTAAAGGGTTGGTCCATTTGGGTCAGCCCTTTTGCGTTAATGTGGTTAAAAAACAGTTATTATGAGGTTCTGAGCCTGGAAAGTTTGGAGTTTTACCTAACCTAGGTTTAAAATGACCACCTATCTCAATAACAAGACAGTTTTCATGGATCAACAACGTACAGCTTGGCAGACGGTCAAGCGATTTTCTATATATGTTCTCGACTTAAAAACTACTTTAGGCCTTGGTGTCCTCGCTATGCTGGGTTACGGCATTGTCGATGCAACTTTACTTAATATTCTCCAGCCGATTGTCGATGATGGCTTTAATGCTGAAACGTCAGCATTCTTGAAATGGATGCCATTGTTTGTGGTTGGCATGGTAACTTTACGTGGTTTAGCTTCGTTTGGTTCAAGTTATTGCATGGCGAAAGCCGGTAATACTGTCGTCATGCGTTTACAGCGTCAGCTATTTGATCATCTTATGCACTTACCTGTGAGCTTTTTTGATAAAACGCCATCGGGTGAATTAGTATCAAAAATTATCTATGACTCAACACAAGTGTCAGGCGCAGCATCTAAAACTATCGTGAATGTATTCCGCAGTGGTGCGTTTATTCTTGGTTTGCTTATTTGGATGTTCTATCAGAGCTGGCAGTTATCTCTGGTGTTATTATTTATTGCACCATTAGTTGGTATCATTATCGGCTCTGTGAGTCGTCGTTTTCGTGTGATAAGTCGCCGCTTACAGCAAGCTATGGGTAATGTGTCATCAACAGCCCAACAAATGTTACATGGTCATAAAGACGTATTAATGTCTGCAGGGCATGACACAGAACGTCAGCGTTTTGGTACTGTGAGTAATCATATTCGCCAACAACAAATGAAAATGGCAACAACGAGTGCCGCGAGTAATGCGTTAGTACAGATTGTTGCATCATTCGCACTTGGTGTCGTGTTATATCTCGCCTCTTTTGATTCTATTCGCGCGGAACTTACCCCGGGTAAATTCGTGGCGATTGTTGGTTCGATGATGGCGTTATTACGTCCATTACGTGACATTACTAATGTAAACTCTGAAGTCCAAAAAGCAATTTCAGCATGTAATAGCTTATTTGATATTCTTGATCTAGAAGCCGAGAAAAATAAGGGCACGTATGTACCGGAACGTGTTGCAGGTAAAATAACTTTCTCGAATGTTGACTTCACGTATCCAACTGCGAGTGCACGCTTGATTGAGAATATGAATTTTACCGCACAACCGGGCGAGATGATTGCGCTTGTTGGTCGTTCTGGCAGTGGTAAATCAACATTGGCTAGTTTGATTACGCGTTTTTATGAAATAGAAAAGGGCGAGATTAGTATTGATGATAGACCTCTTCATGATTATGAATTGAAATCGTTACGTAACCAGATTGCCTTAGTCTCGCAAAATGTACATTTATTTAATGACTCGGTTGCTGCAAACATCGCTTATGGTCGTATCAATGAAGTGACGCGCGAAGAGATTATTGAAGCCGCAACTAAAGCGAATGCGCTAGAGTTCATCGAAGGTTTTGAAAATGGCTTTGATACCATGGTTGGTGAAAATGGCGCGATGCTCTCGGGTGGTCAACGCCAGCGAATCGCGATTGCACGTGCGCTATTACAAGATGCCCCTATTTTGATTCTTGATGAAGCAACCTCGGCATTAGATGCTGAATCTGAGAAAAAAGTACAGCAAGCGCTAGAGACATTACAAAAAGACCGAACCTCGTTAGTGATTGCCCATCGTTTAACCACGATCGAAGCTGCCGACCGTATCTTGGTGCTTGAAGCCGGTTCTATCATTGAAAGTGGTTCGCACACCGAACTCCTTGCAAAAGGCGAGCATTACGCACAATTACACCGTTTACAACTTGGCGGCTAAGCGCGCGTTAGGTGTGAAACATAGGAACCGGTGTGAATAACAGGAGCGAGTGTGAAAATTGAAGAGGATGTTTGGTATGGTAACCACTGGTCAAAGTGGTTGCTGGCGCCATTAAGTGTGACGTTTGCTGCCATTACATGCAGTCGCCGTAAGCTATTTGAGCTGGGCATTAAAGCCAGTATTAAACCTGCTGTGCCGACTATCGTTGTCGGTAACATTACAGTGGGTGGCACAGGTAAAACACCTTTGGTCGTTTACTTGTGTGAACAGCTTACGGCCGCTGGTTACAAACCGGGGATTATCAGCCGAGGTTATGGCTCGAAAGCACCAAAATATCCCTATATTGTTAATCACGATTCGCCTGTCGAACACAGTGGTGACGAACCGTTTATGTTACATAAACGCACGCAATGCCCACTTGTTATTAGCCCTGTACGCACTGCTGCAGCGGCGCATTTATTAGCACACTTTGATGTTGACGTGATTATCACTGATGATGGTTTACAACATTATGCAATGCAACGTGATATAGAACTGATTGTTATTGATGGTAAACGCCGTCTTGGCAATGGTCACTTATTACCGATGGGACCGTTACGTGAAGGTGCTTGGCGTCTAAAAACCGCCGACTTTGTTATTTGTAATGGTGGTAACGGTTTAACTGGCGAGGCAAATATGCGTTTGGTGGCAGCGCCGTTACGTAAAGTCAGTAATAATGATGCTGCTGCGCCAGGTGTTGGATCTGGTGCCAATGTTGCTATTGCTGGCATTGGTAATCCACAGCGCTTTTATAACACCTTAGAAAAACACGATTATGTGATTGAAGAGCAGCTTTCATTTCCCGATCATCATGCTTTCACTGCTACTGATATTACTCAGTTTGCAGCGGGGCGCACCGTTATCATGACTGAAAAAGATGCTGTTAAATGTCAGTCTTTCGCTCAGGATAATTGGTATTACTTACCGGTAAACGCAAGTTTAGATAGCGATTTTTTACCGCTGTTATTATTAAAATTAAAGGAACTAAACCATGACTTTGGATCATAACTTACTTGAAATTATTGCTTGCCCTGTTTGTAAAGGTAAATTGAATTTCGACAAAAGCAACAATGAACTTATTTGTAATGCTGACCGTCTTGCTTATCCTATTACTGAAGGTATCCCAGTATTATTGCAAGCTAAAGCGCGTCAGTTAACATCTGAAGAATTAGCAAAATGAGTTTCATTGTCATTATCCCATCACGCTATCAGTCAAGCCGGTTACCCGGTAAACCGTTAGTTGATATTTGTGGTAAAACAATGATCCAGCGTGTCGCTGAGCAAGCCTTGCAAAGTGGTGCGTCGCGCGTTGTTATTGCTACCGATGATGTGCGTATTGAGCAAGCAGTAGTCGCATTAGGTTATGAAGTCTGTATGACTTCTCCTGATCATAATTCGGGAACAGAACGCCTCGCTGAAGTGTGCAGCAAGCTCGGTTTTAATGATAATGATATCATCGTGAATGTTCAAGGCGATGAGCCATTGATTCCCCCACGTATTATTGAGCAAGTTGCAACAAATCTGGGTAAGCAAAGTATAGCGCGTATGGCGACATTGTCTGTTGCTATTACCGATGTGGAAGAGGTCTTTAACCCGAATGCGGTTAAAGTGGTGACGGATAAGCAGGGTTATGCTTTGTATTTTAGTCGTGCACCGATTCCATATCACCGTGATAACTTTATGCACGAACCAGTGACCGACATTAAACCTGTTTACCAACGTCATATTGGTATCTATGCATACCGCGCTGGTTTTATTCGTGATTATGTTCAGTGGCAAGAAACTGAACTTGAACAGATTGAGTCACTAGAGCAACTGCGCGTACTTTGGCATGGTGAAAAGATTCATGTAGAAGAAGCGCTTGAAGCACCTGCAGCTGGTGTAGATACTCCGGAAGATTTGGTTGTGGTACGCGATATTGTTAGTGCGCAATGCAGCGAGTAAGTGATCGTTAATACAGCGCAGTCATAAATGTATAAATTGTAAATACAAAAATGCCGTTCATCAATTGATGAACGGCATTTTTATTATCTTCGATTTACTTACAATGTCCTTACAGTCAATAACCTTATTGACTGTATAAATAGCGCGATTGGATTATTTCAATCGCGCTATTGTGGTCATTAATGGTCGGCTGCTGCACCTGCACCACGTGGGAAGCGTAAGTTTTCAACGAGCTGTTGGATATGTAGTGGCGCATCGCCAGTTACTTTAGTGACAACAAATGCCACGGTAAAGTTAACGATTGCACCGACAGAACCAAATGCATTAGGTGAAATACCAAAGAACCAATTTTCTTCCATACCACCTAGGAACGAAGTACCTGGGATAAACATGATGCCTTTATGTTGGAATACATACAGCATAGTGATACCTAAACCTGCACACATACCTGATACGGCAGCTGTACCATTAATTTTCTTAGAAAAAATACCCATCATTAACGCTGGGAATAGCGATGAACCTGCTAAACCAAAGGCGAGGGCAACGGTACCTGCGGCGAATCCAGGCGGATTTAAACCAAGGTAGCCAGCGATGATAATAGAAATAGTCATGACGATACGGCCTGCTTTTAGTTCGGCTTTTTCGGTCATGTTTGGTGTTAGTATTCCTTTCATTAAATCATGCGAAATAGCAGATGAAATGGCCAGTAGTAAACCTGCGGCAGTTGAGAGCGCAGCAGCTAGACCACCAGCGGCCACTAATGCAATCACCCAGTTTGGTAGGTTTGCAATAGCAGGGTTCGCTAATACCATGATGTCACGGTCTACTTTAACCATTTCATTTTTAACAGGGTCTGCAACATAATTAATTTTGCCATCGCCATTTTTATCTTCAAATTTTAATAGACCAGTGCCTTCCCAATCTTTAAACCATTGTGGACGTTTATCATATTCAAGTTGTTGGCCTGCTGATGGCTCAATCGTATTGATAAGATTGAAGCGAGCCATTGCGCCAACCGCTGGTGCGACAGTGTAAAGTAAAGCAATAAATACTAATGCGTAACCAGCTGATGCTCGTGCATCTTTTACTGTTGGAACGGTAAAGAAACGCATGATCACGTGTGGTAAACCAGCAGTACCAATCATTAATGATAAGGTATACGCGAACATGTTTAATGTGCCGCCCATATTATCAGTGGTGTATTGGTTAAAGCCAAGGTCGGTGACAACCATATCGATTTTATCAAGTAGATAAACACCACTTCCGTCTGCAAGGGTACTACCCAAACCAAGTTGTGGTATTGGATTACCTGTGAGTTGTAATGAAATAAATACCGCAGGAATAGTATAAGCAAAAATAAGTACACAATATTGCGCGATTTGCGTATAAGTAATACCTTTCATGCCACCTAATACAGCATAAACCCATACCACAACCATGCCTATGCCTAAACCTAAGTCATAATCAACTTCTAAGAATCGAGAGAAAGCAACACCAACACCTTTCATTTGGCCGATGATATAGGTAACTGACGCCACGATTAAGCACACAATCGCAACAATACGGGCTGTTTTAGAGTCATAACGATCGGCAATGAATTCTGGGACGGTAAACTTACCGTGTTTGCGCATGTAAGGCGCAAGTAAGGTCGCTAGCAGCACAAAACCACCTGTCCAACCCATTAAAAATACTGAACCACCATAACCAAGAAAGGCAATAAGACCAGCCATTGATAAGAACGACGCGGCACTCATCCAATCTGCGCCGATTGCCATACCATTTTGTAATGGGCTAATACCACCTCCGGCTGCATAGAAGTCGCTGGTTGTCTTAGCGCGAGCAAACCAAGCAATGGCAAAGTAGAGGGTGAATGATCCAAATACGGCGATGTAAGTATAGAGTTTTAATTCGGTCATTTATTCTTCCTCAACATTGTGTTTTTTGTCCAGTTTATTCATCTGTACGGCATACCAAAAAACTAAACCAACGAAGGTATAAATTGACCCTTGTTGCGCGAACCAGAAACCAAGCTTGTATCCACCGAGTCTAAATTCATTTAATTGCTCGACGAATAAAATGCCACAGCCAAAAGACACCACAAACCAAATTACTAGACAGGTTAGTATGAGTCGTATATTGGTTTGCCAATAGGCGTTTTCTTGTTCCATATCCTTTCTCCCAAAAAAAACGATTAAATCTTCATATGTAAAATTAGATAGTTATCGATCACTTGAATCAGTTGTCCTTAACTTGAATGACAAATCGTCAGTGTTCGCACTAGCATGTTGTAAATTTAGCAACCTTTAAAAAATAACCCTATACAACTTTCGTCTATATATTATTTTGGGATGTTGACGATTTAGAGGTATAGGGTTAAAACTTAACGTACACATTAATTGTAATTGCATTTACGAATGCAAATACAGATACAGATAGTAAGAGGCGGAATGAACCTATGAATGCAGCGCTAAATGATATTGTTGATTTTATTAAAGTCATTCCGCCCTTTAACTTGTTAAATGTTGAAGATTGCCATCTTATTGCCATGCGTACTTCTATCGGTTATTACCGTAATGAAACCTTGTTCAATGAGTATAAGAATGACCATAAGAAGGAACCTCAAGAGAAACAGGTATTACTGTACATTGTCAAAAAGGGCGTGCTTGCTTATTACGATAACGCGGGGGAGTTACAGGGTAAATTTTCAGAAGGTGATTTGTGCACTGTCTTATGTGGCGAGATATGTAGTGAATTACACAATGAAAAACCAGCCCCTAGTCGCGAACAAGCCCCGGTAGGTTTACGCGCTGAAGAAGATTGTTTACTGTATGCAATTGATTTTAATGAATTGAAAGTGCTATTGAGTGAACACCCGAAAGCATTACAGTTTTTATTACAAACTGCGCCACAGCGACTAAAAAACACCATGGGTGCGATAACTGAATCGGCATTAATCGCCTCGAGTTTAACGAATGCACCCATAACAGATTATTACAATAGTCCTGCTATTACGATAACAACACAGGCCAGTATTCAAGATGCGGCTAAATACATGACTGAAAAAGGCGTATCTTGCCTTGTTATCATGGCGAATAAACAGCCTGTCGGTATTGTCACTGATAAGGATATTAGGCGACGCTGTGTTGCTGAAGGATTAAATACTCAACAAACCGTGACTGATATTATGACGGCTAATATGGCGACGATTGACATCAATCTTTGCGGGCATGATGCGTTAGCGCTCATGATCAGTCAGCGTATACATCATCTCCCCGTGACGAAACATGGTACTCTGATTGGCATGTTAACTGCGACGGATTTAATGAATCAACAGGGCCACCATGCGGTTAATTTAAGTTCTGTGATCCATAAAGCCAGTTCTGTTGAGGCCTTGGTTGAATTGAGTTCGATGTTACCTAAACTTCAAGTGAGCATGGCTAAACTGGGAGCCAGTGCTGATTATTTAGGTAAAAATATCAGTGCACTGACGATGGCATTTACTATACGGTTAATTGAATTGGCTGAGTTAAAGTTAGGTAGCGCTCCGGTTGGTTATGCGTGGCTATGCGCAGGTTCACAAGCAAGACAGGAGCAGTTAGTTTATTCCGACCAGGATAACGCGCTGATTATTGATGATAGTGCAACACCACAGCAAGAAGCATGGTTTGAGGCTTTCGCACATTTTATTTGTGATGGTTTAGCGGCCTGTGGTTATATTTATTGCCCAGGTAATATCATGGCAACTAATCCTCAGTGGCGGCAGAAAAAACGCGTTTGGCAAAGCTATTTCAATGATTGGGTGATAAAACCTGATCCGCAAGCATTACTCAATAGCAGCGTGTTTTTCGATTTAGCCACTGTGCATGGTGACATTCAGTTGTTACAAGATGTACGTCGTAATATGCTACAACAAACCCAACAAAACACGTTATTTCAAGCACATCTATCGCGCAATGCATTATTGCAGAAACCACCTTTGGGATTTTTTCGTGATTTTGTACTCATTCATGATGGCAAGAATAAGAAAGGCTTGGATCTTAAGCATAACGGTTTAGCGCCGATTATTAACCTTGCACGCATTTATGCGCTTGCTGAAGGCATTGAAGATGTAAATACCATCATGCGTTTAAGGCTTGCAGCGGGAACGCCATCATTGAGTCGAACTGAATCTGCTAATTTGATTGATGCATTTGAGTTGCTGGGGATGTTACGCGTGGAACATCAAGCTAAGCAATTAACGAATGGTGAAGAGGCGGATAGTTATTTGTTACCAAAAGAGATATCCCGTCTGGAGCGTGAACATTTAAAGGATGCATTTAAAGTCATTAAAGCCATGCAAAACTATCGTCAAATGGTATAGATGTTAGCAGGTTATTGCTGTGACTGTAGGCAGATCGAATAAGGACATATTATGAATATAATACAATCGTTTTTTAGTTTAGAGACACAGCGTAAACGCTTGTTGGCGAAGGCGCCTGAAGGCGCGCTAAAAGAGTACTTAAGTGTGCCTATTATCGATCTTGATCAGCCTATCATGGCCAGTGATATTTTAGCCGTTGATTTTGAAACGACAGGCTTGAATGCGAAGCAGGATAATATTTTGAGTATCGGGTACGTTGCGTTGGCGGATAACCAAATTAGGTTAGATAGTTGTTATCATCAAATTGTTGCGGCTCACTGCGAACTAGACGGTGACAATGTCACGATCCATACTATTACTGATCAAGAGAAAGCCAGCGGCAGACCATTAGCAAGCGTAGTCGAAGACTTATTAACGGCATTGGCAGGAAAAACAATGTTGGTACATTATGCGCAGATTGAAAAAAACTTTCTCGAACAAGCATGCATCAAACTTTATGGTATGGCGCCAATATTTCCTATTATTGATACATTAGCGTTAGCAAAAAAACGCCACGACAGATGCAGTCAAGCTTATGCGCCATCGACGTTACATTTAACTAATTTACGCAGTGAGTATGGATTACCGCATTATCCAGCACACAATGCCTTAAATGATGCTATCGCTACGGCAGAATTGTTTATGGCTAAAGTTCAGCATTCAGAATTGCAGGGGGATACCAAGCTTAAGTCTTTGATCACAAGTGCTTTCAGTTAGTGGCTTGGACGAGTTAAGTCAAATACTACGAGCGCAGCAAGTTAACTTGGTCACAGTTTGGTAACAGGCTGTCATGTATAGTGGAGGTTAATTATTTGTAGTGATACATGGATGAGTATGCACGTAATGCCTGAAAAAATCATCATAGCGGATGATCACCCCCTTTTTCGACAAGCATTGTTGATCGCCTTAAAAGAACAATTTAACACCACACAGTGGCTTGAAGCTGAAACGGTTGAATCGATCAGTGAATGTTTAGCTCAAAATGTCGATGCTGATCTTTTATTATTAGACCTGAATATTCCAGGTGCGCATGGCTTTGACCATTTGATCCGTATACGCAAGCAATATCCGGATATACCAGTTGTGGTTATTTCAGCCTATAGCGATGAAACGATTATTGCTAAAGCGATGCAGCACGGCGCATCTGGGTTTGTGCCTAAATCGGAATCGGTACCAACAATCATCACCGCCATTACTCAGGTACTGTCAGGGCAATTATGGGTTCCGGGTACGTTTGAAAAAGTACAAGAAGAAGTGAGTCATGTGGCAGATGAAGCGATAGCTAAGTTAACGGTGCAGGAATATCGCATTTTAATGATGTTTTCTGAAGGTCTACTCAACAAGCAAATTGGTGACAAACTTTGCGTTGCAGAAGCGACGGTTAAAGCCCACGCCAGTGCTATTTTTCGAAAATTGAATGTACGCAACAGAACACAAGCTGCAATGATGCTGGGGCAACTCGATGTCGCCGATTACAGCGAAAATTTAAAGGATTAAATTGATGAATAAGCATACTAAAGTGGCGGTACTTGTCGCGCCATTATTAGCCGTACTCGGCTATATTGCATCGGATTATTTTATAGAGAATGATGCCGATAAAACTAAATTAATTACCTTAGTACCTGAATCTTCTTGTGCGGTATTGGCAGGTGAATGCGTATTGATAAGCGGTGACTTTAAGGTTAACGTATTTGACAAGGCTGGTTCAACGGTAATCAACGCTACTTTTCCACTCGATGACGCGGTGTTATTTTTGGTTGATAGTAATGATAATGCGACAGCATATCCTTTGACTCAAGTACAAAGTAATTACTACTGGCAAGCACAAACACCATTGCGATCGTTAGCGACGAGCAATAATACTACAAGCTATAAACTCAGGTTGATCGCATCCATTAAAGGTGGAAATTACATTAGTGAATTTGAAACCTTGCTGTAGTTTCTTGCTAGGTTGTATCGTGTTTACCAAGCTATTTTTATAATCCTTCCTTACTGCGTCGTTTGTCGATCTTAAAGTAGCTTGGTTATTGATATTATCGTTGTTGAATAGTCATTCACTCAACGTTAGTCGTATTTCAATAGTTGTTAGTAGGTTAGGTATGTTTGAAAATTGGCAGTTAATGCTATTAAGTTTTTTTTATATCGTGTTGTTATTTTTAATTGCTTACTTGGGTGATAAATATCGGCATCTTATTCAAGGAAAGCGGCAGGCGTTAATCTATGCATTTGCTGTGTCTGTTTATTGTACTTCATGGAGCTTTCTTGGTACGACAGGACAAGCTGCGAAAAATGTTTATTCATATTTACCTATTTATCTAGGTCCAATCTTATTACTTGTTTTTGCATGGCCGTTTTTACAACGCATTATTCAAACCAGTATTAACTTCAATTTAACCTCTATCGCCGATTTGCTTGCTGCTCGTTTTGGTAAATCCCATGCATTAGCTATTTTGGTGACCATGGTTTCGTTACTGGGGACTATGCCTTATATCGCCTTACAAATTAAAGCGATTGTCTATTCCTTCCAACAATTACAAATCCAACAAGATTTTATGCCATGGCAGCTGGGTTTAGTCACCAGTTTTGTATTGGCCGGTTTCAGTATTTTATTTGGTATTCGTAATATTGACGTTACAGAGCGTCATCCGGGTATTATGCTCGCCATCGCGTTTGAGGCTGTGGTTAAAATTATTGCTTTTGCTAGTGTCGGTATTTTTATTTGTTATGTTGTTTTTGATTCACCACAGGATATCTGGCAACAAGCCAGTGCGAATACTGACTTAGAAAGTGCCTTACAATTTCCTGATTTCAGTGCCATGTTTGGCATGATTATTATTGTGATGGCAGCCTTCTTTGTATTACCAAGGCAATTCCACGTCATGATTGTCGAGCTGCGTGATGAGCAGGATGCTTGGCTGAGTCGCCGTATATTCCCGTTATATTTACTGGTGTTTGCATTTTTTTCTGCGCCACTGGGGCTTGCGGGTTACTTGTTGCTTGGTAATAGTGTACCTGCGGACATGTATGTGTTGGTGCTACCTTGGTATCAAGACCAAACGTGGTTAACTTTGTTTGCATTTTTAGGTGCTATTTCAGCGGCGAGTTCTATGGTGATCGTATCCACAATTGCCTTGTGTACCATGCTCAGTAATGAAATTGTTTTTCCATTCTTGTTTAAGAAAAATAAGCATCCAACCCAGTATAATGCGTTTAGATTAAAGCTGCTTAGCATTCGCAAAGTATTAGTGCTGTTTGTTATTTTCCTGAGTTATTTGGTGTTTTTGTTTATTCCTCCGACTGCTTTGGCCAGCTTAGGGGCTACAGCATTAGGTGCATTAGCACAACTTACGCCTGCTTTAGTGGCTGCTTTTTATTGGCGACGAGCAACATTGAAAGGGGTGTTTACTGGTATCAGTTTAGGCTTTTCATTATGGACTTTGCTTAATTTTTTACCACAGTTAGGCTTCTATCAAGGACCACTACAAGGTACTTTGTTTGCCAGCTCAACCGCGATCAATTTACTCTGTTTGACAATTAATATTGTCGCGATGATCTTGATATCACTCCTAACGAGGACCAGTATACAAGAACGGATCCAAGGGGCGTTGTTCTTAAAACGGCAGTTACCGCCATCGCTCGTTGAAAGTAAGCGTAAAGCTAAGTCCAAAAGACAAGCAATATCAGTAGATGAACTATTGTTACTTACTGCGCAGTTTGTAGGTGATGATAAAGCATCTAAAAGTTTTAAGGCCTTTGAGCAAGTCGCGATCACTTTAGGCTATACCGCCAAGGAAAAATCCGACTATGGGCTTGAGCATGCCGAAAAAGTGTTATCCAGTGTGATGGGGTCGTCATCCGCACGCTTAGTGCTCAACTCTGCGTTAGATGGACATGATTTTGCGTTAGATGAACTAGCCACTTTAGTGGGTAATGCATCAAGTCATCGCCAGGAATTTAGTCAAAATTTGCTAAAGAGCGCGATAGAAAATACCAGAGACGGGATCTCGATCGTCAATGATGAACTCGAATTGGTCGCTTGGAACAATCAATATGCAGAATTGTTTAATTATCCTGATGATATTCTTAGCGTGGGCTGTCCAGTTGAATCGCTTATACGTTTCAATGCTGAGCGTGGTTTGTGTGGTGGTGGTGATATTGAAGCGCATGTAAAGAAGCGTCTGGATTTTCTACGATTAAGAAAATCACATAACTCCGAACGTTTACGTGAAGACGGCAAGGTGATTAGAATTGAAGGAAACCCATTACCTGATGGTGGGTTCTTAATGGTTTTTTCGGATATTACTGCATTTAGACAAGCTGAGCAGGTACTAAAAGAAGCGAATCAAGATCTTGAGACTCGGGTTGCTGAACGAACTAAAAAACTAGAGAAAGCCAATAAAGAGTTAGCGAAGGCGAGGGTGGTTGCTGATGAAGCATTGAGTAAAAAAAGCCATTACTTACAAGTCTGCAGTCATGATTTATTACAACCACTGGAAGCGGCGCGCTTGTTTACCTCTGCGTTAGCAAGCCAGTCGACATTAAATGACAATCAACAGCGGCAGGTAAGTAGCATCGACTTATCATTGAAAGTCGCTAATGAAATGATTGTTAATTTAGCCGAAGTGGCTCGAATAGAAAGCGGTAGCATTAAGCCGCATATTGAAACGTTCGCGTTAAATGATCTATTTAGTCAGCTTGCTAATGAGTTTTCTGCAGCAGCTAAGCAGTATGGCGTGAGTTTTACCATTATGCCAACGAAGCATTGGGTTAATACCGATAAACACCTGTTACGTCGCATATTACAAAATTTAATTGGTAATGCTTTTCGCTATGCCAGTCCTGGACGTGTATTGCTCGGTTGTCGTCGTAAAAGTGGTCAATTAAGTATCCAGTTATTAGACAATGGCCCCGGTATTGCTGCGAAGAATCAGGTCAAGGTATTCGAACAGTTTAGTCAATTAGAGGATAATAATGGTTCTAATGATGGTTTAGGGCTGGGACTAAGTATCTGTAATAGCTTATCGGTATTACTGCAGCATCAATTGACACTTGATTCGATTGAAGGCAGAGGCTGTCGCTTTAGTCTACAACTGTGCGAAGCGACGGCATTACAGCAAGATAATACTGCTCCTGTACTTGCTCCGACCGATCTTACTGGTACGGCAGTACTGTGCATTGACAACAATCCAGCTATTTTAGAAGGTATGTTAGAGCTAATGAGCAGTTGGGATTGTGAAGTTTATGGCGCGAACTCAATTGCCAGCGCTAAGGCGCTGTTTAAACAATGTGATTTCGATATTCTATTAGTGGATTATCAATTAGATAATGGTGAAGATGGATTGACGTTAATCAAGGAATTAAGAGAGGTTAGCCCGACGACACCTGCAATCCTGATCACGGCTACGACTGAGCCCGGAATAGCGGATAAGGCGGCTGCAGCTAAAGTAGGCTTATTGCGTAAGCTGGTTAAGCCAGCCGCGTTGAGAGCTATGATGAGTGCGCAATTAACTGAAACATTACAAACCCAGTTTATTCGATAATTGTTATTGAGTAAGTTACTTTAACTAGGCTGGCGTAAAGCAATACTCGATGGTTATCTTGTAATAGCTGTCGACGGAATGGGCGCAATAAAAAAAGGCCTCTGAATAAATCCAGAGGCCTTTGCTATATTAGTTTAATGTAACGTTTGAATTAGTCGCGGTCAGCTAGTGACTCAAATGGACGGTGTGCTTCACCAGTATATAACTGACGAGGACGACCAATTTTCTGTCCAGGTTGACTTAACATTTCGTTCCAATGTGCAATCCAACCTACAGTACGGCCTAATGCAAAAATAACCGTGAACATAGAAACTGGAATACCAATTGCACGTAACGTGATACCTGAGTAGAAGTCTACATTTGGATAGAGTTTCTTCTCGATGAAGTAAGGGTCTTCAAGCGCAATACGCTCAAGTTCCATTGCTACATCTAATAGTGGATCATCAATGTTTAGTTCACTCAGCACCTCATGACAGCTCTTACGCATTACTGTAGCACGAGGATCTTTGTTTTTATAAACTCGGTGACCAAAGCCCATTAGGCGGAATGGGTCATCTTTGTCTTTCGCACGAGCGATAAACTCTGGAATACGATCAACAGTACCGATTTCTTCAAGCATAGTTAGACACGCTTCATTTGCACCACCGTGAGCAGGACCCCAAAGTGAAGCAATACCCGCTGCAATACATGCAAATGGGTTAGCGCCTGATGAACCAGCAAGTCGAACTGTAGAGGTCGATGCATTTTGTTCATGATCAGCATGTAGCGTAAAGATACGATCCATCGCTGTTTCAACAACAGGGTTAACTACATACTCTTCACATGGTACTGAAAACATCATTTTAAGGAAGTTACCAGCATATGAAAGGCTGTTATCCGGGTATACAAAAGGCTGACCAATTGAATACTTGTAACACATTGCAGCAATCGTTGGCATTTTAGATAGCAAACGGAATGCTGAGATTTCACGGTGACGTTGATTAGTAACGTCTAATGAGTCGTGATAAAACGCTGCAAGTGCGCCAGATACACCACAAAGAATCGACATCGGGTGTGAATCACGACGGAAACCTTTGAAGAATGATGCGAATTGCTCGTGCACCATAGTATGCTTATGTACTGTTGCTTTGAAGGCTTCATATTGTTCTTTAGTTGGTGCATCACCGTAAAGAATAATATAACAAACTTCTAAATAATCCGCATTAAATGCTAAATCATCAATAGCGTAACCGCGATGTAGTAGGATACCTTCTACACCATCGATATAAGTGATTTTTGACTCACACGATGACGTTGCCATAAAACCTGGATCATGGGTGAAATATCCTTTACTACCTAGGGTACGAATGTCGATAACATCGTGACCAGCTGTACCAGATAAAATTGGAAATTCAACTGGCTCTTGGCCGGGTAGGTTTAACGTGGCCTTTTGATTAGCCATAGCACGTCTCCTTTGCTTATTTATAATTAGATTTCTTCATGAAATTCGAGCTTAAAGCTACCTCGATTAATTACTAATGTCAATTTTGTTGCAGAATAATCAAAGAAAAAACACTAAAAGGTTAACCTATGTTTCAATTCTGACGTAAATGTTGCGTGATGACCTTTTATAATTGTAAATAAATTGTGATATAGGTATACTTATACACGGATCAAGAGTCCTTGTTTTAATTACGTTCATGTAGTCTAAGTACTTATAATTATTGTTTTATTTGTATTTTGAACAAGAAATAAACAAGGGCTTTCATTTGAAAGGGATTTGTTATGAAAATAATACAATTCTGTGATCCGTATCATAATAATAACAATGCTCAATGGAGCTGAGTGAGCGATATCGTGAAAAAGCAAAGACCTGTAAATTTAGATCTGCAGACTATAAACATGCCAATCACAGCAATCGCATCGATACTACACCGTATTTCTGGTGTAATAATGCTGTTTGCTGTGGGTATCCTGTTGTGGTTACTAGCAGAATCGTTATCTTCTGAACAAGGTTTCCAAAATGCACAAGAAATTGTGTCTGGTTTCTTTGGTACATTCATTCTTTGGGGAATCCTAACGGCACTGGCATATCATATTGCTGGCGGCATCCGTCATTTATTGATGGACATGGGTTATTTTGAAGAGCTTGAATCGGGTGCATTAAGTGCGAAAGTATCTTTTGTTGCAACCGTTGTTTTATCAATCCTAGCGGGGATAATGGTATGGTAACTAACGCAGCAAGTTATGGCCGCAGTGGTACGCATGATTTTATCATGATCCGTGCAACAGCCATCATCATGGCACTTTATACATTTTATTTTGTTGGTTTCGTTGCATTTAATGACCTTACTTATCAAGTATGGACTGATTTTTTTGCAAGCACTGGCAATAAAGTATTCACCCTTCTTACCCTAGTTGCTATCGTCATCCATGCGTGGATTGGTGTATGGCAGGTATTAACTGACTATGTTAAACCAACTGGTTTACGTGGTGCATTACAGTTTGTTCTAACAACCACTGCATTTATTTATGCGCTTGTTGGTTTTGTTGTTCTTTGGGGGTTATAAGTGAGTATTCCAGTTCGCGAATTTGATGCAGTAGTTATTGGCGCCGGTGGTGCTGGTATGCGTGCTGCACTATCAATATCTAAGTCAGGTAAAAGTTGTGCACTTTTATCTAAAGTTTTTCCAACTCGTTCACATACCGTATCTGCTCAAGGTGGTATTACCGTTGCTTTAGGTAATTCACATGAAGATGATTGGACATGGCACATGTACGATACTGTTAAAGGTTCTGATTATATCGGTGACCAAGACGCTATCGAGTTTATGTGTAAAACAGGTCCAGAAGCTATTTTAGAACTTGAGCATATGGGTTTACCATTCTCTCGATTTGAAAACGGCACTATTTACCAACGTCCGTTTGGTGGTCAGTCTCTTGCATACGGTGGCGCACAGGCGGCTCGTACTGCAGCTGCAGCCGATCGTACCGGTCATGCATTACTTCACCTTCTTTATCAGCAAAATGTAAAGAATGAAACGAAAGTTTTCTCTGAATGGTATGCGTTAGACCTCGTTAAAAATGACGAAGGTATCATTACTGGTTGTACTGCGATTGATATTGAAAGTGGCGAGATTTGCTACTTCAAAACGAAAGCGACAGTGTTTGCAACTGGCGGTGCAGGTCGTATCTATTCTTCGACAACGAATGCACACATTAATACTGGTGACGGTGTTGGTATGGCTATTCGAGCTGGCATTCCAGTTCAAGATATGGAAATGTGGCAGTTCCACCCGACAGGTATTGCAGGTGCTGGTGTACTGGTAACTGAAGGTTGTCGTGGTGAAGGTGGTTACCTATTAAATAAAGATGGCGAACGTTTCATGGAACGTTATGCGCCTAACGCAAAAGATCTTGCTGGTCGTGACGTTGTTGCTCGTTCAATGATGACTGAAATCCGTGAAGGTCGTGCGTGTGATGGTCCTTGGGGTCCACACATTAAATTGAAACTTGATCACTTAGGTGAAGAAGTACTTGAATCACGTCTACCTGGTATTTGTGAGTTATCTCGTACATTTGCCCACGTTGATCCAGTGAAAGAACCAATTCCAGTAATCCCAACTTGTCATTATATGATGGGTGGTTTACCTGCGAATGTGAACGGCGAAGTACTAACACGTAATGAAGAAGGTAACATGGAAGTTGTTGCTGGTTTATTTGCTGTTGGTGAAATCGCTTGTGTATCTGTACACGGTGCAAACCGTTTAGGTGGTAACTCATTGCTTGATTTAGTTGTCTTCGGCCGTGCTGCTGGTAACTACTTAGGTACTGAACTGGATAAGATCCCAGAGCCTAAAGAAGCAACTGATGCAAATGTTGATGCGTCACTTGAACGTCTTAATCGTTGGGAAAATAATCAAGACGGCGAAGATCCTGTGCAAATTCGTAAAGATTTACAAGAATGTATGCAACTTAACTTCTCGGTATTCCGTGAAGGTGAATCAATGGCTGAAGGCCTTGAGCAGTTACGTACAATCCGTAAACGTTTACAAAATGCACGTCTAGATGACACATCTTCAGAATTTAATACGCAACGTATTGAATGCCTAGAGTTGGATAACTTGATGGAAACTGCATATGCAACAGCACATGCTGCCAACTTCCGTACAGAAAGCCGTGGTGCTCACAGTCGTTTTGATTATCCAGATCGTGATGATGCGAATTGGCTATGTCACTCGCTGTATCAGCCTGAATCAGAAACAATGGTTACGCGTGATGTGAACTTATCACCTAATTTATTGACTGAAGAACAGTTGAAACACTTCGTGCCTAAAGCACGCGTTTACTAAACAAAAGGGATACCTATGCAAGTTAAATTTTCAATTTATCGCTATAACCCTGATGTTGATAGCAAACCTAAAATGCAAGAAATGAGCCTTGAAGTACCTGAAGGTTCTGACATGATGGTGCTGGATGCGCTTATTCAATTAAAAGAAACAGATGCATCTTTATCTTTCCGTCGCTCTTGCCGTGAAGGCGTGTGTGGTTCTGATGGTGTAAACATGAATGGCAAAAATGGCCTAGCATGTATCACACCGTTGTCTGATCTAAATATGAACAATACGATTGTTATTCGTCCACTACCAGGCTTGCCAGTGGTACGAGATCTTGTTATTGATATGTCGCAGTTTTATGATAACTATGCACGTATTAAACCGTTCTTAATTACAGATGACAGTGCTATTCCACCTGCTCGCGAAAATCTTCAATCACCTGAAGAACGCGAAAAGTTAGATGGATTATACGAGTGTATCTTATGTGCGTGTTGTTCAACATCATGCCCATCATTCTGGTGGAACCCCGATAAGTTCGTGGGTCCTGCTGGTTTATTAGCGGCTTATCGTTTCTTAGTTGATAGTCGTGACTCGGCAACCGAACAACGTCTATCTGAATTAGACGATGCGTTTAGTGTATTCCGTTGTCACGGTATTATGAACTGTGTAAATGTGTGCCCTAAAGGTCTAAATCCTACAAAAGCAATCGGTAATATTAAATCTATGTTACTACAACGTGCGGTGTAGCAATGTTTTTTGTTAGTTTTTAGTTACAATGGTCATTCCGTTGGGAATGGCCAAGTAATTTGAAATCTTTGCTACCATCTCTGGCGCGATGGACATTTAAAGTAAAAAGGGCAGAGAATGCAGAATAACGTCATGAAAGCCTGGTTAGAATCCTCTCATCTAGCCGGTGCGAACCAGACATATATTGAAGATTTATATGAGCAATTTTTAGCAGATCCTGATTCAGTTGGCGAAGAATGGCAAACTGTATTTTTAGGTCTACCTAAAGTTGATAATTCGACTAAAGAAGTTCCACATGGTCCTGTGAAGGATTATTTCATTCGTCTTGCGAAAGAAACCTCTCGCTATGCTGCGCAAGTAAGTGATCCGCATAATGACTCGAAACAAGTTAGGGTATTACAATTAATTAATGCTTTCCGTTTCCGTGGGCACCAACATGCGAACCTAGATCCGTTAGGAATATGGGCACGTGATCGTGTTCAAGATCTAGACCCCGCATATCACACACTTTCTGATGCTGATTTTGATGCTAACTTTAATGTTGGTTCATACGCGATTGGTCAAGAAAGCATGAAATTAAGTGACCTTTATGCTTCGCTACAAAAAACTTACTGTGGTTCCGTTGCTGCGGAATATATGCACATTGTATCTACAGAAGAAAAGCGTTGGATTCAAAGTCGTTTAGAGTCTGTTGAAAGCAGCCCTGAATTTGAAAAACAAGATAAATTACGATTTTTGGAAAGCTTAACCGCTGCCGAAGGTCTAGAAAAATACTTAGGTGCTAAGTTCCCTGGTGCAAAACGTTTCTCCCTTGAGGGTGGTGATGCACTAATTCCAATGATGAAAGAATTAATTCGTCGTAGTGGTGAACAAGGTATCAAAGAAGCTGTTATTGGTATGGCGCATCGCGGCAGACTTAATATGCTTGTTAACGTGCTGGGTAAAAAGCCAGCTGATTTGTTTGATGAATTTGCTGGTAAACACAGCGACGTATGGGGAGCGGGTGATGTTAAGTATCATCAAGGTTTTAGCTCTGATTTTCATACCCCAGGCGGAAACGTTCATTTAGCGCTTGCGTTTAATCCATCGCATTTAGAAATTGTTAATCCTGTAGTCATGGGATCTGTTCGTGCACGTCAAGAACGTCTTGGTAGCACAAATGGTGATGAAGTACTGGCGATCACAATTCATGGTGATTCTGCAATTGCTGGTCAGGGTGTTGTGGCTGAGACATTTAATATGTCGCAAACACGCGCTTATGGCATTGGTGGTACAGTTCGTATTGTTGTTAACAACCAAGTCGGTTTCACAACGTCAAACCCGAAAGATATGCGTTCGACAGAATACTGTACAGATATCGCAAAAATGGTTCAGGCACCTATCTTCCATGTAAATGCAGATGATCCTGAAGCCGTTGTATTGGTTACACAAATAGCGCTAGATTTCCGTAATACATTCAAGCGTGACGTTGTTATTGATTTAGTTTGTTATCGCCGTCATGGTCATAATGAAGCTGATGAGCCAAGTGCAACGCAACCATTAATGTACAAAAAAATTAAAAAGCATCCAACACCGCGTAAGATCTATGCAGATCAACTTGTTAATGAAGCGGTTATTGATGCTGCTGAAGCGACTGGTTTCATTAATGAATATCGTGACCAACTTGATGGTGGTCAATGTGTTGTTAAAGAATGGCGCCCAATGGAACAGCACTCTGTTGATTGGAATCCGTACTTAAAACATGAATGGGATATGCCGTACCAATCTCAGGTAGCGCAACAAACCCTGACAGATCTTGCAATCAAAATGACGAACGTTCCTGAAGGGCACAAGATTCAATCCCGTGTTCAGAAGATTTATAACGATCGTGTGGCGATGGCAAATGGTGAAAAACCGTGTGACTGGGGTTTTGCTGAAACATTGGCTTATGCAACATTACTTGATGATAACTACAAAGTACGTATTACTGGACAAGATGTTGGCCGTGGTACTTTCTTCCATCGTCATGCTGTTGTTCATAACCAAGAAGACGCGAGTACGTATACACCATTAGCGAATCTAAAAGCTGATCAAGGTGAGCTTACTATCCACGATTCAGTGTTATCTGAAGAAGCGGTATTAGCATTTGAATATGGTTATGCGACAACGGAACCAAGTGGCTTGACTATTTGGGAAGCACAATTTGGTGATTTCGCCAATGGCGCGCAAGTTGTATTCGATCAATTCCTCTCTTCTGGTGAACAGAAATGGGGTCGTATGTGTGGTCTAACAGTGATGTTACCACATGGTTATGAAGGGCAAGGTCCTGAGCATTCATCTGCGCGTCTAGAGCGTTACATGCAAATGTGTGCTGAGCATAACTGGCAAGTGTGTGTACCAAGTACACCAGCGCAGGTTTACCATATGCTTCGTCGTCAAACTGTACGTCCTATGCGTCGTCCACTGATCGTAATGACACCGAAATCATTATTACGTCATCCGTTAGCTATTTCTAGTTTATCTGAATTAGCAGAAGGTACGTTCCAAAATGTTATCGGTGAAATTGACGAACTTGACCCAACGCAAGTTAAACGCGTTGTAATGTGTAGCGGTAAAGTGTATTTCGATTTACTCGAAACACGTCGTAAAACAGGTCAAACTGATGTTGCTATTGTGCGTATTGAACAGCTTTATCCTTTCCCACATGCGGAAATTGCAGCTGTCTTTGCAGACTATCAACATGTAGAACAGTTTGTTTGGTGCCAAGAAGAACCTCAGAATCAGGGTGCTTGGTATTCAAGTCAGCATCACCACTGGGAATCTATCCCACAGGGTGCGAAACTAAGTTACGCTGGACGCGCTGCATCAGCATCACCAGCAGTCGGTTATATGTCTGTACATACAAAACAACAGCTAGCACTTATTGAAGATGCTTTAACTGTTGCGCAGAAATAGTTTATTAAAGGAATTATGAAAATGACAATTGAAATCGTGGTACCTGTACTACCTGAATCAGTAGCTGACGCAGCAGTAGCAACATGGCACAAACGCCCTGGCGATGCTGTTGAACGTGACGAAGTAATTGTAGAGATTGAAACCGACAAAGTTATTCTAGAAGTTCCAGCAGTTGAATCTGGTGTTCTTGTTGAAATTCTAGAAGAAGAAGGCGCGACGGTTCTTGGCCAACAAGTTATTGGTCGCTTGAAAGTAGGCGCTGTTGCTGGCGAAGAAACAAAAGACAAACCAGCAGAAGCAAGCGAAGCGAGTGTTGACGCAAGTCCTGCTGTTCGTCGTCTTATTGCAGAGAAAGGTTTAGACGCATCTAAGATTGCTGGTTCGGGTAAAAATGGCTTAATCACTAAAGAAGATGTTGAAAAAGCATTAGCGCCTGCGCCAGTTGTAAAAGCGGCTGCACCAGCACCAGCTGTTGTCCCAGTAGAATTGCAAGCGGGCCGTAGCGAAAAACGTGTTGCGATGACACGTCTTCGTAAACGTATCGCGGAACGTTTATTAGAAGCTAAAAACTCAACTGCAATGCTAACAACGTTTAACGAAATCAACATGAAACCAATCATGGATATTCGTAAACAATATAAAGATGTTTTTGAAGAACGTCATGGTATCCGTCTAGGCTTTATGTCTTTCTACGTGAAAGCGGTTGTAGAAGCACTAAAACGCTACCCTGAAGTAAACGCTTCGATCGATGGTACTGATATCGTGTATCACAACTACTTTGATGTGAGCATCGCGATTTCAACGCCGCGTGGTCTAGTAACGCCGGTATTACGCGATTGCGATACGATGAGTCTTGCTGATATCGAAAAGAATATTCGCCAATTAGCACTTAAAGGTCGTGACGGTAAACTGTCAATTGAAGATCTGACCGGTGGTAACTTTACAGTGACTAACGGTGGTGTATTTGGTTCATTAATGTCAACGCCAATCATTAACCCACCACAAAGTGCAATCTTGGGTATGCACAAAATCCAAGATCGCCCAATGGCTGTTGATGGTCAAGTTGTTATTCAACCTATGATGTACTTAGCACTTTCTTATGATCACCGCTTGGTTGATGGTAAAGAATCTGTTGGTTTCTTGGTAACGATAAAAGAATTATTAGAAGACCCAACTCGTCTTCTTTTAGATGTGTAGTATTAAGTATTAAGTATTAATTTTTAGTTGCTTACGCTTCATATTGAGGCGTAAGTTCTCGGGACAAGCCCAAGTGGCTATTAACATGGATATACGAGCATGAATCTGCATGAGTATCAGGCAAAACAACTTTTTGCTGAATATGGTTTGCCAGTTCCTGAAGGTTACGCAACAAACGTACCTCATGAAGCGGCAGCTTTCGCTGACAAAATTGGTGGCGATAAATGGGTTGTTAAATGTCAAGTACACGCCGGTGGACGTGGTAAAGCAGGTGGCGTTAAGCTGGTAACATCTAAAGATGAAATCACTGCATTTGCTGAGCATTGGTTAGGTAAGAACTTAGTTACTTATCAAACCGATGAACACGGTCAGCCAGTTTCACAAATTTTAGTTGAAGCTGCGGGTGATATCGCAAATGAACTTTATCTTGGTGCGGTTATTGACCGTGGTTCGCGTAAAGTTGTATTTATGGCATCAACTGAAGGCGGTGTTGATATTGAGACGGTTGCAGAGCAAACGCCTGAATTAATTCATAAAGCGACGATTGATCCACTTGTAGGTGCACAACCTTACCAAGCACGTGAATTAGCGTTCAAACTTGGTTTACAAGGCGCTCAAATCAAACAGTTTACACAGATCTTCATGGGTCTAGCTAAAATGTTCACTGATTCTGATATGGCACTACTTGAAATTAATCCACTTATCATTACAGGTGCCGGTGATCTTGTTTGTCTAGATGGTAAAATTACGATCGATTCAAATGCACTTTATCGCCAGCCTAAACTACGTTTAATGCAAGACGTTACTCAAGAAGATGCACGTGAAGCTCACGCTGCTAAATTTGAATTAAACTATGTTGCATTAGACGGCAGTATTGGTTGTATGGTAAACGGTGCAGGTCTAGCTATGGGTACGATGGATATCGTTAACATCCATGGTGGCAAACCAGCTAACTTCCTAGACGTTGGTGGCGGCGCGACAAAAGAACGTGTTGCTGAAGCATTTAAAATCATTCTTTCTGATGACAATGTTAAAGCTGTACTAGTAAACATCTTTGGTGGCATCGTACGTTGTGACATGATTGCTGAAGGTATTATTGGTGCTGTACAAGAAGTAGGTGTTAAAGTACCTGTTGTTGTACGTCTAGAAGGTAACAATGCAGAATTAGGCCGTGAAGTTTTA
This sequence comes from Moritella marina ATCC 15381, assembly GCF_008931805.1. Taxonomy (GTDB): domain Bacteria; phylum Pseudomonadota; class Gammaproteobacteria; order Enterobacterales; family Moritellaceae; genus Moritella; species Moritella marina. The sequence goes on along the minus strand of NZ_CP044399.1, from coordinate 1,701,603 downwards.
GCTAAATCTGGATTAAATATTATCGCAGCATCTAGCCTAACGGATGCAGCGCAACAAGTTGTTGCAGCAGCGGAGGGCAAATAAATGAGCGTTTTAATTAATAAAGATACGAAAGTAATCTGTCAAGGTTTCACTGGTGGTCAAGGTACATTCCACTCAGAGCAGGCTGCTGATTACGGCACTCAAATGGTTGGTGGTGTTTCTCCTGGTAAAGGCGGCACAAAACATCTAGGTCTGCCTGTATTCAACACTGTGCGTGATGCAGTAGAAACAACTGGCGCAACAGCGTCTGTTATCTATGTACCAGCACCGTTCTGTAAAGATGCGATCTTAGAAGCTATTGATGCAGGTATTGAACTTATCGTTTGTATTACAGAAGGTATCCCGACTGTAGATATGATCGAAGTTAAAGTAAAACTTGATCAACAAAATGTGCGTATGATCGGTCCTAACTGTCCGGGTGTTATCACTCCAGGTGAATGTAAGATTGGTATTATGCCTGGTCACATTCACAAGCCAGGTAAAATTGGTATTGTTTCACGCTCTGGTACATTAACGTATGAAGCTGTAAAACAAACGACTGACGAAGGCTACGGTCAATCAACTTGTGTTGGTATCGGTGGTGATCCAATCCCAGGTACTAACTTTATTGATGTACTTGAATTGTTTGAAAAAGATCCACAAACTGAAGCAATCGTAATGATTGGTGAAATTGGTGGTACTGCAGAAGAAGAAGCTGCTGCTTATATTAAAGCACATGTAACTAAACCTGTTGTTTCTTACATTGCCGGTGTTACAGCTCCTGCTGGTAAACGTATGGGTCATGCTGGCGCAATTATCGCTGGCGGTAAAGGTACTGCAGACGAGAAATTTGCAGCCCTTGAAGACGCAGGCGTGTCAACAGTGCGTTCATTAGCTGATATTGGCTCGGCATTACGTGCTAAATTAGGTTAATACTTGTTTTAATTATATTAAACCACCTTCGGGTGGTTTTTTTATTTGTGCACTTTATGGTTTTAACGTCTATATTATTAACTGTGAGCTTGAAAATATAAATGCATTTTACGTTAATATTACCATCAGAATTAACGTTGTATTCTTTGGAGTAGTTATAATGGACATATTAAGACCTTATGATGGCATCATAATTTTACCTATCGCTACAGACCTTGATTCTGAACATGTAGCCAGTCTTCAGTCTAGTTTGGAATTATTAGTTCAAGATCATAAAGAGAATATCGTTCTGGATTTTTCAAACGTGAATTTTATAGATTCGACAGGTATTGGCGCGATTGTTTTTTTATTTAAAAGACTGATTTCACAGCGTCGAACGCTATCTTTACTTAAAGTATCAGGTCAACCCTATAAACTGATGACAATGTTACGGGTCGAAAATGCAATTCCCTTTATCGAAGATATTAGTGAAAGTGAGACAAATCACTCGGCATAATAAAATGCCGTAAGGTATTGAATGAATAAATTATTGCTAGGGATAGCTATGTGTTTATCTTTATCTTTATCCGCATGTACTAATTGGCCGGACGAAGGTTATTTCACTGATTTAGGTGCTCACACCGAAGAGCGCGTCCTCTTTAAGCAACATTATGATTATTTAAATCTGCATTTATCCGTAGCTAATTTACGGGGGGCACAAGCGTGTATTCCTGCATATGTAAAAACGGTCAATAATATTAATAGTCGTGTTGCAAAGTCCATCGAAGTAGAAGACCCACAAGATATTAAAGTTGAAATAGCCATTCTTGAAAAACATATTACTAATTTAGTTGTACAACTGAATCAAGTAACCAGTAATACGAATTGTGCACAACCCTCACGTATACTTACGTCTAATTTTGTACATCCACTGATTTACCAACTTGATCTCTTACTATACTGCGCACCGCAATTTGAAACGGGTAACGCTATTTTGACTGCAGAGTATAAAGCCTGTCTTCGCCAGGTCAGTTTTCTACTCCTAGATAACCCAAAAATTGTGGTTGAATACACCAAATATAAACTTTTTGAAAACACCGTAAATAAAAAAAGTGCGCAATCTAATCTCAATTACAACGACGCTATTGTGATACACGACATGGATACCATCGTAGATGATAATGCGCAACCTATGGAAGAGGATAAAGGTGTTGACGATTACAATGAAATAATGCGTCAGTATTTACTGTTTGAGCAAGTTCCGAGTGTCAATGTAGAACAATTATCCCGTTTGCAAATAAATATAGAGCAGCATACACCGGTACAAATACATGAGATTGATACATCCAATGAGCAAATTATATTCTCTAATAAGTTAGCTGTTAATACTTATGCAACGAGTTTAGATGACGTTGAATTACTTAATTTACGTACGGATGCCATATTTAATTATTTACTCAACATTACAGCTGAACCATTACGTCATAAAGTTCTTTATGAGGACTTACGCCGTGATGCTATAACGTCTTCAACTCCTATCATTAGTACGTTAATGTGGCAATCAGAGGCTAATCAAGATGTAAATCATAAAGTAAAAGATTGGCGTTTTTTGTTGAATGAAGGCGAACAGTTCAACGATGCATCACTGTTTAAAGGTATCGCATTATGAAATTTATCGCCTTGTGTTGTACTTTATCTTTAACGCTTTTTCTTACGTTGTTATCGACATCGTCTATCGTTTATGCTGAAAGTGAATTAATTGATTCTGGTGACCAATTGTTCATTTTTATGCCCGGTGAAAAAGATTTTGAAGCTCCGTTTCAAGTTGATGGAGGTGGGTATATTCAGATACCAGAAGTAGGGAGGATGCTAGTTAAAGGTAAAACCCTCGCTATGGTGCTCAAAGAATTAAAAGCAGATTTGAGTTTGGTATTTCGTGATATATCGAAACTGTATATTGAGTTTAGAGCGCGCGAAAAGCTAGTAACCGTACTGGGCTATGTTAAGGATCCTCGTGAAGTTGTACTGCCTGAATTTGGTAATGTACAAATGGCATTGAATAAAGCGGGGGGGATGCTATCTGGTGCTCAGCTTGACAATATGCAGTTACAACGTGGCGCTAAAGTGATCATTTTTGACTTTAAGCGATATCTGGAAACAGGGGACGAAAAGGAATTACCAATACTTAAGTCTGGCGATGTTATCTTCGTGCCGTCATCGCCTCTGACTGGTAATGTACAGATGATTTTTGATGCGACCACATTAAAATCAGGTGGTGATGCAAGTGATACCCAAAAAGCAGTAACGGTATTTGGTGAAGTTAATGCGCCTGGCACGTTTTCTTATGTGCCGGGTATGACGGTAATAGAAAGTTTAATGAAAGCGAACGGTGTTACCCGCTACGGTAATGTGAGTAAGATAAGAGTGATGGGGTTGAAAGAACCGCAAACATTCGACCTAAAGCTTTACCTCGATACCGGTGATGTATCTAAACTACCCAAAGTGAAACCTGGTACGACTATTTTTGTACCCATTCAAGTGGCAGATATCAAAGTCGGTTTACAAGTTGTTTATGTTATGGGGCAGGTTAATAAACCCGGCGCTTATGAAGGACGTGAAGGTATTACCTTTATGGATATGTTGGCCAATGCAGGTGGCCCAAACCGATATGCAGATACTCAACAAATTAAAATACTGAAAGTTAATGGTGATACATTCCGGTTTGATTTAAAAAAATATTCCGATGATCCTGAAAATAACCCCTTTCCTTTAATTGCGGGGGGCGACGTTATATTTTTACCGGAAAAAGCGGACATGATTGAAAAATCTTGGTTAATCGAAGCACATAATGAGGCTATTAAGATCATTGGTGCGGTTAAAAATCCGGGGCGTTACCAGTGGGATGATGATATGACATTTCTTGATCTGCTCGGGCATGCTGAAGGCCCAACTGAAAAAGCAGATTTAGCGAAAATCATTATTGTTGGGAATGATGGTTTAGGTCAGCGTCAGTATTTTGATTTAGAAAAATTTATGAAAGTTGGTGGTGATTATTTATCATTACCACAATTATCAGCAGGCGATACGGTGATGTTTAATGAATTGCCTGATGATCCCCATGACAATAAATCTAAGTGGATAAAGCAAGAGTCTGAATCATCAATCTATATCCTAGGCGCGGTAGGTGCGCCTGGCCGTTACGCATTTAATAGTGGATTGGACTTTCTTGATTTACTATCCGCGGCAGATGGTCCTACGAATGAAGCTGATATTAAGCATATTAAAATAACTCATCGTAATCGTCGTTATGCTAAAGCGTCAACGTTAGATCTTGATATGTACTTTGAAACAGGCGATGAAAACCTGTTACCGCAAGTACTGCCTGGTGATACCATTTACATCCCGGCTAAAACAGATGTTGGTGAGTTGAACAATACAGTTAACATTGTGCAGATATTAGGCGCAGTACATAACCCAGGACGTTATAAATATGACGCTTCATTGGATGTTGTCGGTATATTAACAATGGCCGGAGGGCCAACGTCTGAAGCGTATATTGATCGCATTGTTATTCTCACTAAACATGGTGAAATGGAGCACACAGCACGTACGTTTAATATGAAAAACTATTTTACTCAGCCTGATTATCGCGATATCCCGATTATACATGCGGGTGATACCATCTATATACCTAATGAAAGTGATTCAAATTGGAGTCAATTTATGAATATATTAGGCAGTGCACTTAGTGTGGTTACACTCTTTATTGTCGGCTCTTCATTATGAATATATTACCAGAGACATTCGTAGAAATAGAGCAGATATATCAATCAATTATGAGTGAGAATATTAAATCAATTTCGATAAATTGTGCTCAAGGTAAAGAAGGTACCACGGAGTTAGTTTTAGCGCTAGCTCGGCGCTATAAAGCCGCGGGTAATAAAGTATTAATCGTCGATCTAAATACATTTAAACCAGCAATCACTAATGAGTATGTTGAAAAAAAGCAGCCATGGTCTTTGGATGACGCGACGCTACAAAACGCTTGTGTAACCCCACTTTCAGCAATGATAGATATTTTACCTGCGCCACAAAGTGAACAAGATCAAAACATTAGTTTTCGAGATGAAAAAAAACTCAAAAGTGCGATAGAGATTTGGCTGAAACGTTATAATTTTATTATATTTGATACATGCGCGATCACGCGGGCAAACTTTTCAAATATTCCAGGTGAGGTCATCGCGAGAGTTTGTGATGCTTGTTTACTTGTTGTAGCGCCCGGGATTTCATTAGAGAGTCGGGTATTAAAGACAATGGCAATTTTTAACAACAACCAGATTAATTTGCTCGGTACTGTTATCAATGATGTACATTGCCCACCACTGGATATGCAATTAAGAAACTCTGTGCGAAGACGGTTAAAACGTTTTCCGAGAGTCGAGCGATGGCTACTTAAGCGCATCTCGAATATCGAATTGTTAAAAGGGAATATAGGTCGTTGATGAAAACACAGCTATTCGCAAAGCAATACTCGTTAAAGTTGGACTCTATTAGCGAAGTTCGGCGTTTACTCACTGCATTGTGCTATCAATTGGCACTCGATCAAGCAGAAATAGATCGTGTGACGTTAGTGCTAGCTGAATACCTGTCGAATTTGTATTTCCATAATCCAGACTCTGTTCACTGGTTTAGTATAGAACTTGCTGGTAGCAACGGAGATTGGTATTTTTCCGTGTCCGATAACGGTGACAGTTTTAACCCTTATCAAGCGAATACGAATGATATATTTAATGGTGAGTTGCTGACGGGGGGGATGGGGTTAGCGTTAATTCAAAATAATAACCCCGATGGCTATTATGTGAGCGCCCACGGTATAAATACATTAACTTGCCCATTGAGTAAGCAAGAGAAAAAGCTCAAAGTGGTGATTGTTGATGATGATCTAATTTTATTATCAGCACATCAGGCATATCTCAAGAATGATTTTGTTGTGCATACTTTTTCTGGTGCTGTTCAGGCACTTAAGTTTATTGCTCATGAAGGTTGTGAGCTTATTATTGCAGACATACATATGCCCGAGATGTCTGGATTTGAATTTAGGCAAAAAGTTGAAGACCTAGATAAAGGCGCATTAACACCGTTCGTATTCTTAACGGGGGATGAAAACCTGACGATACAAGAACAAGCCGCAGAAGTATCAATTGATGGTTATTTAATTAAACCTATCACCAAAACATCATTACTTGCTGTTTGTAATCGGGTTATACGCAGGACAAATCAACTCGCGCTACATTATCAACAACGAGTAGTGGAATCGCTGAGCCGACCATTTAAGCCCTCGCTCCCTTCAATAAGTGGGCTGTGGAACCTCGCGTTAGCACATACTCCAGCGACTGAAGGTGGTGGTGATTTTGTATTTTTTCATGACTTTGGTGAAAGTCAGATTATCGTGTTAGGTGATATTATGGGGCATGGCCCTGTCGCTAAATTCCATAGCTTTGCCATCATGGGGTATTTAGAAGGGGTAGTAACAGCTGCAGATATTTCACCTACGGAGTTACTTGCTGGATTATCTAATCGGCTGTATGTAAATCAACTATTAGAAACCAGCATGCTAACCTGCACGGTTATTAAACTTACCGGTAAGCAATGTGAAATAGCTTTGGCAGGACACCCGCAGCCCTACTTACTACACGGGTCTGGTTATGAGGCTATTGACTGTAAAGGCACTGTATTAGGTTTACTCTCTGATGAGCAATATGAATCAGTGACTTTGCAATTAACACCCGAAGATAAATTATTTTTCTATTCTGACGGTATTTTTGAAAACATTGACAGAAACTGTGACTGTATTGATAATATACTTGTTGATATTAAAGGGAAAACAGCTCAAAGTACGTTAGATAAACTCTGGCTGCGTTTTGAATCACTTTCTCCTGAACAGTTACAAGATGATGTCACTGCGTTAGTTATTGAAATCCATACTTAACCGGTACTGACTATCGAGTAAAGCTATTATTTAGAGTTATAATTTACAGTAAGAGGTAATGAAATGGAAAACACAGTTATTAATGAAACGGTATTCTCTCAATTACTGGTTGATGTTGGGGAAGAGATGTTACCAGCGTTAGTGGATGTTTTTAACGAAGAAACAACTGAGCGTATTGCAGATCTAAAAGCGTTAATGACTAACGTAGATCATGATAAAGTAGCGCAAAGCTGTCATAGTATCAAAAGTAGTGCCGGGACTTATGGTGCCTTGATTGTGCAACAACATGCTGAGGAATTGGAAGTCATGGCAAAATCAAATAGCACGGCAGAAGTGCAAGTGAAATTACCATTGTTAATTAAAAGTTTAGAAGATGCGATCAGCGCGCTGGCATTAAAATGTGATTAACGACTGATTCGATCGCTGCTTTTAATTTATCTCTGTCGTGATAATTTTTATTTAGATTTTCTCGTAAATCATGGGTATAGGTAGGATAAGTTAGTTCAGATTGTTTATCTATATCCTGTATCACGGCATTAATCAGCGGGAAACCTAACTTACCTTCACACCACTTTAAGCGTGCTTGTAGTGAAATTGTCGATGCCGGTCCTATCTCGGGCTGTAAATTACCTAAGTATATTACTTTTGCGTTTGTTCGGCGCAGGGCCACTTGTATGTCTTTTAAAAGCAAGGGCGGCATAATACTGGTGAGGAATGATCCAGGACCTAATAATATCAACTCGGCCTTTTCAATTGCTTGTACGGCTTCAAGTGTTGCAGATACATTTGGTTGGACAGTTAATTCATTTGGAAACTCATGCATTTTATCTACAGATACTTCACCGTACACATCACTGCCACAAGGCGTTACTGCAATTAAGTCACTTGGCTGCTCAGACATCGGAATAAGCTGGCATTCGACATGAAGCATATTACGAATAAGGTTGACTGCATCTAAAGGTCGTACACAAAGGTTATCTAATGCGACAAGCATCAGGTTACCTAGGTTATGATTTTTTAGCTCACCTTCATTTTGGAAGCGATATTCAAACAACAATGAACCGATGTCTGGCTGCGTGACTAACTGATTAATACAGTTGCGGATATCACCCCAAGCAATACAATTCTCAGCGTTTCTAAGACGCCCTGTTGAGCCACCATTATCGGTTGTTGTTACAATACCGGTTAATCTAGGGCCTAAAAAAGACAGGGACGACAGCACTCGGCCTAGCCCATGACCACCGCCAATCGCGACGACCTTATTAAGATCTGAAAGTGATTTTTGTAACATAATATCTGTCAAGTTAAGTAAGTTAGATAACATCATCATATCTTGAAATTACTTTACTTGGTAATTAACTTGGCCATTAAGTTGGTTTTTCCGGCTGATTATTAAGCAAATCAGGCATAGGTTAGTGTTTATGAGCGATCAAACGTTTATAAGGTTCAAATTATGATGAAGGTTCTAATGATTAAGTTGGCATTAATGTTTTAAGTATTGCGAGTGAGCGATTACAGTCTGATGATTCTAATAACATTTGTTTTTCTGAAACTGACAGGGGTAAGAGCTCTATCCATCGTTGTGATACCCAACTTATATTCGTCATGTCTTTTAATGTATAAAGTTGATTTATATCAGCGTGTTGTTGATATAAACCTTCGAGTTTCTCGGCAAGGTAAGCTTCATTAGCGTTAACAATTTGATCTGGCCAGTTGGTGATGTAATGGACTTTAGCCATTTTTAAACCATCGGGTTCAGTGGTAATAGCATCAATAATAAAGCGCTGTTGACCTTCAACATTAATGCCGAGGAAACCGTCATCTAAGGTATAAAAGTCAATTATTTCCACATGAGTGCCAATCGTGGATATACGCCCGAAAGGACCAACCTGACTTGGGTCTATCATCACAACTCCAAATCCGCTCATTGTTTTAGCGCTATCTATGATCATACGGATATAGCGTTCTTCGACAATACGAATCGGTAATCTACCGTTTGGTAAAATATGTGATGTTAATGGCAATAATGCGAGTGAGGTCGTTTGCACGGGAAAGCCTTAGTCAGTGTGAGTATAACTAATGATAGCTTTGTTTAAGGGGTCTGCACGTGAGGCCGGAATAAGAACGAACATTGATTGGAAAAACGAAGTGAAAAGGTAACTAGATCTACATTTTCACTTCGATTATTGTTTATGCGCTTGTTTTATTGAACTCAAGATACATAACTGCAGCTTCAACACGTGAACTTGCTTCTAATTTCTTCAATAGACTTTTAACGTGAACTTTTACTGTACCTTCTGAAATATGCAGATTACTTGCCACATGTTTGTTGCTGTAGCCTTTAGATATTTCAAGTAAAATTTGGTTCTCACGTTTAGTTAATTTAGCCAATTTTTCTGCAAAGTTGTTATCTTCATGCAAGCAATCTAAGTAGCCAAGTAAGCTTTCTGATAGTGCTTGCTGTCCAGATAATACATCCTGAAGCTGCGCTAATAATAGATCCGGTTCAGAATCTTTTAATAGGTAACCATCAGCGCCAGCGTTGATTAAACGGATCACATCTTGTTTATTATCAGAAACAGTTAAAATAACAACGCGTGAGCTTAATTCTTCAGCTCTAAGCGCTTTTAAAGTATCTAAACCTGACATACCTTTCATGTTCAGATCAAGTAATACGAGATCTGGTTCATGCTGCTTAGCAAGAGTGATAGCTTCCACACCATCGCTAGCTTCACCAATCACATTGAACTTTTCTTCTAATGAAAGTAGTTGAACAATGCCTTTACGCATTAGTGGGTGATCATCAACTACTAAAATTGTGTAACTATTCTCAAGCATGTTTGTTTTCCCTGTCGAAGGTTAGTAATACTAAGGTGCCTTTTGTTTTATTATTTTTTATTTCTAGTTTAGCACCTAGTTTTGAAGCGCGTTCTCCCATTATGTTTAAGCCATAATGGTTGGATTTTACTGGGTTAGCTGGTATGCCATTCCCATTATCCGAAATAGATACTTCGATAGTACCATTTTTATTCGTGCCACAGTCAATTATTATTTCATCTGACTCTGCGTGTTTGATGGAATTTAATACAGCTTCCCGAATAATTTGGAGAATATGTATATGTTGATTGGGTTTAAATAAACGCTCTTCTAGTTCATACCTGAGATGAATTATCGATGTTGTGCGCTGACGCAACTGTGCAAGCATGATCGAAATGGCTTCAGATAAATTGGCATCATCGAGTGTCAGCCTAAATGTATTCAATAATTCTCTTAACTGGGTATAAGATAATTTTAGGTTGGTATCTATTTCGTCGACAATGTCATTGGTTGCTGGCGTGATTTCTTGATTCTTTAAATGGCGCTTAAGTAAGGCGACTTGAATTTTTAAATAGGACAAAGCCTGGGCGAGTGAGTCATGTAATTCACGGGCAATCACTGCGCGTTCTTCCATTAGTAGTGAGCGTTGTGCCTCTAAATTACTTTGAGATCGGTGTTGGGCCCGTGAAATAATACGGCAATAACTACTTAGGTGATCTTGGTCGGTCGCTTCTCGTTGTAAGACTGTTAATGTACCAAAAGATTGTTCTTCGAGTTCCAATCTTAAGTCAATTGTTTGTTCACCGTGATCTGAGCCCGCATTTAGATAGATAGTCTCTACTTCTGAACCCGTCAGTACCAGATTATAAAAGCTAAGGCCATTGAGCTCTGAAACACTCTGTAGTGTTTGTTCGAGCATATCTGCGTTAAGGTGGGTGACATGTAGTTTTTGCGATGTAGTATATAAAAAATTGATTTTATCTTTAGCTTCTTTTAACTGTTTCGTTTTCGCATCTACTTGTTGCTCTAGGGTACTGTAAAGCTTGTTTAAATCATTTGCCATGTGCGAAATATTACTCGCCAATGAGCCAATCTCATTCTCATAAACAAAATCAAACGCTACATCAAATTCCCCACGTCTGATTTGATTTGATGCGGTGAATATCTGCTGGAGTGGCTTTAATACCTGTACTTGCATTAAACGGATAGTGATAATACATACAGCGAAAATAAGGCCGATCCCCAATCCTTTAATAAGGGTGATAATCTTCACTTTATATTCGGAATGGTTTTGTAGGTTTTGTACAAAGGAATCAATTCTTAATACAAACTCATCGACATTACTTAAGAATTGCTCTGGATTATCACTGTGTAGAATATCAGATTGTTCCTGCCATTGAGTCTCAACAGCCATGAATTCTTGTTTCAATTTTGTGGTGATATCCCAGTTATCCACAATATTATTTTTAACATGGGCAAGTGATTGATTAAAAATATCGATATGAACTTGTCGTTTTACCTCTGTTTCATCGATAGATAAATTATAAGCAATTTGATAGCTTTGCATTCTTAATGCACCGGCTTTATTAATTGACGCTGCATCGGATAAACTGAGTGACAGGGCCACTAAGGATATAAAAGTAAGTAAAGAGGCCAATGCTAGTATACTAAACATACCGCGACCGATTAAAATGATAATAGACTGATGGGAAGGGATTATATTTTTTATCATAGATGTTTTACTAATTAGTTAATTAAGCCGTAAATAGACCTATAATTTACAGGCCAATTTAATTTCGATCAATGATTTATCATTTTCTACTATAATAAGTGTTAGCTATCTCTTTAAATTACTTAAAAAATAGTTTAAGTTTAACGACCATTAAAAATCAATATAACTCAAACTCCGATCCTTAATGATCTAAATTTATAAATTTAAATATGATCTTAAGGACTCATAGCAGTCGAAATTGCTATAAGGGTTTAATCAGAAATGATTGAGCCTCCCGTATTTGGAAAGGTGTTTATGCAACTTCAAGATCAGTTTTCGCGTAAATTTTATTATTTACGCTTATCAATTACAGACGTTTGTAATTTCAAATGTAACTACTGCTTACCAGATGGCTATAAAGCTGACGGTAAACCTGAATTCTTAGGGCGAGATGAATTACGTCGTATCGTGACAGGGTTTGCGGAAATGGGGACTGAAAAGGTCCGTATTACTGGTGGTGAACCTTCATTACGGAAAGACTTCACGGATATTATTTCAGACATTGCCGAGATCCCTAAAATTAATAAGGTAGCGACAACGACAAACGGTTTTAATCTAGAAAAATATGCACAACAATGGCGTGATGCAGGACTTGATGCATTAAATGTCAGTATTGACAGCTTAGATGCTCGTATGTTTCGTCAGATTACTGGTAAGAACATGTTCCACAAAGTAATGGCTGGCCTTGATGCTGCTTTTACTGCTGGCTTTGAAACCGTTAAAGTGAATACGGTATTAATGCGTAACTTAAATGATATCGAGCTGGATGATTTTCTAAATTGGATCAAAACTAGGCCGATTCAATTGCGCTTCATTGAATTAATGCAAACTGGTGATAACCAAGCTTTGTTTGATAAGCACCATGTTTCTGGCGCGAGTATTCGTGACAAATTAATACTGCAAGGTTGGGTAAGTAAAGTTAGAGGTAAGGCGGATGGACCTGCACAAGTTTTTATTCACCCTGATTATATTGGTGAAATTGGTTTAATTATGCCTTATGAGAAGAATTTTTGTTCAACTTGTAACCGCCTACGTGTTTCTACGAAAGGGCGCTTACATTTATGCTTATTTGGCGAAGGCGGTGTTGAATTACGTGATTTATTGCAAGATGATAACCAGCAACAAGCGTTAATAGAGCGTGTGGTAGGACATATGTCTGAGAAGAAATCGACACATTTCTTACAAGACGGATTTACCGCGAATACACCACATCTTGCGTCTATTGGTGGCTAAAAGTTAGAAAGTTCGTATATCTCCTTCTAAAACCCTCCCCAGTTCAATGCTAATTTAAATAGCGTAACATGATGTTACGTTATTTAAATTGCTACAAAAATGCACATTTCAAAAGTATTACCTATAATTTTAGGTATTTGTTGTAATCAGGTTTATTAAAATAGACCCTTTCAATAAAGGGCTTAATGATATTCATTTTAATATCAATTTATTGATCTAAATTAAGTTTTACTTAGCTTATCCATTAGGGAGTATATTAGGTGTGGGTTATTTGTATCATCATGAAACAAATATCTTTATAGACTGATGTGGATTTTAAACGACACATTTAAACATGAATTATTTTACAAGGTAGTTTTATGAGTATAAATCTAGCTCGACGTTCGTTATTCCGTCGTAAAGATCAAGACAATGTTGTACGACTACCTTGGTTAAAAGCAGACTTAGATTTTACTGATAAGTGCACCCGCTGTGGTGATTGTAGCAAGGCTTGTCCTGAGCAAATTATAATAGTAGGTGACGGCGGATTTCCTGAAATTGATTTTAGCGTATCAGAATGCAATTTTTGTAAAGAATGTGTAAATCACTGTAAAGAGGATTTATTTGATTTAACTCAAGCTCAAGCTTGGGATAATAAAGCTGCCATTTCAATAAGTTGCTTAAATAATGAGTCTGTATATTGTCGAAGTTGTGCGGAATCTTGTGAATCCGAAGCTTTGAAATTTAATTTTACTAGTACAACGTTTGTTAGCCCAGATGTTGTATTAGATGATTGTAATGGTTGTGGTGCTTGCGTTTCAGTTTGTCCTGTTAATGCAATCGCTGTGAAGCTCAATCGTTAAATTTTAGTTATTAAGAATATGTTTTATAATAATTATAAGGTCATAAAATGGCAGAACAAGAAGTTCATATATCAAGTCTAATTATTCACGTAAAACCAGAGTCTTTGGTCGACGTGAAACATAAAATCTCAGCGCTTCCAGATGCTGAAATTTACGGTGATAGTGAAGAGGGTAAAATTATCGTCGTATTAGAAACCAGTAATCAAAAATTTGTTACCGACATTATTGATAAAATTAATAATTTCGAACATGTCTTAAGTACTTCTCTTGTTTTTCACCAAATTGAAACTATCGATCCATCATGTGAGGATGATCTATGAAATTAACCAGACGTGCGTTTGTTAAAGCGAATGCGGCAGTCTCTGCGGCTGCCATTGCTGGCGTTACGCTTCCTGCTAGTGCAACAAATCTTATTGCCGTTAGCGATGAAACCAAAATTAAGTGGGATAAAGCCCCATGTCGTTTCTGCGGTACAGGTTGCTCTGTATTAGTCGGAACACAAGGTGGTAAAGTTGTTGCGACACAAGGCGATCCTGAAGCACCTGTGAACAAAGGTCTTAACTGCGTTAAAGGTTACTTCTTATCGAAAATTATGTACGGTAAAGATCGTTTAACGACACCTTTATTACGTATGAAAGACGGTAAGTTCTCTAAAGATGGTGAATTCGCTTCTATTTCATGGGATCAAGCGTTTGATATCATGGCTGAGAAGTGGAAAGCTGCATTAAAAGAAAAAGGTCCAACATCAGTCGGTATGTTTGGTTCTGGCCAATGGACGGTGATGGAAGGTTATGCTGCAGTTAAATTGATGAAAGCTGGTTTCCGTTCAAATAACATCGATCCGAATGCACGTCACTGCATGGCTTCTGCCGTTGGTGGTTTTATGCGTACATTTGGTATTGATGAGCCAATGGGCTGTTATGATGACTTTGAAGAATCAGATGCGTTTGTTCTTTGGGGTTCAAACATGGCTGAAATGCATCCCATTCTATGGACGCGTATCACTGACCGCCGTTTAAGTAATCCACACGTTAGAGTAAACGTATTATCTACGTATAAGCATCGTTCTTTTGAACTTGCTGATACAGGTGTTATTTTTAACCCACAATCAGACCTAGCAATGGCTAACTTTATTGCTAACTACATCATCCAAAACGATGCTGTAAACTGGGACTTTGTTAATAAACACACTCACTTTAAACGTACAGCAACAGATATTGGTTACGGTTTACGTGACGAACACCCAATGCAAGCTAAAGCTAAAAACCCTAACTCGGGCAAAATGACAGCAATGACATTTGAAGAGTATAAGGCGTCTGTAGCTGAGTATACAGTTGAGAAAGCATCTGAAATCTCAGGAGTATCAGAAGAAAAACTACTGACTCTTGCTAAACAATATGCCGATCCAAATATTAAAGTAATGTCACTATGGACTATGGGTATGAATCAACATACGCGTGGTGTATGGATGAACAGCCTTGTGTATAACATTCACTTACTTGTTGGTAAAATTTCACAACCAGGTAATGGTCCATTCTCACTGACAGGTCAACCTTCAGCGTGTGGTACGGCCCGTGAAGTGGGGACATTCTCACACCGTCTACCTGCAGATATGGTTGTGGCGAATCCTAAACATCGCGCCATTGCTGAAAAAATCTGGAAACTACCTGAAGGTACGATCCCACCTAAGCCGGGCTTACACGCTGTTGCTCAAAACCGTGCACTAAAAGATGGTACCTTGAACGCGTACTGGACTATGTGTAATAACAACATGCAAGCTGCACCAAACATGATGGAAGAAGGTTTACCTGGTTACCGTAACCCTGCTAACTTCATCGTTTGTTCTGACCCGTATCCAACTGTAACAGCTCAAGCATCCGATCTTATTTTACCAACAGCAATGTGGGTGGAGAAAGAGGGCGCATACGGTAACGCTGAACGTCGTACGCAAGCTTGGTATCAACAAGTTAAATCTGTTGAAGGTGCAAAATCAGATTTATGGCAGTTAATGGAATTTGCTAAACGCTTCAAAATTGAAGAAGTGTGGGGCGAAGATCTCATCGCTAAAATGCCTGAAGTCCGTGGTAAGACGATGTACGATGTACTGTATAAAAACGGTAACGTTGACGCATTCCCACTAAGCGAAGCGCAAGAGTTAAACGATGATGCAAATGATCAAGGTTTCTACGTTCAAAAAGGGCTATTCGAAGAATACGCAACCTTTGGTCGTGGTCATGGGCATGATTTAGCACCATATGATGTTTACCATACTGTTCGTGGTTTACGTTGGCCTGTTGTGAACGGTGTTGAAACGAAATGGCGTTTTGCAGAAGGCAGTGATCCATATGTAGGTAAAGGTGATGGCTTTAAGTTTTATGGTAAGCCTGATGGCAAAGCAAACATCATCTTTGCACCGTACGAAGCGCCACCAGAAGTGCCAAATGAAGATTACGACATGTGGTTATGCACTGGCCGTGTTCTTGAGCATTGGCATTCAGGTTCGATGACTGCACGTGTACCTGAACTTTATCGTGCAATGCCGGATGCGCTTTGTTATATCCATCCTGATGACGCGAAGAAACGTAACGTGCGTCGTGGTGATGAAGTACTTATTGAATCACTTCGTGGTGAAGTTCGTTGTCGTGTGGAAACACGTGGTCGTAACCGCCCACCAGTAGGCTTAGTATTTGTACCTTGGTTTGATGCGCGAGTATTAATTAACAAGGTATGCCTAGATGCTACGGATCCGTTATCAAAACAAACGGATTATAAAAAATGTGCAATCAAAATTACAAAAGTGTAATTAAGCTGCATATCTTACTGAATGATTTTGCCAGCAGTCGATGCTGGCAGATAACGGATTTATTTGCCAATAGGCGGAGAACATAATATGAGAAAATTATTGGCTGTGCTGCTAGCTGCAGGGACTTTATTCTCTGTATCAGCACAAAGTACAGAAACGGCTGTCATTGAAAATGTAAATAACGGTGGCGTTGCCTCTTTACGTGGCATCACTGAACTGGATACCACGCGTAAAGCGGACGAGTTGAAGCGTGTGATCAAAGATCGTAGTCCAATCGATCGTGACTACGTATACCAACCACCATTGGTTCCGCATCAAACACGCCATTATGAAGTGTCTTTAAATGCGAACAAATGTTTGTCATGTCATAGTTGGAAGTACGCTGGTGAAATGGGTGCAACGAAGATTAGTGTAACGCATTACCAAGGTCGTGATGGTGAAGTGTTATCGGATGTGTCACCACGTCGTTATTTCTGCCTACAATGCCATGTAACGCAAGCTGATGCATCACCGTTAATCGAAAATGAATTTAAACGTGTAGATTCATTACGCTAACGAAAAAGAGGCGATAAAATGAAGTTTATTTTAAATTTTTGGCGAAAACTGACGACACCAAGTAAAGCGGCTGTTGGTACTGTTTTAGCAATGGGCTTTCTTGGTGGTATTATTTTCTGGGGTGCCTTTAACATGGGGATGGAAGCGACAAATACAGAAGAGTTTTGTTCTGCTTGTCACGCGCCAATTGTTAAAGAACTAAAAGAAACAATTCACTATTCGAATCGTTCTGGTGTGCGTGCAATCTGTTCTGATTGTCATGTACCGCATAACTGGACTGATAAAATTGTACGTAAAGTGCAAGCGAGTAATGAAATTGTGGCATTCTTGATGGGTAAAATTTCGACTCAAGAAAAATTTGAAGCTCGTCGTAAGCATTTAGCCGTGCGTGAATGGCAACGTATGAAAGAAAATGATTCACAGGAATGCCGTAATTGTCATAACTTTGAATACATGGACTTCTCAGAGCAAGGCCCACGTAGCCGTAAGCAACACTCAACAGCGCTAGCAAGTGGCGAGAAAACGTGTGTTGATTGCCATAAAGGTATTGCCCATCAACTTCCAGATATGTCTGACGTACCTGGTTGGTAGATTGAAAAAGGAAACACGATTATGAGTACGTTAGAATACGTTATTTGGCATATTTTAGGATATGCTGCAATACCCACTATTTTACTCGCAGGATTTGTAGCTGTTGCAGGTGTATCAGTATTTGCATTATCATTTACTGCAGATAAAAATAAAGCGTAATAAGCACTTAACAAGTGACTTAATACGTGAATAAATAATCGGAAGGCCGCGTTCGTGTAATGCGGCCTTTTTTCTATTTTTTACGACCTTGAGCTAACCTTAATATCCCTGTATTATAAAGCCTCTTAATATCCCGCTTGTTTTAATATATGAACACAGCGTTAACGAAATAAAACATTGAATGAAAAATAAAAATGTATCAATTGGTTTAACCAATCCTAAAAGTCCCACTAATGTTGGTGCGGTAATGCGTGCAGCTGGTTGCTACCAAGCTGATGCGGTTTATTACACTGGTAAAAGATACGATCGCGCTTCAGCTTTTCAAACCGATACTAAAAATGTAGCCGCTAAAACCCCACTAACAGGGGTTGATAATTGGTTAGATAGTATTCCTGAATCAACAAATATTGTGTGTGTTGAACTTGCTGAAGGCGCTATACCGCTACCAGCGTTCGAACATCCAGACAATGTCATCTATATCTTTGGTCCTGAAGACGGCACCATAGATCAAAAAGTGATCGATCGTGCAATGGCCGTTGTTTACGTGCCGACAGTCGGCTGTATGAACCTCGCAGCGACAGTGAATGTATTACTCTATGATCGCCTTGCAAAGTCAGTAGATACCATCGCTAATGACGCGTTAATCCGCGAAAGTCGTGACAACAATAATAAAGTAAAAGTTATAAGCATAAAGTAAAAGTCACAAGCTGATCAAGATCAACGACCGATAAGCTTAATCTTTTATAATCACTTCGTTTACATGACCGAATTTAAAAGGAAAAATAATGAGCCATGCTGAATCAGGGTTTAAAGCTGCCAAATTAGCAGTATTGACCGTATCCGATACCCGTAATGAAGAAACAGATACTTCAGGGCGCTTTCTTGCTGAGGCTCTTGTTGCTGATGGTCATGTCCTATTGGACAAAAAGATCGTTATTGATGATAAGTATAAGATCCGTGCCATCGTATCTCAATGGATTGCGGATGAAGATATTCAAGGTGTACTTATCACTGGCGGTACAGGTTTTACAGCTCGGGATATGACGCCTGAAGCGGTGTTGCCATTATTTGATAAAGCGATTGAAGGCTTTGGTGAATTATTCCGCGCAGTGTCATATGACGAGATCGGGACATCAACGATTCAAAGCCGCGCTGTTGGTGGTTTTGCTAATAAAACAGTTATTTTCTGCATGCCTGGTTCAACGGGTGCATGTAAAACGGGTTGGAATAAGATCCTGCGTGAGCAGTTGAATAATTCACATCGTCCATGCAACTTCATGCCACATATCTAAGTAATAGGATTTATTAATGTCTCAAGAATTTACACATGTAAATGCTTCTGGTGAAGCAAATATGGTTGATGTGACAGAGAAAACAGTCACTCAACGTGAAGCAAGAGCTGAAGCAATTGTGCGTATGTCAGCAGAAACACTGGCGCTTATTATGTCGGGCGACCATCACAAAGGTGATGTGTTTGCAACGGCTCGTATTGCGGGTATCCAAGCGGCAAAAAAAACATCTGATATTATTCCGCTTTGTCATCCGTTAATGTTGACTAAAGTGACGGTTGAATTAACCCCAGAACCTGAGAATAATCTTGTTCGTATCGAAACTTGCTGCAAATTGTCGGGTAAAACAGGCGTAGAAATGGAAGCGCTAACTGCCGCATCTGCTGCAGCGTTAACCATTTATGATATGTGTAAAGCGGTTCAGAAAGACATTATCATTGATGGTGTTAAGCTACTTGAAAAAACCGGTGGCAAGTCAGGTCATTTTAAAGTTTAAATTGCGCAGGTATTATCATGATTAAAGTTTTATTTTTTGCACAAATTAGAGAATTGATTGATTGCGCTGAACTGAACGTTACAGGTCCGTTTGAATCAGTTAACGCATTGCGCGCTGAACTAGCAGCTAAAGGCGGCAAGTGGGCACTGGCGCTTGATTCAGATAAATTATTAGTCGCTGTTAATCAAGAAATCTGTAGCTTAGACTCACCGGTTGAAGACGGTGCTGAAGTTGCATTTTTCCCACCTGTAACAGGGGGATAAGACGATGTTTACTGATGCAATTCAAATCCAAACTGAAGATTTTGATCTGGCAACTGAATATGCTGCCTTAGGCCAAAGCTATAGTACGGGCGCCGTGGTTACTTTTATCGGTAAAGTACGTGATTTTAACCAAGGTGATAACGTGTCGGGTTTAACACTTGAGCATTATCCAGGCATGACCGAAAAATCGCTGGCGAAAATCTTAGTTGAAGCTGAAACTCGTTGGTCAATTCAAGGTGTTAAAGTGATCCACCGTATTGGTGAATTAGCGTTAGGTGACCAGATTGTTTTTGTTGGTGTTGCAAGTATGCACCGTGGTGATGCTTTCCAAGCCTGCGAATTCATTATGGACTACCTGAAGACACAAGCGCCATTCTGGAAAAAAGAAGCCACTGAAGAGGGGGCACATTGGGTTGATGCCCGTGAAACCGATACGACAGCTGCTGATCGCTGGAAATAATATTCTCCTGTAATAAATAGCAGTGATGCATTCTCTATTGAGAACGTATCACTGCTAATGTTATTGCACTTAATCTAATGAGCACTTAACTTCACTAGATACAATCAAGAATGAATGTCATGATGGTATCTTCTTCGCTTTTCATACTTAGCGCTTTTGGTACGTAATGAGGCGACTTCAATATGCCCCGCGCAATCAACTCATCCAGTAATATTTTTGAGTTAAAGCCGGTTTTACCGATAAATAAACTGCTGATATCACCTTGTTTATACATCTGTAGGGCTTCTTTTAATCCGCGTAGATATAAATAATCTTTGGTAAAACCACCGCCACGATAAGCTCTTAACGTAATGGTAAAGGCATCATCTATCGTCACATTATGACCGTTAATCAAGTCTAAATAGCACTGATTAAATGATTCTCCAGCCACCATTTTCGATACTGCAATAACGCGTAATGCGAGTGTCTTTAAGCGGTGTAGCGGTAAATTACCCGATAAATATTCACATAAAATAGCCAAACCTTCTTGGGCATGGGTATTCCCTGGTAGCCCTAATTTAAAGATATGTAATGGTTGTACCTCTGCGTTGGCAGTCGTTAATAAATGCACGCCCAATTCATGATGAATCAGCGCATTAAGATCTGTGTCATTAAATGAGCATTCATTATTTACTTTAATGGTACGGCCACTTACCATCGCTCTCGCGATCATATTCTTCGCTTCGACAACCTTACATTTTACGCCATATTCTGCAGCTGCTTGTTGAAACGCGGCGACAGCACCAGCGGCGTCAATACTCGCATCCATAATTGGAAGATATTCACATGCATGTAAAATGAACTTTGCATTACTTATATCTTCTTTATTTGGTTCACCATAATAACGCAGTGAATTATACAAGAATTGTTCAGTACCAATACTGGCTAGCAAATCAATACGCATCGCTAATTGCTCAATGACAGTACGGTACAATTTTTGAATGTCAGCATCTAAGATTGTTTCGACCGGCAATCGATATAAATTCTCCTTAAATTTGTAAGGGTCAATATCTAACTGTCGATAAGTGAAATTAGGCTGATAGGAAAATGGATTATGTAAGAATCGTTTCTTTTCCTGCTTCAAATTTTTAGGCGTAATATAGTTGAGCGTATTAATGCCACGGGCTAGGGCATATAAGTCTTTATCTAGCTTTACGACTTCTGTCGGTAGGCTAGACGATAAGACATGCCGTAGTGGTTTTCGTTTTCCTTTGCTGTAATGCGTTATTGTTGCTGCAGCATGTTCATTGATTGCTGTTTTCATGCCTTCTTTTAGTTTTTCGATAACCAATGGGAAGCTTTCACCGCCCATTTCATTCATGTATACCTTTTTAACTTCAATCGGCATGATTAAGGTATTACGAAAATGTTCGGTAACAAAACTCGCTTGATAGCCAAGCCCTTTAAAGACATCATTCTCAGCCACTGAAACCGTGATATTTGGTAACTCAATGTGTTTCAATTTACGTTGTATGTTATCGAGTACTTTACGCCAATGACGGCTATTTAATTGTTGTGTGCCAATGTTAAATGTTGGCGTCTTAGCCTCAATACGCTGATAGTTATAAGCATGAATATCATACAGTAAACACAAACCGAACTTTGCTTCTAAAGTGCTAATCAAGCACTTTAAAATACGATAGTAACGGCTATGTTTCGCTTTGCTTAATGCTATTTCGCTTGTTGGTAAAGTGTCTGACCAGATATCTTTACCCCAAGCGGTTTTATAGACACATTCAGCTAACGGTCTGTTAAGGTCATACTCATAACGAGAATCTTCAACTTGCAAAACAATCGGCTGTGAAGAAATAAAATCACCAGTAAAGGGATCTTCTTCATAATAACGCTCTTGTTCAGTCAGCAATATATGCTGACTTAATGATTCGCGTATTTGATGACCGTGATGAATCGCTGTTGCTATATGTGGCTGATACTCACTGATCCGTAATGTCAAACAGCCATCTTCTAACTGCGCAGTGAATGGTATCTGCTTACGGATATTATTGAGTATCGCCTTCTCAGTAAGCTGCTGCATCTGCAATCACCTTACGAAATTCATTTTTACGCGCAATATTGATATTCTTTGCATTGACAACACTTTCAACGAAATCAATGATCTCTACTTGTAACTTAGTGCGATTTAAACGGTTAATACGAGTAATGCCACCCGGACTTAATACATTTACTTCCACTAATTTGCCGTTGATAACATCAAGACCAACAAGGTACAGACCATCTCTAACTAATTTAGGGCCAATGTGTTTACACAAGCGTAACTCTTGCTTGGTCAGTACATGCTTTACTTCTCTACCACCAGCGTGAATATTTGAACGTACATCACCATCTGCCGGTATGCGTTTCATTGCGCCAATCGGTTGCCCGTTTAGCATCATAATACGCACGTCGCCTTCTTCAGCGCCGTCAATATAATCCTGCAAAATAACGTAGTTTTGATCGTCACCAATATAAAAATCAAGTAAGGATTTAACACTCGATTTAGCATTTTTATCCAACAAAATCACGCCTGAACCGCCGTAACCATTTAATGGCTTGAGGATCATGCAGTCTTTGGTGTTTTCGGCGAGCACTGATTCGAGATAATCACGTTGCTTTGATACATGCGTTACTGGGATGAATTCTTTATTCAAATCAGACATTGATGCCGTATACAATTTATTGTTCGCGATACGTAAACCATCAATATCATTCATGATAAAAGTATCATCACGTACAGAGTCTAAAAAGTTCAATGCCATCGTATCAAGCGGCGGATTAGCACGCATAATAATGGCGTCAAAACCTGCTAAAGGTAGCTGTGCTTCTCTAAACTCTGCTTTACGATAAAACCCTGGAATATTTGTTGATATAGCGCCTTTCTTAAGTACCTTACAAAAAGCAATCGACATGCTGTCACGCATTGTTAAATTATTCGGTGTTGTGATCGCTACAGTGTGACCGCGGCTCGCAACTTCATGGATCATGCGTAGTGTTGAATCATTTTCTGGCTCAACATTTTCCCAAGGGTACATAACAAAACAAATTTTCATAGCATTCTACCAAACTGTATAGGGGGTTATTTTTCGGCGATGGTAGGGCGGGAATGAGTTGGTGTAAAACGAACAATTTTACTGCTGACGATAAAAATAATTTGTTATTGAATATCTAAACTATATTGTATTATGTGGTTATTTATTTTATCTAGTGAAGGCTAAACTCTTGGATACAGAACTACTTAAAACATTTTTGGAAGTCACTAAGACAAGGCATTTTGGTCGTGCAGCAGATAATTTATTTTTAACACAATCTGCGGTAAGTTTTAGGATCCGTCATTTGGAATCGCAATTAGGCAATCCGCTGTTTTCACGTCAACGTGGTAATTTACAGCTGACGAGTGCAGGCGAACGTTTACTGCCTTATGCTGAGTCGATTTTACAAATGTGGGGGCGTGCGAGGAACGATATTGCCTTATCAGAAGAATTATCAGTTCAAATCACAGTAGGTGCTTCCGCAATATTCTGGGAATTTGACGGCATTTCCGATTGGATCAACCGTATTTCCAGCGCAGATCCTGGACTGGCTTTAAGGCTGGAGTCCGTGCCGCGTCAGCATATGTCTAAACGCTTACTTGATAAGAGCATTGATCTCTCAATTACCAGCGAGCCGCCAGCGAACGATGATTTTAATATTGTTAAAGTACGGGATTACCAATTGCAACTGGTCACGCATAAGCCTGATTGTGATATGGATAATATTAGCGAATTACCTTTGGTTTATTTAGACTGGAGCACGCGATTTTCTATCCAGCATAATAAAATTGCAGCGCTGCAGCGCACTGCTGTGATCCATACTGATTCATGTCGTGTTGCATTAGATCATATTATTGGTAACGGAGGGGTGGGTTATTTACCTTCACCTGTGATAGCGCAGAGTGTTGATGCGGGTTTATTGCACTTAGTACAAGATGCTCCTGTAATGGAGCAAGCGTTATACCTCGTCTGTCGTGCTGATCATGAAAAACAAACTATGATCGACAGTTTACTTGCGGTGCCGTTTAATAAAATAATCGAAAGCATCGATTAATTTTGAATGTAAAAAAACCTTATTAAATTAACCAATGACGGTTATTTAATAAGGTCTTACTATGTGTCAGCTGATTGTTACTTTTGTTTTGGCGCTGCTACATTACCTTTACGGTGTAGTTTTGCACTTGTCTTACGGTGCTTACCTTTGCTTGCTTTTTTCGTTGGTGCAGTTGTTTTTGGTTTGTGCTCAACTTTTTCTTCACCAACCGCTTTATTACGACGAGGTTGACGACGTTCGTGTGATGCACGGCCGCTAATATCAGCAATTAGACGGTCACGGTTACTTACTTCATAACCCTTAACTACTTGACGTTCAATCTTGTGACCAATCATCGCTTCGATATCTGCAAGACCGTGCTCTTCTTCGCGACATACAAATGATACAGCATTACCTGTTTCGCCAGCACGGCCAGTACGACCGATACGGTGAACGTAATCTTCCGCTAGGAAAGGTAAGTCAAAGTTAACAACGAATTTAAGACCTTGAACATCAAGACCACGCGCAGCTACATCGGTTGCAACTAGTGCACGGATTTTGCCTTCTTTAAATTCAGTTAAAGCACGACGACGAGCGCCTTGGCCTTTATCACCATGACAAACATCAGCTCGAATACCATCAAGTTTCAATTCTTTAACGATGTTGTTAGCTGCTTCTTTCGTGTTAACAAATACTAAAACTTGTTTCCAGTTTTTAGTACCGATTAATTCAGAAAGCAATTCTTGTTTACGACGTTGTTCAACAGGGTGGATAACATGCTTAATTGTTGTCGCTGTTGAGTTTTCTTTTGATGCAGAAACGATGACTGGTTGTGACAGTAATTCATTTGCTAAATGCTTCATCTGTTGCGATAACGTCGCAGAGAAAAGCATTGTTTGGTAATTAGCAGTCATGCATTCTAAGATCTTACGGATATCAGTGATGAAACCCATATCTAACATACGGTCAGCTTCATCAAGCACTAGGTGCTCAACGTTAGCAAGGTTGGTATTGTTAAGTTGTAAGTGCTCTAGTAAACGACCTGGAGTTGCTACTAATACATCAACACCCGCTTTAAGCTGTTTAGTTTGCGTTTCCATTTTAACGCCGCCATAAACACTTATAACGTTAAGTGACATGAATTGGCTATACGCTTTGATGTTGTCAGTTACTTGCGCAGCAAGCTCACGTGTAGGCACTAAAATAAGTGCTCGTACGTGAGATGAGTGGATTTCTTTCGGTGAGTCTGCAATTTGTTGCAAGATAGGTAAAGCAAAAGCAGCTGTTTTACCAGTACCAGTCTGTGCGTTTGCTAGAATATCTTTACCGCGACCAGCAGCTGGGATTGCTTGCTGTTGTACAGGCGTCATTTGGTCATAATTACAAGCTTCTAGCGCGCGTAAAATTTCGGGAGTAAAACTATATGATGAAAATTTCATTGGATATCCTAGCAATCGGGCAATATGCCCATTAAGGCGGCATATTATACAGGAATAAATAACTTAGGTGAATGTATGATTTACGTTAACGGATAAATTTTTAGCGTTAAATTTAATAAATTGTCTAGATGTTAAGCAAGGTTGCGCTTGGAAGACACTATCAATATGCTATAATCCGCCGCTTATATTAGCATCATAGGTTTTATAATGAGTAATGAACAAACGTTTAAACTAGTCGCGATCGAAGGTAATATCGGTGTTGGTAAATCAACATTGCTGCCGTTACTGGCAAAAGAATTAACAGATAATGATACCGCTAACTGGCAGTTAATATTGGAAGATGTTGATTCAGACCCTGAATTTCAACGCTTACTACAAGCGTTTACAGTGGACCCTACACGCCGTATCGAGTTTCAGCGTTACATTACTAATAAAAGATCTGATATCTGTAAAGATCTCGATCCTGCGTTCAATTACATTATTGAGCGTTCATTATTTTCAGACCTGGTTTTCTGTCAAGCAAACCTAGCAGAAGCATGTCGTCCTGATGGTAAAGATCTTGATTATTATTATGATATTCAAACTAAATTAGCTGATTATCCTCGTGTATCTGCAGTTGTATATTTGCGTTGTGAAGCTGAAACTGCGTATACGCGCATGCTTTCACGCGCTCGTGATGCCGAGCAGGGAACGCCACGTGATTATCTACAGTTGATTTCGGATTGTCATGATACATTTTTACCGCATATCTGCCGTAAATATAATACCGTGTTACTGACTGAAGATTGGACTCACTTTGGTTGCCCAGCTACGCTAGCTAAACGCATTATTAGCGAAGGCATTTAGTTGAAATACAATGGTGTAGTAAATACTATGCCATTGTTTTTTTATATGAATTAGACTAATCTGTAAATCATCATTTTCCTTTACATGGAAAGTACGATTCTTTATTTGAACTGTGCTAAGTCAAGGTCTCAGTTAGTGAAATTACGTACGCTATTCACACTCATTTTGTTGTTATATTCTGCAGCCTTCTCTGTACCTGCATTCGCCGTATCCAGCATCGATTTTAAATTAACTGGTGTTTCAGGTGATATCGAAGATAATATTGATTCATACCTCTCTACAATCGCAGTACCTAAGGGTAATAATTACAGTTTTTTTGAATCTAAAGTTAGAAAAAACATTGTTGATTCTATCCAAGTCTTTGGCTTTTATACCCCTGAAATAACTCTTAATCTGACACTTGATGACGATGAACTACTTGTCTTTATCGACATTAAACTCGGTCAAAGAGTGAAATTGGCCAACGTTAATATTCAGATTGACGGTGAGGCCGCCGATGATCCGATGTTTTTGACATTACTCAGTACTAAGCCGCTTATCTCTGGTGCTAATTTATCACATCAAAATTATGACAAATTTAAAGCGGATATTACTAAACTTGCGATCGAACGTGGTTACTTTGATGGTAAATGGCTAAAGAGTGAAGTCAGAGTCAGTGTTAAAAAACACCGAGCAGATATTGATCTTATCTTTGATAGTAAAGAACGTTATGTATTTGGTGAATCAGTACTCTCTAATCAAACTAAATCAGCATCTATTATCTCTGAGTTAGCGACCTTTAAAGAAGGACAAGAGTTTGAGTCTAATTTGGTTTCAGAATACAGTTTAGCCTTGTTCAATAGTCGTTATTTCCAGTCTGCATCGGTAGCGCCTGATCTTAATGCGAGAAAAGATGGTCAAGTACCGATCATTATTACGGTGATCAACCATCCGAGCAACACTTATGAAGTTGGTGTGGGTTATTTGAGTGACGTTGGTGTTAGAGGCTCACTGGGTTGGAAAAAACCATGGATTAATAACCGTGGTGATAGTATTTCTGCTGATTTTGAATACTCAACAGTACAGCAGGAATTGACATTAAATTATGACATTCCAATTGAAGACCCGATCACTAACATTGCTAAAATTCAGCTTGGTTTTCAGCGCAAGGATAACCAAGATACCGACAGTAAATTGTTTACGCTGCAGTTACAACGTCAGTTTGAGCTCGAATCCAAGTGGTTACGAACTTGGTTTATCAAAGTTGAACAAGAAGATTTTACGCAAGGTAGCCAAGTTGGTAGTAGTCTGATGATATTACCTGGCGTCAGCTTTGCGAGAACGAAACAACGTGGCGGCGTTGACCCTTACTGGGGAAATCAGCAATTATTTAGTGTTGAAACCGCGAGTAAATATTGGGGCGCTGATACTGATATGTTAAAAGTCCAAAGTAGAACGAAATATTTACGTTCTATTGATAGAACGCATTTCTTTACTGGCCGTTTCGATCTTGGTGCTATTTATGTTGACGAAATTGAAAGCGTACCAGCTTCAATGCGTTTCTTTGCTGGTGGTAGTCAGAGTATACGCGGTTATGATTATGAAACAGTTACACCTACCGATGATGCTGGTGCTTATATAGGTGGCCGTTATTTAACGGTAGGTTCACTCGAGTACGGTTATCAATTTGCAGAGAAATGGCGTATCGGTATTTTTGCCGACGCAGGGACGTCAACGAATGACTTTTCCGAACCTGTTAGCGTGGGTGTCGGTACTGGTATACGCTGGTTGACCCCGATCGGCCCCGTTAAACTTGATTTCGCGGTACCTGTTAAATCAGATACTGATAATAAGTATACTTTTCACCTGTATATTGGACCTGAAATGTAATGCGTATATTTATCCTATTTTTTACCTTATTGGTTTTATTTTTCGGCGCCATTGTTGGGTTACTTGGCAGCCATGCTGGTAATCAATATATTATTAGTAAATTGAATAAATCCGATTTACCACTGCATCTTACTTTAGAACAAGGTACTGTCTTAAGTCAGGCTCGCTGGAAAACAATAGATTGGCAAGGTGATTTATTACAACTGTCGATTACAGATCTAGATTACCAAATTGATTTATCTTGTTTAGTCAGTGCAGAAGTGTGCGTCAATTCAATTAATGCTGCAGCAGTGCATTATTCAATGCCACTCAAAAAAGAACCTCCGGTACTTTTAGGCATCGATTTGGGTGATGCATTAACTCGTATCGCTGCGCTTGATGATCAAATCAGTAATGATGATTGGCAGTTGCATATCCCATTGTTCATTCGAACGAAAAACATCGATATAAGTAATATCAATGTAGAGATCGCCAATACCCACATTACAGCAGACAGACTTGAAGGTGCGGTTAATTTATCTGGGCGCGATATCACCGTTACGTCACTAAAAACCACAAATGTCTTTGTGAAAGTGATGACTGATGCAGCAAACAGCAGCGATATAGAAACAAAGCTACAGACAGTGGTTGAAAACAGCAAGCAATTAGAGGCTGTTTCTGAACTGCTCAATGAGTTTTCACTTTATCAAGTATCCATTCCATTACGAGTCGATGTACTCGATGCTAAATTAGCGGAATCTAAACTCCAGGTTAATGACTTATTTTTGGACTTCAATAGAATCGATTTAATTGGTTTTATTGATGCCGGTGAAGTTGGCATTGAAAAACTAAATGTTGCTATGCCAGAGGCTGATACCCGGTTAACGGGAGAGATATTATTACAACAAAGTTACCCTTTGTTTGTAAACGTGCAAACAACATTGAAGCAGCCCGCATTACTAAATCAGCTCGTCGTCGATGTGAAAGCAGGCGGTAGTCTTGATAAGATAAATTTATCGATAAATACTTCTGCGCCGGTTCAGGACAAAAACACGAATAAGGGTCATGGACAGAAAAATACTGAAATTAATATCAAGGCGTCATTATCACCGTTAAAATCAGCGTTACCATTTTCTATTGATGCTAATTGGCAAGATTTAGGCTGGCCATTATTCTCACCATCGTTTATTGAAACAACCGCGGGCTCGTTATCATTACAAGGGGATTTAGATGATTATAAGATTACTCTTTCTGGTTTACTTGATATTGATAATGCCCCGTTATTCGACCTTGACATAAATGGCCGAGGTGATCTAGATGGACTGGTGTTATCAAGGGTTAGCGCTGAAACTTTAGGTGGTACAGTGACCGCTTCAGCTAAGGTTGATTGGGTTAATGAGATAACAGTAAGCAGTAAAATAGCAACGAGCGGTGTACATCTTGATAAATATTGGCCTGACGTAAAATTACAACCCAGTGGTGATGTTCGCGTTGACTTTAAACTTCAGCCGCAATCTAATAATGATTGGCTTGTCGATGTACATGATATTAATCTTGTCGCTGATGTTGAAGGTTATCCATTAACACTACAGGGACAGCTTACCTTAAACCAAAATTTATATTGGCGTTTGAATAATTTTGCGCTTTTCCGCGGCGAGGATTCTATTCAGCTAGACGGTATCATTAATGAGCAATTCAAGTTAGGCGGTGAAATAGATGTAAAAACATTCGCGCCTTATATTTCAGGGGCTTCGGGTAGTACTTTTGGTTATTTTACTGTGATTGGCAACAAATCTAAGCCTTGGTTAAACTTTAATCTTTTCACTGATAATGTATCTTTGCAAGATAATAATCTAAAACGTGCCGAGTTAAGTGGTCGCATTAGCTTAACCGAGCGTCCTGAAGGTGTGCTCTCGCTTTCAGGTGAAGAGTTACGCATTGGCGAGCAGGTTATTAATAAAGTAGGCGTTGAGTATCAAGCAAGCAGTGCCAGTAATAGTCTAAGTCTCAATGTTGAAAATGATAAAAATAACGCGCAATTGAAGATTGCAGGTTCTTGGCTAGGTGATAATTGGCAAGGAAAAGTGACGAAAGGACGTGTTAATTCCGAATATGGCAATTGGATAATAGATCCTAATGTGACATTTTCTTACGAAGGTAAAGATAATTATCTTGCTGTTGAGCAACATTGTTGGAATGAAAAACAAGCTACGCTCTGCTTAGGCTTTGATGGCAAGCTTGATCAGGCCGATAAATTTGAATTTCAATTACATGATTACGATATTAATAAATTGGCGTTAGAAACGGCAAACAACCTTGAAATCGAAGGCTTGCTTAACATTGAGAGTGAAGTTTCATGGGGTAAAGAAATACCGTTACAGTTAAATTCTGAATTGAGTATCGTTAATGGTTCGATGCTTATTTATAATGAAGAAGAAAGCAATACTGCGAATTTTGAAACCCTAACAATGAAAGTTGGTCTAGATGAGTCGAGCCTCTCAGTCAAAGCAAATATTAAATCCCATGAGTTAGGCGGTGTATCAGCTGATATTCGAATTGATGACGTATTTACGACGCGTGAACTGAGCGGTAATATCGATATTATTGATATTGATCTCTCATTTATGGAACCTTTGATTTATCAAGTAGACGTACTTAATGGTGTTGTCTCTGGCGCAGGTGTTATCGATGGAACGTTAGATAAACCTAAAGTTATTGGCCAGTTTAATGTGAATAATGGCTATTTAGCGGGTGATGAATTACCGGTCACACTGGAGAGCTTTCAATTTAATATCGAGGTGAGTGGTCAAAATGCAGCGATTACGGGTACTGCTAACTCCGAAAAGGGGATCGCGAAAGCTGTTGGTAGCCTTGCTTGGGGTGATTCATTCAATTATGAGTTGTTACTTCACGGCGATAATTTTGAGTTTGATGATAATAAAGGCGTGAAATTACAGTTCAGTCCTAAAATTAAAATTACTGGGAACGATGTCGGCGCAAAAATCACTGGTGATATCGTCATTCCGTCTGCATTAATCAAAGTTGAGCAATTACCACAGAGCGCTATCCAAGTGTCTAATGATGTGATTATTATTGATGCTGATAACGTCACTAATTACCAATCCTATCCACTTGACGTCGAAGTTAATATTAAGCTGCTTGACGATGTGAAAATTAATTCTTTTGGCCTCAAATCTGATATTACGGGCGCGGTAACTATCGTGTTAGATAAAGATGGTAACTTGTTCTCTGACGGGATACTCCAATTTGAAAATGGTCGTTACCGTTCGTTTGGACAGGATCTGTATATTCGTCAGGGCCAAGTTGTGTTTTCTGGTTCGATAGATAACCCGCTCATTAACGTTGAAGCGATCCGGAATACTGAGCTGACCGAGGATAATGTCATTGTCGGTGTGCGCCTTATTGGTCCAGCTAAAAAACCAGTGTTTACTATATTTTCAGAACCTGACATGGAACAGACGCGTATGATTTCATATTTATTACGTGGTCGTGATATTGGTTCTGAAGACGAGACAAGTCAAGATGATGTCCTCAAGACATTACTTATTAGCTCTAGCCTAGGTCAAGGTGAAGGGGTTATTGGATTTGT
Source organism: Moritella marina ATCC 15381 (assembly GCF_008931805.1). Taxonomy (GTDB): domain Bacteria; phylum Pseudomonadota; class Gammaproteobacteria; order Enterobacterales; family Moritellaceae; genus Moritella; species Moritella marina. The sequence continues at coordinate 1,669,561 of NZ_CP044399.1, read as the reverse complement.
CGGTGATACATTAGGGGTGAAAGATTTTGCTATTGATACTCAAGGGCAAGGAAATGATACACGCGTTGAAATGAGTGGTTACATATTACCAGGCGTTCAGATCCGTTACGGTATCGGCATATTTTCAGCGCTCAGTGAAGTGATTGTACGATATGAGATCATTCCAAAACTGTATATCGAGCTAGTGAGTGGTGTCGATAGTGCTGTGGATATTTATTATAAATTTAGTCGTTAGCCTTTATATGTGACTTTTTACTTCGGTAAGCGGGTAAGAAAGGTAGCTGTTTAGATCAACTGAGTACGATGTTAACTTGGTAAAGTTGAAAAATAAAAGCAGCTTAGCTGCTTTTTATCACGATAGAAGGCGGTTATTTTATGTCGCTTGCCTCATGCGCCGAAATAGAAATCGCGTGTGAGCCTTTTGGTCCTTGGTCAATTTCATAATCTACCAGCTGTCCCGCTTTTAACGTTCGGTATCCATCCATCTGTATAATTGAAAAGTGTGCGAACACATCATCACCACCAGACTCTGGGCAAATGAAGCCGAATCCCTTAGCATTATTGAACCATTTAACCGTACCGGTTGCCATACTTCTGCATCCTTTCTGTAATTGCAAATTGTTTGATTACTGAACTGTCATCATCCTTATTAACTTAAGGAGAATAGATGTATGTAATTATCAACAATAAAGTTAAATAATTGATCGTAAATAAATACATCTTGTTAATAAATTTAGTTTATTCGCAACTATAGTCAAGTTAATATTCCTAAAAATGGTTAAAATGAGGTAAACTGAGACGAAAGGTTGAAAGTTATTAGCCCAAATCTGTGATAGGTACTAAGATAGAATTATGAGTAAGTTAGATGAACTGATTGATTTCAAAACAAGTATAGAAAGTGAGCAAGAGTTAAAACCACCTTCATTTTACAAAGTGTTTTTGAATAATGATGACTATACTCCAATGGATTTCGTTGTAGATGTACTGCAAAGGTTTTTTTCTATGGATATAGATAAGGCTAACCAAATCATGTTAACTGTTCATTATCGGGGCAGGGGTGTTTGTGGTGTATTTACGGCTGATATAGCGGAAACAAAAGTATCACAGGTAATGCAATATGCAAAAGACAACGAACAGTCCTTATTATGTACCATGGAACAAGCATAAGCGTAATGATGGCAATGTTACGCAACACGTAGTTATAGGGAGATGCCTATGTTAAGCAAAGATCTAGAAATTACGCTGAATGAAGCGTTTAAAACTGCACGTGAAAATCGTCATGAGTTCATGACGGTCGAACATCTACTGGTTTCACTACTAAGTAACAAGTCTGCCAGCGAAGCAATTAAAGGCTGCTCTGGTGATATAGACGCTATTCGTGATGAACTACTCCTCTTTTTAGAACAAACGACACCTATTTTACCTGAATCTGACGAAGATCGAGAGACGCAGCCTACACTTGGTTTCCAACGCGTTTTGCAACGCGCAGTGTTTCATGTGCAATCGTCAGGTAATAACGAAGTAACAGGGGCCAATGTACTTGTTGCTATTTTCAGTGAGCAAGAGTCCCAAGCGGCCTATATTTTAAAAAAATCAGGCATGAGTCGTCTTGATGTGATTAATTTTATCTCACACGGTATTCGCAAAAATGATGAAGAACCGCATGTTGAAGACAATCAAGATGCTTCAGAACAAGCAACTAATGACAGCGAAGATCAATCAACAAAATTAGAAAATTTCTCAACCAATTTGAATAAGTCAGTTGTTGAGGGACGTATTGACCCATTAATTGGACGTGAAGAAGAACTAAACCGTACTATTCAAATTTTGTGTCGACGTCGTAAAAATAATCCATTATTGGTTGGTGAAGCAGGTGTTGGTAAAACAGCGATTGCGGAAGGTCTTGCGTACAGAATTGTGCATGAAGAAGTGCCAGATGTAATGAAAAATACGCAGGTATTTTCACTTGATCTTGGTGCGTTGCTTGCTGGTACTAAATACCGTGGCGATTTTGAAAAACGTTTTAAATCGTTATTGAAACAGCTACAGAAACATGATGATGCTATTTTATTTATTGATGAAATACACACTATCATCGGAGCTGGTGCTGCGTCTGGTGGACAACTTGATGCTGCGAACTTAATCAAGCCGCTACTTAGTAACGGTACGCTACGTTGTATCGGTTCAACAACATATTCTGAATACAGCCAAATTTTTGAGAAAGACAGCGCCCTTGCCCGACGTTTCCAAAAAGTGGACGTAATAGAACCTTCTATCGACGACACAGTTAAGATCCTACAAGGACTTAAATCTCGTTACGAAGAGCATCATGATGTTCGTTATACCGCGAAAGCACTTCGTGCCGCGACTGAATTATCTGCAAAATACATTAATGAACGTCAACTACCTGATAAAGCAATTGATGTAATGGATGAAGCGGGTGCTAAACAGCGCTTACTACCTGTTAATAAGCGTAAGAAAACGATTGGTATTAGTGAGATCGAATCGATTGTGGCGAAGATGGCGCGTATACCAGAAAAATCAGTCTCTTCGAATGATCGAGATGTCCTTAAGAACTTAGAGCGTAATCTGAAAATGGTTGTGTTTGGTCAAGACCCTGCGATTGAAGTATTGACTGATGCGATCCGTTTATCACGTTCAGGCCTAGGTGCTGAAAGTAAACCAATAGGTTCGTTCTTATTTGCAGGACCTACTGGTGTTGGTAAAACAGAGGTAACTCAGCGTTTAGCCAAAATTATGGGTGTTGATCTGATCCGCTTTGATATGTCGGAGTATATGGAACGTCATACCGTATCACGTTTAATCGGTGCTCCTCCTGGTTATGTTGGTTATGATCAAGGTGGTTTATTAACTGATGCTGTTATTAAGCAACCACATGCTGTTGTGCTTCTAGATGAAATCGAAAAAGCCCATCCTGATGTGTTTAACTTGCTGTTGCAAGTGATGGATAACGGTACGTTAACCGATAATAATGGTCGTAAAGCTGATTTCCGTAATATTATCCTTGTGATGACGACAAATGCGGGTGCAACAGAAACAGTACGTCAGTCTATTGGTTTTAAAGAGCAAGACAATAATAGTGATGCGCTTGGCGAAGTGAATAAGTTATTTGCGCCTGAATTCCGTAACCGTTTAGATAATATCATTTGGTTTAATCATTTAGATATGGATGTGATTCATATGGTGGTTGATAAGTTCTTAGTTGAATTAGAAGCCCAATTAGATGATAAACAAGTCGCATTGAATGTGTCAAACGATGCTCGAAAATGGTTAGCGAATAAGGGTTATGACAAGACCATGGGGGCACGACCAATGGCGCGTGTTATTCAGGATAAAATCAAGCGTAACTTAGCGAATGAAATATTGTTTGGTAAATTGTCAAATGGCGGCGCGGTTGACATTCAGTTGAAAGACGATGAATTAGCTTTTACCTTTACAGATGTTAAGGTTACAGCAACAACAGAAACATAATTTGTTGTATACGGTATAAGCTTGTTTTTTTTCGAATTAGTGTTACTTTGTACCTATGCTTGACTTAAAGAGGGAATGCAATATGGATATATCCGCATTAACTAGAGTCGAAATTAGTATCCCTGATGGGATTAATTTTGATTCATTAGGACTAGAACTTGATGATGACGGTAGTATTTCCTTTGATATTGAAACATTGGAAGCTGTGGCATTAGAAAGTGGTATCGATATAGCCTTATTAGATGAAGGTTATGTATTACAAGTTTTACTGATTAGTTTTTATCAATGGCACCGAGTTCATAATGGTGAGTTGAACCCCGTTATGGAAGACATTATAGAACAAGCGAATGATTTATCGGCGTATTCTGATGATGAGCTGATTATGATTTTAGGTTCTGCAGAAATGGACAAGCAAGCCAACGTCGCTATATCGCAAATAGTACACTGATACTTCGATTCGTATCGTAACGACTTAAACGAAAAATGGAAGCCAATTGGCTTCCATTTTTATTTCATCAGGTTGTATAGTTAAGGTTATTCAGTGTCTTTAACTTGTAAGCCAACGTTACCCGTCTTAACAATATCAATGATACCTTTCTTGAATAATTGACCAACTGCGCTTTTGAATGTCTTCTTACTAACACCAAATAAGCGTGAGATTGTTTCAGGATCTGTTTTATCAGTCACCGGCATAAAACCACCGTGTTTATTTAGCTCTGATAATAACACTTGGCTAAAGTCTGATACTTTACCGTGACCAGGTTCGTTAAGCAGGATATCAATTTTGCCGTCTTCACGTACTTTTTGGATATATGCTTTTTGTTTTTCACCACGGTTTAATTTCTTAAACATTTCGTTTTTATAAACAACACCCCAATGGGTATTGTTTACGATCACTTTGTAACCAAGCTCTGTTGGATCAACTGGCGTGATTTCAACTTCTTCGTGGATCTTGTAACGTGCAGGTACATTGTCTACATGGCGATCAAGTTTTGTTGTTGCTGTAATACGACCGTGGATTCGATCTAAATAGATAGCAACAAGGTATTCACGACCAACTTGTAGTGGAGTACGTTGTTCGCTATAAGGTACTAACAAGTCCTTATCTAAACCCCAATCAAGGAATGCACCAACGTTGTTTACTTGTTTAACTTTTAGCATGACGAATTCGCCAACCGCACCAAGTACTTTTTGCGTTGTTGCAATGATACGATCTTCTGAATCAAGGTAGATAAATACCTCAAGCTCATCACCGATATCTATATCCAATGGTGAGTTTGTAAAAGGTAATAGAATTTCGCCTAATACACCGCCGTCCAGGTAGAAACCTGATCCAGTTTCTTTGATAATTTCTAAGGTATTTAACTTACCTAATTCTGCCATAATTCTTTGCTCTGTCTTGAAATAATGAGGGTTATTATAGTTCACCCAATAATGTGGGCAATGTACCACGAAGCGTGAAAAAAACCCAATATTTGCGGGTGAATTAATATTAATTACTTCAACGGTTAAATATATGCACTAATATTGCTTGATAATAATGCCTTCTGTTATACTTCGGCCACTTAATTGCGGTCTTTCTGAAGTTCAAATTCTCAAAACCTTAACGCAGTTCCAAATTCCTTTAATATTAGTATAAATTATCATGACACAACAAGACATCAAACTAACACGACTTAATAAATACATCAGTGACACGGGTTACTGTTCTCGCCGTGAGGCTGACCGCTTGATTGAACAAGGTCGCGTAACCATTAATGGTAAAATTCCAGAAATGGGCACTAAAGTGTCAGATGATGATGTGGTATCTGTAAACGGTAAGCCTGTTAAAGAAAAGCAAAAGCGCATTTATATTGCTTTAAACAAACCAGCAGGCATTACGTGTACAACAGAACGTCACATACAAGGTAATGTAATTGATCTGATTGATTACAACACGCGAATATTCCCAATTGGTCGACTTGATAAGCCTTCAGAAGGTCTTATCTTTTTAACCAACGACGGTGATATCGTAAATAAGATATTACGTGCTGGTAACGCGCACGAAAAAGAATACATGGTTAAAGTTGATAGCACAGTGACTGACCGATTCTTAAAAGACATGGCTCGCGGTGTACCGATCCTCGATACAGTGACTAAACCGTGTAAAGTAACGCGTGAAGGTCGCTTTGAATTTAAGATCATTTTAACGCAAGGTCTTAACCAACAGATCCGTCGCATGTGTGAACATTTTGGATTCCAAGTTAAATCACTAACGCGTACACGTATCATGAATATTGATATGCAAGGTTTAAAAACCGGTGACTGGCGTTTACTTACTGATAAAGAAATGGCTGAAATAAACAGCATGGTTGAAAGCTCTAGCAGTACTGAAGAAGCGTCAGACTATGGCCAAGAAAAACCGAAAACAAAAAGTCAGCACTCGAAACGTGGTGTGAATAGTGCAGCACGCCAGAAACGCTTTGGTTATGGTGATTACGCAGCAACACCTGGACAAGTTGAAAGTGATGCCCCAGCGACAGACTTTTGGTCTGATAACCAGCAAGAGGCAAGTACTAGCGTTGATGAGCAGGATGATTCAACAACTAATTTTTGGACTGAAAACGCAAAAGCGAATGCCAGTGTGATTGAAGAATCAAATCACGTTGTAGAAGATAACTCCGCGTCTTTTTCGGATGAGCAAATCGCTTCAAGAGCGCGTTTCGAATCAGCTCAAAAGCGTAAAAGTCATAAAAAACCAGCGACGCGTTTTAGTATTATCGCCGACCGTGAAAAAGCAAAGCTTGCGAATGCTAAGTCGGAACCAGCAGCGCCACGTGTTAAAGGTACTTTAACGTTGAAAAAGAAGTAACTGAATATCATGTCTGCTGACAATTATCCTGCAATCGATATCCCGTTTGATGTTCGCTATACATGCTTGTTTTGTGGCGAACCATCGCACTTAAACGTTAACATCCCGTTTTTGATAGACGATATGCATAAAGCGCCGCATGCACCATTGTCTGTGCCTGCGTGTGACGAGTGTTTATCTGTGGTTAAGAAAGCGCGTTGCCAGTCTATTTATCAATATCGCAACGTTGTTAAAGCGGCTTTAACGCGTAAATACCAAAAAGCGTTAAGTATCGGATCTAATTGGACAGAGCAAGAACTGCAAGATTCTGAGTTCGAAGGTGCTGCATTTGAAGGGTTTAAACGCAGTGCATGGATGATGTATACCATGGTTCAAGCAAGGGTTAACTATATCGGCTGGCCTTTATGTCTCGATGGTATTCCTCTTGATCCAGATGATGACGCTGGTGGATTTAGTTTTGATGGTACCGAATTTGTGAGTGTCGAGCACGCGATTGAACATTACATTAAAACATTCCATCTTGATACTGTCTTGCTACCTGAACTTGTTAAACAATTAGGTAAAGATAAATTCGGCTACTCAGTGCGTATTAGTCGTTTATATTTGACCATGACAGCCGCTGAACGAACGCAAATTATCGCTGATATCGTCGAGAGTCAGTCCTAAATTTGTTGTATTGATAACTCAAATTTTGAATTAGCCACGTGGGTATGTTTAGCCATCACCACGTGGTTTTTTTGTCTAAAAAAGATGAAATAAATAATTTAGAAGATAAAATTAACCATCACCGTATATAGTTGTGCATCCAGATCGCCATCGACAGGATCTGCAATTAACTCGCCGTTATCCCCCGAATTTGCATCGGTATATTTCCATTCCGCGTTTAGCGATATTGTCGTTGTTAAATCATAACGTACACCGAATAATAATGAGTTATTTTTTTGATTATGATGTGACTCTGCATAGGTCACATAAGGCGTAAACTTATCCATATTATACGCTAAGCTGGAATACCAATTGAAATGCATGGTATCGACTAAGACTTCTGTTGTTAACATCAATTTATCCCATGATTTCTCAAGACCTACTGTATAAATATTGATGTTGTCAGCAGGATATTGCTGAGTTGGTATACCTGGTAAGGTTACATCTACAGCATATTTAAAGTGAGCGTAATTAAACATGACTCGATAATCAAAGCCACTTACCTCACTGTGGAAACCGAATGTTTTTTCAATATCAAAATCATAATTAGTGGTGCGAATATTAACTTCGCCCTTACTTTCAACGCCTACATAAGGTGTCAATGTTAAGTAACTTTCATCATTTATTTCAATATCCCATGTTCCTGAAATACCATCATAAGATGTAATGCCTAAAATAGAATTATATACTTCCTGTGGGGGACGTGCTGATGTATAAGCTTGTCCGACATAATAGTATTCGGAACTGAGAAATAGCGGTAATCGTAGTCGACCTACTTTTAAATTAAAGTCTGAAACATTATAGCCAAGATAAGCCCATTCTAATTCTGGTGATGACCATTCATCCTGCGGGCGCTTGACGATTTGAACCGATGCATTAAAGCTATCGTTAAAACGAATATCACCTTGTAAACCAAATGTTGTATCACAATCGTAGCAAGTATCGTCAGTGATCTCTCTGTTTACATACAAGGGGGTTGCATTATCAGATTGTGTGATTGACGTAGAGCCAAATCCACTTAATGAAATATCGTCAGTTACGTTGATTTTTGCATTCGCTGCGAAAGTTGTAAGTGTAAGTGCTGTTGCCGTAAAGCAATATGTAGATATATTCATGCTTTATTCCTCCGGTTCTAAAACGAATAAAACATTAACATCTTCTGGTAATGACTTGATGGTGGCGTAAGCAATGCCATTAGGGTTTGCTTCTAACCAATCGAGAATGGACGCAATATCATTATCAGATATGGTTGTTGGTAAATTACCTTTACCTGAAAAAGCTAAACTTGCTCTGTAGCCGTTCATTTGTGATAACGATTTACCCAGTAACCCATCGTAAAAATCAGCTTTATCATTATCATCATCGGTCAAATCAACAAGATTAATATTTTTTTTATTAATTCGTTTTACTTTTCCTTTATAGATCATCCTTACTTTACTTTTACTGAGTTCAGGAAAGTCGTTATTTAATGAAAATACAGCAAAACTTCGACCTTCATCTTCGGTTATCTCTTCTTTTGCGTTGGCAGAAAGCGGTGCTGAGATCGAAATAATGAGTAGTGTGACGCAAAAACTGCGTAAGTTTAATCCTTTAAACATGTTTACCTGCTAATTTTAGTTCTGTTATCTATCATTCAAGTTAGACAGAAAAAGAGTAAATAACAAATAAATTTTTACATGGAAGTCATAATCTTATGCTAAATACGGTATCGATCAAAAAACGGCTAATCATTTTATTATTATGCCCTTTATTATTACTCACGTTGTTGATTGGCGATCGAGTCAGTGAGTCTGTTTCAACATTAAACCAACTTGATAAATTAAAATACCGATTGGAGTTGTTAACCGAGTCTCAAAATTTGAATGCGCTATTACACAATATGAGAGTTAATGCGTTAGCAAGTGATGCCGTTACACCGATAGATGAGTTGAATGCATTCACAGCATCGGTGAATAGATTAAAGCAATTAGCCCCGCTAGCGCTGCAGGATAGTGGTGCTGCAGTTGATTTATTATCTGATCTTGAAGGTGTCGAGGAAGAGTTTATTGACATTGCTGCTGCTGATGTCAATGATTGGTCAAGCTGGATATCAGATTCAACAAGTCAGTTACTTTTTATTCTTGAAAAAAATAGCCTTGATATTAAGGATAATGAGATTGAAAGTAATATTGAGGTATTATATCAATTGCAATGGCTTTACTTTTGGGCCAATGAAGAAAATTGGTACATCAACTTAATCGTCAGAGATATTGGCCTGGATATAAAGCCTCTATTACAGCCAATCGTCGAAAGACAGCAGCTTTTTATCGAACGCTTTATTTCCATTAGTGCTGACAACAACCAAATATCACTATTGCAAAGTACATTTTCAGATCAAGTATTCACAGACAGTTATGCATTACGCAGCTTGATTCAAAACGGACACTTTAAAGCAACAAATAATTACGACATATCAGCGTTGGATAAACGCTTGGTCTTAATAAACCAAGTTGTGTCAAATGTTGGGGCTAATTTATCAGTCAAAATTAAAGCCAAGGTTGCTGAAGCTAAAATGCATGTGATGGCCTTTTCAATTTTTATTACCGCATTATTACTCTGTGCGTCTTACTTAGGTTGGATGTTAATACAACGGATTATTGGTAATTTAAAAGAAATTATTACCACGTTAACGCGTATTGAAAACAGCCATGATTATTCCCTTAAAATAAGCATCGATGGCAAAGATGAATTTAGTGCGTTTGCAAAAATGCTTAATAAGCTCATTGAAGAGCGCTACATTAATGAAAGGCATATTATTCAAGCTAAGGAGTCAGCAGAACAGGCCAATGTGGCGAAAAGCTCATTCTTGGCCAACATGTCTCATGAAATTAGAACGCCACTCAATGGTGTCATCGGTATGTCCAATATTTTATCGAGCACAAAACTAACACCGACCCAGCAAGACTATCTCGCGATCATTGAAAATTCGTCACAAACGTTACTAATATTAATTAACGACATTCTTGATTTTTCAAAAATTGAATCTGGCCACTTAGCTATCTCACATCATAATTGTAATTTACGCGAAGTTGTTTACGACACCGTCGCGATTGTTATCCCGAGTGCGGCATTCAAACACCTAGACCTTGTTGTTAATATCGATGCTGAGTTACCTGATGATCTATTACTTGATGAGCATCGATTGCGCCAAGTGTTAATGAATCTACTGTCTAATGCTGTTAAATTTACGAATAGCGGTGCGGTTTGTTTAACACTCAAGTGTAAACAATTGGCTAATAACCGCGCCGAGTTGTATTTTTCTGTTGCTGATACTGGTACTGGTATTGAAGCAGATAAACAAAAGAAAATTTTTGAACCCTTTACCCAAGAAGACGGCACAATTACCCGTGAATTTGGTGGTACTGGTTTAGGACTAGCCATTAGCACACAATTAGTTGAATTGATGGGTGGACAAATTGATATTAATTCAGGGAAAGGTAAGGGGAGTGATTTCTTCTTCACGATTGAGGCTGATATTGCTGTAGACATTAGAACGCAGAAATTTGTAGAAACGAATACTCAAATTATCGTGATCACAAATGAAATCGATTCAAGTGTGAAAATACAAGCTGAATTATTACGTAGTGATATAACGGACGTTGTATCGATAGCGTATATGCAGGATCTCCTTCACCATTTAGCCGGTAATGTATTAGATGAAAACGCAGAACAAGTGATAATCTACTGTCAAAAAAGCATTCAACTAACGTTAAAAGAAATCGATTTTTTAAACAAACTTAAGCTTAAGCATGCGTTTGTAGTCGTGCAGTCTCATAAAGACGAGAAATATGATTTTGACCATCGTATTGATGGCTTAGTGACAACACCGTTACTTGGTAACCGTCTATTAAACACAATTCAAGCCGCGCTGGTTAATAAACTTGAATCTTTCGGCGGTAAAGAAAATGCAGCAGGCGTTTTATTAGAACAGGGTAAGGCTAAACAGGTAAGTGTTGAGAGTGATAGCACCGATACTGGTATTGACAGCAGTATTGATAACAGTGCCGATAATAGTATTAATAATCTGATACTTATTGTAGAAGATAATTTGATTAATCAAAAAGTAGCGACACTCTTGCTTAAGCAGTGTGGTTACGACAGTCACATCGCCAACAACGGTGAGGAAGCTGTCACGAAAGTGACGTCTGGTGAATTCAAATATAAAGCAATCTTAATGGATTGTATGATGCCGATTATGGATGGTTTTACTGCAACTGAACACATCCGAGAGTGGGAGGTGTCATCTGCAACAACACCAACGCCGATCATAGCATTGACGGCGAGTGTACTTGACGCTGATATACAACGTTGCTTTGATGTTGGTATGGACGATTATGTACCGAAACCGTTTAAGAAGGATTTACTTATGGACAAAATAGATCGACTCGCAAAAGTTGCTTAAGATAGTGTCAATATAGCTTCTTATTTGTAAATATTGTTTTTTATGTGTAAACATGTTTAGTGTGTGTAAATGCTGTTAATTATCCTTTTGGGATTGTAATAGCTGATGTTGCTGGCTAATGAGTACTTTTAGTTCGGCAATATCTTGCTTTAAATCGCTAACTTCAGTTTTTAATTCACCCACACTTGTTGTATTTTTAAGGCTCTCTTCCCCACCATCGACAAACCAGGATGATATGAAACCGGTAAACGTACCAAAGAGACCGACACCTGCAGTCATGAGTAATGCCGCAATGATACGTCCGCCAGTGGTGACGGGGTAGTAGTCACCGTAACCAACAGTCGTTATTGTCACAAATGACCACCAAAGTGCGTCGATGCCGTTATTGATGTTACTGCCTACTTGATCCTGTTCTAACAATAAAATACCGATAGCACCAAAGGTGACAAGGATGAAGGATATCGCAGATACCAGCGAAAAGGTGGCTTTAAACCGATGTTCAAAAATCATTTTTAAGATAATTTTTGATGAGCGTATATTCTGAATAGATCTTAATACTCTAGCGATACGAATTATGCGAATAAACTGCAGTTGCTCGACCATCGGAATACTCGACAGTAGGTCAATCCAACCCCATTTCATAAACTGAAATTTATTCTCAGCTTGGTGAAAGCGAATTACAAAGTCAGTGAAAAAGAATAAGCAAATCGTATTATCTACGCTCGTTAATATTTCAGTGACGTTACTTGAAAAGGTAAAAATAAGTTGCAGTAGTGATGATACGACCACATGAAGTGATAAAATAAGCATGAAAATCTGAAATGGATTTACATCACTGTTGTTTTTGGTGCCACTTTTAAGGTTCGTTTTCACAATCTGCTGCCTCGGTTCATTGATTTTGTTAATATAAACCTTAGTCAGTAGCAAGACAAAATATATTTACATCAATGTCATCGTATTATTCAACCGCGCGTCGTGTATTCAGACCAAGATCGTTGTATATGTTAGTCATGTAGCGATGAGATTATCATGCGACAGGAGAGAATTATGTTTGTTATTATTTTTTACGTACCTAAAGTTAATGTTGAAGAAGTAAAACAGGCGTTATTTAACGTCGGAGCTGGCACCATCGGTGATTATGATAGTTGTGCTTGGCAATGTTTGGGGACTGGGCAGTTCCAACCTTTACTTGGTAGCCAGCCACATATTGGTAAGCTAAATGAGGTTGAATTCGTTGATGAGTTTAGAGTAGAAATGGTTTGTCGAGCAGAAAATGTAAGGGCAGCAATAAATGCACTTATTGCTGCGCACCCTTATGAAGAACCTGCTTATCATATTCTGCAAACATTGAATCTTGATGAGTTACCTTAAGTTAGATGCACTGCACTTAATTGGTTCGCTGTGCTAGGTTAGCAATTAGCAATTTTGACCATGTTAGCGATAGTTTTGGCACAAGTGATCGATATTAAACTATCCGATTCAGATCCCATTTTTACTGCTGAATTAGGTTTCATTACACTTGTTCTAGTGGTTTTTCCCGACAGGTGTAACTCTGTTACTTGCGTAAGGTTGATAATCTCTACCGCATTGGCAGGAGTTACACCTGCACCAGGCATAATACTAATTCTACCATCTGCTTGGTTAACTAACGTTTGGATTAAGGCGCAGCCTTCTAGCGCTTGAGCTTGTTGACCAGAGGTTAAAATACGCTCACAACCAGCAGTGATCAAGGTCTCCAAGGCTTGTTGTGGATCATTACACAAGTCGAAAGCGCGGTGGAAGGTTACGCCGAGATCACGTGATGCCACCATTAAGCGTTTTAAAGCTGGCTCGTCAATATTACCATCTGCTGTTAACGCGCCAATAACGACCCCTTGGACACCGAGTAACTTCATGAATTTGATGTCGGAAACCATAATATCAACTTCTTGTTCGCTATATACAAAATCACCGGCGCGAGGGCGAATAATGGCATAAATGGGGATCGTTGCTAGATCAATAGACTTTTGTACAAAACCTGCGTTGGCGGTCAAGCCACCTAATGCTAATGCCGAGCACAACTCAATACGATCGGCGCCAGATGCTTGAGCCGTCAGCAGTGATTCTATATTATCGACACATACTTCTATTGTCATTGTCATATACTTCTCTTTAAAAAGTTTATTAAAAATAATAAAGCCAGCATAAGTCGTTTTATACAATATGAAAGGGGAAAAGGCGACTTAGCTCGCCTAGATCAATTATTATGGCAGAATACTGCCGTATTGTGATTAGAAAGACAGTTTTTTAAGCTCAATAGCCGTTATCGCGTTGTTATCTACCATCGTGTAACTTTTCTGGCCTGGGTGCTTTATTAACACTGTTTCAGTGGCTGGATTAGGGTGAAATGATTCTTTTTTCAAATCTGTTTTTTTGTATTTGAACGTACCTGTAATGTCTTGCTGCTCACGAAGACGTACAAATATTGGTTGCGCATAGCTTGGTAGTGCCGCATTGACATGTTGATAGAATTCAGACGCTGAAAATTCATGAATAGGGCAATTCAAAGTCAGCGCGACCATGCCTGCTCGGCCATCGTGATGTGGGAGCTTGACACCATAAGCCACACTTTGCTCAATTTGCACAAAATCGTTAACTTGAGCTTCTACTTGCGTCGTGGCGACATTTTCACCTTTCCAGCGGAATGTATCACCTAATCTATCCACAAAGGAAATATGGCGATAACCTTGGTAATGAACGAGATCGCCGGTATTAAAATAACAGTCACCGTCTTTTAATACTGACTTAAATAGCTTTTTATTACTTTCGTTGTCATCGGTATAACCATCAAATGGTGAACGTTTAGTTATCTTTGTTAGCAGTAGCCCTGTTTCTCCCGTTTTTACTTTGGTCATTTTCCCTTTCGCATTATACACAGGTTTGTCATTGTCAATATCATATTGTATGACGGTAAAAGCAAGTGGAGTAACCCCCGCTGTATGCGGTAAGTTCAGCGCATTGGAGAACACAAGATTACACTCACTGGCGCCATAGAATTCATTAATATGCTCGATCCCAAAACGTTGTTGGAAATGATCCCAAATTTCGGGGCGTAATCCATTACCTATGATTTTCTTTATATTATGCTGTTTGTCTTTATTGCTAGGCGGTACATTTAATAAATAACGGCAGAGCTCGCCGATGTAAGTAAACGCAGTGGCATTATGAGCACGAACTTCATCCCAAAAGCGACTTGAACTGAATTTTTCAGAAAGTGCGAGGGTTGCTGCGCTACCAAACACGGCGCTTAATGACACTGTCAGTGCATTGTTATGGTATAGGGGGAGTGATAAATACAATACATCATCAGCTGTTAAGCGTAATGATGCCATCCCCATGCCTGCCATGGATTTAAACCAACGGTGATGGCTCATTCTTGCTGCTTTTGGCAGTCCAGTTTTTCCCGAGGTAAAGATATAAAACGCGCAATGCTTAAGCTGTATTTGTGCTGTTGATTCAGGGTTCAATACTGAATATCCTGCGACTAGTGTAGATATGTTTTTATAACCATCACTCATGTCTGGCGTTTCTAAAGCGGGTACGTAAAAGACATTCTGTTGTAATGTCGATGACAAATTGGTTTCAATATTATTAATGGCGGATGTGTATAGTTCATCTGCGATGAGTAATTTGGTATCGACCACGCTAAGACTATGTTCGAGGATTGAATCCCGTTGTGTCGTATTTATCATACAAGCAATCGCGCCAAGCTTGACAACTGCGAGGGCAATAATGATGGTTTCAGGCCTGTTATCGAGCATGATGGCGACTTTATCATTTTTACCAATGCCGTATTCATGAAGGAAATGGGCATATTGATTTGCTTGCTTATTCAATGAATCGTAACTATAACGCTGGTCTTTAAATTGTATTGCGATCAAGTCAGAGTTATTGACAGCTTGCTGCTCTAGTAATAAACCAATAGACATAAAACGTTCGGGCTTTGCTTGTTGTAAGTGCCATAAGCCTTTGATGATTGGCTTTGGGGTTTTTAATAGATTGATGGTACTTTTCAGGAATTGTTTGCCGGTTATAACAGTCATAAGCTAATTCTTTTTATCAAGAAGAGGGGTTATGACACCAAATAAATGGGTCACGCGTTGGTTTAATTTGGTTAGACTAAATGTGTTGTTTTGCTGTGATAATGCGACGTTCAAACAAACTTGAGAAGGTAAAAAAATAGCATTTTTAAATTGAACATCAATACTAATGTGTTGAATATCAATCAAGTTTTCTAACTGTGCGAGCACGCGTGCTTTAGCAAACATGCCATGTGCTATTGCTGTTTTAAACCCCATTAGTTTCGCTGGGATAAAATGTAAATGGATTGGATTTGTGTCTTTGGAGATATAAGCATATTTATATACGTCAAAAGGACTAAATTTAAACAATGAAATCGGCTCGTAAGCATAATTCGCTGGCGTATTTACTATTTTCTCACCGCTGGAACGTTGAGATCGTTGGCACGTTTTTCGCTGTTTCGTTTTCTGTAAGAATGTCGATGTACACTCCCACGCAAATTGTCCATCTACAAACACATCAATATGAGTATCAATGAAACGTCCTGTATCCGTTATGTACTCCTTAATTACACGACATGTGCTCGTCAATATCGCGTTTAATGCTATCGGTTGATGTTGTGTTATGCGATTTCGATAATGGACTAGTCCTAATATAGATATCGGAAATTGTGTTGATGTCATGAGTTTCATCAATAATGGAAAGATCATCACAAATGGATAAGTAACCGGTACATAGTTTGTGTTATTAAACCCACAGCATTTAATATATTGCTTTAAATTTCGCTGATCTATTTTTTGTCCACTGATACTAAATTGCTCAGTACACACTTGTGTCGACCAAGTGTTCATCAGTGTTTTAACAATTGTATTGACCACTGCTTTCACATATAAAAGCGAGATAATCGGTTGCTTTGTTAACAGTGTGATCTGGTTAGCGTGCATTGAAATAATTCATATAAGAGTATGTAGCATTTATGTTAATATTTTGTTTTGGAAGTTGAATTGGCGAATCCGTAATCGGTTTATGGCAGTTCGGTCAAATACTTCAGGTAAACTCGTTACTCATACCATTGATAGTGTTAAAGTGATTGACTGAATAAAGAATAGAGCTAAAAGTGGAAAAATTATGCAAGATGCGGGTATGTTATTACGCATTGCTTATGAGGCAATGAAAGAGTTAGAGGTTGATGTCATTGAAGTACTTTCTCGTTGTAACATAAGTGAAGAAGTACTGAATGATAAGGATCTTCGCACACCTAATCATGCACAAACACATTTTTGGCAAGTATTAGAAGACATATCACAAGATCCTAACATCGGCATTTCACTTGGTGAGAGAATGCCAGTGTTCACGGGGCAGGTATTACAGTATCTTTTTCTCAGTAGTCCTACATTTGGTACTGGCTGGGAACGCGCAACAAAATACTTTCGATTAATCAGTGATGCGGCGAGTGTTTCTATCAAGATGGAAGGCTGTGAAGCGCGATTATCTGTGAACTTAGATGGTTTAGCGGAAGATGCGAATCGTCATTTGAATGATTGCCTAGTGATCGGTGCATTTAAATTTTGTTTATATGTGACAGAAGGCGAATTTAAAGTAAGCAAAATAGCCTTTGCTCATGCTCGCCCGAAAGATATTACTGCCTATACCAATGTATTTACATGTCCGATTGAGTTTGCTGCCGAAGATAATTATATTTATTTCGATGCTGATTTACTCGAACGTCCTTCTTCGCATGCGGAGCCTGAGCTATTCGCCTTACACGATCAGCTTGCAAGCCGTAAAATAGCCAAGTTAGAACTGCAAGATTTAGTGGATAAAGTACGTAAGGTTATTGCACAACAACTTGAGTCTGGTGTGGTGACTTTAGAAAGTATCGCCACTGAACTTGACATGAAACCACGTATGCTAAGAGCGAAGTTAGCTGACATTGATTATAACTTTAATCAAATACTCGCTGATTTTCGTTGCGAGTTATCAAAAAAACTGTTGGCGAATACGGACGAGTCTATTGATCAGATTGTCTATCTCACTGGTTTTTCTGAACCAAGTACTTTTTATCGTGCCTTTAAGCGCTGGGTTAAAATGACGCCAATTGAATATCGCCGTAGCAAACTCGCGGTTAGGCATGCTAATCAACACGAGTCCTAAAAATTCGCTGCTTAGTGCATAGTGCATAGTGCATAGTGCTAGTAAGCCAAGTACAAAGCGTTAAAGTTAAGTACTTGAGCGAACCATCAGACACCACTTACTAGATTAAGCACCTATTAATGATTGACCACAAATTCTGATCGTATTGCCTGTGATCCCTGCAGCTTGAGGTTGCGCAAAAAAAGCTATCGCTTCAGCAACATCAACTGGCTTACCACCTTGTTTTAATGAATTCATACGACGACCAGCTTCACGAACTGTAAATGGAATCGCTGCTGTCATTTTTGTTTCAATAAAGCCTGGTGCAACAGCATTAATGGTGATGTATTTGTCTGCAAGCGGAGTTTGCATTGCATCAACATAACCAATGACTGCGGCCTTAGACGTTGCATAATTAGTCTGACCAAAGTTACCCGCAATCCCACTCATCGAAGACACACAAACAATGCGGCCATAGTCGTTGAGCAGATCATCATTTAGCAGTCGCTCATTGATTCTTTCCATTGCCGACAAGTTAATATCCATCAGTACATCCCAATGGTTATCCGGCATACGTGCTAGCGTTTTGTCTTTTGTTACCCCGGCATTATGGACGATGATATCAAGCGACTGTTCTCGCACAAAGTCAGCAATGATATTTGGGGCGTCAGCAGCGGTAATATCAGCAACAATGCTGCTACCTTTCAAGCAATGAGCTACTTTTTCAAGGTCCTGTTTTAATGCCGGAATGTCTAAGCAAATAACATGTGCGCCATCACGGGCGAGTGTTTCAGCAATAGCAGCCCCGATGCCACGTGATGCACCAGTGACAAGTGCTGTCTTTCCTTGTAATGGTTTTGCCGTGTTACTTGTTTCGTTAATAACTTCGTTAATAACTTCGTTAATAACTTCGTTAATAGCCCCATTAATCGAACCGGGTTTTACGTTAATAACCTGTGCTGAGATATAGGCTGATTTTGCTGAGGTTAAGAAACGTAGCGGGGCCTCTAATAATTGCTCACTACCAGGTTGTACATAGATAAGTTGACAGGTACTACCATTCTTGCCTATTTCTTTGGCGACACTGCGACAAAACCCTTCTAAAGATCTTTGTACAGTCGCGTAGCTTACATCGTCAAGATGTTCACTCGGATGACCTAACACGATCACTCTGCTGCATGGCGAGAGCTGCTTAATTACAGGTTGAAAAAAACGATGTAATGCACTTAATTGCTTGCTGTTCTTAATGCCTGAGGCGTCGAAGATAATACCGTTGAAGCGATCTGTTTTAGCGATAGCATTAAGGCTAATAGGTGTCGCGACTAAAGACGTTTGATTAAATTCAATATTAAGATCGGCTAACGCTGACGTGTTATTAGGATAAGAAATCGTGACTTCAGCATCTTTAAATGTGTTAAGAATGGGTTTAATTAATTTGCTGTTGCTGGCTGCGCCGATGAGTAAGTTGCCAGAGATGAGATCGGTTCCCTGATCGTAGCGTGTTAACGTAACCGGTCGTGGCAGATTAAGCGCTTTAAATAAACCTGATGTCCACTTGCCATTAGCGAGTTTTGCGTATGTATCCGTCATTTTCTAATCCTTGTTATAGTGAACAGTTTGAATCTCGAAGATGTACATGTGTTAAAAATTATCTGATAGCTATGACTTATCTGCCACTACGTAATAATAAATAGACCAGTTCATTACATCGTTAATCGATATAGTATAACTAAATACTAAGTAAATTATAATGATAAGACTGTTATCGTACTCGGATCAAACTCTGATCAGCAAATAATCAAATTAGAGTTTTTATTTTAAACTTGTATCAACAATGTTACATTAATGTATCTTACGTCTAATGTGCTACGGGCATATTTAAGTCACTAAATTAAAGGAATAAACCATGACAGGTCAAACAATAAGAAGAGTAGCAATTATCGGCGGTAACCGTATCCCGTTTGCACGTTCAAATACAGCGTATTCAAAACTAAGTAACCAAGATATGCTGACGGAAACTATCCGTGGCTTGGTGGTTAAATATAACCTACGTGGTGAACAACTGGGGGAAGTTGTTGCTGGTGCGGTAATTAAGCATTCTCGTGATTTTAACTTAACACGTGAAGCCGTGCTAAGTGCAGGTCTTGCACCTGAAACGCCTTGTTATGACATTCAACAAGCTTGTGGTACTGGTCTAGCTGCAGCTATCCAAGTAGCAAACAAAATTGCGCTTGGTCAAATAGAAGCGGGTATTGCTGGTGGTTCTGATACGACATCAGATGCACCGATTGCAGTCAGTGAAGGCATGCGTAGTGTATTACTTGAGCTTAATCGAGCTAAAACGGGTAAGCAACGTTTGAAAGCACTATCTCGTCTACGTCTAAAACACTTTGCGCCACTAACGCCTGCAAATAAAGAGCCGCGTACCAAAATGGCGATGGGCGATCATTGTCAAGTAACAGCGAAAGAGTGGAATATCTCACGTGAAGCACAAGATGCATTGGCCTGCGCAAGTCATCAAAAATTAGCTGCAGCATATGAAGAAGGTTTCTTTGATACGTTAGTTTCACCTATGGCCGGCTTAACGAAAGATAACGTATTACGCGCAGATACAACAGTTGAGAAACTGGCTAAATTGAAACCTTGTTTTGATAAAGTAAACGGCACTATGACGGCGGGTAACAGTACTAACCTTACCGATGGAGCATCAGCTGTATTACTTGCAAGTGAAGAATGGGCAGCGGCACATAACTTACCAGTACAAGCTTATCTAACATTTGGTGAAACGGCCGCTATCGACTTCGTTGATAAGAAAGAAGGTCTGTTAATGGCGCCTGCATACGCAGTGCCAAAAATGTTGAAGCGTGCTGGCCTTACATTACAAGACTTCGATTACTATGAAATACATGAAGCATTTGCTGCGCAGTTATTAGCAACGCTAGCAGCTTGGGAAGACGAAAAATTCTGTAAAGAAAAACTGGGTCTAGATGCTGCGCTTGGTTCAATTGATATGACCAAGTTAAACGTGAAAGGGAGTAGCTTAGCCACGGGTCACCCATTTGCCGCAACTGGTGGTCGTGTTGTCGCTACGCTAGCGCAATTACTTGATCAGAAAGGTTCAGGTCGTGGTTTGATCTCGATTTGTGCTGCTGGTGGTCAAGGTATCACGGCAATTTTAGAGAAATAAACGCACTGTTTATTATCTATTGATTAAGCTGTCCTGAGATACTGGATATTTTTAAATAAAACGCCAATACTGCAGAGTATTGGCGTTTTTTTGTAATACCAATTCCTATATAACGGTGCATTTTAAACACTTAATTTCCGGCATTGGTATCATAAAAAAGCAGCACCGAAGTGCTGCTTGATTGTAGATTAACCTATTAAAATAGAGAGGCTAGAATTAGTCTTCGTATGCTTCATTATGTACGCCAGCTGCACGACCCGATGGATCAGCATTGTTTTGGAAACTTTCATCCCAAGCTAATGCTTCTACAGTTGAACAAGCAACGGATTTACCAAACGGTACGCATTTCGCTGCTGAATCACCTGGGAAGTGATCTTCAAAGATGGCACGATAGTAGTAACCTTCTTTCGTATCTGGTGTGTTAATTGGGAACTTAAATGCTGCACTTGCTAACATTTGATCAGTTACCGCTTCTTCAACGTGTACTTTAAGTTGGTCAATCCAAGAATAACCAACACCATCAGAGAATTGTTCTTTTTGACGCCATACAATTTCTTCAGGTAGTAAATCTTCAAATGCTTCTCGAATGATGTTTTTCTCAATGCGGTCGCCCGTGATCATTTTTAGTTCAGGGTTTAGACGCATTGACGCATCAACAAATTCTTTATCTAAGAAAGGAACACGTGCTTCGATGCCCCAAGCTGCCATAGATTTGTTTGCACGTAAGCAATCAAACATATGTAATTTATTTACTTTACGTACCGTCTCTTCATGGAATTCTTTCGCATTTGGCGCTTTGTGGAAGTACAAGTAACCACCGAACAGTTCATCAGCACCTTCACCAGAAAGCACCATCTTAATCCCCATGGCTTTAATTTTACGTGCCATTAGGTACATAGGGGTTGATGCACGAATTGTTGTTACATCGTAGGTTTCAATGTGGTAAATCACGTCGCGTAAAGCGTCGATACCTTCTTGCACAGTAAATTCAATTGAATGATGGATAGTACCTAAGTGATCTGCCACTTTTTGTGCAGCGGCTAAATCTGGAGAACCATTTAGGCCTACAGAGAAAGAGTGTAGTTGTGGCCACCATGCTTCGGTTTTACCACCGTCTTCAATACGACGTTTTGCATACTGTTGGGTGATTGCTGAAATAACAGATGAATCTAACCCGCCTGATAATAATACGCCGTAAGGTACATCACACATTAATTGACGTTTAACTGCATCTTCCAAACCTTGCTTAACAACGCTTTTATCACCACCATTTTGTGCAACGTTATCAAAATCTTTCCAATCACGTTGATAATAAGGCGTGACTACACCATCCTTACTCCACAGGTAATGACCTGCTGGGAATTCTTCAATTTGAGTACAAATTGGCACTAGTGCTTTCATTTCAGAGGCAACATAAAAGTTACCGTGTTCATCATAGCCCGTATAAAGAGGGATGATACCGATATGGTCACGGCCAATCAGGTAAGCGTCCTCTGTTTCGTCATATAAAGCGAAAGCAAAAATACCATTTAGATCATCTAAAAATTGTGTGCCTTTTTCTTTATATAGCGCAAGTATCACTTCGCAATCTGATTCTGTTTGGAATTCAAAGTCTACGTTCAGCGTTTTCTTTAAATCTTTGTGGTTATAAATTTCACCATTAACAGCAAGTACGTGTGTCTTTTCTTCATTATATAGCGGCTGTGCACCATTATTTACATCGACAATAGCAAGACGTTCATGAACTAAAATAGCATTGTCACTTGTATAGATACCTGACCAATCTGGGCCGCGGTGACGTAGTAACTTTGATAGTTCTAGTGCTTGTTCGCGAAGAGGTTTAATGTCTGATTTGATGTCTAGAATTCCGAATATTGAGCACATAACTAATTCCTTCTGGGGCTGCGTCTGCAGCTAACTTTCTAAATAGTGTGTCTAATTTGCCACATTGTAGATTTAATGCAAACATTAATGATAAAACATTTATAAAAAATGTAATTCAATGTGGAATCGATAATTTAATGGCTTAAAAGTGAAGATCCATTAATTGTGATGGCGAGGTGATAGACCAATGTAGACCTTAATGAATAAAGCAGGCACGATTGAATCCATTCAACGCAAAGTGGTACTAACTATTGTTTTAAACGTTATAAATAGTGTTTTAAAGGTTATAAGTAAATAATTTAAAAACAATAATAATCCACATGCATTAAATTTATCATGATAAACCGCTATATCTCAATGGCAATTTGGGATAAGTGTAAAATATATGTAAAATGAATGAGTTGACTTGCTTTTTTTACACTAAGTGATGAAATTAAAGCTAGATGTCGTTGTTAGCATTGATTAATAACGTACTAAAATACGACATCTAGTATAGAAATTTAAAAAACAGTTGGTTTTGATAGCATAACTGCATAAACTAATCAGCTTATTGTCTGTAATATTTTTGTAATTTAAATAGGTTTAATAAAATTATATGTCTGATAAATATAAACCGTACGACCTTTCCTTTAAAAAGACGTTTTTGCTGCCTAAGTTTTGGCCTGTGTGGTTCGGGGTGTTTGCAATATACTTATTAGCTTTTATGCCAGTAAAGCCGCGTGATAAATTTGCTCGATTCATAGCGAAGAAATTGTTTAGTCTAAAAATGATGGCAAAGCGTAAAAAGGTAGCAAAGATCAATTTATCTATGTGCTTCCCTGAAATGGATGATACGGAACAAGACCGTATAATCATGGTCAATCTAGTTACTTTTTGTCAAACTATCTTAAGTTATGCAGAGCCAAGTGCGCGTAGTCGTGCTTATAACCGTGACCGTATGATAGTGCATGGTGGCGAGAATTTATTTCCGCTACTTGAACAAGGTAAGGCTTGTATCTTATTAGTGCCGCATAGCTTCGCTATTGATTTTGCAGGTTTACACATTGCTTCTTATGGCGCGCCATTTTGTACTATGTTTAACAATTCTGAGAATGAGTTGTTCGATTGGCTGATGACACGTCAACGCGCTATGTTTGGAGGCACTGTTTATCACCGCAAGGCAGGGCTAGGGGCTCTAGTTAAATCACTTAAGAGCGGTGAAAGCTGTTATTACTTACCTGATGAAGACCATGGACCTAAGCGTAGTGTATTTGCGCCTTTATTTGCGACTCAAAAAGCAACTTTACCTGTAATGGGCAAGCTAGCAGAAAAAACAAATGCACTCGTTGTTCCTGTTTATGCGGCATATAATGAATCACTAGGTAAATTTGAAACCTTTATTCGACCAGCAATGCAAAACTTTCCATCAGAAAGCCCAGAACAAGATGCAGTGATGATGAATAAAGAGATTGAAGCCTTGATTGAATGTGGTGTTGATCAATATATGTGGACACTTAGATTATTGAGAACACGTCCGGACGGTAAAAAAATCTACTAATAAAGTTTAATAAACACCATAATCTTCGTTGAATATGGTGTTTACCCCCCTGAATACCCTCTAAATTAATAACAAAAAAAGCCATTTACGTAACATCTAATGATGATTTAGCCTGCACTTGCTTTGTTTTTAGTCTTAAGAGCCTAATAAACTTGATCTAGGTATAGATTCTGTCTTTCTTTACGTAACGCGATCTATTTTTTTTAACCGATAGTTGTTATAATTAGTTTCATATGAAAGAGATATCGTTTCAGTAAAAGCTATTTCGTTTCAATAGATAATTTATTTATAGTCATATTTTCTGTAATGACAATCATTTTCTCATCTAGACTATAGATAAGAATACGAATTAAGTAAGAACATTAATTTTACAAGAATATAAAATATCCCATCGGAGCTATAAGAATGAAAAAGACTAAAATTGTTTGTACAATTGGTCCAAAAACTGAATCAGTAGAGAAACTAACAGAGCTTGTTAATGCAGGCATGAACGTTATGCGTTTAAATTTCTCTCATGGTAACTTTGCTGAACATTCAGTGCGTATTCAAAATATCCGTCAAGTAAGTGAAAACCTGAATAAGAAAATTGCTGTTTTACTGGATACTAAAGGTCCAGAAATCCGTACGATTAAACTAGAAAACGGTGACGATGTAATGTTGACCGCTGGTCAGTCATTCACGTTTACAACAGACATTAACGTGGTAGGTAATAAAGACTGTGTTGCTGTAACATATGCTGGTTTTGCTAAAGACCTTAATCCTGGTGCAATCATCCTTGTTGATGATGGTTTAATTGAAATGGAAGTTGTTGCAACAACTGACACTGAAGTTAAATGTACAGTATTAAATACTGGTGCACTTGGTGAAAATAAAGGCGTTAACTTACCTAACATCAGTGTAGGTCTACCTGCATTGTCAGAAAAAGATAAAGCTGATTTAGCGTTTGGTTGTGAGCAAGAAGTTGATTTTGTTGCTGCATCATTTATTCGTAAGGCTGATGATGTAAGAGAAATTCGTGAAATCCTATTTAATAATGGTGGCGAAAACATTCAGATTATCTCGAAAATTGAAAACCAAGAAGGTGTAGACAATTTCGATGAAATCTTAGCTGAATCAGACGGTATCATGGTTGCTCGTGGCGATCTCGGTGTTGAGATCCCAGTTGAAGAAGTGATCATGGCACAGAAGATGATGATCAAAAAATGTAATAAAGCAGGTAAAGTTGTAATTACTGCAACACAAATGCTTGATTCAATGATCAGTAACCCACGTCCAACACGTGCAGAAGCGGGCGATGTTGCCAATGCTGTGCTTGACGGTACCGACGCGGTAATGCTTTCTGGTGAAACTGCGAAAGGTAAATACCCAGTTGAAGCTGTGTCTATCATGGCAAACATCTGTGAACGTACTGATAACTCAATGTCTTCGGATTTAGGTGCGAACATTGTTGCTAAAAGCATGCGCATTACAGAAGCTGTGTGTAAAGGTGCGGTAGAAACAACAGAAAAATTGTGTGCTCCACTTATTGTTGTTGCAACTCGTGGCGGTAAATCAGCAAAATCTGTTCGTAAATACTTCCCGAAAGCAAATATTCTTGCTATCACAACAAATGAAAAAGCAGCGCAACAGTTATGCCTAACTAAAGGCGTAAGCAGCTGCATCGTTGAGCAGATTGATAGCACTGATGAGTTCTACCGTAAAGGTAAAGAGCTTGCATTAGCAACTGGTTTAGCTAAAGAAGGCGATATCGTTGTTATGGTATCAGGTGCGTTAGTACCATCAGGTACAACGAATACGGCATCTGTTCACCAACTTTAAGTTGCCATATTGATATTATAAAAAAGAGAGCGTATGCTCTCTTTTTTTATATCTGTAGTTTATATGTCTGTACAAAAAAATGATAAAGAGTACATAAACTATTAATATAGCGTAATATATAATGATTAACGGTGATGAAAGGGTTAAATAAATGGATAGTGCT
Source organism: Moritella marina ATCC 15381 (assembly GCF_008931805.1). Taxonomy (GTDB): domain Bacteria; phylum Pseudomonadota; class Gammaproteobacteria; order Enterobacterales; family Moritellaceae; genus Moritella; species Moritella marina. The sequence continues at coordinate 1,643,291 of NZ_CP044399.1, read as the reverse complement.
AAACATAAAATTGGCTTAGTCCTTTCTGGCGGTGGTGCGAAAGGTATTGCTCATCTTGGTGTATTAAAATACCTGTTAGAGCAAGATATAAGACCGAATGTAATTGCGGGTACAAGTGCTGGCTCTATGGTTGGTGCACTTTATTGCTCAGGACTTGAGATTGATGACATTTTACAATTCTTCATCGATGTAAAACCTTTTTCTTGGAAGTTTACCCGTGCCCGTGCTGGCTTTATAGACCCGGCAAAATTATATCCTGAAGTGCTAAAATATATCCCCGAGGATAGCTTTGAGTACCTTCAACCTGAATTGCGCATTGTTGCCACCAACATGTTACTCGGTAAAGAGCATATATTTAAAGATGGCTCCGTGATTAATGCCTTATTAGCATCAGCCAGCTACCCTTTAGTTTTTTCTCCGATGATCATTGACGATCAAGTGTATTCAGATGGCGGTATTGTTAATCATTTCCCCGTGAGTGTCATTGAAGATGATTGCGATAAAATAATCGGCGTATACGTGTCGCCCATTCGTCAGGTCGAAGCTGACGAACTCTCGAGTATAAAAGACGTGGTATTACGTGCGTTCACGCTGCAGGGTAGTGGTGCTGAATTAGATAAACTATCGCAATGTGATGTGCAAATTTATCCAGAAGCGCTATTGAATTACAATACGTTTGCAACCGATGAAAAATCATTACGGGAGATCTACCAGATTGGTTATGATGCTGCAAAAGATCAACATGACAACCTTATGGCATTGAAAGAAAGTATCACCACCAGCGAGGTTAAAAAGAACGTCTTTAGCAAATGGTTTGGTGATAAACTTGCTAGCAACAGCGGCAAATAGCGGCCCACACGGATTTATACACTAGGATAATGGGCGTTAATAGCCTCACTGTCGTTGTGTGGTCTCTAATTTTAGCTAAATCTTGTGTTATACTGACTTCCTATTAATCATAAACGATTTATCACGGTAAACATGACTCAAATAAATAACCCGCTTCACGGCATGACACTCGAAAAAGTAATTAACAGTCTCGTTGAACAATATGGCTGGGATGGTCTTGGATACTACATCAACATTCGTTGCTTTACTGAAAATCCAAGTGTTAAGTCTAGTCTTAAATTTTTACGTAAAACCCCTTGGGCACGTGATAAAGTAGAAGCGCTATATATCAAAATGGTGACTGAAGGCTAACTGTCTCCACGCTAGCGAACCGCTGTTTATAGTTAATATAAGTACTATAAGCAGGGCTCGTTAATTCAGTATGTAATTAATCCTGAATACCTTCCGCTTATTTCAACATTGTACTCTCTAGATAACACTCTCAACATTACACCTTCAACATCACAGCCTCCACATAACATCCGATGACATAGCCCTGTTATTTTTCACATTTATCTATATGCTATATATTTTAGCCATTTGATCAATTGAGTTAATTTCTGCAATGACAAAGATATACCATCATCCAGTACAAATTTATTATGAAGATACCGACCATTCTGGTGTTGTTTACCACCCTAACTTTTTAAAATACTTTGAACGTGCACGTGAGCATGTGATAAATAGTGACTTACTAGCAACATTGTGGAATGAACGCGGTTTAGGTTTTGCGGTGTATAAAGCCAATATGACTTTTCAGGATGGGGTCGAATTTGCTGAAGTGTGTGATATTCGCACTTCTTTTGTCCTAGACGGTAAGTACAAAACGATCTGGCGCCAAGAAGTATGGCGTCCGAATGCGACTAGGGCTGCCGTTATCGGTGATATTGAAATGGTGTGCTTAGACAAACAAAAACGTTTACAGCCCATCCCTGATGATGTGTTAGCTGCAATGGTTAGTGAATAAATGGTTCATGCATAAATAGTTAATACATGATTCTGGCCCGTCACGTTTACAGATAAGAGGCATCCGATGCCTCCTTCCTATTACCAATACTACTGCTTATCCCTTTCTAACTATCTTTAGCGTCCATAACACACTGAGCATTTATTCTATTAATCAGTGATTGTGATTTAATTATCTTCTATATATGTAATTTAATGTAATTTTCAATTTATTTTTAGCTACATTAAGGCTTACGAATGTACGCTAAAATGAGATGTCAGACTAATTTTAGCTTATTAATCTGTTAGCCGTTTATATTTTATAAAGATGGGATTTAACTTAAATGCAATTAATTATGGCGTAAATAGAGTGAAAACATGGCTAATATTCACTAAGTCCTGAATTTTATATAAAGTTTAATCTGTTATTTTAGCGTTTACCTGGTCTTATCAGTGAGGTTTATAGCCATTATTAGTGGGATTGAAGTGATTTTTAAAGCTATGTATATTATTGCAAATATAAATTGTAACAATTAAGACTTTGGACACTTGAGTTCAATTTCGAATTGATTGGCATAAAATTTAAAACAGCTAAATCTACCTCAATCATTTTAGCAAATGTATGCAGGTAGATTTTTTTCGCCATTTAAGAGTACACTTGTACGCTAGGTTTTTGTTTAGTGTGCAAATGAACGTTTTGATGAGCATTGTTTTTAGAGCACAAAATAGATCCTTACAGGAGCAATAACGCAATGGCTAAAAAGAACACCACATCGATTAAGCACGCCAAGGATGTGTTAAGTAGTGATGATCAACAGTTAAATTCTCGCTTGCAAGAATGTCCGATTGCCATCATTGGTATGGCATCGGTTTTTGCAGATGCTAAAAACTTGGATCAATTCTGGGATAACATCGTTGACTCTGTGGACGCTATTATTGATGTGCCTAGCGATCGCTGGAACATTGACGACCATTACTCGGCTGATAAAAAAGCAGCTGACAAGACATACTGCAAACGCGGTGGTTTCATTCCAGAGCTTGATTTTGATCCGATGGAGTTTGGTTTACCGCCAAATATCCTCGAGTTAACTGACATCGCTCAATTGTTGTCATTAATTGTTGCTCGTGATGTATTAAGTGATGCTGGCATTGGTAGTGATTATGACCATGATAAAATTGGTATCACGCTGGGTGTCGGTGGTGGTCAGAAACAAATTTCGCCATTAACGTCGCGCCTACAAGGCCCGGTATTAGAAAAAGTATTAAAAGCCTCAGGCATTGATGAAGATGATCGCGCTATGATCATCGACAAATTTAAAAAAGCCTACATCGGCTGGGAAGAGAACTCATTCCCAGGCATGCTAGGTAACGTTATTGCTGGTCGTATCGCCAATCGTTTTGATTTTGGTGGTACTAACTGTGTGGTTGATGCGGCATGCGCTGGCTCCCTTGCAGCTGTTAAAATGGCGATCTCAGACTTACTTGAATATCGTTCAGAAGTCATGATATCGGGTGGTGTATGTTGTGATAACTCGCCATTCATGTATATGTCATTCTCGAAAACACCAGCATTTACCACCAATGATGATATCCGTCCGTTTGATGACGATTCAAAAGGCATGCTGGTTGGTGAAGGTATTGGCATGATGGCGTTTAAACGTCTTGAAGATGCTGAACGTGACGGCGACAAAATTTATTCTGTACTGAAAGGTATCGGTACATCTTCAGATGGTCGTTTCAAATCTATTTACGCTCCACGCCCAGATGGCCAAGCAAAAGCGCTAAAACGTGCTTATGAAGATGCCGGTTTTGCCCCTGAAACATGTGGTCTAATTGAAGGCCATGGTACGGGTACCAAAGCGGGTGATGCCGCAGAATTTGCTGGCTTGACCAAACACTTTGGCGCCGCCAGTGATGAAAAGCAATATATCGCCTTAGGCTCAGTTAAATCGCAAATTGGTCATACTAAATCTGCGGCTGGCTCTGCGGGTATGATTAAGGCGGCATTAGCGCTGCATCATAAAATCTTACCTGCAACGATCCATATCGATAAACCAAGTGAAGCCTTGGATATCAAAAACAGCCCGTTATACCTAAACAGCGAAACGCGTCCTTGGATGCCACGTGAAGATGGTATTCCACGTCGTGCAGGTATCAGCTCATTTGGTTTTGGCGGCACCAACTTCCATATTATTTTAGAAGAGTATCGCCCAGGTCACGATAGCGCATATCGCTTAAACTCAGTGAGCCAAACTGTGTTGATCTCGGCAAACGACCAACAAGGTATTGTTGCTGAGTTAAATAACTGGCGTACTAAACTGGCTGTCGATGCTGATCATCAAGGGTTTGTATTTAATGAGTTAGTGACAACGTGGCCATTAAAAACCCCATCCGTTAACCAAGCTCGTTTAGGTTTTGTTGCGCGTAATGCAAATGAAGCGATCGCGATGATTGATACGGCATTGAAACAATTCAATGCGAACGCAGATAAAATGACATGGTCAGTACCTACCGGGGTTTACTATCGTCAAGCCGGTATTGATGCAACAGGTAAAGTGGTTGCGCTATTCTCAGGGCAAGGTTCGCAATACGTGAACATGGGTCGTGAATTAACCTGTAACTTCCCAAGCATGATGCACAGTGCTGCGGCGATGGATAAAGAGTTCAGTGCCGCTGGTTTAGGCCAGTTATCTGCAGTTACTTTCCCTATCCCTGTTTATACGGATGCCGAGCGTAAGCTACAAGAAGAGCAATTACGTTTAACGCAACATGCGCAACCAGCGATTGGTAGTTTGAGTGTTGGTCTGTTCAAAACGTTTAAGCAAGCAGGTTTTAAAGCTGATTTTGCTGCCGGTCATAGTTTCGGTGAGTTAACCGCATTATGGGCTGCCGATGTATTGAGCGAAAGCGATTACATGATGTTAGCGCGTAGTCGTGGTCAAGCAATGGCTGCGCCAGAGCAACAAGATTTTGATGCAGGTAAGATGGCCGCTGTTGTTGGTGATCCAAAGCAAGTCGCTGTGATCATTGATACCCTTGATGATGTCTCTATTGCTAACTTCAACTCGAATAACCAAGTTGTTATTGCTGGTACTACGGAGCAGGTTGCTGTAGCGGTTACAACCTTAGGTAATGCTGGTTTCAAAGTTGTGCCACTGCCGGTATCTGCTGCGTTCCATACACCTTTAGTTCGTCACGCGCAAAAACCATTTGCTAAAGCGGTTGATAGCGCTAAATTTAAAGCGCCAAGCATTCCAGTGTTTGCTAATGGCACAGGCTTGGTGCATTCAAGCAAACCGAATGACATTAAGAAAAACCTGAAAAACCACATGCTGGAATCTGTTCATTTCAATCAAGAAATTGACAACATCTATGCTGATGGTGGCCGCGTATTTATCGAATTTGGTCCAAAGAATGTATTAACTAAATTGGTTGAAAACATTCTCACTGAAAAATCTGATGTGACTGCTATCGCGGTTAATGCTAATCCTAAACAACCTGCGGACGTACAAATGCGCCAAGCTGCGCTGCAAATGGCAGTGCTTGGTGTCGCATTAGACAATATTGACCCGTACGACGCCGTTAAGCGTCCACTTGTTGCGCCGAAAGCATCACCAATGTTGATGAAGTTATCTGCAGCGTCTTATGTTAGTCCGAAAACGAAGAAAGCGTTTGCTGATGCATTGACTGATGGCTGGACTGTTAAGCAAGCGAAAGCTGTACCTGCTGTTGTGTCACAACCACAAGTGATTGAAAAGATCGTTGAAGTTGAAAAGATAGTTGAACGCATTGTCGAAGTAGAGCGTATTGTCGAAGTAGAAAAAATCGTCTACGTTAATGCTGACGGTTCGCTTATATCGCAAAATAATCAAGACGTTAACAGCGCTGTTGTTAGCAACGTGACTAATAGCTCAGTGACTCATAGCAGTGATGCTGACCTTGTTGCCTCTATTGAACGCAGTGTTGGTCAATTTGTTGCACACCAACAGCAATTATTAAATGTACATGAACAGTTTATGCAAGGTCCACAAGACTACGCGAAAACAGTGCAGAACGTACTTGCTGCGCAGACGAGCAATGAATTACCGGAAAGTTTAGACCGTACATTGTCTATGTATAACGAGTTCCAATCAGAAACGCTACGTGTACATGAAACGTACCTGAACAATCAGACGAGCAACATGAACACCATGCTTACTGGTGCTGAAGCTGATGTGCTAGCAACCCCAATAACTCAGGTAGTGAATACAGCCGTTGCCACTAGTCACAAGGTAGTTGCTCCAGTTATTGCTAATACAGTGACGAATGTTGTATCTAGTGTCAGTAATAACGCGGCGGTTGCAGTGCAAACTGTGGCATTAGCGCCTACGCAAGAAATCGCTCCAACAGTCGCTACTACGCCAGCACCCGCATTGGTTGCTATCGTGGCTGAACCTGTGATTGTTGCGCATGTTGCTACAGAAGTTGCACCAATTACACCATCAGTTACACCAGTTGTCGCAACTCAAGCGGCTATCGATGTAGCAACTATTAACAAAGTAATGTTAGAAGTTGTTGCTGATAAAACCGGTTATCCAACGGATATGCTGGAACTGAGCATGGACATGGAAGCTGACTTAGGTATCGACTCAATCAAACGTGTTGAGATATTAGGCGCAGTACAGGAATTGATCCCTGACTTACCTGAACTTAATCCTGAAGATCTTGCTGAGCTACGCACGCTTGGTGAGATTGTCGATTACATGAATTCAAAAGCCCAGGCTGTAGCTCCTACAACAGTACCTGTAACAAGTGCACCTGTTTCGCCTGCATCTGCTGGTATTGATTTAGCCCACATCCAAAACGTAATGTTAGAAGTGGTTGCAGACAAAACCGGTTACCCAACAGACATGCTAGAACTGAGCATGGATATGGAAGCTGACTTAGGTATTGATTCAATCAAGCGTGTGGAAATCTTAGGTGCAGTACAGGAGATCATAACTGATTTACCTGAGCTAAACCCTGAAGATCTTGCTGAATTACGCACCCTAGGTGAAATCGTTAGTTACATGCAAAGCAAAGCGCCAGTCGCTGAAAGTGCGCCAGTGGCGACGGCTCCTGTAGCAACAAGCTCAGCACCGTCTATCGATTTGAACCACATTCAAACAGTGATGATGGATGTAGTTGCAGATAAGACTGGTTATCCAACTGACATGCTAGAACTTGGCATGGACATGGAAGCTGATTTAGGTATCGATTCAATCAAACGTGTGGAAATATTAGGCGCAGTGCAGGAGATCATCACTGATTTACCTGAGCTAAACCCAGAAGACCTCGCTGAATTACGCACGCTAGGTGAAATCGTTAGTTACATGCAAAGCAAAGCGCCAGTCGCTGAGAGTGCGCCAGTAGCGACGGCTTCTGTAGCAACAAGCTCTGCACCGTCTATCGATTTAAACCATATCCAAACAGTGATGATGGAAGTGGTTGCAGACAAAACCGGTTATCCAGTAGACATGTTAGAACTTGCTATGGACATGGAAGCTGACCTAGGTATCGATTCAATCAAGCGTGTAGAAATTTTAGGTGCGGTACAGGAAATCATTACTGACTTACCTGAGCTTAACCCTGAAGATCTTGCTGAACTACGTACATTAGGTGAAATCGTTAGTTACATGCAAAGCAAAGCGCCCGTAGCTGAAGCGCCTGCAGTACCTGTTGCAGTAGAAAGTGCACCTACTAGTGTAACAAGCTCAGCACCGTCTATCGATTTAGACCACATCCAAAATGTAATGATGGATGTTGTTGCTGATAAGACTGGTTATCCTGCCAATATGCTTGAATTAGCAATGGACATGGAAGCCGACCTTGGTATTGATTCAATCAAGCGTGTTGAAATTCTAGGCGCGGTACAGGAGATCATTACTGATTTACCTGAACTAAACCCAGAAGACTTAGCTGAACTACGTACGTTAGAAGAAATTGTAACCTACATGCAAAGCAAGGCGAGTGGTGTTACTGTAAATGTAGTGGCTAGCCCTGAAAATAATGCTGTATCAGATGCATTTATGCAAAGCAATGTGGCGACTATCACAGCGGCCGCAGAACATAAGGCGGAATTTAAACCGGCGCCGAGCGCAACCGTTGCTATCTCTCGTCTAAGCTCTATCAGTAAAATAAGCCAAGATTGTAAAGGTGCTAACGCCTTAATCGTAGCTGATGGCACTGATAATGCTGTGTTACTTGCAGACCACCTATTGCAAACTGGCTGGAATGTAACTGCATTGCAACCAACTTGGGTAGCTGTAACAACGACGAAAGCATTTAATAAGTCAGTGAACCTGGTGACTTTAAATGGCGTTGATGAAACTGAAATCAACAACATTATTACTGCTAACGCACAATTGGATGCAGTTATCTATCTGCACGCAAGTAGCGAAATTAATGCTATCGAATACCCACAAGCATCTAAGCAAGGCCTGATGTTAGCCTTCTTATTAGCGAAATTGAGTAAAGTAACTCAAGCCGCTAAAGTGCGTGGCGCCTTTATGATTGTTACTCAGCAGGGTGGTTCATTAGGTTTTGATGATATCGATTCTGCTACAAGTCATGATGTGAAAACAGACCTAGTACAAAGCGGCTTAAACGGTTTAGTTAAGACACTGTCTCACGAGTGGGATAACGTATTCTGTCGTGCGGTTGATATTGCTTCGTCATTAACGGCTGAACAAGTTGCAAGCCTTGTTAGTGATGAACTACTTGATGCTAACACTGTATTAACAGAAGTGGGTTATCAACAAGCTGGTAAAGGCCTTGAACGTATCACGTTAACTGGTGTGGCTACTGACAGCTATGCATTAACAGCTGGCAATAACATCGATGCTAACTCGGTATTTTTAGTGAGTGGTGGCGCAAAAGGTGTAACTGCACATTGTGTTGCTCGTATAGCTAAAGAATATCAGTCTAAGTTCATCTTATTGGGACGTTCAACGTTCTCAAGTGACGAACCGAGCTGGGCAAGTGGTATTACTGATGAAGCGGCGTTAAAGAAAGCAGCGATGCAGTCTTTGATTACAGCAGGTGATAAACCAACACCCGTTAAGATCGTACAGCTAATCAAACCAATCCAAGCTAATCGTGAAATTGCGCAAACCTTGTCTGCAATTACCGCTGCTGGTGGCCAAGCTGAATATGTTTCTGCAGATGTAACTAATGCAGCAAGCGTACAAATGGCAGTCGCTCCAGCTATCGCTAAGTTCGGTGCAATCACTGGCATCATTCATGGCGCGGGTGTGTTAGCTGACCAATTCATTGAGCAAAAAACACTGAGTGATTTTGAGTCTGTTTACAGCACTAAAATTGACGGTTTGTTATCGCTACTATCAGTCACTGAAGCAAGCAACATCAAGCAATTGGTATTGTTCTCGTCAGCGGCTGGTTTCTACGGTAACCCCGGCCAGTCTGATTACTCGATTGCCAATGAGATCTTAAATAAAACCGCATACCGCTTTAAATCATTGCACCCACAAGCTCAAGTATTGAGCTTTAACTGGGGTCCTTGGGACGGTGGCATGGTAACGCCTGAGCTTAAACGTATGTTTGACCAACGTGGTGTTTACATTATTCCACTTGATGCAGGTGCACAGTTATTGCTGAATGAACTAGCCGCTAATGATAACCGTTGTCCACAAATCCTCGTGGGTAATGACTTATCTAAAGATGCTAGCTCTGATCAAAAGTCTGATGAAAAGAGTACTGCTGTAAAAAAGCCACAAGTTAGTCGTTTATCAGATGCTTTAGTAACTAAAAGTATCAAAGCGACTAACAGTAGCTCTTTATCAAACAAGACTAGTGCTTTATCAGACAGTAGTGCTTTTCAGGTTAACGAAAACCACTTTTTAGCTGACCACATGATCAAAGGCAATCAGGTATTACCAACGGTATGCGCGATTGCTTGGATGAGTGATGCAGCAAAAGCGACTTATAGTAACCGAGACTGTGCATTGAAGTATGTCGGTTTCGAAGACTATAAATTGTTTAAAGGTGTGGTTTTTGATGGCAATGAGGCGGCGGATTACCAAATCCAATTGTCGCCTGTGACAAGGGCGTCAGAACAGGATTCTGAAGTCCGTATTGCCGCAAAGATCTTTAGCCTGAAAAGTGACGGTAAACCTGTGTTTCATTATGCAGCGACAATATTGTTAGCAACTCAGCCACTTAATGCTGTGAAGGTAGAACTTCCGACATTGACAGAAAGTGTTGATAGCAACAATAAAGTAACTGATGAAGCACAAGCGTTATACAGCAATGGCACCTTGTTCCACGGTGAAAGTCTGCAGGGCATTAAGCAGATATTAAGTTGTGACGACAAGGGCCTGCTATTGGCTTGTCAGATAACCGATGTTGCAACAGCTAAGCAGGGATCCTTCCCGTTAGCTGACAACAATATCTTTGCCAATGATTTGGTTTATCAGGCTATGTTGGTCTGGGTGCGCAAACAATTTGGTTTAGGTAGCTTACCTTCGGTGACAACGGCTTGGACTGTGTATCGTGAAGTGGTTGTAGATGAAGTATTTTATCTGCAACTTAATGTTGTTGAGCATGATCTATTGGGTTCACGCGGCAGTAAAGCCCGTTGTGATATTCAATTGATTGCTGCTGATATGCAATTACTTGCCGAAGTGAAATCAGCGCAAGTCAGTGTCAGTGACATTTTGAACGATATGTCATGATCGAGTAAATAATAACGATAGGCGTCATGGTGAGCATGGCGTCTGCTTTCTTCATTTTTTAACATTAACAATATTAATAGCTAAACGCGGTTGCTTTAAACCAAGTAAACAAGTGCTTTTAGCTATTACTATTCCAAACAGGATATTAAAGAGAATATGACGGAATTAGCTGTTATTGGTATGGATGCTAAATTTAGCGGACAAGACAATATTGACCGTGTGGAACGCGCTTTCTATGAAGGTGCTTATGTAGGTAATGTTAGCCGCGTTAGTACCGAATCTAATGTTATTAGCAATGGCGAAGAACAAGTTATTACTGCCATGACAGTTCTTAACTCTGTCAGTCTACTAGCGCAAACGAATCAGTTAAATATAGCTGATATCGCGGTGTTGCTGATTGCTGATGTAAAAAGTGCTGATGATCAGCTTGTAGTCCAAATTGCATCAGCAATTGAAAAACAGTGTGCGAGTTGTGTTGTTATTGCTGATTTAGGCCAAGCATTAAATCAAGTAGCTGATTTAGTTAATAACCAAGACTGTCCTGTGGCTGTAATTGGCATGAATAACTCGGTTAATTTATCTCGTCATGATCTTGAATCTGTAACTGCAACAATCAGCTTTGATGAAACCTTCAATGGTTATAACAATGTAGCTGGGTTCGCGAGTTTACTTATCGCTTCAACTGCGTTTGCCAATGCTAAGCAATGTTATATATACGCCAACATTAAGGGCTTCGCTCAATCGGGCGTAAATGCTCAATTTAACGTTGGAAACATTAGCGATACTGCAAAGACCGCATTGCAGCAAGCTAGCATAACTGCAGAGCAGGTTGGTTTGTTAGAAGTGTCAGCAGTCGCTGATTCGGCAATCGCATTGTCTGAAAGCCAAGGTTTAATGTCTGCTTATCATCATACGCAAACTTTGCATACTGCATTAAGCAGTGCCCGTAGTGTGACTGGTGAAGGCGGGTGTTTTTCACAGGTCGCAGGTTTATTGAAATGTGTAATTGGTTTACATCAACGTTATATTCCGGCGATTAAAGATTGGCAACAACCGAGTGACAATCAAATGTCACGGTGGCGGAATTCACCATTCTATATGCCTGTAGATGCTCGACCTTGGTTCCCACATGCTGATGGCTCTGCACACATTGCCGCTTATAGTTGTGTGACTGCTGACAGCTATTGTCATATTCTTTTACAAGAAAACGTCTTACAAGAACTTGTTTTGAAAGAAACAGTCTTGCAAGATAATGACTTAACTGAAAGCAAGCTTCAGACTCTTGAACAAAACAATCCAGTAGCTGATCTGCGCACTAATGGTTACTTTGCATCGAGCGAGTTAGCATTAATCATAGTACAAGGTAATGACGAAGCACAATTACGCTGTGAATTAGAAACTATTACAGGGCAGTTAAGTACTACTGGCATAAGTACTATCAGTATTAAACAGATCGCAGCAGACTGTTATGCCCGTAATGATACTAACAAAGCCTATAGCGCAGTGCTTATTGCCGAGACTGCTGAAGAGTTAAGCAAAGAAATAACCTTGGCGTTTGCTGGTATCGCTAGCGTGTTTAATGAAGATGCTAAAGAATGGAAAACCCCGAAGGGCAGTTATTTTACCGCGCAGCCTGCAAATAAACAGGCTGCTAACAGCACACAGAATGGTGTCACCTTCATGTACCCAGGTATTGGTGCTACATATGTTGGTTTAGGGCGTGATCTATTTCATCTATTCCCACAGATTTATCAGCCTGTAGCGGCTTTAGCCGATGACATTGGCGAAAGTCTAAAAGATACTTTACTTAATCCACGCAGTATTAGTCGTCATAGCTTTAAAGAACTCAAGCAGTTGGATCTGGACCTGCGCGGTAACTTAGCCAATATCGCTGAAGCCGGTGTGGGTTTTGCTTGTGTGTTTACCAAGGTATTTGAAGAAGTCTTTGCCGTTAAAGCTGACTTTGCTACAGGTTATAGCATGGGTGAAGTAAGCATGTATGCAGCACTAGGCTGCTGGCAGCAACCGGGATTGATGAGTGCTCGCCTTGCACAATCGAATACCTTTAATCATCAACTTTGCGGCGAGTTAAGAACACTACGTCAGCATTGGGGCATGGATGATGTAGCTAACGGTACGTTCGAGCAGATCTGGGAAACCTATACCATTAAGGCAACGATTGAACAGGTCGAAATTGCCTCTGCAGATGAAGATCGTGTGTATTGCACCATTATCAATACACCTGATAGCTTGTTGTTAGCCGGTTATCCAGAAGCCTGTCAGCGAGTCATTAAGAATTTAGGTGTGCGTGCAATGGCATTGAATATGGCGAACGCAATTCACAGCGCGCCAGCTTATGCCGAATACGATCATATGGTTGAGCTATACCATATGGATGTTACTCCACGTATTAATACCAAGATGTATTCAAGCTCATGTTATTTACCGATTCCACAACGCAGCAAAGCGATTTCCCACAGTATTGCTAAATGTTTGTGTGATGTGGTGGATTTCCCACGTTTGGTTAATACCTTACATGACAAAGGTGCGCGGGTATTCATTGAAATGGGTCCAGGTCGTTCGTTATGTAGCTGGGTAGATAAGATCTTAGTTAATGGCGATGGCGATAATAAAAAGCAAAGCCAACATGTATCTGTTCCTGTGAATGCCAAAGGCACCAGTGATGAACTTACTTATATTCGTGCGATTGCTAAGTTAATTAGTCATGGCGTGAATTTGAATTTAGATAGCTTGTTTAACGGGTCAATCCTGGTTAAAGCAGGCCATATAGCAAACACGAACAAATAGTCAACATCGATATCTAGCGCTGGTGAGTTATACCTCATTAGTTGAAATATGGATTTAAAGAGAGTAATTATGGAAAATATTGCAGTAGTAGGTATTGCTAATTTGTTCCCGGGCTCACAAGCACCGGATCAATTTTGGCAGCAATTGCTTGAACAACAAGATTGCCGCAGTAAGGCGACCGCTGTTCAAATGGGCGTTGATCCTGCTAAATATACCGCCAACAAAGGTGACACAGATAAATTTTACTGTGTGCACGGCGGTTACATCAGTGATTTCAATTTTGATGCTTCAGGTTATCAACTCGATAATGATTATTTAGCCGGTTTAGATGACCTTAATCAATGGGGGCTTTATGTTACGAAACAAGCCCTTACCGATGCGGGTTATTGGGGCAGTACTGCACTAGAAAACTGTGGTGTGATTTTAGGTAATTTGTCATTCCCAACTAAATCATCTAATCAGCTGTTTATGCCTTTGTATCATCAAGTTGTTGATAATGCCTTAAAGGCGGTATTACATCCTGATTTTCAATTAACGCATTACACAGCACCGAAAAAAACACATGCTGACAATGCATTAGTAGCAGGTTATCCAGCTGCATTGATCGCGCAAGCGGCGGGTCTTGGTGGTTCACATTTTGCACTGGATGCGGCTTGTGCTTCATCTTGTTATAGCGTTAAGTTAGCGTGTGATTACCTGCATACGGGTAAAGCCAACATGATGCTTGCTGGTGCGGTATCTGCAGCAGATCCTATGTTCGTAAATATGGGTTTCTCGATATTCCAAGCTTACCCAGCTAACAATGTACATGCCCCGTTTGACCAAAATTCACAAGGTCTATTTGCCGGTGAAGGCGCGGGCATGATGGTATTGAAACGTCAAAGTGATGCAGTACGTGATGGTGATCATATTTACGCCATTATTAAAGGCGGCGCATTATCGAATGACGGTAAAGGCGAGTTTGTATTAAGCCCGAACACCAAGGGCCAAGTATTAGTATATGAACGTGCTTATGCCGATGCAGATGTTGACCCGAGTACAGTTGACTATATTGAATGTCATGCAACGGGCACACCTAAGGGTGACAATGTTGAATTGCGTTCGATGGAAACCTTTTTCAGTCGCGTAAATAACAAACCATTACTGGGCTCGGTTAAATCTAACCTTGGTCATTTGTTAACTGCCGCTGGTATGCCTGGCATGACCAAAGCTATGTTAGCGCTAGGTAAAGGTCTTATTCCTGCAACGATTAACTTAAAGCAACCACTGCAATCTAAAAACGGTTACTTTACTGGCGAGCAAATGCCAACGACGACTGTGTCTTGGCCAACAACTCCGGGTGCCAAGGCAGATAAACCGCGTACCGCAGGTGTGAGCGTATTTGGTTTTGGTGGCAGCAACGCCCATTTGGTATTACAACAGCCAACGCAAACACTCGAGACTAATTTTAGTGTTGCTAAACCACGTGAGCCTTTGGCTATTATTGGTATGGACAGCCATTTTGGTAGTGCCAGTAATTTAGCGCAGTTCAAAACCTTATTAAATAATAATCAAAATACCTTCCGTGAATTACCAGAACAACGCTGGAAAGGCATGGAAAGTAACGCTAACGTCATGCAGTCGTTACAATTACGCAAAGCGCCTAAAGGCAGTTACGTTGAACAGCTAGATATTGATTTCTTGCGTTTTAAAGTACCGCCTAATGAAAAAGATTGCTTGATCCCGCAACAGTTAATGATGATGCAAGTGGCAGACAATGCTGCGAAAGACGGAGGTCTAGTTGAAGGTCGTAATGTTGCGGTATTAGTAGCGATGGGCATGGAACTGGAATTACATCAGTATCGTGGTCGCGTTAATCTAACCACCCAAATTGAAGACAGCTTATTACAGCAAGGTATTAACCTGACTGTTGAGCAACGTGAAGAACTGACCAATATTGCTAAAGACGGTGTTGCCTCGGCTGCACAGCTAAATCAGTATACGAGTTTCATTGGTAATATTATGGCGTCACGTATTTCGGCGTTATGGGATTTTTCTGGTCCTGCTATTACCGTATCGGCTGAAGAAAACTCTGTTTATCGTTGTGTTGAATTAGCTGAAAATCTATTTCAAACCAGTGATGTTGAAGCCGTTATTATTGCTGCTGTTGATTTGTCTGGTTCAATTGAAAACATTACTTTACGTCAGCACTACGGTCCAGTTAATGAAAAGGGATCTGTAAGTGAATGTGGTCCGGTTAATGAAAGCAGTTCAGTAACCAACAATATTCTTGATCAGCAACAATGGCTGGTGGGTGAAGGCGCAGCGGCTATTGTCGTTAAACCGTCATCGCAAGTCACTGCTGAGCAAGTTTATGCGCGTATTGATGCGGTGAGTTTTGCCCCTGGTAGCAATGCGAAAGCAATTACGATTGCAGCGGATAAAGCATTAACACTTGCTGGTATCAGTGCTGCTGATGTAGCTAGTGTTGAAGCACATGCAAGTGGTTTTAGTGCCGAAAATAATGCTGAAAAAACCGCGTTACCGACTTTATACCCAAGCGCAAGTATCAGTTCGGTGAAAGCCAATATTGGTCATACGTTTAATGCCTCGGGTATGGCGAGTATTATTAAAACGGCGCTGCTGTTAGATCAGAATACGAGTCAAGATCAGAAAAGCAAACATATTGCTATTAACGGTCTAGGTCGTGATAACAGCTGCGCGCATCTTATCTTATCGAGTTCAGCGCAAGCGCATCAAGTTGCACCAGCGCCTGTATCTGGTATGGCCAAGCAACGCCCACAGTTAGTTAAAACCATCAAACTCGGTGGTCAGTTAATTAGCAACGCGATTGTTAACAGTGCGAGTTCATCTTTACACGCTATTAAAGCGCAGTTTGCCGGTAAGCACTTAAACAAAGTTAACCAGCCAGTGATGATGGATAACCTGAAGCCCCAAGGTATTAGCGCTCATGCAACCAATGAGTATGTGGTGACTGGAGCTGCTAACACTCAAGCTTCTAACATTCAAGCATCTCATGTTCAAGCGTCAAGTCATGCACAAGAGATAGCACCAAACCAAGTTCAAAATATGCAAGCTACAGCAGCCGCTGTAAGTTCACCCCTTTCTCAACATCAACACACAGCGCAGCCCGTAGCGGCACCGAGCGTTGTTGGAGTGACTGTGAAACATAAAGCAAGTAACCAAATTCATCAGCAAGCGTCTACGCATAAAGCATTTTTAGAAAGTCGTTTAGCTGCACAGAAAAACCTATCGCAACTTGTTGAATTGCAAACCAAGCTGTCAATCCAAACTGGTAGTGACAATACATCTAACAATACTGCGTCAACAAGCAATACAGTGCTAACAAATCCTGTATCAGCAACGCCATTAACACTTGTGTCTAATGCGCCTGTAGTAGCGACAAACCTAACCAGTACAGAAGCAAAAGCGCAAGCAGCTGCTACACAAGCTGGTTTTCAGATAAAAGGACCTGTTGGTTACAACTATCCACCGCTGCAGTTAATTGAACGTTATAATAAACCAGAAAACGTGATTTACGATCAAGCTGATTTGGTTGAATTCGCTGAAGGTGATATTGGTAAGGTATTTGGTGCTGAATACAATATTATTGATGGCTATTCGCGTCGTGTACGTCTGCCAACCTCAGATTACTTGTTAGTAACACGTGTTACTGAACTTGATGCCAAGGTGCATGAATACAAGAAATCATACATGTGTACTGAATATGATGTGCCTGTTGATGCACCGTTCTTAATTGATGGTCAGATCCCTTGGTCTGTTGCCGTCGAATCAGGCCAGTGTGATTTGATGTTGATTTCATATATCGGTATTGATTTCCAAGCGAAAGGCGAACGTGTTTACCGTTTACTTGATTGTGAATTAACTTTCCTTGAAGAGATGGCTTTTGGTGGCGATACTTTACGTTACGAGATCCACATTGATTCGTATGCACGTAACGGCGAGCAATTATTATTCTTCTTCCATTACGATTGTTACGTAGGGGATAAGAAGGTACTTATCATGCGTAATGGTTGTGCTGGTTTCTTTACTGACGAAGAACTTTCTGATGGTAAAGGCGTTATTCATAACGACAAAGACAAAGCTGAGTTTAGCAATGCTGTTAAATCATCATTCACGCCGTTATTACAACATAACCGTGGTCAATACGATTATAACGACATGATGAAGTTGGTTAATGGTGATGTTGCCAGTTGTTTTGGTCCGCAATATGATCAAGGTGGCCGTAATCCATCATTGAAATTCTCGTCTGAGAAGTTCTTGATGATTGAACGTATTACCAAGATAGACCCAACCGGTGGTCATTGGGGACTAGGCCTGTTAGAAGGTCAGAAAGATTTAGACCCTGAGCATTGGTATTTCCCTTGTCACTTTAAAGGTGATCAAGTAATGGCTGGTTCGTTGATGTCGGAAGGTTGTGGCCAAATGGCGATGTTCTTCATGCTGTCTCTTGGTATGCATACCAATGTGAACAACGCTCGTTTCCAACCACTACCAGGTGAATCACAAACGGTACGTTGTCGTGGGCAAGTACTGCCACAGCGCAATACCTTAACTTACCGTATGGAAGTTACTGCGATGGGTATGCATCCACAGCCATTCATGAAAGCTAATATTGATATTTTGCTTGACGGTAAAGTGGTTGTTGATTTCAAAAACTTGAGCGTGATGATCAGCGAACAAGATGAGCATTCAGATTACCCTGTAACACTGCCGAGTAATGTGGCGCTTAAAGCGATTACTGCACCTGTTGCGTCAGTAGCACCAGCATCTTCACCCGCTAACAGCGCGGATCTAGACGAACGTGGTGTTGAACCGTTTAAGTTTCCTGAACGTCCGTTAATGCGTGTTGAGTCAGACTTGTCTGCACCGAAAAGCAAAGGTGTGACACCGATTAAGCATTTTGAAGCGCCTGCTGTTGCTGGTCATCATAGAGTGCCTAACCAAGCACCGTTTACACCTTGGCATATGTTTGAGTTTGCGACGGGTAATATTTCTAACTGTTTCGGTCCTGATTTTGATGTTTATGAAGGTCGTATTCCACCTCGTACACCTTGTGGCGATTTACAAGTTGTTACTCAGGTTGTAGAAGTGCAGGGCGAACGTCTTGATCTTAAAAATCCATCAAGCTGTGTAGCTGAATACTATGTACCGGAAGACGCTTGGTACTTTACTAAAAACAGCCATGAAAACTGGATGCCTTATTCATTAATCATGGAAATTGCATTGCAACCAAATGGCTTTATTTCTGGTTACATGGGCACGACGCTTAAATACCCTGAAAAAGATCTGTTCTTCCGTAACCTTGATGGTAGCGGCACGTTATTAAAGCAGATTGATTTACGCGGCAAGACCATTGTGAATAAATCAGTCTTGGTTAGTACGGCTATTGCTGGTGGCGCGATTATTCAAAGTTTCACGTTTGATATGTCTGTAGATGGCGAGCTATTTTATACTGGTAAAGCTGTATTTGGTTACTTTAGTGGTGAATCACTGACTAACCAACTGGGCATTGATAACGGTAAAACGACTAATGCGTGGTTTGTTGATAACAATACCCCCGCAGCGAATATTGATGTGTTTGATTTAACTAATCAGTCATTGGCTCTGTATAAAGCGCCTGTGGATAAACCGCATTATAAATTGGCTGGTGGTCAGATGAACTTTATCGATACAGTGTCAGTGGTTGAAGGCGGTGGTAAAGCGGGCGTGGCTTATGTTTATGGCGAACGTACGATTGATGCTGATGATTGGTTCTTCCGTTATCACTTCCACCAAGATCCGGTGATGCCAGGTTCATTAGGTGTTGAAGCTATTATTGAGTTGATGCAGACCTATGCGCTTAAAAATGATTTGGGTGGCAAGTTTGCTAACCCACGTTTCATTGCGCCGATGACGCAAGTTGATTGGAAATACCGTGGGCAAATTACGCCGCTGAATAAACAGATGTCACTGGACGTGCATATCACTGAGATCGTGAATGACGCTGGTGAAGTGCGAATCGTTGGTGATGCGAATCTGTCTAAAGATGGTCTGCGTATTTATGAAGTTAAAAACATCGTTTTAAGTATTGTTGAAGCGTAAAGGGTCAAGTGTAACGTGCTTAAGCGCCGCATTGGTTAAAGACGCTTTGCACGCCGTGAATCCGTCCATGGAGGCTTGGGGTTGGCATCCATGCCAACAACAGCAAGCTTACTTTAATCAATACGGCTTGGTGTCCATTTAGACGCCTCGAACTTAGTAGTTAATAGACAAAATAATTTAGCTGTGGAATGAATATAGTAAGTAATCATTCGGCAGCTACAAAAAAGGAATTAAGAATGTCGAGTTTAGGTTTTAACAATAACAACGCAATTAACTGGGCTTGGAAAGTAGATCCAGCGTCAGTTCATACACAAGATGCAGAAATTAAAGCAGCTTTAATGGATCTAACTAAACCTCTCTATGTGGCGAATAATTCAGGCGTAACTGGTATAGCTAATCATACGTCAGTAGCAGGTGCGATCAGCAATAACATCGATGTTGATGTATTGGCGTTTGCGCAAAAGTTAAACCCAGAAGATCTGGGTGATGATGCTTACAAGAAACAGCACGGCGTTAAATATGCTTATCATGGCGGTGCGATGGCAAATGGTATTGCCTCGGTTGAATTGGTTGTTGCGTTAGGTAAAGCAGGGCTGTTATGTTCATTTGGTGCTGCAGGTCTAGTGCCTGATGCGGTTGAAGATGCAATTCGTCGTATTCAAGCTGAATTACCAAATGGCCCTTATGCGGTTAACTTGATCCATGCACCAGCAGAAGAAGCATTAGAGCGTGGCGCGGTTGAACGTTTCCTAAAACTTGGCGTCAAGACGGTAGAGGCTTCAGCTTACCTTGGTTTAACTGAACACATTGTTTGGTATCGTGCTGCTGGTCTAACTAAAAACGCAGATGGCAGTGTTAATATCGGTAACAAGGTTATCGCTAAAGTATCGCGTACCGAAGTTGGTCGCCGCTTTATGGAACCTGCACCGCAAAAATTACTGGATAAGTTATTAGAACAAAATAAGATCACCCCTGAACAAGCTGCTTTAGCGTTGCTTGTACCTATGGCTGATGATATTACTGGGGAAGCGGATTCTGGTGGTCATACAGATAACCGTCCGTTTTTAACATTATTACCGACGATTATTGGTCTGCGTGATGAAGTGCAAGCGAAGTATAACTTCTCTCCTGCATTACGTGTTGGTGCTGGTGGTGGTATCGGAACGCCTGAAGCAGCACTCGCTGCATTTAACATGGGCGCGGCTTATATCGTTCTGGGTTCTGTGAATCAGGCGTGTGTTGAAGCGGGTGCATCTGAATATACTCGTAAACTGTTATCGACAGTTGAAATGGCTGATGTGACTATGGCACCTGCTGCAGATATGTTTGAAATGGGTGTGAAGCTGCAAGTATTAAAACGCGGTTCTATGTTCGCGATGCGTGCGAAGAAACTGTATGACTTGTATGTGGCTTATGACTCGATTGAAGATATCCCAGCTGCTGAACGTGAGAAGATTGAAAAACAAATCTTCCGTGCAAACCTAGACGAGATTTGGGATGGCACTATCGCTTTCTTTACTGAACGCGATCCAGAAATGCTAGCCCGTGCAACGAGTAGTCCTAAACGTAAAATGGCACTTATCTTCCGTTGGTATCTTGGCCTTTCTTCACGCTGGTCAAACACAGGCGAGAAGGGACGTGAAATGGATTATCAGATTTGGGCAGGCCCAAGTTTAGGTGCATTCAACAGCTGGGTGAAAGGTTCTTACCTTGAAGACTATACCCGCCGTGGCGCTGTAGATGTTGCTTTGCATATGCTTAAAGGTGCTGCGTATTTACAACGTGTAAACCAGTTGAAATTGCAAGGTGTTAGCTTAAGTACAGAATTGGCAAGTTATCGTACGAGTGATTAATGTTACTTGATGATATGTGAATTAATTAAAGCGCCTGAGGGCGCTTTTTTTGGTTTTTAACTCAGGTGTTGTAACTCGAAATTGCCCCTTTCAAGTTAGATCGATTACTCACTCACAATATGTTGATATCGCACTTGCCATATACTTGCTCATCCAAAGCCCTATATTGATAATGGTGTTAATAGTCTTTAATATCCGAGTCTTTCTTCAGCATAATACTAATATAGAGACTCGACCAATGTTAAACACAACAAAGAATATATTCTTGTGTACTGCCTTATTATTAACGAGTGCGAGTACGACAGCTACTACGCTAAACAATTCGATATCAGCAATTGAACAACGTATTTCTGGTCGTATCGGTGTGGCTGTTTTAGATACGCAAAATAAACAAACGTGGGCTTACAATGGTGATGCACATTTTCCGATGATGAGTACATTCAAAACCCTCGCTTGCGCGAAAATGCTAAGTGAATCGACAAATGGTAATCTGGATCCCAGTACTAGCTCATTGATAAAGGCTGAAGAATTAATCCCTTGGTCACCAGTCACTAAAACGTTTGTGAATAACACTATTACAGTGGCGAAAGCGTGTGAAGCAACAATGCTGACCAGTGATAATACCGCGGCTAATATTGTTTTACAGTATATCGGAGGCCCTCAAGGCGTTACTGCATTCTTGCGAGAAATTGGTGATGAAGAGAGTCAGTTAGATCGTATAGAACCTGAATTGAATGAAGCTAAGGTCGGAGACTTGCGTGATACCACGACACCGAAAGCCATAGTTACCACGCTCAACAAACTACTACTTGGTGATGTTCTACTTGATTTGGATAAAAACCAACTTAAAACATGGATGCAAAATAATAAAGTGTCAGATCCTTTACTGCGTTCTATATTACCGCAAGGCTGGTTTATTGCCGACCGCTCAGGTGCGGGTGGTAATGGTTCTCGAGGTATAACTGCTATGCTTTGGCACTCCGAGCGTCAACCGCTAATCATCAGTATTTATTTAACCGAAACTGAGTTAGCAATGGCAATGCGCAATGAGATTATTGTTGAGATCGGTAAGCTGATATTCAAAGAATACGCGGTGAAATAATAAGTTATTTTTTGATAATACTTTAACGAGCGTAGCTATCGAAGTGAGGGCGTCAATTAGACACCTTTGCTTCCCCTACAAAATCTAATGTGTATTACCTCGGCTAGTACAATTGCCCTAAGTTATTTCTGTCCAGCTTTGGCTTAGTGCAATTGCGTTAGCCAATGTGAACACCAAGGGACTTTGTCGTACCATAACTACCAAGCGACTTTGTCGTTTTTATCTTTTCTTAGACAAACAGAGGTTAAATGAGTGACGCCTTCCAAATCACAGGAATGAATCCGCATTTCAATAAAATCTAACCCGTACCAACTCCGTACAAGTTGATCTTTAGTTGTTTAAAATCTATAATAAATTCAATTACGGAATTAATCCGTACAACTGGAGGTTTTATGGCTACTGCAAGACTTGATATCCGTTTGGATGAAGAAATCAAAGCTAAGGCTGAGAAAGCATCAGCTTTACTCGGCTTAAAAAGTTTAACCGAATACGTTGTTCGCTTAATGGACGAAGATTCAACTAAAGTAGTTTCTGAGCATGAGAGTATTACCGTTGAAGCGAATGTATTCGACCAATTTATGGCTGCTTGTGATGAAGCGAAAGCCCCAAATAAAGCATTACTTGAAGCCGCTGTATTTACTCAGAATGGTGAGTTTAAGTGAGTTATTCCAAACGTTTCAAAGAACTGGATAAATCAAAACATGACAGAGCATCATTTGACTGTGGCGAAAAAGAGCTAAATGATTTTATCCAAACTCAAGCAGCCAAACATATGCAAGCAGGTATTAGCCGCACTCTGGTTTTACCTGCTTCTGCGCCGTTACCAAACAAAAAATATCCAATTTGCTCATTTTATAGTATCGCGCCAAGCTCAATTAGCCGCGATACGTTACCACAAGCAATGGCTAAAAAGTTACCACGTTATCCTATCCCTGTTTTTCTTTTGGCTCAACTTGCCGTCCATAAAGAGTTTCATGGGAGTGGGTTAGGCAAAGTTAGCTTAATTAAAGCGTTAGAGTACCTTTGGGAAATTAACTCTCACATGAGAGCTTACGCCATCGTTGTTGATTGTTTAACTGAACAAGCTGAGTCATTCTACGCTAAATATGGTTTCGACGTTCTCTGCGAAATAAATGGTCGAGTAAGAATGTTCATATCAATGAAAACAGTCAATCAGTTATTCACTTAACAGTAAGAGTTAGTATAACAGTTGTATGAATTAAATTTATTATATTCGGTAATCTCATTGCGATCACGCTAGAAGTGCGAGCGGGTCAGACCGAGGCCACAATAGCAGCCGTTACGTTTAGGGGATGACTTAAAAAGATAACTACTACGTCAGTGGCGATCCTAGAGGATTAAAGGTTTATGATTCACAACATTTATTTATTGTGCTTAATTTTTTCTATCCAATATGCGCAAGCTGTAAATATCACTGAAGTAGACTTTTATGTCAGTGATGATATCCCTAAAGATGTTGCCAAATTAAAGATAGGTGAATCCATAACGAACTCCAGCCTTATTCTAAGTAACTCATCTATTCCACTCTCGCGGGAGACGGGTAACATATATTACTCTTCATCAATTGCTAACTTGAACTATGACTCGATAGAATTTGTTATGGCTCAATTGATGGCCGAAGATTCCAGCCTTTACAAGATGCTGGTAAATAGCGATAGGTTGTCCGTGCTAGTAATGACATCTTCCCAGTCCACAGATCTCTATGGCTCGACTTACTCGGCTTATTTTCCTAATGTTGCGGTCATCGATTTGAATTGTGACTCGCTAACTTTAGAACATGAGCTCGGCCATCTATACGGAGCTGAACATGAAGAAATATATGACGACTATGTCTTCTATGCTGCGATATGTGGAGACTATACGACTATCATGAACTCTATGCAGCCTGAAATGAAAGAAAAACAAATGATAAAGGCATATTCATTCCCTGAATTAAAAGTGGATGGCTTGCAGTGCGGAAATGAAAATACGAATAACAAAAAGGTTATTTTAGACAATATTGGTCGGTTTAGATAGGATTGGGATATTATTCTCATTCGGCTCTACTTAGTGCTGTTATTATGAGTGCCAGTGCTTCTATCTACGATATTGGTCTTAACAAGTATTTATCTATAGACGCTAAGGTGTTATGTATTTAAGGGATGTTCAAGATGAAACTAGGTGTAAACGATGTATAGTTGTATAACATTTTTTCAACGGTTGGAACGTTCGATTCTATCGGGTAACAAGACCGCGACGATCCGCGATAAGTCCGATAGTCATTACTTAGTTGGTCAGATGTTAGATGCTTGTACTCACGAAGATAATCGGAAAATGTGTCAAATAGAAATACTGAGCATTGAATATGTGACGTTTAGTGAATTAAACCGTGCGCACGCCAATGCTGAAGGTTTACCGTTTTTGTTTATGCTTAAGTGGATAGTTCGAAAGATTTATCCGACTTCAAATGATTTATTTTTCATAAGTTTCAGAGTTGTAACTATCGATATCTTATAAGTCTTAGTGCACAAAACAGAACTATTTATAGCGCTCAAGAAGGCGATAATTTGATAATGAATTATCGCCTTGTTACTATTAAGAGACTTTAAATGACTGAGATATAAGATATGACACGGAAGAACATATTGATCACAGGCGCAAGTTCAGGGTTGGGCCGAGGTATGGCCATCGAATTTGCAAAATCAGGTCATAACTTAGCACTTTGTGCACGTAGACTTGATAATTTAGTTGCACTGAAAGCAGAACTCTTAGCCCTCAATCCTCACATCCAAATCGAAATAAAACCTCTTGATGTCAATGAACATGAACAAGTCTTCACTGTTTTCCATGAATTCAAAGCTGAATTTGGTACGCTTGATCGTATTATTGTTAATGCTGGATTAGGCAAGGGTGGATCCGTCGGTACAGGTTTTTTCAAAGCTAATCTGCAAACTGCACAAACTAATTTTATTGCGGCGCTCGCACAATGTGAAGCGGCGCTCGAAATCTTTAGGGCGCAAAATGCTGGGCACCTAGTGACGATTTCTTCTATCAGCGCTGTACGAGGATTCCGCCGTGCGTTAACTGTGTATGCAGCTACTAAATCGGCACTAACATCATTAACTGAAGGTATCAGGATTGACGTGATGGATACGCCAATCAAAGTGAGTTGTATTCATCCTGGATTTATTCGCACCGAGATGAATGAAAAAGTAAAAACAGCACCTTTCATGATAGATGCTGAAGCGGGTTGTAAAGCGATAGTGAAAGCAATTAATAAAGAAAAAGCGAATAGTTATGTACCTAGTTACCCTTGGGCTATTATGCACTTATTACTACGTGTGGCGCCAACGCGTTTGATCCGCAGAATGAGTTAATATCACAGACGCATCAATAAAATTTTAAGGTTCTAGAAATGATGAAGTCTCATGTTTGGTTCAAGGCCGGTGTAGTCATCATATATGGCTCATCTATAGATGCCTCTCCTCATCGTCATCATGCAATTCAATTAGCGGCGGTGTTACCCAATCCCAAGCGAATGTCTGCAGCAACCCCTTCTTCTTATGTGCTCAGCCGTGCGGCACAAATTTAAGACTCGGTGCGATCATTAGGCGGATCTGTTTACCTGAAAAACTTATAACAAAAGCTATCGACTGTTGAATTTATCCTGAATGCTTTAATAGAGTGGGCTGGTGGCATTACATGATTGGAAAGCTGAAAGACAAGTCGTTATATTTGCAGGCAGTAAAATTAACACTGGTATGGATACTTTTGATTCTGTAAAGTTCAGAGTATCAGCCCCTTAACGAGCTTTGGTATAAACAAATATGAATAATCGACAGCCTAAGAAAACCTCTTCGACTATATCGACGCTCAACGAATTAGCGACGTTAGCAAACTATTCACTCATGGACACGCTAAACTGTGATCCTGATGCGACAGAAAACGGCGACGATCACGCGCCGAGACAAGTCTTTACGGGTCATTATGTTCCCGTAAAACCGACTCCAATCAAAGACCCTGAATATGTAGCGCATAGCAAAAATTTATTTTCTGAACTTGGCTTTGCCGACAGTATGGCTGAGTCCGCTGATTTTGTCCGGATGTTCTCTGGTGATATGTCAGGGGTTCCAGTACCAATGCGCCAGGTAGGTTGGGCGAGTGGCTATGCACTTTCCATTTATGGCACCGAGTACACCCAACAGTGCCCGTTCCAAACTGGTAACGGATATGGAGACGGACGTGCAATTTCAGTGCTTGAGACCCTCATCAAGGGTCAACGCTGGGAAATGCAGCTGAAAGGCGGTGGTCGTACACCATATTGCCGCGGCGCAGACGGTCGCGCTGTTTTACGGTCTAGTATTCGCGAGTTCTTGGCTCAAGATCACATGCATGCGCTCGGGGTACCTACATCACGGTCTTTAAGTCTGTACGTTTCAAAAACGGAGACAGTTAAGCGACCTTGGTACTCACAGGGCTCGCGTTCAGAGAATCCCGACATGCTTATATCTGAAGCTGTCGCTATCTCGACGCGTGTTGCACCGTCGTTCATCCGTGTTGGTCAACTCGAACTTTTCGCGCGCCGCAGCCGTAGTAATGAACACCCGAAAGCGATGGAAGAACTCGAGAAGATTGTGCTGCACTTGATCGATCGTGAATACGCTGACGTTATCGATACGCAGCTAGCCACTCCAGAAAAAATCGTGTTGCTGGCTCGCGAGTTTCGTGGCCGCCTTACCTCAATGGTTGCGAATTGGATCCGTGTTGGATTTTGCCAAGGTAACTTTAACAGTGATAACTGCGCAGCCGGTGGTTTTACACTTGATTATGGTCCCTTTGGTTTTTGTGATGTGTTTAATCCGTATTATCAACCTTGGACGGGGGGGGGTAATCACTTCTCGTTCATGAACCAACCAAATGCAGCACAACGAAATTTCGATATGTTTTGTTCGGCGTTACGGCCGTTACTGGTATCTCATCAGCAGGATTTGCTCGCGTTTGACGAGATCCAAAGTGAATTTTTAGCAGTAATGGATACGAAAATGAAGGCGATGTGGGCTACTAAATTGGGTCTTATTAATTTGAAGACTGAGTCTGATAAAGCACTGTGTAACGTACTCATCAAAGAGCTACAAACACTCATGATGCAAGCACCTGTTGATTACACTATTTTCTTCCGCGAACTATCCTCAATTCCTGACGATATTGGCCCACTGAAGAAAAGTTTTTACAGTAATCTATACAATGATGCAGCGGATGATCCAGATACCTTAGCGTTAGAAAAATACTGGATTGAGTGGCTCGAAAAATGGCAAATGCTCCTTAACAGTACTTGTGACGCGAAAGGTATCTCGTCCCGAGCCAGTGAGGACATCGCTATGCAGATGAAACTCGTCAACCCTAAATACGTTTTGCGAGAATGGTTCGTGATGCCGGCTTATCAGCAAGCCACTGCGGGTGATTATTCTCTCATTCAAGAGCTGCAGGCCGTAATGACACAGCCATATGCAGAGCAGTCGAAGGAGCTAGAGGATAAATACTATCGATTGAAACCGCTTGAGTTCTTTGAGGTAGGTGGATTGTCCCATCTTAGTTGCTCGTCGTGAACGATAACGCGTCGGTACATGTGTATCGACGTATGGGCGCTTAATTTTTATTAATATTAGAAACAAAAATCGCCAGCAAATGCTGGCGTTTTAAAGATTAATGTCAATTATTACATCATGCCTATATCACGTAGGAGATGTGGCGATAAGCCTTTTAATTGAATATCTAAAGATTTTTCTTTTTTATCACTAAATAAAATGTCTTTAGTGTGTTTAATCAGTCCTTTGATAGAAACAGCATAAGCTTTTGTATCTAAAGCTTGTGGGATCATATTGATGTGCGCTGCGTGTGCCATTTTAGCCTCTATCTGAATTTAATAATTTATGTTTTAACCAGGTGATGTATTGCTCATCTGGTGAACATAGTAGCGCATTAAATAACCATGCAATAATGATAAAAAATAACACTAAGCATTAGTTTTGATAATGCATTCGGCGCTGTGTGACACTGTTTACTGTTTTATAGATATTCATTCACTTTAATTGCATATAAATTGAATTGTTTACTCCAAATGTAGTTAAAATAAGCACTTGTTACATCAATGCAACAATTATACGCTGTTAAAATAGCCTTGATATACCAATGATAAATAATTCTGAGTCTTTAATATTTAAAATAGATGAATTTAATTCATTAGATATACTATTACGTTGAATTGCGATTTACATGCGCATTTAGTGTGTTTTTTATTAAATGAAAATTATTTTGACGATTTTATTAACATATATAAGAAATATGTGACTTAGATCTAAGTAAACGTTAATTTATCGCCGATAAAGCAGTAGTAAGCATGTTGCATATCAAACCCTCTCTATAGATCTCAACTAGCCTCAATTATCATCAAGTTAACTGTGGTTTTATTTATTGCTCGTGCGTTCAGTTATGCTTAACCATGAGTTAACTTCATTCTAATATTTTTAACTTACAGTGAGGGGTATACTCTCGGCTCTTAGAAATAGAGAGCCAAAACATGTTTGAATTCGTTACTAATTCCTCATTGAAAACACACCTATTGCTTATCAATAATGGCTATCAATAGTGGTTTATTGTTTCTTACGCCACGGCTTATTTTTCTGAAAATGTACTAAATAGATAAATTATCAATAAAAACACACATCACATTAACCGATGTAAACAGGGAACATCCCCATGTATGAAAATGAAGAAAAACTAACGAAAGCATTTGTTATTGCCGCCATAATTTGGGGCGTTATAGGCATGTGCATGGGTTTAATGGCAGCTCTGCAGCTATATCTACCGCAATTGAATTTTGCTAATGAGTATATAAATTTCGGGAAAATAAGACCCTTGCATACTAACGCCATCATTTTTGGGTTGGTTTGTAACTTTATTATCGGTCTGTCGTTATACATAGTGGCAAAAACATCAGTCGTGAATCTAGTATCCAAAGGTTTATCGTGGTTCTTGTTCTGGGGTTGGCAGATAACATTGGTAATCGGCCTTATCTCAATCGCTTTAGGGTATACATCAACCAAAGAATACGCTGAATTTGAGTGGCCAATTGATATCGCTATTGTGGTTCTCTGGTTAACGTTTGGATATATCTTTTTTGGAACGCTAGCGAAAAGAAAAACAAAGCATATATTTGTTTCAAACTGGTTCAGTGGCGGTGTCATTATTGTTATCGGCTTAATTTACTTGATAAACAATTTAGCCATTCCCGTGTATGCATTTAAAGGTTATTCAATATTTTCTGGTGCGAGTGATGCGCTTGTACAGTGGTGGTGGGGACATAATGCAGTTGGCTTCTTATTGACAGCTGGCTTTGTAGGTACCAACTACTATTTCATTCCCAAGTTAGTTAATAGACCCATTTATTCATATCGACTGTCTTTAATTACTTTTTGGGGTCTAATCGGCTTTTATACTTGGGCTGGTACACACCATTTACTCTTTACATCCGTTCCATCTTGGATTCAAAATATTGGCGTAGTGATGTCTATTTTATTATGGATCCCGTCATGGGCTGGCGCATTTAACGCTTGGATGACGTGTACTTCCAATAAAGAAGAATTGAAAACAAATCCCGTTGTCTGGTTTTTCTTATCGTCAATTGCCTATTACGCATTAGCAACGTTTGAAGGGCCTCTTATGGCTATCAGATGGTTCAATATGATAGCTCACAATACCAGTTGGGTTATCGGACACGTTCACTCTGGGGCGTTAGGTTGGGTTGGCATGACGTGTATAGCAACCTTCTACTATTTCATTCCTAAGCTATACAAAAAAGAACTCTACTCATATGGCTTAGTTAAGGTGCATTTTGTACTCGCTCACATAGGCGTACTGTTCTACATAGTCTCCCTGTGGATAGGGGGTATAGGTCAAGGTGTTAAATCGTTAAGCCTCACTGAGTCTGGTTCTCTGACTTATTCGTTTGTTGATATTTTACGATTTATGGAACCTTATATGCTCGGACGTGCAATTGGCGGGGCGCTGTTTATCTTGGGTATGTTAGTGATGGTATATAACCTCATCATGACGGTGAACAAACCACAAAAAGTAGTTATTGAAGGAGCATATTAATGGAAGAGTCAATATCCAAGTCAGTAATGGCTTTTATCACTATCACGACAGTCGTGGTGTTATTTTCATTCTTTGTGTGGGTTTTCCCAGGGTTCTTCTTCACCAACGATCTTAAAGAAATAACGACAGCTAAACCATACACAGCCTTAGAGTTAGCTGGACGGGATGTGTATATGGCTGAAGGTTGCGTGGCATGCCATACCCAGATGGTTAGAAACTTGGAACCGGAAAGAAAAAGATACGGTCGTCCTAATAAAATGGAAGATGATGTTTATGAGTTTAACTTTTTGTGGAGCTCACAAAGAACTGGCCCTGATTTAACGAATATTGGTTTGAAGTACACACAAGGCTGGCACAAACAGCATCTCATCAATCCTCAGGCAGTTGTTCCAGCCTCAATCATGCCACAATATCCGTGGCTGTTTGAAAAGCAACTTAACGTTGGTCATGTTATTGCTTCAATGAAAGCGATGAAAAAACTAGGTGTGCCGTATACAGACACGCAAATTGAAAATTCATCAAGCAAAGTGGAAGGTAAAACAAAAGGTGATGCGCTTGTTGCTTACTTGATGAGTCTTGGCGTAGATACGCGTGAAAAAGGTGGGGATTTAAATTAATGGGATCCATGAACATATTATCAAGCGTACTATCGATTATCTTCTTTTTTATCATGGTTGCCGTTATTTATTCACAGTTCCGTAAGACCAAAACTGCAGACAGTAATAAAACAGTAGAGCAATTTGATGGAATAGATGAAAAAGATGCACCAATTCCTAAGGTTTTCTTTGTTGCGTATCTTATTGCGTTTATAGGCGCAATTGTTTACGTCCTTCTATACCCAAGTTTAGCTTCTTGGAAAGGGTTTATCGGTTGGACCGAGAACGATGACGCGTATGTAGCTAAATCAATTGATATAAACAATAACATTAACGCAATAATCAACGCGAATACCGATGAACAAGTCTTTACGCTGTTACAAAAAGATCCGCTTGTTTTGCAGAGTGGTAAATCGTTATTTGGTGATAATTGTTCTGCTTGTCATGGTCAGGATGCTAAGGGGCAATATAACTACCCGAGTTTAGTTGATAAAGATTGGTTATACGGCGGCTCACCTCAAGATGTCTATACGACCATACATAATGGACGTAAGGGTAAAATGCCAGCTTGGAAAGGTGTACTGAGCGGTAAAGACATAGATGAGCTTACCCAGTATGTGTCTGAGCTAAATAAAGGACCATTTAAAAGCAATGCGCTTTTCGATGCTAATTGTTCATCATGTCACGGTAAAGAGGCTCAAGGTTCACATAGCGTAGGAGCCCCTAACTTAACGAATGATATCTGGCTTCATGGTTCAACCAATGCTGATATCAAACGTAATATTGAGAATGGCATGTATAACGAAATGCCTGATTTTGGTCAACGCCTTAGCAGAAATCAAATATTGTCTTTAACCTCTTATATTGTGTCCCTACAGAGTGAACCACAAGATAATATCGATATTATGCAAGCGAACACTTATATCTTCTCTCGAAACGAACAGCAATTGCCGGCAGTGCTAACGACTTGTGTGGCCTGTCATGGCGCAGATGGTCTTGGTACTTTACCTGGAGCGCCTAAGTTAGCAGGATTAAAGCAAGCGTATATCTATAACCAATTACACTTGTTTGTATCTGGTTTAAGAAAAAATGCAACGATGCAAAATATAGTTGCCGACTTAGATGTGAAAGACAAGTTACTTGCTGCTAGCTATTTCAGTTCACTCGATTCACCGGCGATAAGTAAAATTACCCCAGAGAAATCAGCTGACGGTATCATCAAAGATCCTACTGAGCGCCTGATATTTCAAGGTGATTGGCAACGCGCTATTCCTGCTTGTTCTACTTGTCATGGTCAAGAAACGCAAGGTAGCCCATCATTTCCAAGATTGGCAGGTCAATCATCTGACTATTTAGAGAAACAATTATTTGACTGGCGAACAGGCGATAGAACCGGTGATCAAGGTCATATGATGCAAAACGTCGTTAACAAGCTAACAGATGATGAAATTAAATCCCTGTCGAAATATTTATCAAAAATGAAATAACCTGTGAGCCAGTTAAAGGCCAATAGATCGAAGGTTAACAGCTCAAAGATTAATAGGATACTGTAATTATGAAAATGAATAAGTTAAGAAGGGAAATCATTAAAGCTGGTGGCTATGTCGCTTTAGCTGCTGCACCATTAACGGCTTTCTCTAAAGAGTTTATGAAATACGGCAAAATGTATTCAGATGGTGAGGGAGTTAGCTATGCCGATGGCCCTAAGCCTGTATTAAGCAATTTTCCGCAAAAAGATAATGTTGTGATCGTACATACTCGACCACCTCATCTTGAAACGCCTTTTAATGTATTCAATGAAGGGCTAATAACACCAAACAACCGTTTCTTTGTTCGTTATCATCTAGCTGACGTCCCCGTTGCCATAGACACTGATAAGTACACTATTACTATTTCAGGGGCTGTTAATGAGGAAGTGACATTAAGCTTGGCTGAATTAAAGTCGATTGAAGGCCAACAAGAAATTGTCGCGGTACAACAGTGTACTGGTAATAGTCGAGGTTATTCATCTCCACGTGTTTTTGGTGCGCAATTAAGTAATGGCGCTATGGGGAATGCGAAGTTCAAAGGCGTGCCACTTAAAAATGTGTTAGCTAAAGCGGGAATTTCTAGTGCTGCGACAAGTGTCATTATCGATGGTTTGGATAAGCCGGTTCGAGATACCACACCAGACTTTCAAAAATCATTACCTATTGATCATATTATGACGGGCGAACCTATGCTTGTTTGGGAAATGAATGGTGAACCTTTACCATTTTTAAATGGCTTTCCAGTGAAATTAATCGTTCCGGGTTGGTATGCAACATATTGGGTTAAACATGTATCGCACCTTAAAGTTATAGAGGGTGAGTTTGATAACTTTGATGCGTTCTTTATGACAACTGCATACCGTCTACCTGATAACGATTCCAAGAGTGAATTACCAACTGCCAGAGCGAAAAAGACGTTACCTGTAAATCGTTTCCCAATAAGAAGTTTTGTTACTAGCTTAGAAAATGGTGATGAAGTTAATGCTGCAACTAGTATTGAAATTAAAGGGATAGCTTTTGATAGTGGTAGTGGTATCAAAAAAGTTGAAGTTTCAGTCGATGGTGGCAATAAGTGGATGCAAGCAGCGCTTGGTGAAAATCTTGGTCGTTTTTCCTTTCGAGGTTGGAAGTTAAGCCATAATTTTAATGAAAAAGGCAGAACGCTTGTGATGGTAAGAGCTACAGGTAAGAGTGGAGAGACACAACCTCTTAATGCCTCTTGGAATCATGGCGGTTATAACCGAAACGCGATTGAACGAACAAGTATTAAGGTGGTTTAAATGCGGTTTTTACTTATTATATTAGCGCTATGTTCATTGACTGTTAAAGCTGAGATCGTATCAATTACCTTACCTATGGATAATACCAAGCTTAAGCCGTCGACATTACCAGGATATGGCCTCGCGCAATCTAAATGTCACCTTTGTCATTCAGTCGATTACGTTATGTATCAACCACCAGAAATGGATCTAAAAGAGTGGACTGGTGAGATGTATAAAATGCGTAATGCCTATGGTGCACCTATCAGTATGGGGGAGGCTAAGGTTATAGCGGCTTATTTGTCAGTTGTTTATGGCTCTGCAAAAGAAACGGATGCAGAAATAATTGCCTTAACTAAACTCGCTAGCACTAAAAAAATATATCAGCCTGACAACTTAGATGTAAAATCACTATTATCTGATAATGATTGTTTAACGTGTCATAAAGATTCTAAAGGTCTGTCTTTGAAAGAAATTGGCGCTAAATATGAAGGAACGGATAATGCTGTTGATAGGTTGGGAGTGGCTATTAAGTCAGGCGGTCTTGGCATGCCTAAACCACCTATCAATCGCCATGAATCAGAAGCGATTGCAAAATACATCCTAGGGGAAAGTACGAAATAGACCATTCTTGACTACACGCTATCTTCCGATAAAAAGGCCCTGAGTATTTAACGCTCAGGGCCTTTTTAACATAAACTTAATCTATTCAAATCATAGCGTTAATACTATTTCCCTTACTATATTCAGCCATAACTAATACCTACCTTTTTGTAAAATACAATCAAAGCAAACATAACAAAACGCTTGATACATAAATATCAAGCGTTGGCATTCTACTTATACGGAATTCGGTAGAGTGCTGACCGCGCTATTTTAATTTACAAATGAGGTGAAACTATGAGCTTTTGGACAAAACTATTTGGTGGTGCGGCTGCAGAGCCAATTGATGCATTGGGTTCTGCAGTGGATAGAATCTTTACTAATGATGAAGAACGCATGCAGGCACAAGCGGTGCTCGATAAAATAGCCCAGCAACCAGCTATTCTGCAGGCCGAGATTAATAAGATTGAAGCTCAGCATCGTTCACTCTTTGTCGCCGGTTGGCGGCCTGCAATTGGTTGGGTCTGCGCTATCGGTCTTGCCTTTCCATTTATCCTGAATCCTTTAATAGAGTGGGCTGGTGGATCGGGGCCTGAAATACCAATGGATCAACTGATGGAGTTAGTCGTGGCACTACTTGGACTGGGTACACTGCGCACATTTGAAAAGTTGGCTGGCAGAACGAAATAACCCCCTGGACTTTAACATTCCCTCGTAAAAGTCAAAGCAACTTGATGAGACTTTTATTGTTATTGAACCATGTTAAAAATAGCTTAAGCATACATTTGTATCATTATGATATAAATACTTGACCTAATAAAGGTCGTAGACCATAATTATATCAAATTGATATAAACAATCAGCGCAATAAGTAATGATTATTTTATTATAATATCCATTAAATGGTGTTAGGCGAGGGCACTACACTTATGGGCATTTAAAAGTAATTCTAAGCGGTTTCATGAACAACCACACCAAACTGCAGGCGGTGATTGGCAAATGAACATTGAAGGAATTGCTTCAGGTGATTCAATTAGGATCCCACTAGTGTTAAGAAGACATGAAGATGACCCTTCAGTACTAGTGATTACTGTTATTAGTATTTAGTTATTAACAGCAGGAGTTATTGTTTCTAGTTTTGATTATCTAGCAAAGTATTTATTTAAAATTGGAGTTAAAATGACTAAGACATACCACTATACAGAGTGTGGTCTACCAAATGTGCATCTAAAAAATGGCTACACGCTTGAAATAATTGATGGTGAAGAATACCTAAGTATCGATGATATGAATGGTTTACATGATGCTATTGGTACAGAGGTTGTAGAAAAAAATCAGGGCTTAACAGGCGATGAGTTTAAGTTCTTACGATTACAATTTAATCAATCACGCAGAGTACTTGGTGAACTATTAGGTGTAGATCAACAAACTGTAGGCCGTTGGGAAAAAGAAGAAACTGCAATCCCTAAAATAGTTGATGCCACTATGCGTCAGCTATTTTTAGAGCTATTGAATGAAGATAGTAATTTAAGTTACCTGCTTCAAAAACTAGCAGGTACAGAAGCTGAAGCGCTAATGTCTGAAATTATTCTTGAAGAGAAAGATCACAACTGGCTTAAAGCGGTATAAGTCAGAAAAAACGATGTAAATGACTATTCTCAATTTCATTGGCCAATATCAGTAGTAAGATGATAACCCTCATTTAAAAAATTAAAGTGGTTACCATGACAATCGATCTAAATAGTCGTTACGGCTTAAACCCTGCGCATAGTGAAGTAGTTGAAGCATGTAAAGTTATTGAGCCGTGCGATACATTAGATATGGGCTGTTCGAATGGGCGTAATGCCTTGTATCTCGGCCAGCTTGGATTTAACGTTACCGCCATTGATATTAATCCAGCTGCTATTGATAGTCTGCAAGGTATTGCTCAGCAAGAGGGAATGAGTAATATCAAGGCTCAGGTACACGACATTAACAGCGCTAACCTGAGTAAAGATTATGATTTTATCTCTTGTACCGTAACCTTAATGTTTGTCAATCCAGCGAATGTCGACGCTATTATTGCTGATATGCACCAGCGAACGCTACCTGGTGGTTACAACCTGATTGTTTGTGCCATGAGCACTGAAGAAACACCATGCCCAGTACCGTTTCCTTTCACGCTAAAAGCAGGGCAGTTAAGCGAGGCTTATGCTGGGTGGGAACTGATTAAGTACAATGAAGATGTAGGTACTATGCATAACGGCGCTAAATTACAGTTTGCGACTATGTTAGCGCGTAAACCTGTTTAAAGAATAAGGCACTCATAACGGAAACATTTATGCTATTCAATGTTTCCGTTATGGTAAAAATACATTAAGGACCCCATTACTGAGGTCTTGTGCTTATAACATGTGACTAAGACGAGTCTAATTAATAACTGACCCAATGATCAATCACTAAAATCTGGTTTTTGTCACCTTCGGTTGAAGAGGTCGGTTCTAAGTAGCCGTGTAAACCCCACACATAAGTCGCGAA
Source organism: Moritella marina ATCC 15381 (assembly GCF_008931805.1). GTDB lineage: Bacteria > Pseudomonadota > Gammaproteobacteria > Enterobacterales > Moritellaceae > Moritella > Moritella marina. Next base: position 1,606,221 of record NZ_CP044399.1, on the reverse strand, counting down.
CCCTTCGTTATAATTTAACGCGGGTACCGATGCTTTAATGGTACTTGAATCTTCTATGGTGACCTTAATATCTTTGGCGTATTCGTACATATGGCGCATATCTATCGCTAAGCGGCCTAATACGACCCCAAATTCTGCACCATAAGCTTGGCTTATTTTAGTGCTTTCCGAAACGCCTTCCCCTTTAGTTATTGCTTGGGTTGTATCCATATTGGCAACTGATGTTCCTTCTGACACGGCGTAAATTACATCATAAGCATCGTCATCAAGCCTTTGTCGATAACTCTCAATGGAAGGATATGATGCAGGATCACCAACTGTGCTTGTGGTGAAGTCTGCAACATTAAATGGTAAGTAGTATTGCTCGTCTAACTCATTGCTATTCACCACTGTGTCATTGTATTTAGAGACTTCCATCATAGTTAATTGTGGAGCCCTAGGAGACATCACTTGGATTGATTTTCCAATGTCATCAGGGTCTGGCATTCTTTACGCTGTAAGCGAATAAGTCGTAAGGGACAATGGACAGCAGTAAGGTATGGTCGTGAAGGCCATTGGTACTTGTTTCCGCAAACGTATATTCACTTGTCGAATAAGTGTAATTTTCAGATGTCGTTATGGTCGAGCCTTTATTTAGCCCTTTAAATACAACCTCAAAGTCATTCGAGCCTAAAAATTTATTCTCCCGCTTGCTTTTGTATTTGATACCGGCTTTGATCTGCCATGAATAGCCTTTTGATATCGCAAGACTGTCTTTACTAGTTGATTTGAAACCGATTGATACGGATGATTTTTCACTGCCAGATGAATCCGCATAGAAAGGGGGTAAGGTGAACAGGCCTTGGATGAGGGGATCCGAAAATCCGATGCTGTGTTCTTCTATCCCTTCATATTCGAGAGCCATTCTTTGACCGGTGAAATCAATGGTAATTGGTCTTGGGTCATTATTTTGAGCAAACTCCTGGGGTATATGCCAGTCCAATTTGTCATTGTTTTTTAGATAAACGTCACCCAATGTAAACCATCCACCATTTAAGGGTAATATTTCAGGGGTTTGATGTGTGTAATACCATTCGTCATGTACCGCGACTAGAAAAGAAGGTTTAGATGTTTCGGTATGGAATAGGCGGTCATCACTGGCTTCTTCATGCAACATGGTGAATGGTAAAATGAACAGTTCTTCTCTTGCATCGTCGATAATATCAGACTGTTCTCCAACCACACCCTCAATAGGGACAAGATCCATCAAAGCATAATTACCAACGGAGAAAGCAGATCGAGATATATTGCTATTACTTTCTTGGGGCAACCCGTTTTCAACGAGGTACATTTGTGAACCTTGGTCTTCTGTTTCTAATGGTAGTTGGAATACCTTATCACCAAAATAAATTAGCTTATTGCTGCCCCAACCAAATGGGTCCCAAGCTGATATGTCTGTCGCTACATTTCTTCCCCAACTCCACGTGCCAGGGTTAAGCTTAAAGAAGGCTGTTTCAGAGCCCCAGTTACCATGACCAAAATCGTTATGCGCGTTTGATGGGTCCCAGTATACAACGCCAACATTATCTTGAGATATGACTTGATCATTATCATCATCTGGGTGGCTCCATGGTGCGCCCCCGATGATCACTTCGTTCATTGGATCTTCATCTATATTACCGATCGTGATTGCTGAAGGGTTTAATTCCAGATGATAAGTACGTGAGCTCTCTACATCTTGTGGTGAAGCTTGCGACGCGGAGACTGATTTAGCACTGTTATAGGTAAAACCTTCGAGCTGTCGGGTAAATTTACTCGATGATCGCCCCTGACTGTCGATGTTGTGCATTTCAATGTAGGGGCTGCTTCCACCTCCTTGTTGATTACAAACCTCAGCGAAGGCAATAACAAGTTCCTCGGCTGGATCACCGTCGACGTTGCCTGTGGCTAGGCTGACTTTTTCTATGTCGTTGTTGTAATAAAAACTATGTTTAAAGGTCTGTGTTAGCGAGAATGAACCACTGCTGCTAAAGATATTATTCGGCCGCCATATTTTGACTTCACCACAATACTGAGTAACAAGGAAATCATCTTGTCCATCCGCGGTGACATCCATTGACTCAACTTGAATGTATGCACACTCGGTGACATCTTTAAGCTTTCCGTCTAACTCTGGCTCTGAGTTAGTGCTGTACAGTAAAAAGTCTTTGGTGGCGGCATCGCTGCTTAAATTGAAATTACCGTCCTCTATATCATGCAGACGTTTTTGGTCGTCTTTTATATAAGTGATTCTAGCCCGTAACTGCATGTTAGTACTGCTGAATTTCTTAAAATAAAACGTCACTATTTCTTGTTGGAAATTACTATCAAAATCAGCGGCTACAACATCATAAACTGTATTGATGTACTGCTGATCTGAAAAGTCTAGATCACTGGAAATATTGGTTGGCATGCGTTCACTGCTTACTTTGAAACCTGACTGAGAATTGACATACGGTTCCCGGCTATAGGGCAATAAAGAATGCATGTTTGTACCATCGGTATTTGCATTGCGATGCTGGAAGTATATTGAGTCTTGTTTGTGGGTGTAGGAAACGGGTGCGACATAAGGATGATAACTCGCATCAAATTGACCTGAATTAGGGTTGAAGGGGACAGGATCATACTCGGGCAGTAATCCCCATTTTTTTAATAGTGAGGTATATTTGTCTTCCTCAGTTTGCAGAGACTTCTTTTTTTCTCTGAGTTCTGCTTTAATGAATTTGACATCTTCAGGTTGATACTGGTTAGAAGCTAACTCGTCTGATATTTTTTTTATGTCATCCTTTATTGTTGAAGTCTCTTTGATATTACTACAAGCCGATAGAAAGATTAAAATTGGGAACGCTAGCGTTGTTTTCAAGATATAAACCCTATGTGTAATTGTTTGTTAGTTTGCGCAAGAGTTAACCTGAATTAGATGACCAGTTCATGACGGTTAAATGAAGCTTTAATGACAAGATTAACAGTGGGTTAAACGAATAACTTTATCATGGAGAGTAAATGTATCTAGTTCCACATATATAATTTAGACCATCATGCAGTACTATTTAAAGACAATACGATCGCTTTAATATAACCGTATTAAAAGGGGCTTATGATAGCTATCAAATCATCTATCTTATTACGTGCAGAAGAGAGGATCACTTCGTGGTTTAATTGATAATTTAAAGATACGTATTCAGTCAGTATAGAGTCGGGTGATGCCTTGATTATAACTTAGGTCACAGAGGTCTTAAATAACAGAGCAGGGCGTGTTAAACCAAGGTTTTATTCGCGCGCTCTGTAAAATGTACCAGTGGTAACCGACAAAAACTTTCAGATTTCACACAGCACACGTGATTTATTCCTTTAAAAACAGACATGTACTGGCTATTCAGACCTGAAGTCACTAATCGTTGATAACGATGAAAAAATGGTTTCTAGTCATACGGTTACGAACGTTTAACATCTATCTAGATTATCATAAATATCGATTGCAGCGTGATAAAAATCCCTTAAAAAACATTGAGCTAGTTGCGATAGCTGTAAGGTATAAAGAACCATCTCGATATCGTTTGATAGACTGCTTTCCGGTGAGTCGATATCGACTAAATCGCTTTATGCACAAGCTGGACTTAACTCTATTGTCAGCGCATATATTCGGAACAAGAAAGCAGGGAAAGAATATTGGGCAATACAAAACAGTTAGTCATCAGTTTTTCTGTAGCAGCATCAAATATTGAGGTGACAATCTTAAGAGACATTTTTTAGCAGCTTTAAAACGAAATGGATTAATATTGATAAAAGGTTACTCATAACATAACTGAATATTAGAGCCAGATTAGAACGTATCGATACAGTGGTGGTTTAATCCCAAGTGAACCTGAACGAAGATACATTAAGAATACCAAGTGGTAGCAAAATTAGTTGAGCATTTCATGATGCATTCTAAAAATATTTACCGTTTGTATTGAATGATGAGTTCTAGATGTGAGAGTTTATTGGTGATCAGGGATCTAACAAGAATCCGATAGCGATATATGAACATTGACCAATATGTAGATTGTTTGAATATACGAGGGAAAATAGCTTGATGGTTTCTACAGTTAGATCCACAGACATATAAAGTTTTGGTTTTTATATGTCTGGATATATTTGATTACGTCATATTTTGGATAAAATATGATGTAATCATTTAGATGCATATCATATACTTTATGGTAAATAACTAAGTGTTAAATGCAGCTATGTAATTTTAAACGAGATCAGATCTGGATCCAAAGTTCAATTATCAATCAATAGAACGGGGCTTATTTCAATTCCCACAAACCTTATTTACCATAATATAAATTATGCGCAGTGTTATGTAAGCCCAGATAGAAGTGTCAGGTTTGAAATTATCGGCATTGATATCAAAATCCTGTCCCTGGTACTTCAATTTGCTATCAAAAACCTGTGCGCTACGTGAAATCTGAAATGTTTTGCCAGTATAGTTACTGTAGATTTCACACAGCGCGTTATCTATTTAGACGTTTGATTACTAATAATTTTATCTGACTTCAAATGTTCTAGCTCTTTCAAGCACGCGAATATTTTTGCATAACCAATGAAATTTTGTTCATCACCATCGGTAAAATCTGCTGACAAAAGATCCTCATGCAGGAATAATATTGATTCTTTAATATCATCAAGTCCAATTGATAATTCACTCCTTGCTGTAAGGCATTGTTCACCACGGCGATAAAATACAGCGCTACCGGATACCATATTCATAATATGCTTCTATAATTATTGGGGATAATAAGATTATTTGTTAAACGGTCAAGCTATAAATACTCCTCTTATATTCATGGTAGCAACATGTAACCAACCACAATTAATTAAGGGAAAATAAAAATGAGATCTTTAAATAAGATATTTTCTATCATAATTATTTCAGCCAGTTTAGTTACTGTGCCACTGGTCAGTGCTTCACCTTCACAGCAAGTAAACCAAACTCCGTTACAGGAAATCGTTAATTCGCTAGAGTTAACAGAAGATCAACAGAATGAAATATCTTCATTCATTGATAAGTATCAAGAGTCTCGTCCAGTTATTGATGTGGAAAAAGTGATAGAACTAAAAAAAGAGCAACTACGCTTGATTGCTCAGCCTAAACTCGATGAACCCAAATTAGGGTCAATAATCGATATGATTCAAGTTAAGCAAAAACAGCTTCTGATAGATGAGATGCAATTAAAAAATAATATTTATAATGTGCTAACAGAAGATCAGAAAACTAAGTTTAAATCTTCGCTGAAGTCATTGATACTTGAAACTAACTAATTTGTGTATTTTCAGTGAGCTATTAAAATCGGCCTCCTCGTTGGAGGCTTTTTATCTCAGTATAAAGCAGTAAATATAGACACGCTATTTAACATAATAAATGCAGTCTTATTAATCACCAGTTTATCTTTCCCACAATACTGGTCCGTTACCTTCTTGAGCTAATATGTCTTGTGGGTTTCTTAGCTTACATTTATTAATGGACAGACAACCACAACCGATACATTCATCAAGCTCATCCCTCAACGTTTGTAAGCTGTTAATACGCTCGTTCAACTGTAACTTCCACGTATTGGCCATCGCCCTCCACTCTTCTTCTGTAGGCGCGCTCTCCTTAGGTAAGTGAGAAAGCGCTATTGTCACTTCTTGTAAAGATATCCCTAACTTTTGAGCCATTTTAATTACTGAGATACGCCTTAATACGCTGCGGTCATAGCGGCGTTGATTACCCGTATTTCGCCAACTTTGAATAAGCCCTTTCTTCTCATAAAAATGCAAGGTTGATACTTTAACACCAGCCCTTGTTGCCACTTGCCCAACGCTCATTTCCATCTGATGTCCTATCTGATTTTATATTTTAATCTATGCAATATATCACTTTACCTCAACATAGGTTGAGGTATTAGACTAGCAGCAATATAAATAAAAAGCATGGAGCATTAAATGAAAAGTAGAACTATCCCCTATCTATTGGCCCGATTTTTTGATGGCATATCATCTGGTATGTTTATGATGGCGTTACCCTGGATCATGCTTTTAGAAGAAGGCATGGGATTTTTTGTGGCGATTACAGCATTAGTTTGTACTTCTTTATCCTTTGTTTTCACACCGTTTTTTGCCACTATGATTGATCGCCATTCAAGAAAGACTATTTTGATATTGATGCAATTAGCACAAGCGACGACCGCGTTAATGGTGTTCATTACTTACTACAACGACCTGCAATCTCATTGGGTTTTAGCCTTTGCTCAGCTAATATTTTGGTTAAGTAATGATTTAGCTTGGAGTTGTAATAATGCTTTTACACAAGAAAACTATCGCCAAAGTGAATACGCTAAAATATCAAGTTATCAAGAAGTTGTGATGCAAGTAACCACACTAGGTGCTGGCGCTATGGGGATCATTTTACTGGAACACTGGTCAATGCTCGAGTTTGCCTTTTTAGCCACATTCGCTTCATTCCTGTCTGGCTTATGCTACATAGCGACGCCTTACACACGCCAGTTCAGTCCATCATTGAAAGAAGCATTTTTTAAACAACTTGTAGCAAGCAAAGGCATATTTGCTAAACAAAAACGTTTCTATACATTCTTGGCGCTGTCTTGCTTATCTTATCCAGTATTAACTTTTCTGGTAAAACTTGTGCCTATCTATTTTGCTGAGCAAGATATTAGCGGTAGTTGGTTTGCGACATGGAAGATGAGCTATGGCCTAGGTGCGTTATTAAGTGGCTTCCTTATTGCTCGTCTGTTAGCGCGATATAATCATGAAAATGCGATGGTTTTTTCGATTCTAGCGATGGCGATTATACTTATTTTAATGGGCTCTTATCTTTCCCCTACTTTGATTATATTACTGACTATCGTCCTTGGTTTTTTCAATTCATATAATCGTATTGCCAGAACCAATAAGATGCATCATGTTATCGCGATGGAAGAAAGAGGACGCGTTGAAGGCGGGTTAAAACTGTTTTCTACGCTGGTACAAAGCTTGAGTTACGTCGTTATTGCGCTGTTAAGTTACTTACAACTCACAGCTTTGGGTTTTATTATTATCGGAATAGTGTTGTTGGTGGCAGGCGTTATGATGTTGCAGTTAAAGAAAGGCTCAGACTTGCTAGACTTATCCTTAGTATCGAATAAGTCTAGCTGATAAAGACAAAATCAAAATCGAGCGTTGATCTCTTTAGGCTTAAGAAACTCAAGCGGTTTGTCTAAAATATGTTGATAGATGACGTTATAGACTAAAACATTTTTGACATAACGTCGGGTTTCTTTATAGGGAATAGCTTCAACCCAACTGTCCATTGCTAAGGCCTGTTCTGCTCGACCGTCTTTGCTGCCTTGCCAGCGATCAACGCGATTTGGGCCGGCATTATACGCTGCGGTTGCAAGCACCCGATTCCCTTCATAACGCTTAAGCAGGCCATCAAAATAGGCAGTGCCTAGCTGGACATTGATATCGCCATCGGTTAATTGTGCTTTCTTTTTATAATCCTTCAAGCCGATTTTACGGGCAGTCTCTTTTGCCGTTCCTGGCATCAGTTGCATATAGCCACGTGCACCGACCGGCGAGTTGGCAAATTCATCAAACGAGCTTTCCTGACGTGTAATGGCGTAGATATAACTAGAATCGAGCTCATATCGTTCGGCATTCGCATAAAACAATTGCGGCTTAGCTGCAGGGAAACGAATATTCAACGCACTCCAACTTTTAGAAAGAATACTGGCAACGACCGAAAGATGAGCCCAGCCTTTTTGAAAGGCAAATAAACCTAACTGCCTTTGCAGGTTGATACTTTGATTGCTAATTAAGACTCGCCACTCGCGTTTAAGCAAGTACATATGTTGATGGAAATACAACTCATCAATATGTGCCAACTGTGTTTTAAGATGGTTTAAGTCTTGTTGCTGTTCGTTGACGATATTAGGATTAAATTGGTAATCCAGACCTAATTTCTGCGCCGCCAAAAAACCGTAATAATTACGTTCAGTCGCTATCGATTGATAAAGCTTATCAGCCTGATTCTGCTGTTGTTTGTTTTCCAATACCCGGGCTTGCCAATACTGCCATTTACTCGCCAACGGCTTAGTCTCGCTAAGCTGCGCTAGCCAATATTCGATATCGAGCCAGTTATTTAATCTAATCGCATAACGGATGCGACGTTCTATTAATGATACATCGCCTAAAGTAGAAAGTGATTTATCTAACCAAGGAAATAAGCTTGTTTCGTCACGGATCATAATGCGCGATATAAGGTATTTTTTTAAACGGTCTTGTTCTTTTGATGTTAAAGCGAGTTTTCGCTCATAATCAAGATATGCATTTAAGCCTAACTCAATATCCTTTTTAGCAAGACGTTTAATGCTGGCGACTAAAAAGTCATTAGATGCAGCATTCTCAAATAAAGGATTGTTTAGTAACGTTGCTGGAGCTTTATGCAAAGCATATAGCTGCTCGGCCAACAGCTTGTTTTCCTTGTCCATTAAAGTGATTAAATAAGACATAATGGCTGTTTTATTCTTTACATAAGCTAAGTTAAATCGCTTAAAGATTAATTCCTGAGATATTTTTTTATTATCAAGGTAATAGTCTAGAACATCATCACAGGCATTCGGTAAGGAAGAGCCCGTTAACCAGGTTTTTTGCACATCAGTCCAAATTTCATCTGCTTGGTCATTCGCTAATTGCGCCTGAAAATGAAAGCATTTCAAGTCAACTGATTTGGGAAGTTGCGGATAAAAAGACAGGTACTCATCCCAATATTGATTTTCTGCTAAGTAATATAAATAACTTCTCTGCAGATCATAACTAGCGCGACGATCACTGTTATTCTTTATAAAAGCTTGTACTTCAAGCATGCTATCACGGCTAAAGTGCGCTTTAATCTGTTCGAATTCAAGCAAGTAAGTTAATGGATACCCGGGGATTAGCTTTGTTTTTTGTAACGCTTCTGACCACATATCTTGTGATTGTAAGTCCGCAGCTTGCGTATACAGACCTCTTTGTTGATCCCAAGTAAGCGAGGTCGCAAAGCTTGAGCATGAGAAAAGAAACAAAGAGAGAGAAAATACTTTCATCGATTAGTAAGCCTTATATCCCGTGCTTTCACACAGTGAGGAATAGTTGTTAAAACATTGTATTTAACGTGAGTACAACTAAAGTGACAATAGATTAACATTAGCACAGTGAAGATTATGGTGCTATTGATTAAATCTGTATAAATAGTTAGGTCAAACCACCTCTTCCCCAAAGATAGTTACCTTCATGTGCCCTATATTCAGATTATCCTAAGCATTTTTGACAAGTCTATTTTGTAGATGATCTACGAAAATCGATATTTTTTTTGCTAAATGTTTTCTCCCTGCATAAAAAGCATAAAGGACCAAATCTTCTGGTTCAACTTCTAACTTGATAACTTCTAACGAACCAGCTTTTAATTCGCTCGAACAAAAGTCTGCAGGCAAGATCGCTAAACCAATGCCAGCAACCGCACCAGTCTTCGCGATATGGCCACTATTAACTTTAAATGTCGAGTTTACATGTTGTTTAATAAGCTTACCGTCTGCATTTTTGAATACCCAAGGCGCACCATCCAAAGCTGTTAGGCTACTAATACAGGGTACCTGATTTAAATCGGCAAGTTCATAGGGGCGCTTATGTAAATTGAGTAACTTAGGAGAAACAACGACGACACTTTTCCATCTGGTTATTTCTTTTGCTACCCACCCACTATCGCAAAGACTGCCACGGTGATAACTCAAAATCAGGTCGAAACCATCAAGTAAATCTTCTCTTGGGCTTAAACTTGTTTCACAACACAGCGATATTGCAGGATGTTCAATGCAAAACGACACGACCGCTTCAGCCAGTAATGGTATGTCTGGGATTAAAATCCTAAGTTGCCCCATTATGGTTTGGGCGTTTTGACTCACATCTTCTAGCGCGTCATTTAGTGCAACTAACAATCCCCTTGTTGTCGAGTAAAGTTGCTCTCCAGCCTCCGTTGGAGTCATGCGACGAGTTGTTCTTTCTAGTAACCGTGTATTCAGCTTTTCCTCTAACAGAGCAACATGACGGCTCACATTTGAAGTCGGTAAATCAAGCTGTTCAGCTGCTTTTTTAAAGCTATTGTACTCATAGACACTGTGGAAACTTTTCAGCCACAGCTGTTCAATTTGGTTAATCATTTATTATCCCGCCAGGTTGGATTATAAAGCCCATTTCCTACACTTTATTACCAAAAATGGTTTTGTACAATGAGTTCTTCGATTCCACCTGTTACTTACAATATAAACAAGGTTCCACAATGCTCACTTCCAGTTTTTCATCTCCGCGCCTGTTTACTTACAATAAATATATATGTTTTGTAATCCAATTCCTGATTGCACTTGACGCACTCATCATCGTTCCATTTAGCTCTTCAATGGCTATCCAAGCTAATGCTTCTGCTTCACAATCTGGTTATCTTACTTCTGCTTATGCTCTCGCAGCAGGTATAACGTGTCTAGTTATTAAGGGATCACAAGACATTGCTCGCGAAAAAAATAGAGTTGTATTTTTCCTTTTCGGCATCACGGTTATGACGATTTTAACAACGATCGTTGAAGGCTTTAATTTATTAGTTTTTACTCGTGCATTAACTGGATTGTTTGGCGGTGCGCTAGCTGTTGTAAACTTCAACTATTTGTTATTAATATCAGACAGGGATAATAAAAAGAAGAATACAGCGATATTGCTGAGTACATTTCCTTTAGCGCTAGCGCTTGGTGTGCCAACTATTATCCTTATATCTTCAGGAAGTGGATGGCAACTAGGCTTTCAAGTTGTAGGGGGTGCATTTAGTATTGTTACTTTAATATTCACCGTTTTACTCATGGCATCGTTTAAGCAGTTGCGTTTATTAAATCACTCTTTAACGGAAGTTAAGCAAACACCAACGGCAGATACTATCAGTAATGGCAAAGCTATGTTTTTATCAGCTGTTGTCATGTTCACTGCAATTTTGAGTACTTTTGTCGTTTCGACTCAATACCCAGTGATGCTAACGATCAATCTTAATATATCAGAACAACTATTGAGCCTGTGCTATACGCTAAGCGGGTTAGGTTCATTCATTGCTATACAATATTACGCGAGAACTAAAAATAGGGACTTTTCACTTAAAAAATTAATAGTCTTGCTGTCGTTGATCATGGTCACTACGGTCGGTGTTGGCTTTAAAACTGTTGATATTTACTCTGCTGCGACAGCATTTGTCATCTTTATAATTGTGAGTTCTACGCGTACTATTATATTAATTACAGAATTGGTAAACGCCCTTACCCCACAAGACCGCGTTAGAATGATTAGTCTGCAAAATTCACTACAACATTTTGCAGTTGGACTTGGCGGTGCACTGGGTAGCCTACTGGTTACGCAGGGTTTAGACTCAAACCTAGATTTCACTACCATGATTTATGTCGCAATAGTCCTCATCATTTCTACACCAGGATTATTTTGGATTAAGACGTCAATGAAAGGCTATAAACAAGCTAAAGATTCACGCAATTTGTCTATTGATTGAATGCCAATATCACCACTTTGCCAACCAAAATTGTCCGCATCAAAGCGCGGGAATATATGTAGGTGGTAATGTGACAATTCATTAAACTTGCCATTATTTTGTAGGAAAGAAATACCATCAGGTTTAAACGCGAATTCAATACGCTGATATAAATCTCTAGCAACTTGCGTTATTTCATCATGTACACAAGCAGGTAAATCTATAAATGTTGCGTAAGGTGTCGTTGGACAGATAAGGATATGGCCAAAGTTAATCGGATCGTGATCAGCAAATGCGATCACATTTTCGGACTCATAAATAATAACCGCATCGATTTCACGGTTGATGATTTTTGTTACTATGGTCATTCTCTCTCCCTAAATTGTAGAACGCTATTCGTTTGGTCTCTTATTTTTCCGCTCTAAAGTCACTTGCTAATGAGTTTTTTGATAGGCGCAGCTTCATATGTAATGTCTTATTGTTTAAGTACTTAGATACTAATTTTAGACAGTAATCCTAACAGTATACATATTACAGATAAGGAGTGTATAAAATACTTAATAGTGAATTAATTAGAGGGTTAGTTACGTTTTAAGTGCCAATTTTCCGGGGAAGAAAATAAGACTGTATATGTATACAGTTAAAAATACCCCCCGTAAAATGATGACTCTTAACGGGGGTTTATAAGTTTTACTTTGAATGCTCTACGCTATTTTTAGCTATTCTGAATCAGCATCTCTTGACCAAATGTCAGCGTTGATAGGTGCTTTGTTCTTACGTTTTTTCTTACCGCTACCTTCTGGTGGTGCCATAGGAACGTACGCTTCAATCGTTTCATCAACTTCAAAACCAGCTTCTTGTTCACGATCAAGTTTGATTTTGTTTTTCTTTTCGATGATGCTGAAATGGTGCGCATCCACATGGTCGATAAGTGATAACGCTAAACCAACTTCACCAGCACGGCCACTACGACCAATACGGTGCATGTAGTCAGCAGGACTTCTTGGTAAGTCAAAGTTGATCACAACTGGTAGTTTATCAATATCGATACCACGAGCAGCAATGTCTGTTGCGATTAATACGTGGATCTGACCAGCTTTAAAGCCGTCAAGTGTACGAATACGTGCACTCTGTCCTTTATCACCATGGAATACTTGTGATGTAACACCACGTTTAGCCAGTTTTTCTGCTAAGTGATTACAGCTGTGTTTCGAGTTAACGAAGATCAGCACTTGGCGCCATTCGTGTTTCTTGATTAAGTGCGCTAATAAGGCAGTTTTTTCGCCTTGGTTAACACTAAATGCGCGTTGCACTAATGTACTTGCATCTGCACTTTGTAATTGAATCTCAAGTGGATCGTTAAGCAATTCTTCAGTTAACGCTTCTACTTGTTCTGGGAAAGTAGCAGAGAATAATAAAATCTGTTTTTGTTTTGGCATTAACGCCATCAACGCAGATAGCTCTTCGGTAAAGCCTAGGCTTAACATACGATCGGCTTCATCTAGCACTAAGGTTTTAACCATGTCTAGTTTAATAGCATTACTTGAAATCAAATCCAGTAAACGACCTGGTGTTGCTACCAAAATATCAGTGCCGCCACGTAATGCAAGCATCTGAGTATTAACAGACACACCACCAAATACAGCAACAGTTTTGATTTCGCCGTTTAAGTGAGACGCATAAGATTTGATACTGTTAGCAACCTGCATCGCAAGTTCACGCGTTGGAACTAAAACAAGTCCAGCAACATAGTTGCCTTTTGATTTAGTACTGTTTTTCTTTTCTGTGAATAAGTCTTGCAGCATCGGCAGTGCAAAAGCTGCTGTCTTACCTGAACCTGTATTAGCGCCTGCAATTAAATCACGTCCAGCTAATACACTTGGGATAGCTTGCGCTTGAATTGGCGTAGGTTGCTGATATTCCATTTCAGTTAATCGCGTTAGTAAAGGCGATATAAGACCCAGTTCAGTAAAGTTGGTTGGTGCTGTTGCAGTTGTCATTAATATAAAAGGCTCAAGAATAAGATAATAGCCGGCTATTTTAGCGTATTTATGCCCTATTCAGTTAGTGAAATCGTTCAAAGCTTGGTGTAATGTCAATCAGTCCATAAATAGGCTGCATTTTATTCGACGTTAAGTGAGTAAAGTCCTAGAAATAGTCGATATTATTTGATCCTAAATCTGTTATCCATCGTATCAATGAAAGATACTAATCATAATGGAAAAATACAAATTGAAACATATCAACGCTCTTACCCTTGGCAGCATGCCTGACCGATTTAGAACGCATTTAATTAACAGCTTATCCGGTTTTAAAAGCGCAAACCTTATCGGCACTATTAATGCCCAAGGCCAAACTAACTTAGCTATGTTTAGTTCAGTTATTCACCTAGGTGCATCCCCCGCTTTAGTTGGCTTTATTACACGTCCGGACAGCGTAATTCGACATACCTTAGAAAATATCAAGCAGACTAAGCAATACACAATCAATCAAGTCAGTGAGGATTTTTATATAAACGCACATCAAACATCAGCGCGTTATTTAAGTGACGAAAGTGAGTTTGAACATACAGGATTAACTGAGCATTATTTAGACGGCTACAGCGCCCCATTTGTTAAAGAAAGTGGCCTTAAATATGTATTGACGTTACGACAAATAATTCCGATCGCATTGAATAATACCCAACTAGTGATTGGCGAAGTCACCGATATATTGTGTGATGAGAAAGCGATAAGAAGTGATGGTTATATTGATATTGAAACGCTAAAGACCGTAGCTGTTTCTGGGTTAGATAGTTATCACCTTAGCTCAAGATTATCTCGTTTAAGTTACGCTAAAGCCGGTACATTACCAACAAATATCAGTGTCGATGGTAATACGATTGCACTGTAACTGTGTCATGAGGGGAAAGTTATGAGAACATCACAAACACTGGGTTACATGGGGTTAATCCCCTTCATCGCCATCTTGTATGTAAGTATTAATAATATGGGATTGCCGTTAGATGCTAAACAAGTATTTATTGCCTATAGCGCTATCATTCTAAGCTTTGTTGCCGGGACACTCTGGCAAACAAGTGAAGAAAGAAAACACGACCGAAGGAAAATAGTCAGTAATATATTCTGCTTGTTCGCCTTTCTTAGCTTGCTTGTTAACCAGCATCTAGCCTTGATGATCCTCGTTGTAAATTACATTTTGTTATTCTTATACGAATCTAAATTAGCTAAACTAAACCAAGGACATGATAGAAATATAGCTTATATGACGATGCGATTAAGACTCACATCTATCATCGTTTTATTGCATGGCTATGCGTATTATTTATGGTGATAACTGTGGCTAGCAGCTATTGCCAGCCGATACGCCATTTGTCACTCGATTTTAATTCTCGCCAATCTATGCTGTATTCTTTCTTGCTCATAACCGCTTCTATCACACATTCGATAACCTTTTTGTCTTCATCGAATTTAACCAGGGTGATGATAAAATGCTTTTCTTTGTTATCCACATCAACCTTGGTCCATTTACTGAGCATTAACGATTTGGGATTAATACTGTTCATATTTGGCTCCTTGTTATTCGTTGTCTTTATCATCGAGTAACTTTGATATCTTTTTAAAGAAGATATCAACGGTTTCTTTGTCTTTATAATCAAATCTATACGGACCATGAAATAACATGGTGACCGTCAAATCTTTATAGGCTAACCAACACGTATAACCATCGAAATCATGTGATGCTTTGATATCTGAAAACTCATAAGCACCATCTGACTTATTGCCTTTGCTGGTAATAAGATTAAATGCCTTTAACAAATTTCGTTTTTCTAACTTGTTCACATCCATAACGTTTCCTATTCTGACAATTTAAACGGGGTAAAACGTTGGCTAAATATTATAAGCAGATTAGCCACCAGCCGATTAAGACACCATAAAAAAACCATAGCGTCGATAGCTATGGTTATATACGCACTGAAAAGGTAAAAGGATCATTTGTTCATAAAAACAAAGTCCTCGCTAAGCTTATGGCTAAGTTAGCGGTCGATAAGTTAACGGTAGATAGTTACTTTAACTTGAAGTAACTTATCGAACTGAGTAACTCTTTGCTTAGATCTGATAGTGAAGATGCAGAGGACATTGATACTTGCGCCCGCGTGGTATTTTCTACGCTAACTTGATTCACATCGTTGACGTTGGTTTGGATCTCATCAAGTGTATTGGTTTGCTGCAATGACGCTGCCGATGTCTCTTTAGCTATGTCTTTAATTTGATTCACAGACATATTTATCTCGTCAATCACATTCCCTGCATTTGATACATGCTTAACACTTTCAAGTGATTTTGAATGACTGTTGTTAATCGTTGATACAGCCACCAGCGTACTCTGCTTAAGTGTATCCAGTGTTACATGAATTTCTGCTGTTGCGTCTTGTGTCCGCTGGGCCAAGTTTCTAACTTCATCTGCAACAACGGCAAAACCACGACCTTGTTCACCAGCACGCGCAGCTTCAATCGCTGCATTTAAAGCAAGCAGGTTTGTTTGATCAGCAATACTTTTGATTACTTCTAGAATAGATGTGATATTGTCAGCTTGACTATCAAGTTGCTGAATAGCAGATACCGAATTTTCAATTTCGCCAGCTAAACTTTCAATCGAACTAATCGTTTCATTAACAATAACCTTGCCTTTAATGGCCGATTCAATCGCATCATCTGATTTAGTTAATGCACCGTCAGCATGAGCTGAAACCTGAGTAGAGACAGAATATAACGCGTCAACAGACCCTGAAAGTTTAGTCATTTGAGAATGTTGAAATTCAGCATCTTCTATTCTTTGTTTATTATCGCTAAGCAAACCGTCTGTCGAAGCATTCAAATTATTAGCCAGTGAAGTAACAGATTTAAAAATGCTATTTAGATTATCGGTCATGCTAAATACCGAGCGTTTTATTTCACTAATCTCGTCTCGGTTATCGCTAGCTTCAATTGAACGACTTAGATCCCCTTCAGCTAAGGAATGAGTCACGGACACAATAGATTGCAAATCACTTTTAAGTCTACGCAGCATAAGTAGAGACATAACAATCACGATAAAAAATATACTTGCAGCAAGGAGCATAGATTGAAGCACAATTTGATTCTGAGCCGCGATGATTTGTTTTGAACGAATACTTGCCAATTCATCATGCATTTTATTTATTACATCAATAGTGCCGATAACTGGAGGGAAAGCTTGATGCGCGGCCTTTTCTGCTTTTTTACGTGCAACAAAAGTGGCTTTGGTTAACCAAACATCCGTTAATGTTGATAGCGAGGCGTTAAGGTGCTTTGCTTGTGTAACAAGTTGATCTCGAGTATTGAGTATGCCATCAGCTTGGCTAAGTGTGAGTACAGAATTCCATTCATTTTCAAGGGTCTTACTCGCGGTCATTAAACTCGCAACATAATCATTAATAAGTGTTTCAACTTTACCCGTGGCCGCTTCTAGCTCTGCTTGCTCTACAGCTCTTGCTGAAAACTTCATGCCAACGTCTTCTGAAAATTCGTAAGCCTTGAGAATGTCTTTCCATTTATTATTTATGTTTGAATAAAACTGCCTAATTTCAGAATCGAGTTCAATATTATCGACAACGGCACGACTATTAACGATTAGATTGACAGAGATAAATAGCAGCGAACACAATAACACCATGACAAGGCTAGATATTTTAAATGATAACGTAATGTTTTTGAGTAGGTTCAAGCTAAATCCTTGCTTTAGTTAATTCTGTCGAAACACAATAATGAGGAAACAGTTAGTGAAATGTTAATTATTACAATTCCGTTAACATTTCACTAACCCTACATTACGTATACGAAGAATAGAAGTCATTTCCACAAAAAATGCCTTGTAGAATAGGATTTAGCCCTTGTTATACTTACATTTGAATACACATTTGCCATTATTTAGTCAGGTGACAGCATGTTACGCTAATTTAAATGCCCTTAATTAGGTAGATTAGCTATCAGCTATATCGTACATAGAAATCGTTCGCTAGATTGTTGGTATTTTAGTTTCAACTGATTTCTGTTTCAATATTTCCCTTTTGACGATTTTGCGTTTAATTACATGGTCCAATGCAAAACGTCCTCCGCTAAATATCACGATTTGTAGCAATAATACTCCCCATAACACATGTTGAGCATATGCCGCCGCCGCGATGTCTTCTAAACTAATAACAGCGACAATATTAACGAAAAATAAGCCAAACGCAGAGAATCGACTCGCTAATCCAGCCATTAACAGTAAAGGTAAAATTATCTCGGCAGCCGTACCTAGGTAAGCAGCGAGTTCATAAGGTAATAAGGGTACGCTGTATTCTTCTTCAAACAAAAATAACGTGCTATCCCAATTGTTTAGCTTGGTTAATCCCGATGAAAAGAATGCCCAACCGACATAAACACGCGCAGCTAATAACACGACAGGTTCTAGCATAGTCACCTTTGCAACGACACGTCGATAGACTTGATGCGCTGATGACAATAGTGAATTTGAATTGTTCATGAGTAACTCTCTTTAAAATAATGAATTAGATTGTTTTCTATCGCGTTAACTAGCCAATCTTGAAAGGAAAAAGGCTGAAACGAAAAATCAGGATCGTGTTCTTCTCCATGCTCTTTACCGTTACCGTCTTTGTCACCTCTATCATTTATGGCATCAAGTGACTGAGCAAGTGAATACCCCTCTATTAAAGATTGAGTAAAGCGCCCCTCACTACTGGTTAACCTTGTTACGTGAGGTTGGAACTCAGGTCGATAGATCATGACGAAATGATCCACCAGCGCTGACGATAAGTATTGATTGGCATTATTCAATGCTGCTTTACGTTGACTCTCATTGTCATGATCGTGAGCATCATAAATTTCAACAATTGGAAAAGACGTTTTAAGCAATTGCACATTGTCATTAAACGCTATAAATATATGTTCGGGTTCACAGCGTCCTAGTATCTCTAACGAACCTTGAGCAAGAGTTTGATCATTGCCGTGTAATGCACAATGAACAGACCAATCTAGAGAAGTACAATCAGCAAGATATGGGTAATCCGCACATATATCAGTTGTAGCGATAAAATCAGCAAAATCAATTCCCCATTGTGCCCAATCACCTTGTGTTGGAGGTGATATTTGTAAAAACTGTTTAACTAAATCGGTACTTACATCACTATCAAGTAATTCAAACACAGTTGGAAAAGTGATACTGAGTGCACGCTGAGCATTAGCTAGTAAGTTACGACGATAAATATCAATGCCTTGAGCACTAAATCCATGCCGGCTATGTGTGATCGGATTTGAAAGCGGCTTACTCGAGAGATCGTCACTCCAAATAGCATCTAACAGTCGTTGCTGCTCACTCCTATACTGCTCATCAGTGATATGCTGCTTACACATTTTTAGCTCCTAACGCATGGCCTACAGCATTAATGCCTAATACAGCATTTGCTATATGACGTGCCTTTTTTGCTTCGCCAACTAATACTGACCATGTGGGTAAATCAGAATCCCACTCAACCAATGTAGGCACAGCACCAAAACGTGTTAATGCTTGACGATAACCTTGCCATACAGCATCAGAAACAGGACGCGCGTGATCGTCAATAACCATTTGGCCACCAGCTACAGGACTGCAACCGGCAAGATGTATTTGCGCTACACTATCTACTGGTAACACACTTATATAGTCGCTGACCGATGTTTGAATATTACCGTCTTCAAAATTCAAGCTATTAACAGCAATATTATTAATATCTAACAATATTTTAGCGCCGGTACGCTGACACAATTGCGTTAAAAACTCCGCCTCTGATAGATAACTCTCATCAAATTGCACATAAGCTGACACGTTTTCAATAATGAGCTGACGCCCTAAGTAGGTTTGGACTTTATCGACTTGATCACACATGCGTTTTAAATTTTCATGCGTGTGCGCAATAGGCAACAAATCACCGCTATGTATCAATTGTCCTTGCCCTAGGCCTTGTAAATGACCCCATGTAAAACAAGCATGTTCTGACATTAAAAAAGGATCTACCGTTTCGGTTAATTGCATTAAACGCGTTAAATAACTCGCAGGGATATCTGCTAATGAGCCGAGTCCCATAGAGGTCGAATGTAAACTGACAGGATATATCTCCCTTACCTGTTTAAGTACTGATAAGGCAGCGCCACCTTGACCAAAAAAGTTCTCGGAATGAACTTCAACAAAGTCGATTTCCTTAGCTAAAGTAATGTCCTTAGCTGAGATCAGTATGTCGGTAAAGTGTGGATGCCTTAAACCAACTCCCACTAATATATCGCTATTGTTTACCGACATAATATTCTCCTAGGTCTTATTTAGAAGCTGTATATAACTTTTTGGCTTCTTTTTTTGACAATCCACCCAATTCTGAACAGGTACCTTTTTTCACGAGCTTCCATTCCCCTTTGTCATCACTGAGGGTTGATTGTCCCGCGCAAGAATGTGTACCAGCCAAGTTAGCACAATCGTTTTGACCTGCTTTAGCGACGCCATAACATTTTTCTTTTTTACTGCCAGCTTCAGCTGATGCAATAACCCCCGTAGACATAACAGCCGCCAGTGCTGCGCTTACCAATAGTTTGTTATTCATAATGCTTCCTTAATCGTATACGATTTCGATTTGCTCTTCCGTTAAACCTTTAATATCAACCCAATTAACTTGTGCTGTTTCGATATAACCAGGGATATCTGTATTCCATTTTTTCTGAACAGATTTATTGTAGTTCAAATACAATTTATCACCACGAATGTGCCAAGCTGTTGGATCCGTATCTAATTTTTTATTCAGCGCCACACCCATTGCGCAAAAACCACCATATTGTGGCGCATATTTACTTGGGTCTGCTTTAAATAAATCACGGTTACTTGCAGATGCAAATTGATAAATAGCCCCATTGTAAGCGGCGGTATAATCGTTAGATCCTTTCGTTGGCGTGCCTTTGGTAAAGTAAGACACAGTATCGTAACCACTAATGGCGATGTCGTTACTGTTGGCGTTAACTTCAATGTTCGCAGCAAAAGTAAGGCTACTTGCTAGCAATGCTGTTGTTATGAATGTTGATTTTACAAATGTTGAAAGTTTCATAATATTCTCCGTTTACTATTGTTAATAAATAATCAAATACGTAATTAAAAGCGTGGTGCTATTTATTTACGCCTTTGAAGATTGTCTTCCTTAGTTATCAATATAGTGCTTTCAATAAGTCTAAAGGGATGACATAGTCCTAGTATTGAACCCAATCGTCCAAACCGTTTACTATGAGGTAATAATGGATCCGTTATCAGTCATTCTTCAACGTTTCTCGATGAACACAGATGTTTTTTTCACCGGAAACCTGTGCGGTATTTCTAATTTCAACCGGGAACCTAACAAAGGTCACTTACATCTATTACAAAGTGGCGAGATAACCATTATTGATGAACAGGGAGTTTCGCATTTAATTGACGAGCCAACGGTCATGTTTTTTCCAACACAACATGCCCACCGAGTAATAGCGAGCAAAGATAATCCACCGAAACTGGTTTGTGCCAACATCGTTTATAGTGAAAATACCGCTAACCCGATTGCGGATGCCTTACCGAGATTGTTATGTTTTAAACTCAGTGAGAACGAAGCGTTAATGAAAACAGCGCAATGGTTGTTTGAAGAGGCATTTAATGAAGACAGCGGTCGCCTGCCAATGATTAATTCCCTTACGGACATCTTTATCATTTACGTGCTACGCCATGTGATAGATAACAACATAATGCAACATGGCCTACTTGCCGGCCTAGCCCATCCACAACTGTCTAAAGTCTTGTTAGCCATACATGATGCACCGGAAAGACAATGGGGATTGGAGGATATGGCCGCGCTAGCGTTGATGTCTCGTTCCAAATTTGCCGATGTATTTAAGCGCACTGTAGGTCAAAGCCCAGGGGACTATATAATTGATTGGCGTATTATTATTGCTAAGGGTCTATTACAACAAAACAAGCCTGTGTCCATTGTGGCGAATGCCGTGGGGTATGAAAATGGCTCTGCGCTGGCAAGAGTATTCAGGAAGAAATTGGGAATATCGCCAAAACAATGGCTTGAAGACACGCTTTAATAAAAAAGGGCTCGCGCAATGCTAACCCTTTACAACAAAACTGCTTAATCTAAAACTAGGCTGCTTATCCTAAACCAAGCCACTTAGCTTTAAACCAAATGACTTAACTTCAAACAAAACTAATTTTAAACCAAACTCGTCAACATACTATCTGAGTATTCAACCAGTTCTTTGCCATCGCGAACACGCTCAACATAATCAGGGTTAGCAATAAATGGTCGGCCTATCGCAAGCAGATCAAATTTATCTTCAGTAATTGCTTCACTACCCGCTTCAGCGGTAAAGCTACCAACACCAACGAGTGTCTTGTTATATATGCTACGAACATAACTTGAAGCGCGGCCACCTAAATAGTCAAATTCCATTGCGTCATCGAACACACCAATATGCAGGAAGGCTAAATCACGTTTTTCAAGTTCAGGCACAAGGTAATCGAATACAGCACGGTCACGATTGTCACCAGCCATATTAAAGTATGCTCCAGGTGATACACGCAGCGCCGTTCTGTCATTCCCAATGCGGGCAGCAATAGCATCAACAACTTCCAATGCGAAACGTGACATGTTTTCAGGTGTCTGGCCATATTCGTCAGTACGGCGGTTACTGTCATGATGCAAGAATTGGTCAATTAAGTACCCGCTGCTTTAGAGCAATATCGCTTAGACAGAAATACAGAGTTCACCGCTATCTTTACCGGTACACTACCCGTGTTAACTGAGCTTAAAGCTTATTTAGATAATATTGTTTTAGAATGCCAGAGTTGCGATGCCTCTCGCGCTTGTTTACTGACTAAGGCACTGAATGAAGTTGCAGAACAAGATGAAGAAGTCCGTCGTATTATCACGCAACATCTTGCTAACTGGCAACTTGCGATCACTCAAGTGTTACAAAAAGCGATAGATCAGAAAGAGATTGTGACTGAACGCAACGCCGATTTACGCGCGCATTATCTGATGATGGGAATATATGGCTTACGTACCTTTGCGCATACACATCCAGAAGGCAATACCATCAAGAAACTAGCAAAGCAGCTTTATCAAGATGTGTGTCGATAGCGTCGAAACGACTAACACCTATAGAGTATTATGCTAATAAAAGGTGATTACCTTAACAGATCGTCAGTAACACTGCGTTAATTACACTTTATCCAACAAAACCCCTTTCACTAAAACATTAACCCTAAACTACCAATTTAAATCAGTTCAAATCACTAGATATAAAAACAAAATCAAAATTAACCACTAAATATGAACCTTAGTGGTTGTTGAGTTAATCTTAATATATTGTTAATTTATTTTTCCATGGAGCGGTAAACACGGTAATGAATAGTGAATTATTCTATTACCTGTCGCTTAAATCAGCTAAATCATGGATGGAATTAATATGATCACAAAGGTTAGTCGCTACATTATCGTAATGTTAAGCATGTTTACCTCTTCGGCTTTTGCCGCCAGCGAGCAAGTTGGGTTTGATAAAGCTGTCGATCAGTTTTTTAACGAAAACCTCAGTTGGTTCGCCAATACAATCTTCACATCCGTTCCTGTTAATGGGACAAACTTCCCTATCATTGTTGGCTGGCTATTCATCGCCGCTATTATCTTCACCTTCTATTTTGGTTTTGTGCAGTTCAAACGCTTTGGTCTTGCAGTTAAGATCGTTAAAGGTGACTTCACCGATCCGAATAAAGACGAACCAGGACAAGTTTCCCATTTCCAAGCATTAACGACGGCTCTGTCAGGTACTGTCGGATTAGGTAATATTGCTGGTGTTGGTGCGGCCCTTGCTATTGGTGGTCCCGGTGCAACATTTTGGATGATCCTTTGTGGCCTATTAGGTATGGCATCTAAATTTTGTGAATGTACTCTTGGTGTAAAATATCGTAATCAGTTACCAAATGGTGACGTTTCAGGTGGTCCAATGTACTACCTGAGTCGCGGTTTAAAAGAACGTGGTTTCACTAACTTAGGAAAATTCCTCGCTGTTGGTTTTGCCATCATGACAATTCTCGGCGCCCTTGGTGGTGGCAATATGTTCCAAGGTAACCAAGCGAATGCAATGATAGTGCAAACATTGGGTCTACCAGAAGGTTATGGTTGGGTAACGGGTGTGATTCTAGCCTGTATGGTGGCATCGGTTATTATCGGTGGCATGCCATCAATCGCAAAAGTGACAGGTAAGCTTGTTCCTACAATGGCGTTATTATATGTCGGTATGTCTGTGATTGTATTAGCATCTAACGCTTCTATGATTGGAGATGCATTTGCTCAAATCATTGATGGTGCCTTTACTGGCGAAGGTGTTGCTGGTGGTTTCATTGGCGCATTGATCCAAGGTATGAAGCGAGCAACATTCTCGAATGAAGCCGGTGTTGGTTCAGCTGCGATTGCCCATGCCGCAGTAAAAACCAAAGAACCAATCACAGAAGGCCTAGTATCAGTGCTGGAACCTTTCATTGATACGGTTGTAATTTGTACGATGACAGCCTTAGTAATTACAATCTCAGGCATGAACAATGGCGAGCTCAGTGGCGTAACACTGACTGCTGCTGCATTTACCGAAACGGCAGATATTTTCCAATACGTACTCGCAGTCGCTGTTGTAATGTTTGCATTCTCAACAATGATTTCGTGGTCTTACTATGGTCTTAAGGCATGGACTTACTTGTTTGGCGAAGGTAAAACGACTGAACTTGTATACAAAATTATGTTTTGTTGTTTTGTTGTGGTCGGCGCCAGCGTAAGTTTTGGTGCTGTAATCGACTTCTCTGATGCAGCGATTTTTGCAATGTCTATTTTCAATATTATCGGTTTGTATTTCTTAATGCCGGTAGTGAAAAAAGAGCTACAATCATTTATTGCCCGTGTTCAATCAGGTGAAATTAAAGATTACAGTAAAGAAGCAGTATTGGTCACTAAACAGTTAAAGGACTAACATTTATAATTTAAACTTAAACGTATGACTTTAATGATAAAAATCCCAGCTAATAGCATAGGCTGGGATTTTTATCATTTATATTATTCAGTTATTTAAATCCCCTAAAAACATTTTAAACCCACTAATTCTGAACCTAACTATCGACCTAACTATCGACCTAAATATCAATAGTTACCATATTATTACGCCATCTCTACGGTATAGTTACAACATATTTACTGTAAAATTACGCTGTAAACACCATATAAATCACAATCAAATTCCAAATTTGATTGTTAAAAATTAGTTTTTGATTGTAGAATATAACCTGTAATTTAACCCTATTTATAGAGATTTAGTAACTTGGAACTTAAAGAATTGAAGGTTTTGTTTGATAATGGCGGCCTGAAGAAAATAACAGTAAAACGAGCACCTTTGATGAATGGTTACATTATCATTGCCCAAACAACGAATAAAAATGTGCATGTGATGACTTCTCAACGTGAAGAATCCAATACACCAAGAGCGTTTAAGACAATTGATTCTGCCGCTGCAAATGCACAAAAGATTGGTTTTAAGAAGATAACTGTCGATTTCACGTAATAAGAATAAACACTGTATATCTATACAGTGTTTATTCTATCCCCGTAAAAATGGCACTTTATGGCCACCTTTACTCATAACTAAGTGATTACTGCTTATAATTAACGGCTATTTACTCGTCATTAAGGGATATTTATGAATGATGAAGTGCTAAGTAGGCTTCATTTATTGAGAACAAACGCTTTTTTTCAAGTTCTGAAATGAAACTGGCTTCAATCGCATTGAAAGTAAATTGGGCAATTTCAACTTTAGTCATCATATGCGCTTCCCCAACAGCCATAAAGTTGTCCGTCATATAACCACCGAAGTATGCTGGATCATCTGAATTTATCGTAACACAAACACCTTTGCGTAAAAGCTCAACAATATTGTGCTCAGACATTTCCTCAAATACTTTAAGCTTGATGTTAGATAACGGGCAAACCGTCAAAGGCGTTCTTAGTTTTGCTAACTCTTCGACAAAATGATCATCATCAGAACAACGTACACCGTGATCAATTCGGGTTATTTTCAACAGCTCTAACGCATCGCGAATACTACTCGCAGGTCCTTCTTCACCAGCATGAGCGACAGTGAGAAAACCTTCACTCAATGATTTTTCGAATACACGTTCAAACTTACTGGCTGGATTACCATTTTCTGACGAATCTAAACCAACAGCGATGATCTTATCTTTATGTGCTAACGCCTGCTCTAAAGTAATAAATGCTGACTCTTCATCCAAATGACGTAAAAAACACATGATTAACTGACTGCTAATATTGAATTCTTCTGCCGCTTTAGTTAATGCTTTATCAATTCCATTCACGACGGTATCAAAACTAATACCACGATCTGTGTGTGTTTGTGGATCGAAGAATACCTCAGTATGCACTACATTGTCGTTTTTACAGCGCAGTAAATAAGCCCAAGTGAGATCGAAAAAGTCTTGCTCGGTGATGAGTACATTAGCACCTTGATAATAAATATCTAAAAATGATTGGAGATTATGAAAATCGTACGCGTCTTTTACTTCAGCAAATGAGTTGAATGGGATTTCAATATTGTTACGTGCGGCCAGTTCAAACATCAATTCCGGTTCAAGCGTGCCTTCAATATGTAAGTGAAGTTCTACTTTTGGTAAGTCTTGAATAAATTGTTTCATGATTAAGTTCCTAATAAGATTTATTAAGTACTTCTCTTTAATAAGAAAAAAGCTACAAAGAGAAAAGTACTGATGTACTAAACTCTTCGTAATCAGGAGTTAACGGTTCCTGGTAGAGACCCCCAATCCATATTATTGGGGTTATACGAAGTGAAAACTAATAGCATAATTGAAATGCGATATTAGTTTGAAACTGATTTTACAGAATATTATTTCGCAAGTCTATGATTTAAAGATAGCAGCTTGACGGCGAAAGACCCATTGTTATCAATAAGATTCCAGAATATTGCATTTTCTATCCAAAAAGTACACCCGCTTGCGGAAATACGTAAACCACGATAAAGCTCTTTCATTACGTAATGGCATAAAAACGGTCGTAACATAGTCGTATTCTATTTTATTATTTCGTATAATTACTATATGAATGAGTCATTTACGCGACGCTACGTGAAATCTACTAGCTAGGATACTAATCAGCGTTTCAGATTTCACGTAGCGCACGAAAAAACAAGCCATTTATACTGTTTGCTTATACAGTTGTTAATGCTATAATTGACGCGATAATATTTAAGGTCTTTGATAAACGCGGATGTGTAATGCCTAAAGCATTGATAAATATAAATAATAATTCAATTGTAGCATCTAATAACTTGAGCGAAGAACACATTGAAAACCTCATTAGGTTCAGTGATCGTAAAGAACAATTAGAAGAAAACACGCTAAAATCACTACATTTCCATGTCAGTAAATTTAATGATTATTGCGCTAGTCGTAATGTGATCCCCTTGCCTTTGCAAGATGCGACTGTACTTGAATCTTTCCTTATCAAAGAAAATGAACGTGGTTGTAAAGCACAAACCTTACGTATTTATGCCTGGGCTGTTTCCAAAATACACAGTTTAGCGGGTTTAGAGATCCCTTATTTCAAAACCATTATTACCGCTCGATTGAAGATAATATATAAACAAGAGGTAAAACTCGGTGTAAAGCGTAAGCAAGCCGTAGCCTTTTCTTATGGCCACCTTAAATTTGTAAACGATAAACTTGATATCAATTCACTGCTTTCCATCCGCAATGTTTTACTATTGAACATTTGTTATGACGGTTTGCTACGTGAAAGTGAAGCCTGTAATTTGTTTATCGATCAGATTCAAAAAGTGAATGGTCTATATAACATCAACATTACTAATTCAAAAACGGATAAGTCATTAGATGGTTCGATCGTGCATTTAAGTAAATTCACCTCTAAATTACTGCCTTTATATTTACAAAAAGTAGCTGCACACCACGGCCAATTTCTGTTTAAACGTATTACCCCACGTGGCGGTAAATTAGAAACGCTAAAGATTAGCGATATAACGCCGAACCCGTATGATAAAGCTATATCGACGAAAACCGTTGAATTGGTATTTGCTAACACATGGCATACTATTACTGCACACAACCTAATGCTTGGTTTTGAAGATCATATTGATTTACCGGAACGACCTTTTAGCGGTCACTCAGCTCGAGTCGGCGCATCTTGCGATCTTGTTAGCGCGGGTTTTGATGACTCATTAGTTATGCGAGCGGGAAGATGGAAAACATTAAGAATGGTTGAACTATATACTCGTGGCGTGAATAATAAATTTGCGACGGTCAGAGAATTTAGAGAACGACTAGAAACCATCACTAACACCGAATAAATCAAACCTCCTCGCACGCGATGGTAAATAATGGAAAGACATCAGCCTTTCCAATCAACCCACTACATTTCATCAATGTAATAAATAGAAATGTTAACCATCTATTAGCTGAACCATTTCGTTTAGCGTGGCATGAAACATACAGCTTACATCATCATGGCTAAACTCATTACCATTTAAGTTGACGGTAATTTCAGTATCATCATTATCCGTTTCAACATACAGCGTGTTTTTAATTTTTGCATAGTTTTCTAGCAACACATTTTCAGCATGCTTTCGTGTGATCTTATTACTTAGGTGTACGGTAATAATCCCCGTCCCTAGCAACAGTTTATTCATGCCATGTTCAAAAACATCCGCAAGCATACCTTCAACAAACTGACTTTTTGAAACATTGCATTGTTCGCTTATTGTTTCTAATTTTTCAAGTAAGTCTTCATACATTCTTATCGTACTATTCTTTCTGGTTGCGTCAGGCTTAATTTTCATATTTTTACCATTGAGTCTATGAGAGTTGGTAAAGTTCTATTATATTTAAAATTGAACTAAAGTGAATACATAATAGCATAACTTTGAGTTTATATAAGAATTATTATTCAAAAACAAATGTTAATATTTTAAGTAATTAATGCTTTTAATAAGACTTTGTTTTGTTTTACATAATGGCTTTTAATTATTTAAACAGATAATCTTACAGTGTCGTAATAATATATTAATATTATGCTCCCCAAAATAAATATTAATATTAAATATTTTGGGTTTAAATTATTCAGCCTAAAACACTGAAATACAAGGCCTTTATTTCGTTTAACGGTCATTATACGAAACAAAGCTTGTTTTAGGCGATTACTGATGCATTTAATTTTCACTTTAAATAATTTATCATATAATCCACACTTAGATTTTAATGTGAACACATTCTGAATATCAACTTGCGTCAAAGTGGAGTTTGTTTGTGATTTTATAGATAATCACGATGAAATATAAATAAGTTATAATTGGATTTACTTTTACTTGTTAAACGACGTCATATCATAAGTCTTAAATTAGGACTATTCATATCAGGAATTATGCTCAACTCACTTTAGGTCGTTTTTTTTGATTTATGGAGGTCATTACCCATGATAATCATCAGAATTCACACAGAACACCATTAAAAACCAATAAAAACACATTTAACAATTAATAATCAACACCTTACATGTAAAAAAGAGATTTTAAATGAATTTTTATAAGCTGGTTTTCACTGATATACTGCCATATATTAACCAAAACCCTATTCTCAAATAGATTTAAATGGAAATATATAATATTTATGTTCCTACAACTAACCACTGACAACATTTTACTTCACCAAATACAGCTGTATATACATACAGCTGTATTTGATGTGCCGTAAAAACATGACCTTAAATTTACATACTAATTAACATTTTAATTTTAATCGTTATAATACAACAACTTAAAAACAACGCGTAAAAATCACCTAATATATGAAAACGGCTGCTAATGGAGTTTATGTTTGATTAATAGAGGCGAATACCTTGTTATTATTACTAGTTGGTAAGAAAGTAAGTATGTAACTTGTTCATATCCGATGTGACATTCAGTTATCGTCAGCTATAAATCAATTTAGAAAATTAAATATATTTAATACAACGCCTAGAATGGGAAGTTGAAAAGAATGGCGTTAAAATACAGGTCTCATCATGACTAACTAAAATTGCCCCTCAGGAACATAATGCCAAAAAATCACAAAGCCGACTCTATACTGGTGATCACTACGTTACTCGCATCTGCCGGTTGGATATTTTCTAGCGAAGCTATTCAAGGCTTACCCAGTGCTGGGTTCATCGGCATCAGGTTTATTCTTGCCTCGCTATTATTACTGCCTTTTTGTTATCGAGGTCTTTTCTCGCTAGATCGTAAAACCTTACTCCAAGCTTCAACAGTTGGTTGCTTTCTTGGCGCTGCAATATTACTTTGGATATATGCCATATCGATCAGTGACTCATTGGGCGAAGGTGCCTTTATCATGAGTTTATCTATGCTGTTAGTACCTATTGTTGCTTGGTTATTATTTAAAAATAGACCACCTCGCATGTTTTGGTTTTCATTACCTTTCGCGATTGCAGGTTTGTTATTTCTATCACAAGGTAGTGTTTGGTCGTTATCAGGTAGTCAAATCTGGTTTGCAATTGCAGCGTTGATGTTAGCGATTCAGTTTAATTTAAACAGTCACTTTGCCCAGAAGATACCAACACTCGTCCTTACCTGTATTCAGTTATTTGTTACCGGTCTTTTAGGTATTACCGTGTCATTACTCACCGAAACTTGGCCAGAATTAATCGGTATTGAAACCTGGGGTTGGTTAGGGATGAGTGTATTTATTGCAACGAGTTTACGCTATGCATTACAAACTGCAGGTCAAAAAAATACTACGACAGCAAATGCGGCGATCATTATGATTTTAGAACCAGTGTGGACTGTAATTTTAAGCATGCTTTGGTACGATGAAACGATGGGAATGACAAAATTGATAGGTTGTTGCTTAATATTGTTTTCACTGTTGATTTATCGCGTGAGTCCTAAATATTTATTGAAAATAAAAACAGCTTAGCTTGTTAATTTACAGTGCTTACTCTCAATAATTATAGAAAGTAAGTACTATAAATTATAAAAATACCTATTCTATTAAATGAGATTTAGGTTTAATAGGCTCGGGTAAGTTAGTTTCCCCCATCAATTCCAACAGACTAATTTCTAATGAACGAGTCATTGCGTGCAGTGGTAAATCATTAGAAGATAAACCAAATGGTTTTTCTAACTCTTCACTTAATGCATCTAATCCAAAAAAAGTATACGCGACTATTGCACAAAATAGTGGCGTGGCAAATCCTTGAGACGCAACAAGTCCAAAGGGTAATATGATGCAATATAAATAAGATGTACGTTGAACAAGTAATCGATATGCAAATGGTAATGGCGTATTATCGATTCGCTCACAGGCAGCTTGCACACTTGTCATTGATGTAATGTGTTCATCGATACTTTGAACGAGAAAATCAGACAATAATTTTTTATGTCTACATGTACCAAGTTTTACCCCCATCAAGCGTAATATTGAATCTGGAATATTATAGGATTTCTTAAGATAATCGATATCTTCTTGTTCTAAAAATTTTCGTATATCATCCCACGGTTCTGTTTTACGTAGATGATGCCGCAATGCATGATTAAAAGCGATGGTCAGATTAACTAACCGCTTTTGCATTAATTCCCCCCCTTCTTTATTACTATCTATAAATGAATATACCTGTCTCGCTAAACTACGAGAATCGACTATTAACTGCCCCCATTGTTTTCTCGCTTCCCACCAACGTTCATAACAGGCATTATTACGAAAACCTAAAAACAAGGATAGTGCGACACCTAACAGGGTAAATGGCGCAATCGTATAAGTTGGAAATATGATGGGATAACTGTACTGTGCAAATGCAACTAAGGTGCTGAGTAACGCAATAAATAATATTTGTGGAAAGACCAACGGAATAATGGAACCTTCTAGAATAAAAAACAGTTTAAATACACTTGGTTTATCACGAATAATCATTTGATGCCTTCTATGTTAGCGGGTGACATACTAAATATTAGTGTAATCCTGTAGAACTACAGATATTCAGTGGCAATGCCTGCCTATTTTTAACCATCAATTATATTTATTTTCAAATAATTGTTAACCCCCCTACTCGGTAAATGACAAATACCAGGTGGTAATAATGCCTTAATAGCATACTTTCACTCCGTAAATAGATTCAATTTAAACATCCTTTTACTCCAAAATATCCATTAGATTTACTAATTCCTATATTCCTTAGCCTATTTAACTTCATTTATAACATTTATTTTGTCATGCACAAAAGTGGAGACAATAGCGTATTTATGAGTAATAAATACATTGCTATTTATAAAAAGTACTTCCGCTAGCACATAAATAGGATATAACACTATAAAATTAATTTTTTTTTATAATATTTTAAGCCCAT
The DNA here is from genome assembly GCF_008931805.1 of Moritella marina ATCC 15381. Taxonomy (GTDB): domain Bacteria; phylum Pseudomonadota; class Gammaproteobacteria; order Enterobacterales; family Moritellaceae; genus Moritella; species Moritella marina. Next base: position 1,574,092 of record NZ_CP044399.1, on the reverse strand, counting down.
TAACTTCAATTGCTTAGAATTTCAAACCAAGGACTTACAAGTATCACACACAACAGCAGTTCGCTTTACGCACTTGAATTGATTAAAAAGTACCAGTACTATGCTTAAAAATTAAACAGAGACGAGTTAGGAGTTCATTTGAAAAAGTTATTACTTTGCATATTTACAGGTACATTTTTAACTGCATGTGGTGGTTCTTCATCAAATGATGACAATCCTCAAACGGGTCCGGGTCCAATTCCACCACCAACGGATCCAAGTCACATTCATGACGTTGTACCAAATGTAGATTATAACAACGCGCAAGGTATCATCGATAGTGTCGACTTCGAGAACCAGCAAAATGGTGAATATACGTCATCAATGTTTAATTCAGATTTTAATAATGAATGGGGCGACGTTACTGGAAGAGCAAATATCATTACGATGGATGGTTCAAATAAGTTAGCGGTAACTCATCCAAAAGATACTTACAAAAAAGGGATAAATGCAGGCAAGAAGTTAATCGAACATGACGAATTATATTTTTCATATCAGATTAATTTTGGTAAAGACTATGACTTTTCGATGGGCGGTAAATTACCAGGACTTGCAGGTTTAAATTCACAAGTGAGTGGAAAACCAGATGGTTGTTCAACGGTAGGTGAAGATGAAGGTTTTAGTTTACGCTCAATGTTCCGTGAAGATGGCCGTGCTATTGGTTACTTCTATCATCAGGATAAGACCAAAGATTGCGGTGATGAAATTGATTATCAACATGAAGGGAAAAACTTTTCATTCAAACGTGAGAAAACATATCTTATCGAACAGTATGTGAAAATGAATGACGCTAACCAAGCCAATGGTATTGTGACGATTTATGTAAATGGTTTTAAGGTACTTGAGCGTAATGACATGACATTTTCTGAAAACGGTATACATGCAATTAATTACCAATATACCCAACTATGGCATGGTGGTAACAATGATAAATGGGCTGTAGATCGTGATTCAACAGCTTACTTAGATCACTTTACGCTAAGTACAGAACCTTTAAGTTATTCTAAATAATCTAGTTATTAATTACATTTAAGACCTTGCTCTGGCCAGGTCTTATTTTTTATGCCTATAGAAAATGGTAAATGCCACGCGGCCACGCGGCCATAATGGACTAACGTGACGTTAAGTTACAGGTGAAAAATAGCGTTTTAATCATTAAAAACCCTTTGCTATTTATATAAATAACTAGCGGTAGCACATAAATGAGATATAGCACTATAAAATTGAATTATTTTTAAAATAATTTTAGCCCTTTTAACGTCAAATACTTAGAAGTCCAAACCAAAGACTTACGAACATAAAACACAGATATTGTTCGTTTTACGAACTTGCGCAGTATAAAAAACGACGATAGCATGCTTAAAAATAAAACAACGACGAGTTAGGAGTTCATTTGAAAAAATTATTACTTTGCATATTTACTGGTACATTTTTAGTTGCATGCGGTGGATCTTCATCAAATGATGACAACACTCAAACAGTTCCAGTTCCGGTTCCATTGCCAGTTCCAGACCCAATACCAGATCCTGATCCGACACCAGATCCAGGTCCAACTGATCCAAGTCAGATTCATGACGTCGTACCAAATGTTGATTATAACAATGCGCAGGGTATCATTGATAGCATCGATTTTGAGAATCAGCAGAATGGTGAATATACATCATCAATGTTTAATTCAGACTTTAACAATGAATGGGGAAGCGTAACTGGTAGAGCAAATATCATTACGATGAATGGTTCTAATAAGTTAGCGGTAACGCATCCAAAGGATACCTACAAAGAAGGGATATCTGCAGGTAAAGAGTTAAATGAGTATAACGAATTGTATTTCTCATATCAGATAAATTTTGGTAAAGACTATGACTTTTCGATGGGCGGTAAAATACCAGGGCTTGCAGGGTTAAACCCGAATGTTGATAAAAAACCCGATGGTTGTTCAACGGTAGGCGAAGACGAAGGTTTTAGTTTACGTTCAATGTTCCGTGAAAATGGTCGCGCCATTGGTTACTTCTATCATCAGGATAAGACTAAAACATGTGGTGATGAAATTGATTATCAACACGAAGGTAAAAACTTTTCATTCAAACGTGAAAAGACTTATCTTATCGAACAATATGTGAAAATGAATGACGCTCACCAGGCCAATGGCATTGTAACTATCCACGTGAATGGTTTTAAGGTACTTGAGCGTAAGAACATGACGTTTTCTGAAAGCGGTATACATGCAATTAATTACCAATTTACCCAGCTATGGCATGGCGGTAACGATGATAAATGGGCTGTAGATCGTGATTCAACAGCTTACTTAGATCATTTTACGCTAAGTTCAAAACCACTTAGTTTTTCTAAATAATTAAGTGATAAATAAAAATCAGGCCTTGCTGTTGCAAGGCCTGAATTTTTATAACAAGGTAACCAACCTTAATCTTTAAGACGGAATACCACATCGACCTGATCACGAATAACGATTTGTGTATCTTGGTATGATGACTCAATATTCACACCACTATCCATAGCCATCGCTCTCATCATCACAGGCCGTGATTGAGATGGACGATATGAAATCTTCCACACCCCATCAATTTCCTCATCAAAGCCATTAGCAAGAGATTGTGCCTTTTGTTTCGCATCCATGATCGCAGCTTTGCGTGCTTGCTCGAGATAATTACTCTCATTACTTACTTTCAATTCAATACTATTGATACTGTTAATACCATCACCAAGCGCACCATCTAAAAATTGATTTAATTTATCTAGCTCACGCACAGTGACGGTGACATGTCTATTTGCACGATAACCAATTAACTCTGGTTTGTTATCTTTTTTATAAAGGTATTCTGGACGCAGAGATATATTCGAACTTTCAATATCAATTCTAGCGACCCCTTCATTTTCTAAGCGCTGGTTAAATGCTGCTATTGCGCTATCAACAGCATGCTTAGCATCTTTTGCTGTCTTGCCTAATTCAGAAACTTGTACGCTAAATAACGCCATATCTGGCGGAGTCACAATTTCCCCCATACCGGTTGTTTCTAAATGAGGGAAACTGACATCTGCAGCCATCAAACTTGGAGAAATAAAAGAGCTAGTAGCGAGAACTGTCGCAAGTAAATGTTTGTTCATAGGGATAACCTCTATTCATCTTTGTTAACTATCATTGATAGTCAGACAGTCACAAATTGAAATCTATCCTTACACGATCAAATATTTATAAATAGCGGGCGATTTAAAATGGAAGAAAGAAAAAGGAGTAAAGTTTAATCGAAGTTTTGGTTAATGATTAAATTTTTAGCGTCTATATCGCTAAGCGCTTTGTCGAAATAATAACCTTGTGCATAATCACAACCAAGTGCTTGTAAAAGATCACGCTGCGCTGATGTCTCAACACCTTCAGCAAGTACTTTAACTTCTAACACTTCCCCTAGCCCAATCACTTTACGAGCAAATTCTCGATCTAACTTTGAATCACATATGTCGGCAATTAATGAACGGTCTATTTTTAAAGTATCAAGAGATGATCGAAGTGTTCTTACCAAACTTAATGATGAGTAGCCAGTACCAAAATCATCAATGGCAATATGTAATCCAAGAGCTTTAACCGCCCTAACATTATCGATCAATGTTAGCATATTAGTGATTGACGCCGTTTCAGTTACCTCGATTTCAAGTAAATTTTTAGGGCAACCAGTGTTGTTAATAATAGCTTGTAAGCGAGTAACAAAGCTGGTCATTTCTAACGTTTTGAAGGATATATTAATCGCTATCCTTGGGCTATTAACATCTATTTCTCGCCATTGAACAATCTGTTTACAAACTTGCGTAAAGACCCATAAATCAAACTCGAAATGCAGCCCTATATCTTCGGCAATACGAACAAAAACGTCAGGTGCTATGTAGCCTAAATCTGGGTGAATCCAACGAGACAGAGCCTCAAAACCGACCAATTTATTGTCTGTAAGCTCATACTGTGGTTGATAATGAATCTTGATCCGTGAATTTTCAATAGCCACTGGAAACTCATCAATAATCAACTTATTCATCATCAAATCAGGTTTAATCGTTGTTTTGGCAAAATAATAATATGAATTACTGTGTCGCTCTGATTCTCTCATTGCAGTCTCGGCAGCAATTTCCATCGCGAAATAATTATCATATTCGCTATGCTCAGCGCTGATCCCAATACTAATTGATTTATTCACCATAAGATTATGAGTTAAGCATAATGGTGCTAATGACCATTGGCATAGGTTTTGACAAATAGTTGTAATATGATCAATAAAGTCCTGCGGTGATAGATCACCTCTGTTTTCGATTAAAATACCAAAGCGAGCATTTGAAAAACGAACAACTAAGCCTTCATGTTGTAATTTCGATTGCAGGTGTTTGCCAAAAACGGCAAGATATTCATCCCCAGTATCAAAGCCATAGCGGAAATTGATAGTAGAAAAATTATCGACACTGACGACTAACATCCGAAGTGTGAGGGAATGAGTATTCTGCGTATTAAATAAATGCGTTGCTCTAGCACTCATCGCCCATCCATTTGGTAGCCCAGAAATGGGATCAATGGCTTTATTTTCAGTTACTCTAAAGGACAACTTAAACGTATTATTTTCAATTTTTTTACAATAAAATTCAACTTTTATATGATAATAATTACAGTCTACAAGTTCACCTCTGTGAACCTCATCTTCAAGAATATCTTTCGAACAATCAAATAGCGTATTAATATCACAATATTCATCATCAATCTTTAAGTGTAATAAACCACTCGCTTTAAGATTAATAACGTCATAAGAAGTCAGCCCCAGCAATGTTGAAAAGACGTGGTTACAAGACTTAATTTGACCGTGCTGGGTGATTAGAATTGGTAAAAATGAATCTTCAATCTGCATTTATGGCTACTCGTAAGTCTAACTAACAGTTCGTTTCGTCATATTACACCATGATCTTTTGAGCAACAACTCTGTTCTCCTAGCTAATAATGGTATTTAAAGCATAAAAACCTAAGTGTTACCACAAGCCTTCATCCGGACATGAATGAATTTAATCGCTGTCTATTTAATGTATTAGATATAATCATAATAATAGTTAATTTTTGGGATTTAACCACCAGCCAAATGATCATTTTTAGCCTAATATATTAAGTTATATAGTTAATTAATAGGTGCTATTATGAAAAATAAGCGTCAATTTCAGCGTGTTTTATTTAGCCACGATGCTTCATTAACCTGTAATGGGCATCAATGGGAAACAAATGTTATCGATCTATCTCTGCGTGGACTTTCTTGCACGAGACCAAGAAATGTAGTCTTTGATATAAACCAACTCATCACATTGTCCATTAAATTATCGCCAGAACAAGTCATTATGATGGAAGCTATTCTTATCCATAATGAAGAACATGTATTAGGTATGCGTTGTACCCGTATTGATATTAATAGTATTTCTGAATTACGCCGTTTAGTTCAATTAAACTTAGCCGATGATGCGTTATTACATCGAGATATAGAGCATTTGACGCAATCATTACCAGACTATTAATCCTATTAAGTGGAAAATTCCAAAACCTCTGACATACTTAACGGTGACACAAATCCAATGTGTGTGATTATTAAGACTAATCGAGAGAGGAATTTCAATGATGAAAAAATTACTCGTTGCTGGCGTTATCACGACAGCAGTACTACTTACAGGCTGTGCAAACAACAAGGCCGATCTTACAGATAGTGTTGGTGGTTTGAATTCAGAAGTCAGTGAATTAACAAATCAGGTTCAATCATTACAATCAGAACAAGATGCGTTGAAATCAATGGTGCAATCAGCAACAGATGCGGCTCAAAAAGCCCAAGAAGAAGCCGAACGTGCCAACATGCGTATTGATAATATAGCCGCTTCCTATAGTAAATAGACTCTCCAGTGTCTTAAGTTAGAGCAACAGTATCGTGTTGATCTAACTTAAGCTTTTACTTAACCCCTTTGCTTTATTCATTGATTAAATATTAATATTAATGGGTAATCCATGATGGAGTAATATGGCTTTATCTATAGTCATTTTATCTACACTATTATCAATTTCAAGTATCTTCAATATGTCTTTCTTACTATCACTATCGTCTAACATGTTAGAAGACAAAGGCGAATGTACCTCCAAGTAACGTTTTCCGTCGGGTTCTAATGTGGACTTTATCGGCTTGTTGATAATTTTAACAGGCTCATTAATATTAACATTGTTATATAACCACTCGATATCAACCGGATTCATCCGAATACATCCCGCACTAATACGCATACCGATCCCAAACGCTTGATTTGTACCATGAATGAGATAATTACTGTGGCCATGAGCCAACCTTAACGCAAAATCACCTAACGGGTTATATTTACCAGCCTGTACAATTGCCGGCAGTATCATTTTGTATTTTTGTAAATATTCGGCACGTGTTTTTGATGTCGGTGTCCAAGCGGGATTTTTAAGCTTACTTTGAATAAAGCTATCCATTTGCGGGGTTGCCCGACCTTCTCGTCCAATCCCAACAGGAAAAACGTGAACCTTGCTGGTGTTCTTAGGGAAATAGTACAACCTCAGTTCTGGTAAATTAATTACTATGCCACGTCGGGGGACGTTTGGTAGTAGCATTTGAGTCGGTAATTCCAGCATAGTGCCAGGTAAAGGTAGAAATGGATCAACGGTTGGGTTAGAGGCCATTAACGCGATCAGGCCAATATTATATTGTTGTGACAGCGCGTGGAAATAATCACCCACTTTGACTTCATGTTGTACTCGCTCGCCAATCAGTCTTGAACCAGATTCTGGTAAACTATATTGTTGTGCTGCAATACTTGGGGTATAAAAATTGAATAGTATCGACAGTGTAGTAATACGGAAATGACGTCTCAATTGAGAAACTGTGAGCATACTTACACCTTTAAGTGATGTCTTATAGGGTAAGTATAGGCACATTAATTAAGCACGTATTAAGATCGGCGGTACAACCATAACCCAGTCAATAAAAGTAACAGTGAATAGCCTAGACCCCCTCCGCTTTTCTCTTCCATCGGCTCACTTGAAACCTCAAAAATATCCTGTGTAAATAAAGGATCTGGCGCTTGATAAGAGTCACTCAATTCAATTGTATCAACTAACCACTTACGATAAGTACTCACTTCAGTATAAACGTCAGGTGTATTATTTTTTGCACATTGATCCGCATGCCCAAAGCTGACGACTCCAGCTAATCGATAACCAAGGTCACGATCACTAATGGCATTTTTATCTTGCCATATAAGTGGACCACCGGAATCACCATTACAAGATCCGCGATTAAAGGCATTGGCACAAATATAATTAGCCTCCCGCCCAGCCCATCTCCAAGTGATTGCACAACTATCATCTGAAATACCGGTAACTGCAGATTTTTGAAGTATATCTGTACTTTGCTGACCATCTGTTGACGTGCGCCCCCAACCAGATAAGACCAAGTTATTACCAATACCGGCTTTGAATTCAATATCGGCATCGATCTGTAAGCCGTTATCCATTAATTTTATCGCCTGTGCAGGCGATGCAGCAGGTGCAGATAATTGTAATAATGCAATATCATCGGTGTTTGTTACTTCGCTATAACCTGGATGAACAATGAGCTTGGACAGTGAATTAGAAGATTGATTTCCGCTGTTTGACCTATCGATACCACCAGAATATACGGTTACTTGACTTGCTTTAACGGCCGTAAATGAATCTCGAAGATCATTCTCATTTAAGCAGTGAGCAGCGGTAACAACCCAAGTATCTGTGATTAATGTTCCCCCGCACGCATATCGAGATCCATTTTTATCAATTTCGATATATACCTGCCAAGGTAATTCTAATGTTTTACTATCTACACCACCCACAACGTAAGGTGTAATGTCCTCGTTCGCATTAGCGCTTAATGTGAGTGATAGTATTGTCGAAATTGTTATCACTTTAGTTAGCATCAAATGAACCTCGATTAAATTTACATTTCAGCGATGGCTGAGCTTTGTTTGTTATCATTTTATATAGGTAATTATAGTGCTTACAGAGATAAGTATGAACACCTAGCATGTACTTTATTTGGAATAATTTAAAAATTGAATAGTATAAATCGAGTGCAGGTCACTTTATTTATTTAAATATCAAATCTTATGACATTTTATGTCAACTAGTGTAAATAGTAATCAAAGTCAATTGACGAACTCTGCACCATTGCTATTATGCTAACCAGGTCAAAACGTCAATAACATAAGTATTAATTGAAGGAATATAATGAAAAATATTTTAACTGTTCTAATGATGGTATTCGCTTTCTCATTAGCGGCACCAGAAGTTCACGCGAAAAAATTCGGTGGTGGTAAGTCTTTTGGTAAAAGTTACAAAACGGCACCACAAAAACAAACGCCAGCGGCAGCGACACCTGCTAAGCAAGGAGTAAGCAAGAAAGGCATGCTTGGCGGTATGCTAGGTGGTTTGCTTGTTGGTGGTTTGATTGCGTCTATGTTCGGGGGCGCTTTTGAAGGTTTCCAATTCATGGACATGATAATCATGGCTGGTGTTGCTTTCTTACTATTCCGCTTATTTAAAGGCATGATGCAAGCTAAAGCAGCATCGCAGCAAGGCGGTCCACAACCTGCATCAGGTCCAGCTTTTAAACAAGAAGCACCAGCTGACGCGACGTTTAATTCTGCTAGTCAAGGTGGCTTTGCTGGTTCAAGTAACGATGTACCATTTAATCTACCTGCTGACTTTGATTTAACTAACTTCTTAACTGGCGCTCGTGGTCACTACAAGACGTTACAAACAGCTTGGAATGACAACGATTTAGAAACAATCCAGGAATACGTGTCTATTGAACTATATAATGAACTCCGTGTTCAACGTAAAGAGCTTGATGGCAAACAGCACACAGAAGTGATGTTTCTTGACGCCGAGCTAGTACGTGCAGAATCAACAGTATCACTTTCACAAGTGAGTGTTAAGTTTAGCGGCCGCTACCGTGATAGCCATGAAGATGTAGAAGCTGACATAAACGAAATTTGGCATTTAGAACGTAATCTAGCGCAAACAAACGCACCATGGTTAATTACAGGTATCGAACAATAATTATCCCACACGTTAGATAAACAACAAGTAAATTAAAGGCGGCTAATCACCGCCTTTTTTGATCCCGCCTTCTCTATATTAACGACCTGTGTTTGCCGCTAGCGAATTAAAGTCAACACTGCTATGATCCGCATATAAAATAAATCGATAGGAATTATAAACATGGCTTCACTTCAAGATCAGCTTTTAAAAGCCGGCTTAGGCGATGAAAAAAAAGCAAAGAAAATCCGTAAAGAAAAAAATAAAACAAATAAAGCCGTGCGTAAGAATCAGCAAAGCGCAGACACCACTTTGCAAGATGAAATCAAAGCTAAAAAAGTAGCGCAAGCGCAATTAGACGCAGAACGTAATAAAGCCATTCAAGACCAGATAGAACTAAAATCTGAACATGGTAAAGTGAAACAAATGATCCAACAATTGCACATTACTGACTTTGCAGGTGAGCTTTCATTTAACTATGTGCTTGATAAAAAAGTTAAAACACTCGCGGTTGACCAACCGAGTTACAATGCATTAACCAGAGGCCAAATTGGCTTATGCGTACTTGACGGTAAATCTTATGTTATGCCGGGTGTTGCTATCGATAAAATTCGAGCGGTAGATGAAGCCTACGTACTTGTTCTAAATGAAAATACTGCAACAGAAGTTGAAGACGACGACCCGTATGCAGACTTCCAAATCCCAGACGATTTAATGTGGTAATAAAAGCCTAGATCGTTGCGAATAGCTCGCTTAAGGTAGTCGTTGCTCTAATTGAAGTGAATGTTACCTTAAGCGAACGAGTCATTAACACATCTCAATACCACGCTATTTATGTTAACCGTATCGAATCTGGTTATTAATTCTGCGGGAAAGCAGACTATTTGATTCAAGCTGTGAATAAACCTATCTGTTTATAAGACAATCTCATATAATTTAATTATCTACCTTACAATGAGTGATAGCCTTGTTAACTGAGAAAATTACTGCTGATAAACTTGTCCCTATCTTTGATCTTGGTACCGGCCACAAACTTGAAGAGTTTGATACCGTGACGCGTGATCAGTTATTTCCCCAAAATAATGAACTATTTGCGCTATTTCATGAGACTTTAACTGCTAAGTTACTCGTAGTAACTGATTTTGACGGTTTCAATCACATCGAATCGTTCTCAAATATGCTTCAACATCTGCCGAAAAAGCGCGCTAAATCCATTTGTTATGTTGAAGATGTAACAACAACGGGGGCTGCACACGCATTTGAAATATGGCGAGATAAAACTGACCAGTTTAAGCAACTCATTGAACAAATTATTGCTACGGGCGAATGTTCGCACGAACAGCTAAGCACCTGTCTGGTTAAAGATTATCCTCGGTTACTGCCTTTATTAGGTAACTTGAATGAGTTTAACGTCAGCCAAGCATTTAAAGTTTTAGGTGATGCGTCGAGTGATGTGAATATCATTGATGCAAGCAATTTAGACGCGACGACATTATTTGGTAATTTAGATACCTTATACCAGAATAACAGTTATGTTAGTCATGTCGCTCAGTTGATACCTGGGCTGCTACATCAGGCTCATGGTGGCTATATTGCGATTAAAATCGATGAACTACTGAATAACTCAGCTTTGTGGTATCAATTAAAGTCCGCCATCAAGCAACAGTCCCTAGCTTGGAAGTCAAGTAATCAAGCGATACAAACTGAACTAAAACCAGACGCAGCGCCTCTTGACGTTAAAATTATCCTACTGGGTGATAGATTAGCCATCAGCCAAATAGCGGACGGCGACAGAGAGCTATCAAATCTGGCTAGTTCATTTATTGATTTTTCACCTGAGTTTAACGTGACCGAACAAAATATAGCTCACTATATTGGTTATATTAAATTATTGCTCACTGATGCGAATTTACTTCCTCTCTCTGAATGTGGTCTAAAACGACTATTACAGCTAAGTAGTCGTTGGTGTGAGCATAATAATTACCTCAGTCTTAACGAGTCGAAGTTAAACACATTGTTAAGCTATTGCCATCAAATCGCGACGACTAACAAGCTTAGACATATTGATAGTGTGACCTTAAATACAGTGTTAAGGCTGCAACATGAAGCGCTTAATGGTCATATTCGTCTAAGTAATGAAGGTATTATTGAAAAACAAATTATACTTGAAACAAGCGGCAGTAAAATTGGCCAAATTAATGGTTTATCAGTACTTGAAATAGATGGGCACCCAGAAAGTTTTGGTGAGCCTATCCGAATTACTGCGACAGGTCATCTAAATGGTGATGGCGATATCTCAGATGTTGAGCGTAAAGCAGAGTTGGCAGGTAACATTCATGCTAAGTCAATGATGATAATTCAAGGCTTTTTCACCCATGCATTCGCTAAACCCTTACCATTGCCAATTAGTGCCAATTTAGTATTTGAGCAATCATACGGCGAAATTGATGGCGATAGTGCAGCACTAGCAGGAACCTGTGCACTACTCTCAGTGCTAGCGCAAAAGCCAATTGCACAAAACCTGGCGGTAACTGGTGCTATCGATCAATTTGGGACTGTACTGGCCGTTGGCGGCATTAATGAAAAGCTAGAAGGCTTTTTACGGATCTGTGAATTAAATGGTCAAACAGATATGGGCGTTCTGATACCAGCAGCGAATATAATCAACTTAAATTTAAGTGATAAAGTCGTTGAAGCTGTAAATAACCAACAACTTGCTATCTACCCAGTTACGCATATTGAGCAAGCCATTGAGCTATTAATGGATATCAACGCGGGTAAAATAGATGAAGAAGGCAGTCTTTACTACATCATTCAACAACTCGCAGATGAAAATGAAGATAAATTAGATGCTGATGAGGCAGGTTTCGTCAACAAACTTACACAATTATGCGCTAGAATCATCGGTAAACAGGGATGAAACAACTGATTGGACTTGTTAGGCGTACAGATGTACGCTAAGATAATGCCCATATAACAAGGATATAATTATGATTAACGAATTAGAGGTTGAAGTGGTACCTATGTCAGCAACAGAACGCAATAGCTTCGATAAAGAAGACTTAGTAAAATGTGGTAACGGTGAATTGTTTGATTCAGACATTCGTCTTCCAAAAGATAATATGTTGATGATGGATCGTATTCTAAATATTGATGCGACAAGCGGTGAATTCGGTAAAGGCGAGATCGTTGCTGAACTAGACATCACTCCTGATTTGTGGTTTTTCGACTGTCACTTCGACAGTGATCCAGTTATGCCTGGTTGCTTAGGCTTAGATGCTATGTGGCAATTAGTTGGCTTCTTCCTAGGTTGGAATGGCGCTAAAGGTAAAGGACGTGCTCTGGGTGTAGGTGAAGTTAAATTCACAGGTCAAGTATTGCCTACTAATAAGAAGGTAACTTATAAGATTGTAATGAAGCGTGTTGTTCTACGTCGCCTAGTAATGGGGATCGCAGACGCTGAAATGCTTGTAGATGGCAAAGTAATTTACACTGCTAAAGATCTTAAAGTTGGTTTATTCCAAGATACCTCAGTATTTTAAGCTTTAATTAAAGCTTATTTAAACTGCAGAAGAACGATTAAAAAAGCCCCATTTATTGGGGCTTTATTACATATGTAAGCCATTGAAATTAGATTGTTTTAATTTTAATGCGTCCACATACTGACCACGCCTAACGAAAGAGAACTAATCATACCAATTCTTTAAGTCATTAATGATTAGCTTATGTCTACCCAAATAATTCCCAATAATTATATGACCACTTCATAAACTCTACATTTTAAATTTATGCCTATAGCCTATTTAACTGATTTAGATATAAGTAACCCGAAGGTGGTTCTATATCACATTTAAGTGATTGAATTTAATATTTTATTATTATTTAGCGTCCACATCTCGACCACTCGTACGTTAATTGACTAAAAAAAATCTCATTGAATCGCTTATTATTTGAATCTAGTACCAATTTTTCAAACTGATATTGGGTAACTTATTGAATTAACCCTTCTTCGCATATAACCCTGTATAACTACCAGTTGATCGCCTTATCCAACCTTATATTTCCCTGCCGAACTACCACCTGTTACGCCGACTTCGGCATTCGCAGTGATCTCATCAACGACTGCATTCGCAATTGCTTGCGCTAATACCGAAGCCTGGGCATGCTCTCCCTTAATTACAATACCGCCCTTCACCATTTCAGCTTCAATCTTGCTTTTTAGTGCTGATTTACTTAATGCCATATTATTTCCCTGCAAAAACGGTAGTGGAGCCATCAACATGCGGTTTACCAGTAAAAGGACAAATGCTTGCACAGGTGATCACGCCGGTACCGCCATTTAATTTAATAGTGTCTGCATCTTCAGTTATATACTTGGCTTTGATGATCAGTGATTTGGCACTGTCAAGATGCATATCTTCTGCGCTTTGTATTTTAACTTCTTTGTTACTGCCTAAAAGCAGGTTATCCAACGAGGTAATGATCGCCTTTTCACCAACGAGTATTTTCAACGCACCCATGATTTCATTTACCTGGTTACCGTCTATTTTATTAATGTCGTGCGTAGCGACCTTGGTGCTTCGTTCATGGTAAGTCTGCTCGCTGGTTTGGGCTTCAATAATTGATTTCTGGCTAGTCTGTTTTATTTCGCCGTCTGTCTGCAGGTACCAATCGCCATTACTACCAACTAACTTACTGCGATGAGATTGCTGCAGACTGACATCCGTAGAACGATGATCGGGTACCAAAGTATGCCAGGGTAACAGCGACGTAATAACCGGCAATGAATCTAGGCCATCAATGTATTGAATCAAGCATTGCATGCCAGGTGTGGGCTCTACGAACAAACCATGTTCATGTCCCTGCCCTGACGCAATACTCACTTGCTCAAAGACAGGTACCGCTAAGGGTTTAGCTGTCACCGCATCTAACAACTGAATATCAGCCGCTTTATAAGCGCGAAATGCAGTGCTGACACCGGCGCCATTCACCGGCATATCATAAATCTTCTCTATTCGAGCCAATTGCGGTAAGTGTTTACGCTGTCCTAATTCGGGAAAGTAGCGTAATACTAAGCGGCGTATAGCGTTTTTGACCATCTGATAACCTGCTTATTTCCTGTTAATGTCACTTCAGTAAGGTAACGGCCATTGAGTTTTAGTCCTGGACGTAATTTAGGGATCGCAATTAATTCAGCGGTCGTCGCACTAATCGGTTTGATTGGGTGTTCTGAAAAATCAGTAATGACCGACTTGGCCCAGCCTGAATCATGCCAGCTGCCCACATAGATTTTGCCATCTGGGCGTTGCTGAAAAATGTAATCCGGTACCTGGTATATTTTCCCCAGCTGACGTAATACCGATATGCCATCGCCTTGATGATAAAAACACGGTACCGGTTGATTGAGATAATCAACATCGGGATAGCTAAATTGAAGACCGGTCAGTGATAACTGGTCTAATACATCTTTCATCGTGGCAAAAGAATGGCCATGTTAGCCGGCAATGACAACGCGCCAAGTAATTCACGGCAAGTCAGATACCAACGACCGGATGATTGATACTTAGATTCAATGACGCCCATGAAATAAGGCTGCAGTTTATCCACACGATAGCCTAGGTGTAATTCCACGATACCTTTAGGCTCTTGTCCGCAAGTAACAACAAAACTAGCGCGACCAGGGCTAAACAAATCAAGTTGAACACTGTTGGTGATAATATTAACCACGGGTTTACCACCAATGGTTAATACGGTGGTTAGTCGTGCTGAATCGGGTTTATCCATAGCCTTAGTCATAAGTTACGGACCCTCTACACTTTCAAATTGCTGCTGTAGTGAATTATGACCATCACTGCTTTGCGGAATTGTATTGTTACTGGCTTCATCATCGAGCTGCAGTTGCTCGCGTTCTGACTTACTCATTACTTCAAGTAAATTAAAACTGATAATCCAAGCCTTCATTTCATCATCTTCCGTCGCACTCATTTCACCATCAAATTTGGTTTTACGGACTTTGAATGATTCTGCTACATCACAATTCACGGTGCGGATCATTCTTGCGCCGTGTTCATCGAGTTCTTTAGCCTTAGATATTAACTTGGCTAACTCTGCTTTATCTTTAAAAGGGATCTTTGTAGTAACCGATAATACGGCAGGTTTAACACCGTTATCCGATGATAGGGTCAAGGAGCCGTAGCCACTTAAGTCTTCACCAGCTAATTTGAAGCTGCATTTTATTTTGGTTTCATAACCTGGTACTTGCCAACCATCGAGCGCTATCATAAAAACAGTTCCTTAATCGGTTCAAGTTCACTGCTATTGCCCACGAACGCACAAAAAGCCCAATACGCTTTATCATCACCAAGACCTTGCAGCTTATCGGCTAAGCCTTTGGCTGTATTGGCGCTGATGCTCATACAATTTAAGCCCGTATTGGTGGAGTTAAATTCAGTTGCTGTTAAACGCGCATCACGTAGCCCCTTTAACTGCTTACATTCTGCTAGTGCGCTATCAACATCACTAATAAGCGCTTGTCCTTGGTCATTAACCTGCGCTAATGAAGCAGCCTGATATTGCCGCTTAATCACTGGTATCGACCGCTTGTCATTCATTACCGTCCACTCAAGTGATTGCTCGGTCCCTTTAGGACGAGTGAGTTTATCTGAATCTAATGTTGCTAGACTCGCTGCATAACGGCCACATTCAACAAAGCCGGCTAATGGGCAATATTCATTAACCGGCGCTAAACGCTTGGCTAAATCGGTTGAGCTATCACTGCTCACCCATAAGACCAGAGCATTGAAATCCGCTGGTCTAAACTGGCGGCTTTCATCCTTAATAGCATTTGCTAATAAGGCCGCTCCATCTGCAGCTGGGCAAAGGGTCGCGGTTTGGTGGAAGCAAAGACTAATACTGTGCATTAGCTATCAACTGGTAATGGATAACGCGCTTTAATTTCCGCGACTTTATCACGCCATACTTGCTCTTTTTCAGCGGTCTTATCAAATTGCCATTCCATATAAAGTGGGTCTGATTGCGTTTTATATGCTTTTTTACGCACATCTAACGCTTCATCTTTCGTATAGATAAGTTCAAGCTCATTAAACGGTAAAGCAAAACCATTCGTAAACAAGAAACGTTCTACCTGGTGAATATCTAAAGCATCACCGATAGTTGCGATTAATCCGCCATTGTGTACTATTTTCATATTAACAATTCCTTATTAAACATCTGAAATGCGAGCAAACTCAGGGTATAAGCCCCATGTCTTTTTCTCGTAATTAACAACGCCACTCACCGTACCGAACAAACAAATCAGCATTTCGCCACTGCCACCAGGTGCTGAAGACAGCGCTAACTTAGAATGCCCACCATGGAAGGCTTCATTGAGACTATTAACGCCTTGGCGCATACCGTAGAAATGCCAATCATTAGAAAATTCATGAATCGATGTCATATCACCACTGATATCACCACTTAATATTTTCAAGTAGCAACCACTCGTCAACGCACCTTGCTGATAACCATTATTCCAATTATTATCTATTCGCGCAGGATGTGATGCTGTACCACGCGTCCACTTGAGGCGCAGTATATGGAATGCACGATTCACATAACCACCATGAACATTTTTTCTAAATTCAGCAGCGTAACCATTTCCCGTATGGTCAACATCACTAGTTGAACTCGCATGGATGGTCGCTTCTTTAATCACTTCAAATGAATCAAGACCAATGGTTGAAAAGCCTTTAATGCCATCCCCATTAGTGGTTGGCTCCATGATTTGATTTCGGCTCAAAAGAACGTGGGATAACTCACCACGCGCTGAACCAATAAAATCATCCACCTTCGTTTTTGATTCTAAAACTTTATTGTCAATTTCTTTTACTTTGCCATCAACAACCCCAGTGAGTTTATTGCTGGCTTGCACGAGTTCTGCAATGCTTTGTTCTATTGCCATGTTGTGTTCCTTTTACTGATTATGAAGTTGATGTAATTTGTTTTACTTGTCGGTACATCGTACTGACCTGCGCGGTTGTCATGTTGACGATAGCGGTTTGCACCTCGCTATCCTTTTGTTGACGCTGCTTTATCATTACCGCTTGTTTTTCCTGCTGCACTTGCCCTTTTTGCTCTAATTTTCCAATGTGCACTTGCTGCAGTTCGATAGTATTTCGTAAGCCAGTGACAACATCTTTCAACCCTAAATAACGTGTCATGTTGTCAATTTGAGCACTTGCATTGGCGACAATGGCCAGCGTCATGCTGTCAAGCCTTGGGCTGTAATCAAACATCCAACTACTGGCTTTTATCTCAATGCGGGTAAGCGCTTTGGCTGCGGCAAACTTCAATACAAAACTGCGGTTGTGTACGTTATTCACGCCCTGGCGTTTACGTTGCAGTGGTAAATAATCCAGCGCTAACAAAATGCCGGTACTGGTGACTAAGCCAATCCAGTTGTAATCAAAGTCGCCAATGTCTTGGTCCATCACTGTCGCCCAAGCAACGGTATGTTCATCAATGAAGCCGGTGATTAATTCATCCGTTTGATAAACAATCTGGGCTTGCGCAGGGATCGCCATATTAGGGTCACGCGCTGCGTTATCACTTAAATTAGGGACATTCGCTAACACCAGTGTTGAGACATTCAGCCCCGTATTTTCAAGTGCACAACTGGTAATGTGCTGTTTACCAGCATTAGTAAGAATGCCAGTTACCTGTTGTTCAGACATAAAGACTTACTCCGTTGCAGTACTAATGCTGCTTTCTTTACTCAAAAATCCATACAGTGGTTGCAATGTCAGTGGATGTTCAACCGACATACTCAGTGGCAACAATGGCACGTTTTGTACATTGTATTGCCCTCCTAAAAAACCACTCATGGGGTTAAATTCAATATCACTGCCTTGCGTCAGTGTTAAGCCTAAAGGCACATGGACACTGTCCCATTGCACATCAAGAAAGCCCGGTGCTAATCCAACATCGACCACGCTGTGCACCGTGAATTCGTAACGTCTGCAGGTGCGTCCATAAAGCTGAATTAACTCAGGCATCAGCTCGCCATATTTCGATACCGTATGACTGCTAAAATCAATCGCAATAATGTCCCAATCGCGGTTATCAATACGCTCACTGACTTTGATTACATCGATACCAAGGCGATTAAAGATAGCTTCAATCGTCGCAATTTCGCCGGCATCAATGGTATTAACAAGCGCATGCTGGACCCGTTTTCTAAAAAAGTCAGCGGGCTCAAAAGGCAGCCTTTCAGTCAAACGTTCCCAGGCTAATAGACCTAAAAAGGGTTCTTCACTTTGCTGTTCATCTTTTTGCGCAACTGCCCACATCACCCAGTCTTTGGTATTGGTCCAATATTGTTGCGCGGCTTTCATTAACTGCTCGGCATGGCCTTTGTTTAACCAAGTCGCGATTTCGGGCTGTGCTTGTTGTAGTGGCTGTTTATCCATGTTGCACAACCAACTGCGTGAGTTTGGGTAACCACAAGCCCGTTTTAATATCACCACAATCAAAATCGATACTGCGTAGTGCAGGAAATTGATTATGTAACTGCGCTTGTAACAGGCTCATGCTAAACAACGAATTCGGGCGCGTTCGCATTGGCTGATACGCATCGTTTAACCGAAACGCCGCCTGGATAAATGTCTTTATATCCGCTTTAATATCAGCGCTATTAGCATGTAGTGAATACGTGGCCGTTATCATTTTGTCTTGCGTCGGCATGGCATACACCAGAAAGTCATCACCATGGCCATGATGGCCGTCATCACGAATATGTTGGTTAATTGCCCTTAATAACCCCGTTGATACCTGACCTACATTAAGGTAAATAAACGCATTCGCCGTACCAGGGCCGCGCGGCGCTTGGGTTACAATTTCAATATTCTCGACCGGTATAGCAAAGTCACTGATTATCGATTTATACACAGTATTGATGTGCCATTTAGCGGCCGTGCCGAATACGTTTCTTATCCGGTTTCGGTATGCCTCTGTGCTTTCTTCATTCGCACCAGGGATAAGCAACCAATCTTTTTCATTACGAACTGTCACACCTTCAATAGGGTTAACTAGGCGGTAATAACTGCCTACCGGTAAGTTATAGGCTTGCCCTGGTGAAGTAGCTTCAATCAGCACTTCAATAACGGATTCACCTTCTTGGAATACTGCTGCGCTGAGTGTGCGCAACTGATATACCGCGCCGCCAATGCTGTCACTTTCGACCAAGGCACCGGCCGTAATACTCAACACGCCATCCGGATTAACCCGCGTTAATCGCAGCATGCCTTTGGCTTTAATGGCATCCATCACAAAGACATTACGACTCGGGCCATGTAAACCAATTAATGCGCTGCGACTCGCCGTCATGATGAATAAATCGGGCATCAATATACGGGAAATCCAATCAAGTAAACTGACAACCGGCTGCGTGATAAGCGCTTTAACCGTGCGCCAAAAGGGACTAAACGGACTGCCATTTTCAATAGTGATTTGCTGATCGCTGAGTACCTGGTCCCACTGCTGCTTAGCAACCGTTTCATTCACTGGTAGACCCGCATCAGCCATCATTTTTTTAAAGTCAGGAACGATATCCGGTGTTCTATTTTCATTGCCCATACTATTCACCTGTTACGCCCCAGCCCACTTCATTAAGCCGTATTGCTTTGTTTCAGCTTCAATCGACAAGGTGTTATCACTGTTATAAGTAATTAAAATCGTGCCAGGCTTAAGTCTGTCATCTTGTTCAACTTCCAGTTCTAAGTCCGTTAACACCGGCGCAATACCGTTTCTGTTGCGCTGCTTCACTAGCTTAACCAGTAAGCCACTTTCAAGAATGCGGTGTTTAACGTCCTGCCCAATCACCTTGGCTGCAGAGAGTTTTTCAACGCTTAAAGACGGGTTAAACACAAAGTCACCATCGACAATATTTAAATCAACATGCGTATTTATCATTAGCCGGCTAACTCCATTAACTGTTCAAAATCATGTGCGAGGTTGTCACTTTTCATCACCACGTTATCGATATACACGCGCTTACTATTATCGGCGCTGCTACTGCTTTGATTATTTCCGCTCTGCTTGCTTTGCTGAAAGTACTGCGTTCGCTGTATACGTGGTCGACTTACCTTCGCCTGCTGCTGGTTATTTTCTTGATATTGTTGAATACGCGCGCTGTGCGCACTTGTTTCATTAAACGTTTGGCTTTCAACAAGCGAAGTTGCAACGGGCGATAAACCGCTAACCTGATTGAACTGCGTATTGGTATTAGCTAGGTGGTTCGTTGCTAACGTCTCACTATTAAATACCTGATTTGCAGCAGCCGGCGTGAAACTACTCACCTGATTAAGCTGCGTATTTGTATTAGCAAGATTGCTCGTTGCTAACGCCTCAGTATTGAATGCCTGATTTGCTGCAACTGGCGCAAAACTACTAACTTGATTAATCCCTGTATTTGCATTCGATAAGTTGTTTGCTGCGAATGCCTCAGTGTTTAACACTTGGTTTGTATTAACCGACGCTGAACCATTAACCTGACTAATACGCGTATTCATATTAGCGAGGTTGTTTGCAACAACTGGCGTTAAACCACCGACCTGATTGTGCTGCATATTCATGTTAGCGACATTGTTCGCTGCAAAGACCTCAGTGCTCGCGACTTGCTGCCCGTTTGATACTGTCGGGTTAAGCGGCGTTGATAATGTGTTCTCAGCCGAAATTGGCGCCGCTGTTTTGGTCACCTCTTCCACTTTTGAATTAACGGTCATTTCTTTACCGTCCATCAGCCCCAGTGCTTCGAGTACCCACTTCACGTTGTCAATCAGACCACTAAACACCGACATAACACTATCAAATATGCCAATCAGCGCTTGGCCCCAAGAAGTATCTTTAAAGGCAGTAACAATGCTATCCCAATAAAAAATAAGCCCCGCCACTGCAGCAACTAACGCCACAACCCCAGCAATAACTAACCCAATCGGATTGGCAAGTAAGGCGGTATTAAATAACCAAGTTACGCCCTGCGCCGCTAACATCGCACCACGATAAAGCGCGATAGCTGTAAGATAAGCGCCAATCGCAGCAATATTGCCTAAGAACCCCATCACGCGCAGTGCAACTAGTCCTATCTGCCATAGCTTTGTTGAGACTGCAGCGGCATTGCTTACCAAACTCAGTCCAATCAATGCAAAACGATAAATACCGATGATCATATTCATGGCACTAAACGCCATCATTAAGGCGACCACGCCAACAACTACCGCACCAAGTACACCCGTTAAGGTTGGGAACTCCTGCGTTAGCCAGATCACACCACCCAACATAGCAACCAACATATCGACAACCGGTTCAATAATCGGTAATACCGCTTGACCCATCGCCGTTGCAGCGCCATTTAATGAGCCGCTAAATCTGTCCCAGGGACTGGCAATGATATTGGCCATTTCACTTGCTTTGGATGCATCGGTGACATTGGTCAGCTCATTAATGCCCTGTTTTAACTTGGCCGTTTTTGAACTTAAAATATCAACCACAGAAGCGGCATTTTTAGACCCAAAGGCTTTATTTAAAATATCGCCTCTTGCAACACTGCCAACGCCAGCCAGCTTTTGGTTAATGCGCGACATGACCACATCAATACCGAGCATATCGCCCTGGCTGTTAGTCAGTTCGATACCTAATTCTTTTTGCGCTTTACCAATACCGTCAATGAAGGCTGCGTATTGAGTACCCGCTACCGAACCTGACTTTAGGACCAGCTGCAGTTCGCCCAGCACAGCAAATTGCTCTGCAGCATCAATGCCACGATTAGCCGCTTTGGCCCCTAACGCACTAAAGGCGGATTGCATTTCTGCGCCGGTGGTTTTATACATCTGCACAGCTTTCGCGGTTTGCCCTGCAATCTGGTTAACCCAATCAGACTTGCCCATCTTGTTAGCATTTTTTTCAAATATCCCGTACATGGTGCCCATGTAACTGGTGATCGTGCTGGCATCTGCCTTCGTCGCAACCGCTAATACATTCGATGCTTTGGTAAAGGATGCAAGTTCATCACCGGTGAGCCCTGATATCGCAGATTGAATATCGTAAGCACTGCGCACGAACTCTGCCGAGTTACCGCCAAACTGAGTGGTAAACTCAAAGGCGGTTTTGGTTAGTTTGGTTAAGTCTTCATTCGCCACACCCAGTGTTTGCACTTCACCAAGTGCAGCAACATGATCAATGGCCGGTGACAAACTACTAACAAGTGCAATGGCACCGCCTGCAGTACCCATAAAACCACTCATCATTTGGTTTTGAGCACTGGCGGTTTGGCTGCTAAGTTGGTTTATCTTATCCATGATCTTATTCACTGGTCCCGTTGCTTTATCAACAACACCAATGGTGTACATGAGTTTTTCCAACTTACTTAATGCGCTCATCCGTACCCCCTAACCTGCAACTTAACCGCTGTCCAACGCCATGCAAATACCATTGTTGATGGCTATTTGCTGCTTTTCTTGATTATCATTTTCCAAAAACAATGCCTGGGCTAAACTGTCTTCGGTGGCGGCGCTATGCGGCAACCATTTTTGCTGATAGGCGAGCAATTGATCTAAGCGGTTCTTGCTTATTTCTTTTGCTCGCTGTTCTATTTTTTTACGGTGATATTAAATTCCGGTTGATACTCTTCAACCACACTGCCGACTAAATGCAGTGCTGCGCCTGGCATCGCGAGCATTTCTTTTAATGCGGATTTACATTCAGGTTCAACCACGGTCATTAAGAAGTTCGTCGCCGGTTGAATTTTATTCACCTGATTACTTTGGTTTAGAAACTTGTTGTACGCCGTTACATTCACATTGAAACTAAGTTCAATGTCATTCACTTCTAAGACAATCTTTTGTTCTAATGCCATGGTTATGCTCGCTCTTTCGTTGGGTTTAAATCAGCTTGGTTTAATAAGGAATACGTAAACGTCTTGCCCCATTGCTGACTGCTTTGATGGCAAAGCGCCATCAGCTTATTAAAATCATTCGGGTTGGCTAATACCTGGCAACCTGCAGACCACTTGTCGACTTGCTTTGACTCATGATTTGCACTGGCGCGATGGCAATTAATACCGAAATAACCACGTTGTAGCGCGCTATCACAATCTACTTGATTGTCGTTGTTATTATCTCTGAACACCGCAACCGGTTTATGCTGCACTAGCGCAGGATATTGACCTTTGTGATAACCAAAGGTCCATAAACTGCGGTGCTGCATTGCTGCTAATACGGCGGTGCCATCGACATTACAAGGCGTTTCACGGTAATACGTGCCTGCGTCCGTGGTACATTTAAAGGTTTCCAGCTGCCACTTTTCGTCTTGCTGATACAGGACACAAAGCAGGTCGTTAAAACTGTTGGCCTTGGTATCTGTGTTGCGAATACCAATGATGTTCAGGTTTAATTCACCTTCAAACACGATGTGTTGCTTAGCTTTCATCGCCACCAGTAAACTAGCGGCCGTGAGGTTTTTGATTGCGGCCATTACAGATCTCTCACTTCTTCTGCAGTCAGATAAGGAATGCCATTGATTTTGATAAAATCAGTCGACGTCACCGGACCTTTGATTGTGGTGGTATCTTCTTCGCCACCTTCCGCTTTGATATTCAAGATCTCGTCTAATTGAGGCAACACACCAAAAGCTTCAATGTTCTTGGTACCAGCGGCAACTTCAGCTAAGAACGACACATCAAATGGTTCGATGCCTTTCCAGCTGCCAGCTGTTTTCGCCACATCCTGCACAATAAGAAAGTTTTCATGGTCTAATTTAATGGTCACTTCGGCGTCAACTGGTCCATCAATGTAACCCTTGGTAATGCCGCGTACTTTTTTGGCTTTACGGCCATCGGTGATCTTGACGCTGGCTTCAATGACATGCACCATTTTGTCACCAATGAAAATATCAAAGTCTTTACCGCCTAATGCTTTTACTGACATGTGTTGTTCCTTATTCGTCTTTGTCTAACATGATGCCGACAAGGATTTCACTTGGTGAGTCAATCGGCTGTATTTTTACGGTGACGCGCAATTGTCGGGCGTTCATGAAGGTTAAGGTGATTGAATCATCTTTCGGCTCACGTATTTCACCTGGAAATTTATCCGCGCCGATATTGATACTTTTTGACATATCACGCAGTGGTTTACCCAGTACACGCTTACCAAATGCAACGCCTGTTGAACTGTTATTCAGTCGGCGGTTTTTAATTTGATAAATGGCAATAATGCGAATTTGTCGCGCGGCTTTATCGACGATACGACCGGCTTCAATTTGTTGGTAATCACCACCTTCGGCATCGAGCATATTGACGTCACCAAAATAAATGCCATCAAAGTCAGGATAAAACTGCACACAACTAAAACGGATCGCATCAAGCGCCGCTGTAACGGCATTGGTAATCGGTTGCCCTGAACTGTCGTGCGGTGTCGGTTGCAATGCCATCGACCCTGTTTGCACGCGCATGGGTGAATCGGCAACCGTGACAGAACGTTTACAAAGTCGCCCTGTGACAGCGCCAAGTTCATCACCATAAAGCGCAGGAATCACCGCAACTCGCGCAGCAACAACGCCATCCGTTAATGGGGTGATCGCGGCTAGATGTTCAGTCCATGTTTGGTTATCACTCAAGCCAGGTGCTGATACCAGAAAACGCACACGACGTGCATACTTGGATAAGATATCCAGCGCTTTGGCTTGGTACGCTTCAACTTGTGCCTTACCCGTCACCGGAGTGGTGATCACGATAATTTCAGGGCTGATGTTTTGGTCCATGGCTTTATCGATAAGCGCAAATTCGTCATCACCGGCATTGATAGGGATCGCCCAACCAGAAACGAGTGCATCACCATTACGCATCCAAGCCGTTAATTGCGTTTTCAGTGCTGAATCAGCTGCAGAGATCAATGCATCAAGGTCTGATTGCGCATTAAGCGGCACTATCTTGTTTATGTTCAACGCACCAACACCGATAAATAATGCTGAACGTTCCACTTCTTTTGTTGCTCCGCTACCCGTATTTAATGCGGTAACTAAAACCTTGCCCTGTGCCATATATTTACCTTTTTAGCGGAGGCGAAATGCCTCGTCCAACATGTAGTTTTTTAATTCTGTTTGCTCATTACTGTTTTGCCCTAAGAACGAACGGGCTGGTAACTTAACGTCCCAACTGGATTTAGCTTTTTTATTACCGCGTAAAATACGCAGTATCAGCCCCGCTTGTCCGACGGATATATTCTCAGTGATCCATTTAAGCGACGGTGATTTCCAACCTTTACCGCGTTTCTTTCTGACTTTATAACCATTGTCTCGCAGTGATTTCGCTTGTCTGCGTGACGCCTTCGCCCTGTATTCAGGGGTGCCATTGGTTTTTGCTGCCTGTTGCGCGGTCTGCGTAGAGGTGATCCCCTCTTGATGCGCTCTGGCTATTTGCCCTAAGCGCTTATTACCAAAGGTAACTGTCGCGTTATTGGGTGTGGTGTGTACCTGAATACCTTTACCCAACTTCTTTAACATCCGTTTTTTACGACCATCAGAGCGACCTTGCCAGTTGGTACCCGATAAGCCTTTCTGGCCTTTTAATCGCGTTTTAGTATCCCGCCTGACTTGCCGACCTGCACCGCGTAAAATACGCCGGCGCTTATTGGCATCGAGCGTTAACATATCTAATTGCTTTAACGCGCTATCCGTAGGGATATCAAGATTCAGCATGCTCGACTACTGGGCCATAAATTCTGCGTCTAAATCGAATGACGCCGCTATCCAAAGACTCTGCTCACCAAAATCAAAGCGTTTCATTTCACCTTGAAATTCCAATTCAAAGGGTCCATTCATGTCTTCAACCAACATCACATCTTCTGCGAACCGCTCGATCGTCAACTCGATTTCAGCACTGTTGTCATCATTAATATCCAGGCTAAATTCCACATCATGGCTGTCGTCTTTTTCTGCATTTGTCATTAACCAAAAACTCACATAGGTTGCGATCAATTCAACAGGGGCATTGCATGGATTAATGCTGATCACGCCACTATAAAAAAAACGTGCAGCGAGTAGCCCTGTTCCGTTTATTCGTTTGCTGGCGTGTTCAATGCGCCCGCCTTCAATCCAACTATCAAACTCACCCGCCCTGGCTAAATTGCGGCCTTTGTAAGTGGCCGATACCAGGTACTGGACTAAACGTTGTAATTTGCTTTGGCTCATAACAATTCAACACCTGAACGCGTTAGCTGCATGATTTGACGTAAGGCCATGTCACTTTCTGCTAACCAGTATTCTTGATTATCACTGGCCATCACTTGCTGTGCTGCCCGTTGGTCACGGTGCGTCTCACCTAAACGGCCAATTAACAACGCTGCTTTAGCGCGACAATACACCGCTCGTTGATAGGTAAGGATTAATGTATTCACACCATTAATTTCATCAAGGTTCACATCTTGTAACTGTTCGACCTGTTGCCAATGGCGTAAGCGGTATTTTGCTAATGCCTTGTTAACATCGAGCATAGCGAGCACTAATGTTCGTTTAACCTGTTCACTGTTGTTGGCGTATTCCGTAGCGATCGAGTAATCAGTGATAAATTCAGCCGTGCCAAGGTCTGGATAAAAGCCGTTGTTAACTACATTTTCATTGCTTACTTGTGCCAGTGGCATACCGGTTAAATTCATCACGTTACTCACTTCTAATAGGTCGGCTCTGGCCACTGCGATAAGGATCCCATTTCACTACTGTGAATAAGTCCAACGCAGCCGAGCCGGTGGCGCGAGAGTCATTACTATTCGTTGTCTTTACCAATGGTTTTGGCGATTTCTCTGACCATCTTTTTAACGCCCGCTTTGTCATTTAACTCGGTTGCTTTGGTGCCGTAGGTATAGGCATTGCCTAAGTTAAATACGCTTTGTTCTAACTTTGCAGCCATGGCATATAGCTTGCCGCCAATCAATTCACTTAACCGCCATTGATGAGTTTCCAACAGCTGGATAAATTGGGTGAATAAGTTAATCACTTGGCTACGCTCTACGGCATCACGGCCTTTGCTTAGGTGTTTAGCCCCTTCGTCATAAAGCTGGTCGATTAAAAATGTCGGCCAATCTTGGGTACTAAAGCGCCCTGGTAAACGTTGGTTTTGCGTCACTAACAAAGGCAAGAATTCAAAGGCTGTTTTCCAGTGGCCAAGGTCAACAAGCCAAATCACCACCCAAGCCAGTACCATGTTCTGATGGTTGGTTCCTTGTGCTTGATAGCGACGTAAATAATCCAGGTATTGATGGTTCTCAATTGCCTGCGCTTTATATGCAATTTTGTCTTCGATATGAGAAAACTTTTTAAGTTGAGCAAGGTCGGAATCCATCGCCGCTTTGAAAAAATCAAACTCATCCATAATGTCTTGGGCACGGTTTGGTTCGGCCGTGACAACCTTGCCATGCTTTGCTGTAACTGTGACAGATTGATCAGGACCGCTTGCCAGATCAACACCGACAATAGATGCATGGGTTTTACGTTGATTTCGTTTGACTATACTCATTTCAAAAAACTCTCTGCTTGGGAAATAACTGACTTACCGTGATAAGCCAGTGCTTCATTTGATCTATTTATTTGAAATCGGCTAAGACCAAACCCAGTGGTCAGGGTTATCCGCATCAAAGTCACCGACCGCGACTGCAGGGTCTTTCACTTTATCCAGCTTCACGCTATCCGCTTCAAAGAAGGCGATCTTTTCCATGTCGTTGATGTAGTAACAATCGTTACGTGATTGATAATCTTCGACACGTTTCTTCTTGGCATTATTTTCAATCGAGGTGCGCGTTGAACCTGATTGCACGTAATGACAAAGGTTATCGAACGAGGTGATTAAGATGCCCCGCTCAGGAAAGAACGGGACCTTATACGCCTTCAAACCACCGAATGTTTCAATGATCTGCTCTAGCTCGATTTTGTCTTTTTCACTGGGGGTATGCGCTTGCTTGGCATAGAGCTTGTTCTTTTCTTTAGATAACAGCTCATCACCAATGATGGCGACTAGACCAATGCGTTTATGCGCTGGGATCGCTTGTAGTAAATCATGCACGGCTTGATCAAGGTTTTCATAATCACCGCCCGAACCGATACGAATTTCACCGTCTTTTTGTTCACCGTCAGCAAATACATTGGCGGCATTGTCACGGCGAACTAACGCAAGCCAGCCGATGTTCACATCTTGCATCATTGGGTATGTCGCGATATCCGTTACTTTCGCAGCGCTTGTGCCGTTCCAACCAATTTTGATGATATCCAGTGCAATGGCTTGGCGAACATGGGCGCGAAAACGGCTGTGGAAATCGGGAAACTTCGCCCACATATCCATGCGTTGCCAGGTAATATGAGTATCACATTCAACCGGATAACAACGGTATTCACGGTCGGTTAAACCCAGTGGGTCTTTGGTGCTACGACTTTTACTATCGTCATCTTCTACACCAGCACGACCAGTCACACCGCCACTGATACCAGCTGTAATTGAACTGCCGACTAAATCATCGACCATTTGCGTATCAATGCGCTGTAAGAATTCCGCACTTTGATATACCTGGTCATACAGTGTCTGTTCAATCGACGGCTCGACACTGAACTGTTCTGATACGGAGGCAACCCCGTAATTAACAGCCAATGCAGACACAACCGCGGCAAAAATCTGTGTTGTTTTAAGCTTCATTAATTTGGTTCCTGTTACTAAAGAAGGTTGTGGTATTTGGCATTTTCACCAAGGTGCTCTTCTTCACCGTCAGTGGTCGTTGGTGCAGGGTCTTTGATTGCATCAGCCACGGTTTTAGTCAGCGCTTCAATTTGCTCAACTAAACCATTAACCTTGCCGTCAATCGCCGAGAACTCAGCTGTTGGTTTATCAGCACCGGTATTTTCCTGAGTATCTGTATTCACATCGTCAACCGGTGCAGTGGTCGTGCCCTGTTTAGCCAGTAAGGCTTGCGTTGCTTGGGTATTGGCTTCCAGCGCTTGGCTAAATTGCAACAACGGGCCGCCGAGCGAATCAGTCAATGCAGCAGCAAAATCTTCGCGTTTCATGTCGTCATCATCCTTATTAAAATTAAAGAGTTTTTTAAACAAGCTCTTGGTTGGTTTGGCCGCTTCTTCTAATGCTAATGACACCTTTAATAGGTCAGTATCTGAGGGTGTGCTATTTACATTAGTGTCCGCTGCATGCGTATTATCAGCGTTGTCATTTTGACTAAAGTGAATACGGTCGGTGTAGGTACTCGCCGGATAATCCGTTACAGCCAGCCCCGTTAAATAGGTTTGCCCTGACTTCATAAAATCACGGTTAATTTCAATACTGAAATACACAGCCTGGTCGGCTTGGTTCAACTGTACAAATGACGCATTAGGCGATAACACCGCGTATAACACTTTGATGCCGTCTTCATTTTTAGCCGTGCTCAGCTCAATTACATCACCTAGCATGCCACCGTTAATTTCAACGTTTAAAAGATTCTTCGCTGCCCAGCCTGACCAATTAAATTCGTGGTCTAAGTTGATGCGTGCGCCGTACTTTTTATAGTTGTAAGTAGCAACAATATCGTCGATATCTTTTTCTGATATTTCGCGACCATCTACCGTTAACCCCATGGCGGCAATGGCAAGTGGAATAGTGCGTAATTGAGCCATGTTGTTTCCTGTTTAATGTCTGAGTGGAACTAAGTGAAACCAATTTTGCCCGTTGAACAGGCCTTAATCCATCACATTAAATCCGCGTTATTCCGATTTTGACGAAAGCGGAATAACGCGGAATTCTTCTTAAAGAATTACCGGTTTTAGGGTTATAAACTTGGCGCTTGTTCTTATCAACAGGCCAGATATGAAACCGAGGACTCCCCGATATACACCCGAAATCATTAAAACAGCGCGTGACCATTATGTGTTTGGTGGGCTGACGTTTGATGAAATTGCAGAAATGGACAGTATGCCAAGCGCACGATCGTTACGACGTTGGGCGGATGATGGCAGCTGGAATGAACTGTGCCCGTCATTAAATGCCGAGACAGCGATTGCACGACGCATTGTGTTATTGGCAGACCGTGAAAATAAAAGCGCTGCAGATTATAAAGAACTGGATTTTCTGACCAAACAGCAATGCGCGTTAAATCAATCTCGCTTACCCAGTGCCGGCATCACGAAAAAATATGGCAATACGCCTGCAGCTGCGACGGCTCAAAATGAACAAACAAGCGAGCGCACCAGTAAAAATAAGAAACGTCAGAAAAAGATTAAAAATGATGTGTCCAGTATCACCAAAGAAATGCTCGATACACTCAAAGACAACCTGCTCTACCCGCACCAATTACATTGGTTTGAACATCAAGATTACCGTAGCCGGTTCATATTAAAGCCGCGTCAGATTGGCGCGACTTTCTACTTTGCTTTTGAAGCCTTTTACGATGCCATTGTGAATGGTCGTAACAAGATCTTTATTTCAGCATCGCGGGACCAGGCGGAGATATTCAAAGCCAATATTATTGCTTTATGTCGTGAACAGTTTGGTATTGAACTCAGCGGCTCACCACTGACGATGCGTAACAAAGGCAAGACAACAACCTTATATTTCAAATCAACCAATGCCCGGACTGCACAATCGGCATCCGGTGATTTGTATATTGATGAAGTGTTTTGGATCCCGAAGTTTAAAGAGTTACGCGGCCTTGCCCAGGCAATGGCCACCCATAAAGATTTTCGTATTACCTATTTCAGTACGCCATCGGTGACCAGTCATGAAGCCTATGATTTGTGGAATGGTCGCTGGTACCGAAAAACTAAAGCCTGTAATGATCCCGAGTTTGCTATCGATGTTAGCCACAAGACCTTAAAGGACGGTCGACTTTGTGAAGACGGTATTTGGCGTCAAAAGCTCAATGTTTACGATGTAGTGAAACAAGGCTTTGACCGCATTGATATTAGCATTTTGGAAAATGAATATTCGACAGAAGAGTTCAACAACCTCTTTATGTGCAAGTTCATTGATGATGCCCACAGTGCATTTAGCCTTAAACAGCTAATGGCATGCGTCGGTAATAGCAAAAAATGGCCTGACTTCGATCCCACTTGGTCACGCCCTTATGCCATGAAGCCGGTGGTTATTGGTTTTGACCCAGCACGAACGCGCGATATTGCATCCGTTGTGGTCTTGAGTTTACCGCTTGGTCCTGATGATAAGTTTCGCTTACTAGAATCACTTAATTTAAGTGGTAACGACTTTGAAACCATGGCCAGTGAAATCAAAGAGCTCACGCTTAAATACCATGTTGTGCATATCGGTGTTGATACCACAGGCATGGGCTTAGGTGTGTTTGAGTTAATACAAAAGTTCTTCCCGTTGGCGATGCCAATTCATTACAACCCGCACAACAAAAACAAGATGGTCATTAAAGCCTTAAACGTGATTGGTAAGGGCCGTTTTGAATTTGATGAGGGCTCAGTGATGGTTGCCAGTAGCTTTATTAATATTCGCAAAAAGGTCGTTGGTGACCAAATCAGTTATGCAACCAACCGCACCGCCGCCACAGGCCATGCTGATATAGCCTGGGCAATCATGCACGCCATGATTTACGAACCATTATCTGGTGACTGCTCAAGTACCAGAACATCAATAGGATTAGATGCAGCATAATGAATTTAACTAAGAGTACGACCGCTGAACCGGTGAAAAGTAAATCTATCGACACCTTTAGCTTTGGCGACCCGGAGCCATGTTTAGATAACCACATGACTGAATATGTCGGCCTTTACGCTGACATGGACGGGTTATATTCACCGCCCGTAAGTTTGCCTGGGCTAGTTAAATTACTGCGCGTGAATGCGCAGCACGGACCCATTTTATATTTTAAACGCAATATGATCATGAAATGGTTTCAACCTAATATGGCATTAACGCAGCGCACCTTTAAAAAGTTTGCCTTTGATTATTGCTGGGCGGCGAATGCTTACCTGCAGGTGATTAAAAATGCCTTCGGTAATGTGATTAAACTACGCCATTTACCAGCGTTATCGATGCGCTATACCTCCACGCCAGGTGTTTATGCCCAGCGCTTAAGTAATGGCAAAGTGCTGCGATTTAAAAAAGGCGAAGTAATTCACTTAAAAGAATACGACCCGAATCAAGGTATCTACGGTATCCCGCAATATTATGGCGGTATTCAATCGGCGTTATTGAATGAAGATGCCACCCTCTTTCGCCGTAAGTATTACAAGAACGGCGCCCACATGGGGTTTATCTTTTCGATGGCAGATCCCAATTTATCGACCGATGATGAAGCTGATTTGAAAACAGCGATCAAAGATTCTCGCGGCGTGGGTAACTTTCGCAGTCTGTTTATTAATAATCGCAGTGGTAAGGCTGACGCAGAGAAGGCAATCAAGATTATTCCGGTGGGAGATATCTCGACCAAGGATGAATTTGAGCGCATCAAGAAGATGACGTTAAACGATATGTTGAGTATGCACCGCGCCCAGGAAGCGTTAAGCGGACAAACATCGGGTGATAGTCCTGGCTTTGGTGATCTGGATAAAATCACCCGCGCATATTACAACAATGAAGTCGTGCCGATGCAGCAAGACATGATGGAGATTAACGAATATTTACCTGCCGCGCTGCACATTGAATTTTCAGTGCCGGCTTATTCAGATTTAAACCCTGGGAGTGAAGATTGATGGAAGAGTTGATTGTATTTATTCGCCAATGGGGACAGCTGTGTTTGTTGTCGCTATTGGCCGCGGCAACGCAAATGTATATGTCTGGTACCCGTATTACTTTTTTTCATTATTTCATGTCTGTGCTGATGGCCATTCTATCTGCGTACATCGCGGAAAGCTTTTGTATTTGGCTTGGCCTGAATGATGGTTTGAAAACAGGGATTATCGGCATTGCGGCGTATGTGGCGCCGCATTTTTTAACCGGACTAAACGCACTGGCGAAAGCCGTATCAAAAGACCCGAGACACTTTTTAGATATTATTATGAGGAATAAATCATGAGTTTACTTACTTCGTTATTTAGTTTTATTTCGGCACCCATTGCCGATTTATCGGGTAGCTATCGCGAGCGTAAACGTATTGCTGCGGAGATGGCCGCATCGATTGCGACAGCAGAAGGCAACCTTAAATTGGCCAAGTTAGACGCGGAATCTAAACGTCTGGCAAACCAAGAAGGTAACGATGCTGATTATGATCTTCAGGTGTTGAAGAACCGGCGCGAATCGATAATGGATGAAATTATTATTACGGTATTTTTAGGTTTGTTTATTTGCCACTTCATACCACAGCTGCAACCGTACATGGCAAATGGTTGGCAAGCCATGGGTTATAAAGGTGCGCCCTGGTATTTTGAGTTTGTGATTGTGGGAATTGCGGTTTCAACGTTAGGGTTAATGCGATTGTTTCGGGCGTTCTGGGGAAGTAAGAATACTAAAGGGGTTAGTTAGCCCCTTGCGGCCATATCAAGCAACGGAGGTATTAACATTTATCGAACTCTACGCAGAGTTCGATAAATTAAAGTTAAGTTAAAGATTAGATCTCCGTAAATTATTAACTATTTCAGTAGTACCAAATATTTTTTTTACTGTTTTAGGTTGAAACTTAGCTTCTAGTTTTTCCGCATCCCGAATATTTATTTTGTCCGTTAAACTCATCAACGCAAATTTTGCTGATAAAATGGAAATAATCAACAAGAAAGACCAAATCGCACCATTAAAAATAGAATCATTAATAGTAAAAAATTCATCCATATTAAAATTTTTCAACACATACAAACCAGCAGTGCCTGCAATTGTTCCGAATATCCCGTACAAAATAATGTTTCTCGAAGGCCTTAAGACTCGTTCTAATTTTCTACGCTTACTACATTTAAACTTTGTTTCAAATTCTAATATTTGATTATTAGAAACCAAGTAACGTTTAGATTTACTGTAAAGATCAAGTGTTTCCGTTGGATTAGGGAGTGCGAGAAGCAGGGTTATTGTTTCGTAATCTAATTTTAAATTAAAGTTACTCTGAAACATTTGCTCGATAACCAAGCGATGACTCAAATTCGATGTATCACCGTAAGATTTAAACACCAAGTCTAGGGCTTGAGCTCTAAGTACACTCTTTGACATTATTATGCTGTGAGCAAACTTAAATAGCGGTATACATGCTAATACAAAAGCAAGCACTCCGGCTAATAAAGGGTAGCCACTTAAAAATTCGTTTAACAATGAAATATCCTTTTAACAGCGAGGTGCGTAATAAGTAACGTTGATTAGAAAGTCAAATATACAAAATTACATTTATGTAATCAATATCTTAAACTATTCTCAAGCTCTATTCATTAAGCACTTATTATAAATCAGATATTAAGCATTCAGTTCCAATCTAACTCTTTAACTTTTTCTACAACACCAGCCACATCATTCAATCTCTTCAATGCCCGGTTAAAATTCTGCTGTGGTACATCATTCAACATGGCGGCATCATTTTCTGTTAACCCTTTAGTTAAATGATCAACCAAAGCACTTTTAATATTCTCGCTACCAATTTTGGTTAACTGTAAAAGCAGATTGATTCGTTCTTCATGCTCTAAACCTTTTGTTAAAAATTTCATAAAATTAACATCACTTAACTGATTCTGGCGGATTGATGTTTATCGCTTGGATAAACCTGAATGGTCTGTCATTTAGTGGCAAACAATGTCACAACTTTGACATTAGCGATCCATAAATGATCGTTAAGATCCTTTATAAATAAGGCTTGGGAATATCAGCGTGTCCATCGTTGTGTCAAAAACGTAAAAAAATTGCGAAAACGCGGTAGGCGAAGAGGAGTGAATTTTTAGCATCATCACAGATGAATGCTCACCCCACTCAATATTCTCATGAACTACCTCTTACAATTTAATAGAGCTTTGAAGTAGTTTAATCTTAAGTTCGTTATCTCCACTTCCAATGAAATTTTAATTTAAACAGATAAATCGAACATCTTGATTTTTTCATCGACATCATCAACGGTTTCTAATGGAAATACATATTTTGCATTCAGAAGATCTTGTGCACGTAAGTCATCAGGAATTAATCTTTTAGTAATTATTTTATATGACGCATTACTCAAACATGGAAGTTTTTGATCGTTATATATAAAATTTCGTTCAGATATTTGAGGGGGATTACATAAGTAAGTATTCAGATTCGTTTGTAACTCATGAAAGTCATCATAAAGTTTAAACCATGCTAAATGTTCTACCTTATTCTTATCATTATAACTACTGATTAGGGGAATAATATTTTCTTCAAAATATTTATTTATAATTTTTTCATCACAAACAGGCACATCATCAATTTCAGAACCAACATACATCCGCCCACTATTTAGTATGCATTTGGTAAATGTATACTTTTTACTTTTATCAAAAAACCAACCTAAATTTTTAAACACTGATTCAATGTTATCTTCAACGAATTTCGCTTTTCTTTTCGCTTGTTTCGCTGCATGTTTTAATATGTTTATTGTTCTATACTGAGATATTGGTGAATCAGTAGTGACTATTGATTTAGCTTCACCGATCAAAATTGTTTCACCCACCCTTACCAATAAATCGATATCTTCCACTCCAGAATCGCTCTTTACATCTCCCGATATCGCTTTATCGTAATCATCTATATAACAATTTAGAAGTATATTATGATTTAATGGATGAATAATATTTTTTTCGTATGTCTTACCTTTACCTTGAAGAGTAATATTCAACTTAACGAACCAATGCTCAACGACTCTTATCATCACAGGGGTTAATAATGCACTCGTTATTAAGGCGTATTCAGACTCCGATATGGACACTATAGGGTGGCACCATAGGTCTTCACCACGCGCCCCTTTAAACTCAATGAATTGCAATATTATCTTTATTTTTTCAATCGGGTATCCAGTCGCATTTTGGAGAGCTAGAGACAGTTTAGATTTTTGAATTTTAGGGCAAAACTCGAGTAATTTCTTCAAATTATCGAAGCCGTCTTTTTTAGGGTATTTATCATGATAATATGAAGATAAAAGTATCAAACACCTAAAAACATCCAAAACTTCAAAAATAGTAAAACCATTTTCAAATTCTTGATTTAGCAATTCTTTAGGGAGATTATCTTCTAGATCGAGGGTCTGAACCCTCCAGTCAGCATTTGTGTACCGAACTTGTTCAGGTGCGTTTGATATGCTAGATACTTTTACAGATTTTATTCTCCCTCTTTTTTCGATAATTATATATTTATCATCATCAAATTTATTAATTACGTTAGGATTACCAATAATAGAAAAAGAGTGAGCAACTAACTTTGATTTTCTAATCTGACTAGCCATAAACCCAATTTCATACTTGCATTTTGGTTGTTTAAAACTGAATATTTTATTTTTTTTATCGAGTTCTGTTAACTCATATCCATTCCATAAAAATGCATTCCAATAGCCGCTGTAAATACTATATAGTTGAGACAAACTAGATTCTTTTATTATGAAATCAACTATATCAATTGGGTTTTCACTTGAAGTTATTTTCTTATTTTTATTCATCAAGCTTGTTTTTATCGCCGACTCCATGCCATCAACAGCAGCATCTGACATTTCTTGAATAGTGATGTCATTACCCATCATATTATTATTCATTGTTATGCTGTGCACATCAGCATGAACCCCACTTAATTCAGTCATTGAATTTGAAATGACTGAACGGTCTCTATTAGTTAGAGATATATACGCCATTAAAAGTTCTTTATAGCTTACTTTTGGAATTTCATTTTCATACATAAATTTCAAATTACTTCTTATTTCAGTGAGTAATTCATCAATTATAATTCCGGCATTATAAATCATCTTATCTTGTTCGGTTGCAAGCCCTTCAACTCGAGTCCAAACTTCATGCCATTTATCTATATCAAATAGTCTATCCGTAGGTGTTTTTAAACCTTTCTTTTTTGTTATTTCTTTGAAAAAGATATTTCCCATTTAACACTCTGATTTATATATGAATGCTATATAGTAGCTTTTAATATCATTGAGTCCAACTATTTGATTTAAAAATAAATAATACTCTCAAATTATATTCGATATTCCACTAGTAAACCCAAACAGTTCTCGCTGTATTTCTACTGGCATTTGCCTAACTCGGTCAACCAATAACTGATCAACAATATTCGATGGCGGATTCAACGTATGGCTAAACCCTAAATCCATCACGAACGTGTGCCCGCACTTTGCATCTAAGCACTGACAATACAATCGTGTGAATTCGACTGATACTTTATCGGTACTTGAAATACGTGCTTTACCCTTACAAAACTTACAAGTAACTCGCATCTATATTTCCTTAATAATATTCTGGTTTGAGCCGCACTTTGCTTTCTCTATCAAAGGTGGCTTCTCAATTTGTTGTCCCTGGACTGGGATCACCGACTCAATATTCATCGTTATTGTCTGATTACTGGTTTCAACATCTGGAACACAGGTGCTTTCCTGTGGAATAGCACCTTGCGTACAGTTATTGACACTAGTCCAAGGAAAACGGCTCCCGCCGCTTTCAGCAGTACCTAAGAGACTAAGTGCAAGTGCGCCTAAGTCTTTTGGTTGTGTTGGCTTCTTAACGAGTGTCCACTGCTTTTCGCGTGTTAAAACAGTGATACCAACACCCGTAAGACCTACAGTCTTTTTAACTAATTCTTGATAGTGATTTTCTGAACGTTCATACAATACCTTTATTGGTCGGTTACGTTGTTTAAGGCGGTGCCCACCCATCCAGTTGAAGTAAGACGCAAAGCAACCACAGTCGGCAGCAAGGCGTATTTTTTCGAATAGGCAGAACTCTTGCTCTTTTTCAATGCGTCGAAGTTCGCGCCATACGGTGACCGATGGTGTTTTTTGGAATTGGAATTGTCGGAAACAAAATGCGCGGGACCAGGCGGTAACGTTAGTCACGGTTTCAACCAAATCAACAAGCTCTGAATCTAAGTCTTTTTTACCTTCAAGCTTATGCGCATCAATGTTTTTAGAAATGTACTTAGCAATATAAGCAACGGCATCACCTTTACTGCGATCGACTTTATCAATTTTAACGCGGGCTTCCATTGCTTTTAGTTTTGGATCGCCATCAAGCGTATAGAGCTCATCGTTATCACGTTGATGCTGATATTGAGTTAATAGCTGAGTGAATTCTTCCACTTGGTTTTCAGGTACAAAGAAAGCACCATGCCAATGTGGTGTGCCGTCTACGTGTGGCTCAACAACTCGCATACCGTAATAAGTTAGCCCTGCTCTATCGGCAGCTGCACGGAAGCGCTGCCACGATGTTTTCAACCAATCATGTGCGGCTATTGGATCGGCTCCATTCCAATTAGGGTTTTCGACAAAGTATTTACCGTGTTTCTTTAATCGGTGATAGCGACCTGCAGCTGTCATTGTTACGAACAAACCAACGTGACCTTGAGAGTCTGCGTATGCCTGACAACCACTAAGTTGAGTCATTAACTCATAACGGCGATTAGCAGGATTAGAAACCGATGCGTCATGCACATCTTTAAGTTCAAGCGTTTCACCGCATTCACTTTCAATGGCCATACTATCAAGCCAATCTAATTGCTTTTTCTTGCGGTCTTTTAACCACTGACAAGTAGTAAATGAGGCGTAAGGACTTACATGTGGTGAAACCATACCAGCAGCACGACGAGCGGATTCAAAAGCTATTGTTACCTTTTGATTGATTGCACGTAGCCAAACCGCATCGTCACAAGCGCGGGCGATAAGACCTAAATAAACGTCATCATCACGATCACGCTTTTTAGGTTCAAAATGTGGCATCCACAAAGCTAAACCTGTGAACTCGTTAATTTCTTCGAGAGCCTCAAGTGGCCTCTTCCCTGCTTTTAGTGCCAGTTCTAAATGTAAACATGCGCGTCCTGTTAACTCATCAGCAAGACGAACACGTTTATACTCAGTATCTACACGGTACCAAGGCTCAGGTAATACACCTAAACTAGCAACAATGTGTGCACTACGATCATCAATAAATTTAACCGCACGTTTTAGACCGTGTTTTTTAAGTCGTGCCGCACCGGCTTTATCGAGGTAGTTTTTAATATCGTAAGGAACGTTAAGTTTAGACACGACCGAACGCGCGAAAGCAAAGGCACGATCGCGGGCTGGTTCTACGTTGTATTTGTTTGCGTTGTTATCAACAAAACTAGCTAGTTCACAACGCAGGTTATACGGCAGTTTTTTAAGTGGATTACTTGTTTTAGTGATTGGGGTGAACATAAAAATCCTTGCCGTATTTTGCTGTATATTCAGTCGTAGTCATTGTTCGTAACTGACCTGCTTTTATTTTTATGCGTTGAATGAAGTTACGCTTAGTAAAGTTTTGGCGCTCACTGATCACTTCTAGGTCAGCACGTAGTTTCTTCACATTAGCGAGGCCACGACGCCTTTGCTCGGGGGTTAATGTATTCATCATTTAAGTTTTACAAATGAGATACGACTATTCAAATCACACTTGCCCACGCCGCGCTCAACTTTCTTACTATCCATTACTGATTGTAATTCCATACGTAAGCGCTTGACGTTAACCAAACCACGACGTCTTTCTTCAATCGTTAATTTGTTCATACCTCGGCGTACTCCTGCATATCTAATACGATGTAACCACCCGCATTTTTAAGGCTACGTAGCACACCTCTAAAAAGTTGGCGGCAATCCAATAAATAACATGCGTTTTCAATTGCATCGGCTTTGCTGTCGTGATCACCAATTTCAACAGTTTGAGGCTCGTTGGTTTTAGGCTCTCGAATTGTGCCGCCATTAGGGCAAGTTTTTATTGCGACAAACTTCATGCTGCCACCCCAACATTTACTGACGTAGCCATTAATTCGAGTATCTTGCTTTTAGCTTCAAGTGCTGTTTGCATTGGTCCTGGCTCATTTAACCAAACGTCAGTACGGTAAAGGATTGCGGCTTCATAACTTTCTGTCGTGGTATTAATGTAATCAAAACCGCGTGGCATAACTTTCACAGAAAGCGAATCGCTAACACCACTGTATTCAACCGTGATATCAATCGCATCTGGTCTTGATATAGCGATGAACATAATTTCATTAATAACGCTTTCAACTGTATTCATAATATTTATCCTTTTAAGTTACATACCTGGTATTGGCATTCCATTTAAAACAGCCTCGGTGAACATGGACACAAACGGCCCTGCACCACCACAACGGTTTTCAACGTCTGATATAAGAAAGACCAATTCACGGATTGTTGAATGAGCCTTGGTAACAATTGCGTCTTTTTTATGTCGCGTCAGTCGGTTGTCTGCTTCAGACTCTAAGATGTGGCGGTTTATTTCACCCGTATGAGCAGTAACACTCATGGCACTAAATGCTAATGGTTTAGCGCTACCCTGCTTTGGTAGACGAACAGCAACTAGGCCAATATCCAAGATCGCGCTGTTAATGATGTCGTGATTACCGGTTTCCTTGGTGATCTTGATTAGTTCACTAACAGTTAGTTGGTGTGGTTGGTTTGGGTTTAACTTATTACGGAGCATCTGCCCACGCATACCACATGCGCTTGCAATGTTTTCTACGTTTTCAATATCTGCAAAACGGATACAAGCCGCGTCAATTACTGTTTGTTTGCTATTATTAATTTCATACATTGAATAAATATCCCTATTTGCGATGATGAAACTACGCTGACAAGGCAGCGAAGGTGAATATGAACACTACAAAGGCAACTTCACATACGATGATTACTGGGCATATGAATTCGTGTTTGATTTCACACTGACTACAACCACTTGTGCATTTACCTTTGCTGCTTAATTTGATTCGCTTAAGCATGTTAAATACCTCTTAAGCAAGCCATGGTTTATCTGAGTTTGATTCCAAACACATAACAGTTAACTTCGCGATATT
Source organism: Moritella marina ATCC 15381 (assembly GCF_008931805.1). GTDB lineage: Bacteria > Pseudomonadota > Gammaproteobacteria > Enterobacterales > Moritellaceae > Moritella > Moritella marina. Next base: position 1,532,954 of record NZ_CP044399.1, on the reverse strand, counting down.
GACATGGCGAGTTGCACGGGGTTTATGTTGCGTGAACGGTAATGCACCGCTGTCCATTTGGCTTGTAACAGCGCAGACCGTTTGACCAGTTTTCTCAGCGAACAACTCGACCGCCATGGTAGGTACATCGTTCATTTGAATCACAATTGTTGTCGACATAATTACTTCCTTATGGGATTATTTAGGGTTACTACAACTTAATAACACCACCTGCTGCCACAGGCTGTGTAAACACATAATATAGGTCTATGTATAAACATGTCAACTACTGTCGGACTAAAAATAAAGAGCATTCGGGAAGCCGAAGGCCTAACTAGAAGCCAACTATCTGATTTAATTGGAATTAGCACTGATACACTTGCTCAATACGAAACTGGAAGAATTAAAACGATTGGCTTAGAAAAGCTAGACAAAATCGTAAACCATGACCGTTTTCACAAGTATGCACTGTGGTTAGTCAGTGAAAAGACAGAGCCAGAGGTTGGCCAAATATCCCCTAGCGACTTAAACGTGTATGTGCAAACACATAAAAAAGACAGTGCGCACATTCAACTTCCCTTCTACGAAATCTCTGCATCTGCTGGTGTTGGTTTATTAGCTGAAGTTGAAGAGCGTCCAAAAACGATCAGTTTTGAACCTTACTGGTTACGTAATGAAATTGGCGTTTGCCCTAATAATGTATTTTTGATGTTAGTTGACGGCGATAGTATGCAGCCGACATTAAAGAACGGCTCTATGATCATGGTTAATCGTGATGTGGATAATTTATCTGATGGTGTTTATGTCATGCGTCATGACAATAACTTATTAGTGAAGCGACTGCAGATGTTACCTGGCGGCATTATCCGCGTTAAATCTGATAATACGATGTATGACCCTTGGGAGATCACGAAGTCACAATTGGACGGTGAAGAACTTGCGCTTATTGGGCGAGTTGTTTGGACTGGGCAGAAAATGTGATTTACTTTTAGATATAAAAAACCTCCATTTGGGAGGTTTTATTTTATATCACAAAAAGCCTTTACTCGGAGCTAATCTATATTACACATAATGAGGGTTAGCCTCTTTAGCTGATTTACAGATAGCTCTATCATCCACACCACTTTTACCAAAATGATTCCAATAGTTCGCTAAATCTTGATAATATAGCTTCCACCATTGATCTTGGGCCATTTTGATATAATTAGTATACGTTGTATTAGCTCTTAATTTTTTCCATACTTCTTTCTTACAAAAGTTAGACACTACAAAATCGACGGACAAAAATAGATCTAAAGGGTGATGCATCACTCTAGGGGCATCTAATAAGATAATTTGACCACAATCATTCAACTCACTTAACTTTTTCCCGCCATGATGGAAGTGATAGTTAGGGTGAATATATTCAGGATCCCCATCTTTCTCTGGCTGGTTATGGAAATCAAGATGCCATGCCCCTTTACACTCAAAAAACTTATCCTCTTCCAACTGGGATAATGCTGAATATTCCACGTTAACAGTTAGAGAATGAGTATTGCCAAATTTAAACTGTTCAACATTCTGATTTAATCGAATGTCCATGCCTAGCCGTACAGAAATATCATCATCCCACTTCCCTGTTCGGCTAAATAATTCAGGTGATATATTTTTAAACTCTAATCCCGTTAAATTATAAGTTAAGCCCTTATGTGGTTTAGAACGCTGCAGCCCAGCCTTTAGCATCCTAATAGGAGCACCACTTATAACGATCCCTTCAAGCTCTAAAACTCCAGCGAACTCATCGAGGTAAGTTAATAAATTATCTTTACTTAACATCCGGATTTAATCTCGCAGTTAAAAGCTTAATTTTAGCTTGATCCTCTGGATGAACTTTATACCCAACTTTTGACGCTTGACGTGAAAGAACAGCTACTAAATCTAAATATATTGGAGCTTCCCAGTTTTTTAATTTCGAATCATTTGCTCTTAATGCATCATAAGGGTCTAAAGGTTTGCCAGTAACAATACAATTAACCCAAAAATTAAGGCTCTGATTTTCGTAGCTGCCAATCAAAGAAGACAAATGCTCAAAGGTCGTTGCATTTTTAATAACACTAACTCTTTCATTACAAGTTAATGCCTGCAATACACGTCCGTCTTCATTGTTGTCATACCACCAATCTTCTATATCACTAAACCACCAACGATCTTTTAACTCGGAAAATAAACCTTTATATTTATATTCTTCAAACAAGTCTTTCAAGGCGTTCCAATCAGAAGACGAAGATATATCGATACCAAGTTTAGTTGCTAACATCTCTTCAGTAACTAATGTTCCTGCACTTCGAATAAAAGAAGAAAATAATATTGCAACGAATGTATGTACATCCTTTCGTGTATCAAGTAATTCACTTTTAAAGCGGGTGTCGACATACTCAGCTTCTTGTTCCGTCCAACCTAAAACAGGTTTTAAAATAGCAAATGTATCTTCTGTAGTTCCGTTTGAAGGTAAATCAATTACAGTTTTATATGCCTCCACAAGTGCAATAAGTGTCAAACACATATTTTTTGCAATGCTTTTATTTCTAATATCTTTTTTCTTAACTGTATAATCAAACAGGTTATGCGATGACTCATCAGCATCATAATATTTCACAAAAGGTTCTTCATTTGAGAGTAAAACAATAGGTGACGGAGGAACATCCGCAACAATCATTTCAGTTCTTAAATTTTGTGCTAAAGCTGTTCCATAAAAATCAACGGTCTCACCTTCATCATTCGAGGCATCTAACTTTTGATCAATAATAAAACCGTCAAACGCACCTTCAATAAATTGATTTTTAATACTACTCATAGAACTTACACGTACATGAGTAATTTTCAGTTCACCACCAGAATGAGACTCTATTGCGCTAATATAGTGTGCTACAGAAGATGTTTCATCATCATCGATATATAAGTAATTAATAGGCATTATTTGGGATCTCTGTTTCTTGTGCTCTTGGAATTATAACTTCTATACATGTATTAAAACCTGAAGAAGGCTCTACGACGGCAATTTCACCATCTAACCCTTTTATAATATCTTTGCTAATTGTAAGTCCAAGTCCCATCCCCCTTAAATTCTGGTTGTCAGAACTAAATGCACCAGCAGTGACCGATGTAGTAAATAAAGGATTAAAAATACGCTTCCTATTTTTACTTGGGATTCCATCACCTGTATCTTCGAACTTAATTACGATGTCATCCATTGTAGAAGATATAAAAACGCCTATTTGGCCATTTGCATTTCCAGAACGTTTAATTGCTTTACAAGCGTTGGTGAACAAATTCATAAGTACTGATGACAGCTCTGATATATGGATTTGTTTTGTCCAAATCCCCCAGTCATCGTAAGTTTTAATTAACTCATACCCTCTACGATCTAATGTCGGTTCCATTGCGGTAAAGAATTTATCTACAATATCTCTTATTTCATAATAAGACTTTTCGCGATTTGAGTTACTTCGAATTGTATCATCAAAAAAATCAGTATAAGCAATTAACATACTTAGGTTGCCATCTAAAATATCAGCTGTTCTTTTAAGTTCTGGATATTCATCTGGTATAGTTTTCAGTTGGGTGCTTGTTAAAGTTAAAGCATCAAGATACAACTGAATTTCATGAGTAAACTCTGCAATAGCAAGACCCGTTGAAGTAAGCACTTTATACATATGCTTTTCATCTATTAATTCATTCGTAAGAATAGATAATTTTTCAACCTGCTCTTGAATAAGCTTAGGAATTACAGTTTCTGGTAACGCTGGTTTTTCATTTACAGGCTTATCGGTAACACCTTCATTATCGGTAACAACTTCATTATCGGTAACAACTTCATTAACCTTGCTTGAAGCCTCTACCCAATTATTAAGAGTCTCGACAACAACCTCAACCTGATCCTTTACTTGAGTCTCTATCGGTTTATTAGGTACAAAATCTTTTTGATTTGCCGTAATTTTTACTCCCCTAACTGCCGAAATCCGCTTTACAGCTTCGACAATTAGCGCATACGATAAGCTGCAAAGCTCTTTATAAGCATCACTTTCGATTAAACCTTCTCTTGCTGATGTTTCTTCAAACATCGATAATTCATTATCTAGAATATTAATACTCGCTATAAAGTTAGTATTAGAATGTGGAGGTAGAATAACCCTACGTCTAGATGAATCATCGAGGCCAAGCCAATCATTAAGTAACTCGCCGTAAGGAGCTACATAGAATCCATTACGAAATAGCTTTATCCCACCATTGTTTCGTAAATATGTTTTCAGAAAATGTTTTCCTGGTTCACTCTTTGCAATAGCAAAATAATGTGCGCTAAAGTTAAAATTCACTTTTTTTAATAGGTCCGAAACCTTTAAGTCAAGAATAAACTTATCGGATAAATCGACTCCATTTTGCCCTTTAATTTTAACGACACAACAACCGTCATCATTAATCCAAGATGTGATAATTGAATCTGCATATTGCAAATATTCAGTATCGTCATCGACGATATTTGACGGGGTGTTCTCGGATGAAAAAAAGGATTTAATCTTAACTTTAAAACCAGGATCTTTTATTCCACACTTCTTAATTGAAGGTTTATTCTTAACTACTGAGGATGTATATCTATACGCTGTTTGAATATTCTCCTGAGACCAGATATCACGCGTATCTGAGATAACTAACTGAGTTCCTTTTTCAAAACCAAAATTTTCATTAGAAGTAATTATATTATTACTAATTGAAGATAATGACTTCTTGGCACTGTAATCATCCCAATCAATGTTAACGACCAAATAAGGTTCATTTGAAGAGCATCGAGTTATGATGGTTAATTTACTTCCAATCTTTTGAGCTGAAAATCGACCTATCCCTTTTTTACCAGCCCGCTGTCTATCATAAACAGGGCTTTTAGGATTCTCAGCTTTATCTGAGGTACTGATTTTCATAAAGCCATTAATTAAGTCAGCTTTAGACATCCCATTACCATTATCTTGAATAGTAATGTCACCGCCTGCGTCTTCAGTTGCTTCAAATAACACAGTAACTTTTGTAGCATCAGCATCGTAAGAATTCTTGATTAGCTCACTTAATGCGGTTGTTTTTTTAGCTACTAATTGCTCCCCTAGTCTTTGGACAACTTGGGCATCAACTGAAAATCTCACATTATGTTGATCATGCTCTGATATTTCAGATGCAAGTGAAAGTACTTTTCCATAATCAACATTATCTTTTTCTAGTAGCTTTGATAATTGCTTCTTTAATAAAGTTTCATTACTCATCGTAAGTCTTAACCCCTTTATAACGTTCTTTTCTGAGTATCCTTACACCTTCACGAAATAGGTTACATTGATCTTTCGTCAGAATGTCATGCTTAATAAATATGTCATCAATAAATATGGTCATTTCAGGTTGTTTATCTTTTATTAATAAATTTTCAATATGAGTCACATTACTAGCCAAATCTTGAATGCATTCGTCTGACATTATTATTCTGATGTTCTTACCTGCGGTAGGCTCAATCTTCAATACACCAGAACTATATGATCTTGCTTCGATTTCAGCAGATAATTGAGAATATGATGATAATAAACTGATAGATATAGCTAGCTTACGACTATGTGATAAACGTTCATTAAAAAATACTTTATGAATTGAGTTAGTACAGTTTACTTTCCCTTGGTTAAGAACAATTCGCGGGCCTAAATGACTCATATAAGAGAAGAATGCATCTGGATAGATATTGTCATCAGGTGTGTACCAATTAGCTCTTTTAGGAAATGTTTTATTGCGTCTGCGTTCCTTAGCTGAAACTTGAGCTAAGTAATTACGTATAGGTGTATTTTTTTCTTTCATATCCTCATTACAAGGGTTTAAAAGATATGAACGGAGATTATTATCTTCATTTTCTCTCTGTCTTAATTTGTTATGTCGAACACCAACTAGACAAGAAAACCGGCTGACAATAGGTCTTAAATAGCTACTATCAAGATTATTCTTCTCGATAGTATCTCTGTTTATAATAAAGAATTTATTTGCACCAGTTACCATCCCGATCTTTATATTCAGGTAATCAATTAACTTTTTTGAAACCTGACTTTGTTCAACCTGAAAATAAGAATCCCTAATAGCACTTGATAATAAGGAAAATTTATAATTATCAAAATGATTTTGCTTTTTTTGGTCAATAGGTGCATGTATAAATTCATGGAGCTCTTCAATATTATGAACTGAAGAGATTTCTAAACAACCTGTATTACTCGCAGTTTTGCTGAACCCTTCGGCTATTAATACAATAGAAGTTTCTTGAGCACCTTCACTAACAAAAAAACGCTCCGCTAGTTTGGCAATTTTTACTGTTTTAAAATGCTGTTTATGCACTTCAATTAGTTTTTTAGAATAATCCGTGTGCAGTAAGCTAGATGGGAGAACCCAAGCAACTTTACCTCCGTCTTTCAGAAATGAAAGACTATGTAATAGGAAGAATGCCCATAAGCTTACATTCCTTCCCATCGTTTTTTTTATAAATGGAGATTCTTTAAATGTTTTCTCACATCTACGCCTTTGCTCTAAAGACATATTGTGCATCGATACATAGGGAGGATTACCCAAAACAACATCAAAGTCAGGCACCAGAAATTGTTCAGGAGAAACTGAAATAAAATCACTATGTAAAAACCGTTTGTCTAAAGAGACCTTTTCGCCAAATTTTTGGCTAAGTATATCAAATGCATGAGGATCTATGTCTACCCCATACAATTGCTCACTTGGTATTTTACATCCCAAATTTTCAAGTTTTTTAATGCAGCTTTCAAAAAAACCACAACCACCAAAGCTAGGCTCTAATATATTTTCTAATCGTGAAATAATAGCCCAGTCGACAAGAACTTGGCTCAATTCAGGAGGTGTATAATACGCACCTAGTTCTCTTTTTTTATTAAGTGAATGAGGGTTCATTTATTACTATGCCTTGTCAATTAAGGCATTTTAAGGCCTACTTTACAGAGCTCTATAATAACTTAATAGTGCTGAACACTAAATTTATTTTTTGCCGTTTGTCGATCAAATAACCTGAAAGTCATTTAAGTACTATTTACAAGGTGAAAGTCCAGTCTAATGATGGCGTTCTAAAGAAATATAGATATTTATATTTGATTTACAACATATTTTGAAGAAAAAACAACCTGTACATGACACATATACAATAGTTGTTGTGTATTAATCAGCGACAAACAAACATTGAATACTCCTCACTCACCCCCTATAGTACTGTATGTAACACCAGTATTAAAAGGCTAATTTAATGTCAATTAAACAGATCACGAACGGCTACGAAGTCGATTGCCGTCCACAAGGCCGTGACGGTAAACGCTACAGAAAGAAGTTTACAACCAAAGGTGAGGCTCAGAAATACGAGCGCTGGCTGCTTTCAACTCAAAATCAAAAGGATTGGATTGAGAAAACCGCTGATAAGCGCCCTCTCATCGATTTAATCCACCTTTGGTATCATTACCATGGCCAGCAGCTCAAGACAGGTCCTAGAGAACTAAAACACCTAATCACGATTAATGCTGACTTAGGTAATCTAAGGGCTGACCAGCTAACACGGCAACGCTTCATGCAATATCGTGCTGATAAAATGGCAGGAGGTATGAAGCCCGCATCTATCAACCGCAATCAAACACGGTTGAGTAGTGTTTTTACCGCATTGATTAAAGCGGAAGAGTTCCATAATGAACACCCATTCAAGGGCATGGGACCATTAAAAGTACGTGCGCCTGAAATGGGTTTCCTAACTAAAGCCGAAATAAAGCAATTATTAACAAACCTAAGTGGTGACGAATTACATATCGCTAAGTTATGTTTATCCACCGGTGCGCGTTGGAGTGAAGCTGCAGAACTGAAAACGAGTGATATTGTGCACGGGCGAGTGACGTTTGGTGATACTAAGAACGGAAAAAACAGAACAGTCCCTATCACTGATGAGCTTTTAAAGGAAATTGCACATGGTAAAAGTGGTCGATTATTTAATGGGTCTTACACTGTATTCCTAGCCAGATTAAAGAAACAGAACTTCGATATACCTAAAGGTCAGGCTTCACATGTGTTACGACATTCGTTTGCGAGTCACTTTATGATGAACGGTGGCAATATATTAACGCTACAGAAGATATTAGGACACTCAACAATAATGCAAACAATGACCTATTCACACCTTGCACCAGACTATTTAAATGAGGCCATGAAGTACAACCCAGTGTCCACATTATGACCAAATTAGTGCTACCCAGTGCTATTTACTGCTACTCATTAAACGCACAGAGCCCCGTAAACAGGGGCGAAGCCTGCTATGACGGGGCTCTATTAGCCCCATTTATTGGGGCTTTTTTGTATTCATTAATTAACTATTTCATGAAGAGCCCTGTACTTCGGATCTCTTGTGCTTCACGCCACCCACCTAACCATTGACCTCGCGAATCTGCGCTTTGAAATGGACAAACTTCATTCGATCGACCAGCTGTTCCGGCCTGATAACCTTTCGAATATGCTCTTTCCAAACGATCTCTTTTCTGTCTCTTCATTCTAGATTCCTCAAAAAATGTATAACTTAAAGCAGAGACTTCCAATGCCTCTACTAAGTAATAGGCCAAGATATGCGACAAATCAAATAAAAAAGCCACCGTAATTAAATTACGGTGGCTTTAAAGGTAAAACATAATGTTTAGTGTGTAACTAATTACGCTTAAAACGGCGGAATAAAAGCATCATGGTAGGTAATAATACAAACCACCCCATACCTGCCCCACTACGTTCATAGTCTTCTTCAGCTTTAATAGGACATTGCGATGAATTATCAAAAGCATCTAACTCAGTTTTAGATACAGTCATAGATAATACTACTGGCGTTGAACCAACTCTGTTCTTGTAGTTTTCTACATTAACATAGTCATAACCATTAGCGACAATAGTATACGAATCACTGTTATTATCAGTAATGCTTATAGCGTTGGTAAAACGATACCTAACATCACTATCATCGATATCGTTACAATACAAATCATCTAAATAAGCTGATTTTTTAGATTTATAATCATAGATGAATGCACTTTGGTGTCGTGCTGAGCCATCTGCAGTCGGACTTGTTTCACCTCGTCCATCACGCCAACCGATAGCTAAACCGTCATTATTAATTTTACTAACCTGTGAGTTAGCACCTTTAATCGGATTGCCTTGGAATGGGTAACGAACATCACCGTTAGATACGTCGTAGGTATAAAACTCAGTCGCATAGCTTCTGTTTTGCGGCTGCTTATACATACGATTACCAACCACAATAAACGCTTGTGACGCATCAGTACCACTTGATGCCACCATTGATTTAGACGCAGCATCATAAACAGTATCTGTGATATCAACTGCGACAGTATCACGAATAACATCATCATCAGGTTTAACTATTTCAGACATAGTATACTTAATACTACTATCAGCATTTACCGTAGGCATGAATACCGTAGCACGAGCACGACCACCGCTATCACCACTGAAAACATTTTTAGTTGAAAAACCAACAGCAAAACCCGATGTATTTATTGCATAAGCATTAGCAATATAAATTGCATCACTGCCATTGCCTATATTGTTATCAATCCATGTCGAAGAGAATAATTTAGGAATGGATAAATCAGATACAGACCAAAATGAAGCTTGTACGTTAAACCCTGGACAATAATACAAATCATCATAGTCAAAACGATCATCATCTGGAGCGGCATTAAAACAAGCACTAAAACGGCTAGAAGAACCATTTGAGTTTGGCCAATCTACACTTGACTGACCAACAACAAGTTTTTGGTTAAACTCTACACCAGAAAAAGATACAGACTTAACAATAACTTGGGTCGCATCATGTGCAGAACTAAAACCACCGTTATCAGTGAACAAAGGGGTTAGAGGATCATCACCATAAAAACCGCGTCGAACAAACTGAGCGTTAGTTGTACCATAACCAACAGGGACATCGACATCCATAGCAGTTATCTTTCGTGATTGAGTTAGTTCTACCGGATCAATTGAAGCCACACTAGCATTATGAATCGTTGTAGTACTCTCTGATTCATAATTGCCATTGTAAGTATTTAAAATATTACGGCGCCAAGCATAAAGCCCGTCACTGCCATCGCCACCTTTTTTGCCGTCCCAAAACAAATCGCACACTTCACTATTGTATTTACAATATTCGTTGTACGTCCAAGGGGCACCTATATCATAGGTAAACTGCTGGCCATAAGTACTAGTATAAGTAGCTACGTTTGTAGTCGCGACAGCGGCACTCGATGTATCCATAGCTGATACATATGGACCATAGCGACTAGGATCTGTTTGTTCAGCAATTACATCGACCACAACAGCAGCCGATGCATTCGAACACAATAAGAGACTAATAATCCCTGCTAATTTAGTCTTTTTTAAAAGCATTATGTTTAGGTTTCCTTAGCCTTTCATTTCTTCTAGCTCTTCCCAGCGAGCGAATGCAGTTTCTAGTTCTTGCTCTTTACTCGCAAGATTTTCCAACATTGCTTTCGTTTCACTTTCAGGCTTGTTAAAGAATTCAGGTTGATTAATTTCAGCTTGCAAGGTTTCAACTAGTTCTTCTAGTTGTTCCATTTTTGCAGGCAATTTTTCAAGTTCAACTTGCATATTGTAAGGCAGTTTTTTTGCCTTAGCAGTCTTAGCTGGTTTCGCTTGTTTAACAGGTGCCTCTACAACAGGTTTAGCCTTCGGCTTCGCTGACATAGATTGTGTATTAGCTTCTTGATTCTTAGCATCGTGGTAACCACCAACAAAGTTAGTGATGTGACCTTTGCCATCAAACATCCAGCAACTCGTTACCGTGTTATCGATGAAATTACGATCATGACTTACTAATAATAACGTACCTTGGTAATTGGCAAGTAATTCTTCTAAAAGTTCCAATGTTTCGATATCTAAATCATTTGTTGGTTCATCCATAATCAAAAGATTAGATGGTTTTAGAAACAATTTAGCTAATAATAGGCGGTTACGTTCACCACCAGACAAAACTTTTACTGGTGTACGAGCACGTTGAGGGTGGAATAAGAAGTCTTGTAAATAGCCAAGTGCATGACGTGGCTTACCATTAACAACAACTTCTTGTTTACCGTCAGCAAGGTTATCGATTACTGTTTTTTCAAGATCTAATTCAGTACGATGTTGATCGAAGTAAGACACTTCTAACTTAGTACCGCATTTGATGATACCTGCTTGTGGTTGCAATTCTTCAAGTAATAACTTAATTAATGTACTCTTACCACAACCGTTTGGACCAACGAATGCAATTTTATCGCCACGCATGATGTTAAACGTAAAATCTTTAACGATTTGCTTATTCTCGAAACCGTAATCAACGTTTTCGCCTTCAAAGATACGTTTACCTGAGCGTGAAGTCTCATCGACTGAGATTTTAGCTTTACCTTGTACGCTTAGACGTTCGCTACGTTCATTACGCATTTCTTTAAGGGCTTTAACGCGGCCTTCATTACGTGTACGACGGGCTTTAACGCCTTGACGGATCCACACTTCTTCTTGTGCTAAACGTTTGTCGAATAATGCATTCTGCTCGTCTTCTACACGTAGTGCTTCTTCTTTACCTACTAGGTATTCATCATAGTTACCAGGGAAAGACATTAGGTTACCACGGTCAATATCAATGATGCGTGTTGCCATAGAGCGAATGAAACTTCTATCATGGCTTACGAAAATGATGGTACCAGCGAAGTCTTTTAAGAACTCTTCTAACCAAAGGATAGATTCGATATCCAAGTGGTTCGTTGGTTCGTCAAGTAATAGTAGATCAGGCTTGCTTGCAAGTGCACGTGCTAATGCAGCGCGACGTAACCAACCACCCGATAAATCATCAAGTAACATGTCAGCGTCTAAATCTAGGCGCGTTAGTACTTGCTCGATGTTTTGCTCAAACTCCCAGCCGTTTCGGTTATCAAGTTCTTCTTGTAGACGCATTAATTTGTTTAATGCTTTTTCACTGTAATCTTCACCAACAAGAATAGCTTGGTGATGGTAATCTTTTAATACTTGACCGATGTCAGCAAGACCGCCCGCAACAAAATCAAAGATTGTAACGCCACTTACTTTTGGTGGATCTTGCTCTAAACGAGATACAACAGCATCTTGTTCAATTCGTAATACGCCATCATCAAGTTGGATTTCGCCGCCAATAACTTTCATCATTGTTGATTTACCAGCACCATTACGACCCACAAGACATACGCGTTCTTTGCGTTCGAATACAGCATCTGCATGGTTTAATAACGGTAGGTCGCCAAAGGCAAGACAAGCATTTTGTAACGTGATAACAGCCACGGTAATTCCTTAATAAAATAATTTATTGCTTCTTCGTTGAAAATTCAAATCGAAGAAACAAGCAGTTAGTTAGATTCTAACATAAAGTTGTAAAATAGAAAAAATCCGAGCCTAACAATCACCCTGTAATTGAAAATAACTCGGATTTAGTCAAATAAATCAATCTTGATTGATAAAATTAGCTAATTCAGTCACATCAAAAGGCCAGCCAATATCCTTCTCAGCCTCACAATCCCTAATCACGGGAATTCGAATACCATAACGGGCAATATCAGCCTCGTCGTGAATGATCTCAATTCGAGTCATCTCGCTTGCTAAGCCTAGAGCAATAACAAGCTCCCAAGCCTGTTCACATAAATGACAACCTTCAGTTGTGTAGAACGCGAATTTAGTCATTATCCCACTCGTGTCACAAGCCAGCAGTTATTGATGTTCTTATTACGAGCGAAATCTTTAGAACGATTTTGTTCCGTAATATTTTTAGCTTTTAAGCCTAGTTTCTCTAACGCTTCAGTATCTAATTTAAAGTTACGCTTGTTATTAGAGAATACTATTTCACCACGTGCAGAAAGAATATTTTCTAACCAAGTGAACAATTGTATGTGATCACGTTCAACATCAAAGCTATCTTCCATACGCTTTGAGTTTGAGAATGTTGGCGGATCAATAAAGATAAGATCAAACTTGTCTTCACAACGTGCTAACCATGATAAGCAATCTGCTTGCACGACTTCATGTTTACGCATACTGATGTTGTTTAATTCAAAGTTACGCTTAGCCCAGTCAAGGTAAGTATTTGACATATCTACAGTAACAGATGATTCAGCACCACCTAGAATTGCATGAACACTTGCACTACCTGTATATGAGAATAGGTTTAAGAAACGCTTACCAGCACTCATCTTTCCGAGCATTTGACGCGTTAAACGGTGATCAATGAACAGACCTGTGTCTAAATAGTCTTTCATGTTCACTTCAAATTGAGCGCCATATTCACTAACAGTGAATACTGACTTAACTTGTTGTAGTTTTTCGTATTGATTACTGCCTTTCTGTTTTTGACGTACTTTCAATACTAATTTGTTAGGATCGATGCCGGTTACATCAAGCGTAACAGCTACAATGTCCATGATACGTTGCTTGGCTTTTTGCTCTGGCACATCTTTTGGCGCTTGGTATTCTTGTACCACAATCCAATCGTCATACAAATCGATTGCAGCATTGTAGTTAGGTAAATCTGCGTCATATAAACGGTAGCAGTTAATGTTTTCTTTTTTCGCCCATTTTGATAACAATTTGATATTTTTCTTCAAACGGTTACGAAATTCCTCGGCAAAACCAGGGCTCATCTGTGTTTCAACGTGTGCTTTAACTTGACGTGCAACTGATGAAATTTGATAAAGTTTAAGGAAACACTCAAGGCCACCATTAAACAATTTATATTGCTTATTAGCACGCATGCCTAAACGTGAGAGTAAGTCAGGATTTGATGAGAAGAACGCGACATTCCAGCCAGAGAACTCACTCTTTAATCGCTCACCTAATACTTGGTGTAATACGATTAATTCAGGCTGTTCACCCATACGTTCACCATACGGAGGGTTACAAATTAATGTACCTTCACTGGTAAAATCGTTCACTAGATTTTTAGCGTCACCGGCTTCTAATTCAATCACATGTTCCAGACCCGCTGCACGCACATTGGCTTTAGCTTGGTCAAGTACACGCCAGCTTTTATCAAAACCATATACTTTCAGATCGGTATTCGCAATATTCTTACGCGCTTGATATTTTGCTTGTGCAACCAATTCTTCCCAACCAGATTGATCGAAATCATTCAGCTGTTGGAAACAGTAACGTGTACGTAAAATACCCGCTGGTACTTTAAGCGCCATTAATGCAGCTTCGATAAGCAGTGTTGCAGAGCCACACATAGGATCAACTAATAAACCGTCAGTGTAGCCACTACGTTTAATGATTGCCGCTGCTAAGTTTTCTTTAAGTGGTGCAGCGCCCGTACCTTGACGGTAACCACGCTGGTGTAAACCATTACCACATAAATCAAGAGACAGTGTCGCTTCTTCACGACGAATATGCAGGTGAATTCGGACATCAGGGTCGTTTTTCGCTACGTTTGGACGGTCGCTCATGCTTTTAGTGAAACGGTCAACAATACCATCCTTCACTTTCAATGCACCAAACTGAGTATCACGAATGCTGTCGTTTGTACCAGAACAAGAAACAGCAAACGTTTTATCAAGATCAAAGATCTTTTCCCAATGCATGCCACTTACCGCAAGGTAAAGGTCTAACACATCGAAAATTTTGAATGTTTTTAATTGCAAGGTCACTCGAGATGCTAAGCGGCTCCACAGACAAATTTTATACGCTGTTAATTGAGTAGATTTAAATGCGACACCAGCCATTGTTTCACGGCAGTCTTGTGCGCCAAGTTCAATTAGCTCTTCTTTAAGTAGAAGTTCTAAACCCTTAGGGGAAGAAGCAAAATAAGTGTTGAGTTTAGTCAATTTGAAAGCCTATATTATTTCGAGATACTTTCTAGTCAAAAAGAAAGTAAGCAATGTGATTATTAATGGGGGCGAATTATACCACGCAGCCTGATAGTCGCATAGTCATGTTGAGGAAATTCTTAGATAAACGAGGGTTAATGGCTAGATTATGTTATGCCAAGATTTGAACGTAGGAAAATGAATCATCTGTTAATTGTTTTGACACCGTTTGTTGTAGTTGTACGCGATCGTTCATGACGCGAATCACATCAAACTTGGTTAACGTCTTCATGTCAGATAGCTTTATCGCATCTTCTAATAACATGCAAGTCGAAACTCGCTCGTCAGCCTCAAGTACCACAAATTGAATCTGAGCACCTCGCAAAGACAGGGTGATGATATCACCTGTACTGAACGATGTTTCAGCATTTTGATAGTCAAAAAACCAGCTTTGAGGCATTTTAACTTTTTGGAAACGCAGACTCGTCACTGCATTTAACGCTATTTGTACTTTTTCAGGCACACAAAAATCTAAATCTTTGAGAGCCTCTAAGAAATAGTAATAGTAACTAGAATCTTCTGCGCAAAAGTTAATCCGTCCTTTACACAAATTATTCATGTTGCGTTTATCTAAATGGCAAGACATAGCAAGCCCATCCGATAATTGAATAACGATGAATTGACCTGCGCAGTCATATTGCCAATACCACTTGTTGCTTGGTTCTAGTAACATCCTGATACCAGTAATGTAATTAACTATCTACTAGTGTAACTACACCCGAACTATAAGTAAATAGCTTTAACAGAAAAATAGACTAAAACCAAGCGTGAAGTTACATATTTCTTACAATATTTTTAACTAATTTAGGGCCTTTATAGATAAAACCACTATATACCTGAACAAGATCTGCACCAGCATTGAATTTTTCTTTGGCTGAAACAGCAGAATCAATACCACCTACACCGATAATCGGTAATTGACCATCAAGCAATACGGCAAGTTTACGTACAATTTCAGTACTTGCATGTTGCACTGGACGCCCACTCAAACCACCCGCTTCACTCGCATGCGGCATATCATGCACTAAGGTTCTGTCTAGTGTCGTGTTTGTTGCAATCACACCGTCCATTTTGTATTTAACTAATGACTCAGCAACTTGCGCTAGTTCATCATCCGTTAAATCAGGTGCAATTTTAACTGCTAAAGGTACATATTTTTCATGTGTTTTTGTCAACTCAGATTGGCGTTCTTTAAGGGAGCTTAATAAGCTATCCAAAGCTTCACCATACTGTAGCGTACGTAACCCTGGGGTATTTGGTGACGAGATGTTAATGGTAATATAAGAAGCATGTTGGTACACCTTATCCATACAAATAAGGTAATCATCATTACCCTTTTCTATTGGCGTGTCTTTATTTTTACCAATGTTGATGCCTAAGATACCTTTATAGTTGGCCGCTTTCACGTTTTCAACTAGCGCATCGACGCCTGCGTTATTGAAGCCCATACGGTTAATGATCGCTTCAGCTTCTGTAATACGGAAAATACGTGGCTTTTCATTACCGTCTTGAGGACGAGGAGTCACGGTGCCGACTTCAATGAAACCAAAACCCATTGCAGCAAAGGCATCAATACACTCGCCATTTTTATCAAGACCTGCAGCTAAACCAACAGGGTTATCAAATGTGAGTCCCATGACTGTCACTGGTTTACTTGGTAATTTTTGAGAATATAAGCAACTTAAAGGAGTAGAACCCGTTAATTTTAACCCTTTGATTGTCATTTCATGCACTACTTCTGGGTCTTGCATAAAGAAAAATTCACGTGCAATACGATATAACATTTTCTATTCCTCATAAAAAAGCACTGTATCAACAGTGCTTCATAATTAAATCATTTTAATTGAGTGCCTACGCAAACACTTATTTACTTGCTAGATTGCATTTCTGCAGCTTAACTGAAGTAAATTTAATTCTCGTAGTGCTACTGAGAATTTAGCAAATTCATGCGAAGAGCTCATATTAAAATCAGCCAACATTTGCAGCCAACGAACAACAAGCGTGTCGTTATCAGATAACCATTCATCAATGATTATATCGCACTTACCTGTTGATGAACAAGTAGATAACACAACTGATGTTAAGCTACGTTGTTGCAGGGCAAGTTCTTCACGGAAAGCTGATCTTGCTAGTGCTTGCCAATGGTTAGCAACAGGCTGTAAGTTAATTTGATGCATAAAGTCATGCAGCTGTAGTTTGTTACCTAGCGAGAAGAAAACAGATTGTACTAATGACATTGGTACTTGATGTTGTTGACATACGTCAGCAATATCGAATACCGAGAACAAGGTGTTCTGATGCACGATCTCGTTGGCAATATCTACAGGTACTGATTTTTCAATCAATGCATTAATACGTTTACTTTGTTTTTCTTTGTCAGCATCAACCAGTACTTGCTCGGTATTTTCTTTCATACCATTGTAGATAGGTTTGTAAAACGCAATTGTGTCCGAAATACTCTTGTTACGATCACGGTAACGTACTAACCAACAAGACGCGCGACGAATATAACGGCGGCTTTCAAATAACATATCAAGTTGAGTTGCAGAATCAACCGTGTTGTCCAAGCCAGTCACGACATCCCACATGTTTTCCATGCCAATTACATGTTTCGCAATAACAAAACATTTAGCAATTTCAACAACGCTTGAGCCTGTTTCATCTTGCATACGACCAACAAAGTTAAGTCCCATATCATTAATGATTTCATTCGCAAGACGTGTTGCAATGATTTCATTTCTCAGTGGGTGATCTTGCATTTGTTTTTTGTACTTATCTTGTAACAACTGCGGGAAAGCAGTGATAAGTAATTCCGACAAGAATTCATCTTCAAATACTTCTGGGCAATTTAGCTGTTCTTTCAATTGCATTTTTGCGTATGCAAGTAATACAGCTAACTCAGGACGTGTTAGCCCTTCATTTTTAGCCAAACGTTCTGCCAACTCATCTTCACTTGGTAAGAATTCAAGTTGACGATTTAACTTGCCGTTACGTTCAAGCATTTGTATGAAGCGAATTTGCTCTTTTAACTGTTCAGGTGCGCGTGTTTCAGTCACAGAAACAGATAGCGTTTGCTTATATGCATTGTTCAATACAATTTCAGATACTTCATCTGTCATTGAGTACAATAATTCATTACGCTGCTTACGCGTTAAGTCACCGTTACTCACGATACTGTTCAGTAAGATTTTAATATTAACTTCATTATCTGAGCAATCTACGCCGCCCACATTATCAATAAAGTCACTGTTGATACGACCGCCATTTTTACCGTATTCAATTCGGCCTAGCTGTGTACAACCTAAATTACCACCCTCGCCGACAATCTTAACGTTTAGCTCACTGCCGTTAATACGAACGTGATCATTAGCACGATCACCAACATCATTATTGGTTTCTGATTCTGCTTTAACATAAGTACCAATACCGCCGTTCCACAATAAGTCTGCTTGAGACGTTAAAATTGCTTTGATTAAATCTGTTGGCGTCATTAATGATACTTTCGTACCTAACATTTTCTTAATTTCAGGTGTTAACGTGATCGCTTTTGCTGAACGTAAGAAGATACCGCTGCCTTTCGACATAATTGAACGGTCATAATCAGTCCAGCTTGAGCGTGGAAGATTAAAGAGACGGTCACGTTCGGCATAACTTGTTGCACAATCTGGATTTGGATCGATGAAGATATGCATATGGTTAAATGCAGCAACTAACTTCGTGCTTTTTGACAACAACATACCGTTACCAAATACATCACCAGCCATGTCGCCAACAGCAATACAAGTAAATTCTTCTTCTTGGCAGTTAATGCCCATTTCACGGAAATGACGTTTAACAGATTCCCATGCGCCTTTTGCTGTTATACCCATTTTTTTATGGTCATAACCAACAGAGCCACCTGATGCAAATGCATCACCTAACCAGAAGTTATATTCATCACTGATTTCATTCGCAATATCAGAGAATGTAGCAGTACCTTTATCAGCAGCAACAACTAAGTATGAATCATCTTCATCGTAGAAACGTACGTTTGCAGGATGAACAAGTTCACCATCTACGATGTTATCAGTGATATCAAGTAAACCACGGATAAACGTACGGTAACATTCTTTACCTATGCTGAATGCTTCATCACGACTGTGGCTAGGCTGAATTTGTTTACAAACAAAACCACCTTTAGCACCAACAGGGACAATTACCGTGTTTTTAACTTGTTGCGCTTTTACAAGGCCAAGTACTTCAGTACGGAAATCTTCACGACGATCAGACCAACGTAAACCACCGCGAGCCACTTTTCCACCACGTAAATGCACACCTTCTACTTGAGGTGAATACACAAACACTTCAAATTTTGGTAATGGTAGTGGCATATCAGGGATCAGCGATGACTCAAACTTAAATGAAATATAAGCTTTACTTTGATCGGCTGTTTTTAAACGTGAATCAACTTGATAGAAGTTAGTACGTGATGTTGCTGTAATCAAGTCGATGAAACGACGGATGATACGGTCATCATCTAAGTTATTTACTTGTTCTAACTTGGTTTCAAAATTAGCAATAATATCAAGGCTATCTATTTCGCCCTTATCCATAGCAAATTTTTGGTGGAAGTAGCAGTATAGGCTATTAGCCAATTCAGGTAATGACGCTAATGTGTTCTCTATGTATGCTTGGCTGAAGTTATTACCAATTTGACGCATGTATTTTGCGTATGAACGCAGTACTGATATTTGGCGGCCAGATAGATTGGTTTTAAGTACTAACTTATTAAAACCATCATTTTCTAAGCGATTTTCCCATACTTGATGGAAGGTAGACATAAAGTCTGCACTACGCTCTGTCGTATCAAGTACATTATCACCGGTATAAAGCATGGTGAAATCAAGCACCCAGTATACAGTACCGTCAGCTGTTTTAACTTTAAACGGTGTTTCGCCAAGTACTTTTAACCCCATGTTTTCTAACATAGGTAATACATCCGACAAATGGATTGGCTGATCTTTATGGAACAATTTTAAGCGTACGTGATTAGAGTCGTGCTGCTCTTCTTGCGCACGATAGAAAATCATTTCAAGTTTATGTTCTGTCGATAGTGTTTCTAATTTGATGATATCTGCAACTGCAGAGTTAGGTAACACGTACTCTTTATATGATTGTGGGAAAGCAAGCATGTATTTCTCAGAAAGAGAACGACCTTTTTCTTCACCGTAGTGACTCACGATCGCTGTTTTAAGCTTATCATTCCAAGATTTAGCCGCTTCAGTTAAGTTCTGCTCGATTTCCGCTAGGTTTACATTAACTTCTTTTACATTCTGATCAACGTGTACAAGATATTGTGTTCTAGCCATATTACCTTCAGAGAAATAGGTATTAAATTCAACTTCTTTATCGCTACCTAGATAGTCAGCTAATACTTGCTGGGTCTTTTCACGTAACTGCGTGTTATAACGCTCTTTAGTCACATATACCATGCAAGAATAATAACGACCGAATAAGTCTTTACGCACAAACAATTTAACTTGATCGCGATCCTGCATGTGTAACACACCCAAAGCACAATGCAGAATATCTGCTTCGCTCGATTGAATAAGCTCATCACGTGGATACGTTTCTAAAATGTTTAATAACGCTTTGTAAGAATGATTTACCGGGTTATAACCTGAAGCTTCCAGTACGCGTTTTATCTTATCGCTGATTAGCGGGATATCGATTGCGCTACTGTTATAAATTGATGACGCGTATAAACCAATGAAACGCTCTTCACCAATCACATTATTGTTATCATCGAACAATTTAATGCCAACGTAATCAATGTTTGCCGGTCTGTGTACTCGTGATTGCGCATCACTCTTCGTTAGAATAAGGGTATTCTTCGACAACACTTCACTTTTTGCATCCGCTGATAAATTAGCAAGACCATAACCTTGGTTATTGATCGAGTTTTTCATGATACCTAAACTTGAATTGCAATCTGGTGTGATAACGTAATCACCCTTTACAGGTTCGATATCATAATGGCGGTAACCGAGTAACGTGAAGTTATGATCACTTAACCACGATAGGAATTTAAGTGTATCGGCATAATCGATACCTTTCTTATTCGATTTTTTAGATAATTGGTCAATCACAGAAAGCAATTTATCTTGCATTGGTGACCAGTCATTAACTGCAAGCGCAATTTCATTTAATACAGAGGTAAGTTCTGCACTAATAGCATCTAATTTACTGCTTTCTGTTTGGCGATCAATTTCAATTAAAAATACCGTTTCTGACGTGAAGTTTTTGGCATTTTTAGGATTCGTTAGAATTTTGTTTACACGACCGCTATCATCTCGTTTCAAAGCAATTGGCTGATGCAACATCAAATGTGAAATTACGCCAAGTCGAGATAATGCCATCATGACTGATTCAGTCAGGAAAGGTGAATCAGCTACAATGATTTCAACAATCGTGTGTGTTGATTGCCAACCATTAAGACTGATTTCAGGATTGTAAACACAAATATCAGGGCCGTTATTCGTACTACTGTTTAATCTGTTCCACAAGCTAATTGCAGCACAATACAGATCGCTATCACTACGCGTAGAGAGATCTTCCTGCCTCATTCCAGCATATAATGCAGTGACAAACTGCTCGACTAATGTATTGCTTTTCGCATCTACTTTGGTCTTTACAAGGCTGATTACGTTTTCCAGTAACACAGGAATAGGCGTTTTATTCAACATACTAGCAATCCTTTAAATCTTGGTTTATTAAGTCTAGCTAAAAAAGTAACTTATGAGGTGTTTCAAGCGGGCATTCTAACATTAAAATTTGTAATAAAAATGCTACAGAGGCAACAAGATAGAAAGATAAATGCAGGTTTTTAAGAATAAAACCTTGATATAGATCTAAAGGTGGGTATAAGACGCCAAAATCGACCTAAATACCCACTTAATATAAAACAAACGTTTAACTCTATGTTAAATCATTTGCGTTCGGTTTAAGCTAATGCTCGGTCTATTTTTTCAAATAGATCGGCAGCTAACGCATCAATTTGACTCAGTCTCACTAATTGCGCTTTCATTAAAGCTTGGCGCGCTGCATCAAATTTCTTGAATTCAATCAGCGGTGTAATTAATCGCGATGCGACTTGTGGGTTACTGCTATTTAGCTGACATAAAATATCTGCTAAGAAAGCATAGCCACTGCCGTCAAGTGCATGGAAAGTTTTAGTATTTAGCGCAGAGAAACTGCCAATTAATGAGCGAGTTCTATTAGGGTTAGCTAACGAAAAACTACCATGTTCAAGGGTTGCTTTAACGACTTTCAAGCATTCCTTACTTGGACTAAGGCCTATTTGTACAAACCATTTATCCATCACTAAACCGTCATGTGACCACGTTGATTCAAATGCAGACATCATCGTTTTAAAGCAAGGTAGTTGTGCCTTGTTTGCTGCGCTGATAGCCCCCATCGTATCTGTCATATTATCGGATTGTTCAAACTGATTTAAAACCAATGCATTTACATCTGCCACATTCGCTAATGCAATATACTCAAGACATACATTTTTTAACGAGCGCAAAGCAATATGTTCATGTTCGATTGCATACACATGTTTAGGCATATCAGCGTAAATAGCCGCGCATGATGATGCCACGCTGTTAGCAATTTCTGCTTTAATGAAACCAGTCACTGCCAATAGTGCATCAACATCGACGTCGTCAAATAAACCCATGAGGCTATTTGTTGACGGAAATTGTAGCATTTCAGCTTTTAATGCAGGATCTAACTGCTCATTAGCAACGAGATCGCGGAAAGCTTGCCCAAACACGGCTGGTAATTCAAGCGATTGTTTATCTCGAACCCGACCTACATTTTCCACAACATGTTTATTAATTAATAACTGTGATGCATCCCAACGTGCAAAGTCGTTGCTTGCATGCACCATAAGCATGGTGAGTTGTTCATTGCTGTATGCGTAATTAAGTTTAACCGGCGCCGAAAATTCTCTAAATAAACTTGGTACAGGTGCTGACGTTATATTATCAAACACAAAGTCTTGTTGTTTTTCAGTGAGGTTCAACACATGATGTACAGGTTTACCTGCAAATGTCAGTGCTAACGGACTACCCTGCTCGTCCAATAATTCAATATCAACTGGGATATGCAGTATTTGTTTTACTTTCTGATCTGCAGTACTCGGCGTGTGCTGCAGCATTGATAAAGTATAAACGTTCGTTTCAGCATTGTAATGATCGGTTACGGTGACACTTGGTGTTCCCGATTGCGAGTACCAGTTTTTAAACAAAGTAAGATCGACACCTGAAGCATCTTGCATTGAAGCAACAAAGTCATCACAAGTCACCGCTTGGCCGTCATGACGTTTGAAGTATAAATCCATACCAGCGCGGAAATTTGATTCACCTAATAGTGTATGGATCATACGTATAACTTCAGCACCTTTATTATAAACGGTAGCAGTATAGAAGTTATTCATTTCGATAACAGAAGCTGGGCGAATGGGATGTGCCATTGGGCCTGCATCTTCAGGGAACTGCGCAGAACGTAACACTTTCACATTTTGAATACGATTCACAGCACGAGAGCCAAGATCAGAACTAAATTCTTGATCACGGAATACAGTTAAGCCTTCTTTCAGGCTTAACTGGAACCAGTCGCGACAAGTAATGCGGTTCCCAGTCCAGTTATGGAAATATTCATGACCAATCACAGCCTCGATACCTAGATAATCAACATCTGTTGCGCTTGCTGCATCCGCTAATACATATTTAGAGTTGAAGACGTTAAGGCCTTTATTCTCCATTGCGCCCATATTGAAAAAATCAACAGCAACAATCATGTAAACATCAAGGTCATACTCTAACCCGAAACGGTCTTCATCCCATTTCATTGATTTTTTAAGTGACTCAACTGCATGATGACCGCGTGATAAGTTACCTTTATCAACAAATAACTCTAACTTCACATCACGACCAGAAGTCGTAATATAGTTATCTCTTAACACATCAAAGTCACCGGCTACTAATGCAAATAAATAAGCTGGTTTTGGGTACGGATCACGCCATTGCACCCAATGTTGACCATTTTCCAAATCACCACTATCAACACAGTTACCGTTAGATAATAGGTATGGGAAAGCCGCTTTGTCTGCAGTGATCTTAGTGCTAAATACAGCTAGAACATCGGGACGATCAAGATAATAAGTTATCTTACGGAAACCTTCAGACTCACACTGAGTACAAAAAGCATCAGCCGATTTATATAAACCTTCTAAGCTAGTGTTTTCTTCTGGGTTTACTTCAGTTTCGATGATAAGCACACATTCAGAAGGTAAATCAGAAATGATAAGTTGATTATCTTTAACCAAGTAATTATCAATGGGATGACCATCTATCGATACTGCAAGTAAAGTGAGATCTACGCCATCTAATACCAGTGGGTCATTATGGCTGCCACTGCGGCGAACCTTGTTAATCGCAACAATTTTAGTTTTACTGTCATCGAGATTAAAATCCAGATCGATATTATCAATGAAGTAATTTGGGGCGGTATAGTCTTTTAAATGCTTCGCATTAGGCTTAACTGTCATTTATAGTCCTAATCTATCCACGGATAGAGACGTAAAATAGTGAAAAAGTGCAGCGTCCTGCTGCACTTGAAATAAAAATAGAGGGGAATTAGCTAGACTTGCTTAAATCAATCGCTATGTTGGCTGCTTCTAGTAGGAAGGCATCATCAAATTCAAAGTCCTCAGGCTTATCATCAAATGATTTAACCTCAGGCAATTCTTTACGAACGAGGCGTTCGTTCAAACGTTTCAAACGAATTGCTTCATTTTCTTCACGTTCTTTAATACGCACAGACTCTTTCAAAGAAATTGTTTTACTATCAAGTTCCTGCTTATATTTAATAATATCTTCTTGGATATAACTAAACTCAGGATTAACAGTAACTCGCTTTTGATGCTCTTCAGTTAACAAGTTAACCGATGATTGCAGCGCTAATGATTGTTGATAACTTGCTTTACGGATTTGGTCCCAGGCTAACGCGTTATCTTCAATTGACTCGCCTGTATCTTCTGGTTTGACAGCAGATGGGAAAGCGATGTCTGGTAACACGCCACGTAACTGTGTACTACCACCATTGATACGATAAAATTTTGAAATGGTATATTGGACACTACCAATCGGCTTATCATAGAGATCATATAAACGTGCTAAAGTTCTATGCTGTTGCACAGTGCCTTTACCGAATGTCTGTTCACCGACAACAAGTGCACGACCATAATCTTGTAATGCCGCAGCAAAGATTTCTGATGCAGATGCGCTATAACGGTTTACTAATACAACCAATGGACCATCGTAAAAGGTTTTACCGTCACGATCTTCGAGTACATTAATTTTATTACGAGCATCACGTACTTGTACGGTTGGACCGTCATCAAAGAATAAACCTGAAAGTGAGTTTGCTTCTTTTAACGCACCACCACCATTGTCACGTAAATCGATAATGATAGAGCTTACTGAGTCTTTCTTCAGTTTATCCAGCTCTGTCAGTACATTTTTAGTTAGGCCATCGTAGAAACTTGGGATCTCGATAACACCAACCTTCTCGCCTTCGACATCGATTACTTTCGATTTAGCGGCGCGATCTTCTAAACGTACTTTGTCACGAATAATTTCGACGATTTTATGTTTTGCACTTGCACCTTCACCACGCACTATCTCGAGACGGACTTTAGTGCCTTTAGGCCCTTTAATCTTATCGACAACGTCATCAAGACGCCAACCAACGATATCAACAATCGTTTTATCGTCTTGTGCTACACCAACAATTTTATCTTCGGCTTTTAATTCTTTGGTCGAATCAGCCGGTCCACCTGCGACTAAAGAGCGGATAACGGTATAGTCATCAATCGTCTGTAGTACAGCACCGATACCTTCTAATGACAAATTCATTTCTGTTTTGAAACGATCAGCATTACGTGGCGATAAATAAGATGTGTGTGGCTCGATACTGCGAGCATAAGAATTCATTAATGTTTGAAAAACATCTTCACTCTGTGTCTGTTTTAAACGTTTGATTGCGGTATCATAACGTTTATGCAGTAATTTTTTAATCTCAGGCCAGTCTTTACCGGTTAATTTTAAATTAAGTGCTTCATACTTTACTTTTTGACGCCAAAGCTCATTGAGTTCTTTAGGTGTCTTTGCCCAATCAGATTCAGATGTATCGAAATAATATTCGTCATCGGTATCAAATTTAATCTCTGTGTCAAGCAAGGTTAAAGCATAAGCAAATCTTTCATAACGACGTTGTAGACCGACAGTATAAATATCATAAGCAGGTGCAAGACGACCTTGACGGAAATCATTTTTAAATGACAGCGCATACTTGTTAAAGCTATCTATATCACTCTGTAAAAAAATAGTGCGATAAGCGTCAAGTTGCTTTAAATAACGATCGAAAACTTCGACAGCAAAAGTGTCATCAAAATCGACTGATTTATAGTGAGAGCGTGTAAAAAGATTAACAAGACGTTTACTGGCTTCAGAATGCTGAGCTTCTTGTTTTAATGTAGGGAGTTCTTGAATCGAAACAGTGGGTTCAAATGCATGAGCATGTATGGCGAATAGTACCGAAGCACTGATAAAAGTTCGTGTTAAAACTTTTTTCATTAAAAATCCTTTTGAGAATAAGTAACGCTAAATTAATAATAGTCAAGTATTAGCCATTTTTCATATATTTAGCTAACACTCGACTACTAAAAATTCAGAACACTCTTATTGCTTTATACAAAAAGGTGCTCTCTTTTTACTTTTAGAGAAAGTCCTGATAGTAATTGAACTTGAACACCATCTTTAGATACTTCAACGATAGTTGCTTGTACCGGTGCTTTACCAACTACAACTTTGACAGCTTGACCAGATTTAAGTTCCGCTTCATTTACTGGGCGTTCAACTTGAATTGTAGGTTTTTGTTCTGCTTTAGGCGCAGATTTTTTAACTACTTTTTTAGGCGCTCGTTTTACAGCAGGCTTTTTCTTTTCAGCGTTAGCCTTCTGTTCTGCATTTTTCTTATTACGTTCAGCGAAGAATTTAGTTTTGCTTTCTTCAAGTGTCTTTTGTGCATGCTCAATGTGCTCTGCATCTAAAACACCTGCGTCGTTGCCATCTAAGTCAACTCGTACAGCATCTTTTTTAGCGCCGTGAAGGTAACGCCAGCTTGCAGTATACTGACGAAGAGCCGTACGTAACAATGTTTTACTAACTTTAGAGTCTTCTTTTAGACGCTCAGCCAGATCTTGAAAAATGCCAATTTTTAGCGGTTTAGCTTCGCCCTTTGCAGTGAAACATTTCGGGAATATTTCTACCAAATAAGCGATAACTTCTTTGCTATTTTTTAGCTTTTCAATGTTTTCCATGAATGACCTTAAATTACTTCTAATTGTTCAGATATAACAAAACGAATTTTTGCTATATCGCATGTATAAAATTTATCGTTATTATAGAGCGATTGCAATTAATTGCTATCTTTAATCCGTCCACTTAACCCCAAAAGGTGTTAAAAAATAACTATTCCGGTGATTTTTTAGACGTTCACAAACAATAATTAAGCGGATGGAAGGTTAAGCAGCTTCTTTTTCGACTGTATTTTTTGGCGTTTTTTTAGCTTTAGTCGTCTTTTCTTCAGTCTCTACAGCCGCTTTTAATTGCCCGCCTTTCAAAAGAACCTGCAATGAAGCGCTATTTTGCGCCAGATATAACGCTAATTCTTCAGCAAGGCGATCGTCAATTTCAAGTGGAGATGTACTTATAAAATCAGTTAAGCCATCTGCAACATCTAACATTTTATCGTATGCATCGGCTTCTTTTTTACTTGTAGACGTCATTTTTTCCACACCATTTCGTTCCACTACATATTTTACTATTACGGCCATGAACCTGTCCCCTGAATACACTGTATATTATGACAGTGTATTTAGTATTTCTTGTTAATTCAAGTGACTGTTCATTAATTATGCTTTATTGCAGCGTTGGTATGCTACTTCGTTCCTACTTAATGTTAATAGATTTATATGATGTTACAAATCTTCAAGGGTAAACTTGTGATAGTATTGATATTAGCGATAAAATAATGCTATTACTGAACGCATGAAATAGTGCTACATTTTAACGATAAGATGTAAACAGCGTAAATTGACTACTAGCGGGTATAAATGTCGAATATTAATGTCTGTAATAAATGTGACCTCATTGTGGATCATATCCCATTAGAAAAAGGGAAGCATGCGCATTGCCCTCGCTGCAATACCCTCTTGTACACCAATAAAATTTTTTCGATCAGCACCATTTTAGCACTTTCTATCACAGGTCTTATACTTGTTGTTATTGCTAATGTATTTCCCATGTTTACGATCACGCTGTTAGGGGTTGAAGAATCGGCCACGCTTATCCAAGGTGCGTGGGCGCTATTAGAACAGGGATTTTATTTCGTCGGTTTATTGGTTATTTTTTGTAGCTTCATTGCGCCCTTTCTATTTTTATCTTGTCTCGCACAGGTTTGCTTGTTGTTACTGACTAAACAAAATACGCCACAATTAATTTTATTACTCAAACTCGTTAACTTTCATACTAAATGGAGCATGTTAGAGGTCTACCTCGTTAGTTTTTTAATTGCGGTATTTAAACTCTCAGATATTGCAGACATTGAGTTTCGACTCGGGTTATTGAGTTTTGTCTCACTTATGTTCATTTCAAGCCTTATTATGTATGGACTGAACCTGGAACTTTTCTGGCAGAAGATGGAACGAAATGCAAAACGCTAAAGAAAATCAAATAGCCCAGTGCCAAGAATGTCATCTACTTATTAACGTAGAAGAGGATGTGAAACGCCAACGTTGTCCGCGCTGCTTCACACGGGTTTATTTTAGAATACCGCGAAGCCTTCAAAAAACGTGGGCATTTTTGATCACCGCCATGGTCATGATGATACCCGCTAATTTTTTACCTATCAGCACATTAACAAGTACTGGTACTTCCACTCCAGATACCATCATGTCAGGTACTATCGCCTTAGCAAAAAGTGATAACCTAGGTATCGCGATCATTATTTTCATCGCATCGATTTTAGTACCCTTATTTAAAATCATTGGTTTAATGCTTATTTTACTGTCTGTGCAAAATAAGATTTTTATTACACCAAAACGAAAATTATTATTATTTAATGCCATTCATTGGATCGGAAAATGGTCCATTATGGATTTGTTTGTTATATCGATTATGGTCGCTGTCATCAACCGAGGTAATTTACTCTCCGTTGATGTCGGATATGGAGCAACTTGCTTTGGTTTGGTTGTTGTTTTAACAATCTTAGCTGCAGAAAGTTTTGATACACGTTTAATTTGGGATTTAAACCATAAAAATGAAAGAAAATAACGAACCACAAATGCCGGAAAATTGTAACGCTCCTAAGCCTGTATTACATAAACCGAATGTAATGTCGCCTATCTGGTTGTTACCCATAGTCGCAGTTGTACTTGGGCTTTACCTCATGTACCAGAGTATTACCCAGGCAGGTATTGAAATCCGCGTACATTTTGATAATGCCAATGGTATTGTTGAAGGTAAAACCTTAATTAAATACCAAGGTTTGAATATCGGTAAAGTAAAACGAATTGCATTAGATGACGACCTTAAAGGCGTCTACGTCACTGCAGAGATAGACAGTAAAGCAGAGCAAGTACTGCGGAGTAACACACAATTTTGGTTAGTCGCACCGAAAGCGTCAATAGCCGGTATTTCAGGTCTTGATGCCCTTGTGACTGGTAATTATATCAATTTGTCTCCGGGAGACGGAGAATACAGTGTTGATTTCGATGCTGTTAAAACCGCGCCAAATACATTGCCAGACGATAAAGGTTTAATTGTACGGCTAACGACAGACAAGCTTGCATCCGTTCGTCCTGGTTCTGAAATCTTTTATAAAAAAATCCCAGTCGGTCAAGTACACAGCTTTGTACTCGACAAAAAAACCGATAACATATTAATCGAAGCAGTCGTTAAGCAACAATACAGCTATCTAGTAAAAGACTCCTCACGTTTTTGGAATGCAAGTGGTGTTAATGCAGAATTTGGATTTGATGGTATTAAAATCCAAACAGAAAGTCTGACTGCTATTATCAGTGGGGCCTTGGCATTCGACTCCCCTGCTGATGGTCAACAAGCAGAAAACAATCAAGCTTATACACTGTATAGCAGTATCAGTGATGCGGAACGTGCCGTTCAAATTGAATTCAACCTTAACAATACCAATGATCTGAAAATTGGTAATAATATCTATTTAAACGGCCAACAAGTCGGTGAAGTAACAGAAGTAGTTAGCCAATCTATCGATACGGTAACGAATAAGACAACTTCGGTTGCAAAAGCGTTCGCAGATGTCGACCCTGCAGTTGTTAAGTTATTACGTGACGGCACACAGTTCTGGGTTGAAAAAGCCAACTTGTCTTTGTCAGAAATAAAAAACGTCGCCAACCTTGTCACTGGTAATTATATTCTGTTTACCCCTGGGCAAGGGGAACTACGTACAACGTTTGATTTAGTGTCCAACGTCGATGATCTTATTCCGCATCAGGAAATCGCTATTTCAGCAAATGATGCAAATGGGTTAACGGTTGGTAATAAAATCTACTACAAGAACTATCCGGTAGGTCACATCACCCACGTTACGTTTAATACTAAAACCAACTTGATTGATTTGGATGTAAACATCTATCAGGACTATGCTCAT
The DNA here is from genome assembly GCF_008931805.1 of Moritella marina ATCC 15381. Taxonomy (GTDB): domain Bacteria; phylum Pseudomonadota; class Gammaproteobacteria; order Enterobacterales; family Moritellaceae; genus Moritella; species Moritella marina. The sequence goes on along the minus strand of NZ_CP044399.1, from coordinate 1,502,202 downwards.
CTACTACAACGCTCAACCCGTTTTATTAATATCAGTGGCGTATCTGTTGACGCGAGTGTCTCTGGTCTGAATATAAAGTCAGCACCTATTGCGGCATTGGTGAGTGGTGGTATCGAGCTTGTTAATGATAAAGCGTTTAAATCAAAGGGTCGTGATCAACAATATCAACTTTACCCTTCGCTTGCGCTTGCAAAATTAGGCAGTAATGCGTTCAAAGCCAACAAAAAAATCACTCTGTTGAGTAGACCAAGTCATGTCATTTCAAGTGGCGCGCCTGTTTACTATCGCAAACTAAAAGTTGGTTCAGTCGCCGATTTTAAATTAGCGTCTGACAATGAACATATCGTCATCACTCTGGATATTCTGAGTCAGTATGCACATTTAATTAATGAAAACAGTGTGTTTTGGGACGTATCCGGTATAGATATATCAGGTAGTTTAAGTAACTTAAAGGTGCAAACAGAATCCTTACTGACTATCGCAGCTGGTGGTATTAATTTTGATAATATAAAACCGGTTAATAAAAACAAAGTACGACTCGCTAAATCGAAAACCACATATTATAAACTGTTCCGAACTTTCGCTGCCGCGACTGATGATCGCCCTACTGTTACTCTCACCTTTACGTCAGGTTCTGATATTCATGTCGGCACCGAGATTAAACATAAGGGTATCAAAGTAGGTGAAATTAGTGATATTAAGTTAAATGTCGAGCAAGGTATTATCGAAGCTAAGGCCAAGTTAGAAACTTACTACGCGGACCATTTCGCACGCCAAGGAAGCCACTACTGGCTGGAAAGTATTGAGGTTGGATTAGCGGGCATTAAAAATGCTAATACCCTAATATCCGGCGCTTATATTAATGTAACAAAAGGCCAAGGTAGCCGAATTGCACGTTTTAAAGTGTTAAATAGCGCGCCAGACATTGCCGCTGAACATGTTGGTCTATCGGTCACTGTCATCAGTGCACGATTAATGGGGCTAACAGCGGGTACGCCAGTTTACTTCCGCCAAATTGAAGTGGGGTCAGTGACTCATTCAGAACTGTCGAAACAGAGCGATAAAGTACTAATAACGCTGAATATTGAACCTAAGTATCAACATTTAGTCCGTGACAACAGCCAGTTTTGGGCTGTCTCTGGATTTAATGTTGATGTTGGCCTTACTGGTGCAACGTTAAAGGCAGAATCATTAAAAACGATTTTAGCTGGTGGTATTGCCTTTGCAACACCTAATTCAACAAGTGACAGCGCTGTCGCATCGCCCTTTAGTCGATTCAATTTGGCGCAAGAAGTTGACCCCGATTGGTTAAAATGGGATACCAAAATAGCCAAATAAAGGAACGAAAAACCTTAATAAACAGCCAAGCGAAGGCCGTAAGCCTATCAAACCAGCTACTTCAATAATCCCAACTTTGAAGTAGCTGGGGGATATGATAAAATACCGCTCTATTTTTCAATTGAGCTTGTAAAGTGCATTCCAATATCAAACTGCCTGAAGATTACCTGACATTAATGGGTAACATTATCCCCGAACATCTATCTATGGATGACTTTATTGCTTGTTGTAAAACACCATTGAAAACCAGTGTGCGTGTTAATACACTTAAAATTTCTGTTGAAGAATTTAAACAATTAGCGAAAACCAAACAATGGTTATTAAGCCCTATTCCTTGGTGCTTAGAAGGTTTTTGGTTAGAACAAGAAAATACTGAAACGAAACTAGGTAATAGCTGGGAACATATTGCAGGGCTTTTCTATATCCAAGAAGCCAGCTCAATGCTACCTGTTACAGCGTTATTTAAAACACAAGTAACAGATGCTGCTGCGCAATACAACACGGTCCTAGATTGTGCCTCTGCGCCGGGTTCAAAAACCAGCCAAATCGCTGCGCATTGTAATAATAACAATTTCGTTGTTGCTAATGAACTGTCTTCGAGCCGTTTAAAAGTACTCAGTGCGAACATCCAACGCTGTGGTATTAAAAACATTGCCCTTAGTCATTATGATGCCACCGTATTTGGGACTTGGTTACCGGAAATGTTTGATGCGGTATTACTTGACGCTCCCTGTTCTGGTGAAGGCGCGATCCGTAAAGACGATAAAGCGATGCTTAACTGGTCGTTAAAAAGCATCAATGATATTGCAGACATTCAAAAAGAGTTAATTGAAAGTGCATTTAAAGCGTTGAAGCCCGGTGGTACGTTAATCTATTCAACCTGTACATTAAATGAAACTGAAAACCAAGCCGTTTGCCAACACTTACTTAACTTGTACCCTGACCACGCCGAGGTTGTGCCACTTAACGATTTGTTCCCAACAGCAAATGATTGTTTAACTGCAGAAGGTTTCTTACATGTATGGCCACAAATTTATGACAGTGAAGGTTTCTTCGTTGCTAAATTTACTAAAAAAGAAACGCAAAAATTACGCCCGATTAAAAAGAAAAAACGTTTAATTTTTCCATTCAGTCCTGTTAGCCGTGATGAAAACGATGCGATCCGTGATTATTTCCGTGCTGCATTTAGTTTTGAATTCGAGAGTGGTGTTTTCTATCATCGCGACAGTGAAATCTGGTTATTCCCAAAAGAGTTCCCAGCGTTCATTGGTAAATTCAAATTTGATCGCATCGGTATCAAAATAGCAGAGAAATTCAAAAAAGGCTTCCGTGCTCAACATGAATGGGCTCGCACCTTTGGTCATCATTGTGCTAAAAATACCGTCTCACTGGATATCGAACAAGCAAAACAATACATTATGGGTCGTGATATTAACTTCTCTGATATCGAAATTGAAGACTTAGACGCCTTGCAGGGTGAACTTGTCGTGTTACTAGAAGGCAGTGTGCTCGGTTTAGGTAAGCGTGTTAATCAACGTTTAAAAAATAATTACCCCCGTGACCTAGTACGTGATAACAATTTATTTAATGAATAAAGAGTATATTGAATAACAGATTAAACCAGCAATGTGCTTGTTTAATAAATAATAGCCCATTTACATTATGGTTCTCAATTTATTCAAGCGCATAATAAAATAACGGTAATTTGATATATATAAATAATTTACTATATTTAAATACACGTTCATACCAATTTCCCTAAGCTCATTACAAGGATTTGTACTGAGCTTTTTTTTATTTTTTAAAATATCACTAAGCTTAAAAATACGTTTCTAATAATTTCCGCTAATATGGCTATTCTTTGTGCCTAAGTACAGGCTAAATAAGCAAAAAAATCACATTATGCTCCGTAACATAAATAATTATGATAAAATCGCCGATAATATTGATTTATACAAACTTGAGTAAAATATATGAACTTCGACCTTACAAATATCTCTGAACTACCTGCTGGCCCAGACGCAGCGCACATTGCTTTATTCGCGCTTTCCGTGATCCTGTTACTAATCACCCTCATGAGAGGCGGTAAAAAAACAGTTGAAATAGAAAAGATTGTTGAAAAAGAAGTAGAAGTTAAAGTGGAAGTAGAAAAAATTGTCGAGGTAATCAAACACGTTGACGTTGAGAAAATCGTTGAAGTTGAAAAGATTGTCGAAATCAAAGCCCCACTACAAGAAGCAAGCCCTGCAGCCGCTTGTCAGCTTTTATCATTACTACAAAATGAAGCACGTTTTGTTGACTTCATCCAAGAAGATTTAACCGGTGCATCGGATGAACAGATTGGTGCTGCAGCACGCATCATCCACACTGGCAGCAAAAAAGTAATCAATGAATACTTTAGCTTCACACCAATCCGTACTGAAGAAGAAGAAAGCCAAGTAACCGTTGCTGAAGGTTTTAACCCATCTGAAGTCAAACTGATTGGTAACGTACTAGGTTCTGCGCCTTATCGCGGTATTTTAGTTCATGCTGGCTGGAAAATCAGTAATGTAAACTTACCAAAACTAGCACAAGGCCATAACACAAATATCGTTGCGGCAGCAGAGGTGGAACTATGAGCGAAATAGCAGCAAAATACAGTATTGGTATCGATTTAGGTACAACACACTGTGTATTATCATATATAGATTTAGAACAGGAAGGTGATAAAGCGGTTAAGCAATTGTTTGCGATTCCACAGCTATCTGCACCTGGTTCAGTCACAGAAAAACATCAACTACCCTCTTTTATCTATCAAGCACATGAAGATGAGATCAGTAAAGATCAAACACCATTACCTTGGAATGCTGAAAATACAGCGCTTGTCGGTGATGTAGCACGTCAACTTGGCCTTAAAACACCGATACGTTTAGTATCAAGTGCAAAAAGCTGGTTAAGCCATGCAACGGTTAGCCCACACGATGCAATATTACCGTTCTCGAGCCCCGATGAAGTTGAAAAGATCTCACCAGTAACCGCGACATCACTTTACTTGAACCATTTAGCGGATGCCTGGAACAATGCACATCCAGATTCTCCGATGTCAGAGCAAGATGTAACAATCACGATCCCTGCATCGTTTGATCCTGCGGCGCGAAACTTAACAGCGCAAGCTGCACAAGATTTAAATTTGAAACATCTAAACCTACTTGAAGAGCCACAAGCTGCTGTATATAGCTGGTTAGAAGCGTGCGGTGATGAATGGCGTGATCAAGTAAATGTAGGTGATACTATCTTGGTTGTTGATATAGGTGGTGGTACTACCGATTTATCACTCATTTCTGTAGAAGAATTAGAAGGTAATTTAACATTATCACGCGTGGCAGTAGGTGAACATATCCTACTTGGCGGTGACAATATGGATCTTGCCCTCGCTTATCGTCTAAAAATGAAATTGATGCAAGAAGGCAAACAATTACAACCTTGGCAAATTCAGGCGATCACACATGCATGTCGTGATGCCAAAGAGCAACTGCTCTCTGACAATGATACCGATGCAATGCCGATTGTGATCCCAAGCCGCGGTTCAAAATTAATTGCAGGTACGATGCAAACAGAGCTAACGCGAGAAGAAGTGAAGCAAACTATTTTAGATGGTTTCTTCCCTGCTACTGCCGTGTCAGAAATGCCACAGCAAAGTACACGTACTGCATTAACACAAATTGGTTTACCGTACGCACAAGACGCAGCGATCACCAAACATATTGCGCATTTCTTGAATAAACAGCATGACGCACTAGAGTCAGACGCCGGTGACTTCATTAAACCGACTGCCGTATTGTTTAATGGTGGTGTATTTAAATCAAATGCAATCAGCGACAAGCTAATCGGCATTATTAACGATTGGTTAATTTCGGCTGACGTTGAAGAAGAAGCAAAATTATTAACCGGTATTGATCTTGATCTTGCTGTCGCGAATGGCGCTTGCTATCACGGCTATGCTAAACAAGGTAAAGGCGTACGTATTAAAGGCGGCTTAGCAAGTTCATATTATGTCGGTGTTGAAAGTTCAATGCCTGCAATTCCTGGATTTGAAGCACCACTTGAAGCGGTATGTATCGCACCATTTGGTCTTGAAGAAGGCACCAATGTAAATGTAACAACACACCAGTTTGGCTTAGTTGTTGGTCAACCAGTTAAGTTTAAATTCTTTGGTTCAACAGTACGTCGTGAAGATGTGGTTGGTACTCACCTTGATTTCTGGCAGCCTGATGATCTGGAACAATTACCAGACATCGAAGTAACGCTTGATTCAGTGAACCGCAATAGTGGTGATGTGGTACCAGTATCATTATCTGTGACTGTAACAGAAGTCGGCACACTTAAAGTTGAAGCCATTTCAAGTAACAGTGACGAAACTTGGGAAATTGAACTGACTGTTCGTCAATAATAATGACACAGTCATCATATTGATCAGTGTGTACTTAACTCAGGGCTCTTAGCCCTGAGTTTTATTATATGGAGTTTATGAATGCCCTCACCTGTTTCTGCAACAGCGCAATACGTAATTGGCATCGATCTAGGCACTACTCATAGCGTGCTATCTTATAAAAACATCGATGATTATCAAACAAGCGCATCAGTATTCCACGTAGACCAGTTAGTTGGTCCCGGCGAAGTCGCTAGAAAACCGTTACTCCCTTCGTTTCGCTATCACTTTAATGATAACGAAATTGCGACAACAGATTGTATTCTACCTTGGCAGCCAAACCAATTTAAAGGTGAAATTGCCAATGTTATCGTCGGCCAATGGGCTCGAGATCTTGGCACGAAGACAAAAGGCCGTTTAGTTTCTAGCGCTAAAAGTTGGTTATCTCACCCAAGCATTGATGCCCAAGCTGCTATCTTACCTTGGGCTGTTGAAGACAATATTGAAAAAGTATCGCCTGTTATTGCCAGTGCCAGTTACCTCGCACATTTTCAAGCCTCTTGGAACTACCACAATCCAACGCACTTACTGGCAGACCAAAATATTACCATCACAGTACCGGCGTCTTTTAACGATACTGCGCGTGCGTTAACACTGGCTGCGGCTGATCTGGTTGGCTTAACAAACGTTACTTTATTAGAAGAACCACAAGCCGTTTGTTACGATTGGTACCATCGAAATAAACAAGCTAAAATCGATTTGATCGAACAAGATAAAACCATGCTTGTTTGTGACATTGGGGGTGGTACAACCGATTTAAGTTTAATCGAAATGTCACTCGAACACGGTGAATTGAATTTGAATCGTGTCGCGGTTGGTGATCACTTAATGCTTGGCGGTGACAACATAGACTTAGCCTTAGCACATATAGTTGAATCAAGAATTTCACCGGGACAACGTTTACAGACAGCTGCATTGGGTCAACTTATCCAGCAAACACGTCAAGCTAAAGAACTCTTTTTATCAGAACAGCCACCAAGTACGACATCAATTACTTTACTCGGTCGTGGTTCGAAGCTTGTTGCACAATCAAAAAAATGTGAACTGACAAAAAATGAAGTTGTCGATATGGTATTTAATGGTTTCTTGCCTAATAGCAGCTTCAACCAATTACCAAGTCACCGCAAGAATGCGGTTGTTGAGTTTGGTTTGCCTTACACTTCAGATCCTGCGATTTCAAAGCACATCGCTGAATTTATCCATACTTATTACGATGTACCTGCAACTGAAGATTACGATCCAGCAATCGTACCAGCGGCGATACTGGTAAATGGTGGTATTTTCAATAGCCAACAAGTCAAACTACACATCGAGAAAGTGTTGTCAGGTTGGAAACAGCAAAAAGTTCAGATGCTCCACAATGGCAACCCTGATTTATCAGTTGCATTTGGTGCTGTCGAGTTTGGTTTTGCTAAACTCGGTAAACAAAAACAAATTGGCGGTGGTAGCCCGCGTAACTATTTCATTGAGATCACAGACCGTTCAGGCCAAACACAATCTATTTGCCTTTTACCTAAGGGCACAGAAGATGAACAAGTTATCAATTTAGATAGCCGTTTATTCTCGTTAACTATCGGTGAGCCAATTCGTTTTAACCTTGCCACGACCAGTCATGCAAGCAATTTTAAGCCTGGTGATATCGTTGATACAAGAGCGACAGCTGAATTAAAAGGGAAAACCCCATTACCGCCTTTTGTTGTCACTATCCCTGAGCACAAGGATCACAAACGCTTTGAGTCTGTTTATTTATCATGCAAGCTAAGTAGCATAGGTACTTTACAGCTCGAATGTGTGAGTGAAAAAAACAGTAAACAGCGCTGGGCTTTAGAGTTTTCAGTACGTCCGAGTTTATCGAACAAAAAAGCTAATGATGACACACATAGCGTCAACGATATTAAACAGCGTCATCCAAAGTTACCTGAAGCGATCCAATTGATTGAAGCGGTATACGGCGCGAGTAGTAAAAAGAGTGATCCTAAATTAGTTAAATCATTACGCAACGAATTGGATAAACGCTTAGGTAAGCGCGATACTTGGGACACCGATTTATTACGTGAGCTTGCAGCACCTTGTCTACAGTTTGCGAAAAACCGTCGGCGTACCGAACAACACGAACGTAATTGGTTGAAGCTAACCAGTTTCTTGCTTCGCCCTGGTTTTGGTTACCCTGCTGATGATTGGCGTATTGAACAGATGTGGCCAATATTCAAATCTGCTATTCAATACAATAAATCGACGCAGTCATGGAGTGATTGGTGGAACTTATGGCGTCGTATCGCTGGTGGGCTTAATGAGCAGCAACAGATTGAAATATACGATACTATTTCAGTCTATTTTGTTGAAGATAGCAATAAAAACGCCAAGGTTATCAACCAAGCTAAATTACGCAGTTATGATGATATTATTCGACTTGCAGCATCGCTAGAGCACATTCCAGTGGCTCTGAAAGTTGAATTTGGTGAATATTTGCTAACTAAACTTAAAAAACCACAAAACCAGCAACTCCATTGGTGGGCTTTAGGTCGAATTGCCTCACGCGTTGCTTTTTATGGTAGTCAGCATAATGTTATTCCACGTCATATTGTTGAGACATGGCTAAATACGTTGCTCGATGCTGATTGGCAAAAAGAACCACACATTGCGTTTGCGGCCGTAATGATTGCCAGAAAAACCGGTGATCGAGAAATAGATATTCAGGACAAGGTAAGAGATGTTGTGATTGAAAAATTAACACAAAATAAATTATCTGAATCTTGGTTGGCACTTGTATGTGAAGTACAAACATCTGATGAAACCGTGATGAAGCGTATTTTTGGTGACAGTTTACCGACTGGGTTAACGCTTTTATCGTAATGCTTTTTTAAAATAGGTCATATGTGATTTAAATAGCAGGCTACAGTATTTATATAGTAGACCTGCTATTTTTTTATTTATATCATAATTTACGCTCGCCACTTCACATCTAAAGCCACCATCGATAGTTCAAAGTTGTGATCTATTAACGACTCTATTGTAGCTTATTAATCATTCCGTATTATTGTTTATAAAACTTAATTGCAGCCTGTTATTTATGAGACTAAGCGTTTGTTTTCTATGTGTAATCATTCAATTTACTTGATAGTTTGTTATTATTAATAACTTATTGATGCGTTCTAATTTGCTCATCTATAGCGTTTCAATTCATCTATTTTGGCGTGAAAACAATTCCCTAGGTAAATATGTTGCATTTAAAACTTCAACCCAAACTCTTCATCTCGATCATTTACCCGCTATTAGCCTTGATCGTGATCAGCTTAATGTATGTTGGTTATTCTGATTATAAATATATTAAAACAAACACTTACCAACAAGCTAAAAACAACTTGGATATTGCCAATGAATACCTGGATCAACACTTAAATGCAGTGAATAACCAGCTATTTCTGTTAGGGGAAACTTACCGATACAACTACAATTTAACCGACTTTTTATTAAGTGCTCAGTATATACTTGACAATGAAAACAAGTATTTAGAGATTGGTTTGTTAACCGAGAAAGATGAGTATTACGCGACTAATTATGTCTATAATACCTATGCTGCTGATAACCGTTCACGCGTCTGGTTTAACGAAAAGATGAACTATGACACCCCGTTTATTTCACCCTTGTATAGAAGTGAGCAAACTCAAAAGTGGACAGTGGCGATTGTCCGTTTATTAAATCTCAGCAATGGTAAGACCGCCCGCCTTGTCTTAGAATTAGACATACTCGGCTTGTATGACAAGTTATCACTGCTTAAAACGCTAATGAATGGTTATGTTTATGCTGTAGATTCAAAAACAGGTCAAATAGTCATGCACCCTGATCCGTCAAGAATCTCAACTCAGTCAATAAGCCTTTCACCTATTGAAATAAAGCGTATTGTCAGTAATGCTCAATTAAAAAAAGACGTGAATGAAGAGCCTAACAGCGAATTAACGACAAAAAACATCATTAACTATAGCTATCAAGATCAGACTAAATTTAGTATATACCAAGCGGATAATCAATTGGGTTGGATATTACTTTCAAACTCCAACAACGCCGATATGAAATATAAAGTATTTAATATCGGCGTGGTATCTTTTGTATTGTTGGCAATGATAGGTGTTCTATCAATGATTTACTTCATCTCAAACCGAGTCCACAGCAAGGGGCAGGTACTATCAGGCTCTACGAGACTAGAGGATATCTACCTTGCATTGTCACAAATGGCCAGCGAGTTAACCCATTTCGATAACATGTTTTTTATTATATATAATCCATACAACCGACATTTTGAAGAACCCGTTAACAACTTAAGCTTTAATGCAGATGACGTATTAACAGAAATAACACAAGATAAAGTTGAAGCACTTAAGATACCAGCGCCATTAATAACTGATATTTTCCCGCACCAAACATGCATACGCATCCCGCTATACAATAAAGGCGAGCTGATTGGTGTCATATACCTGACAAATAGTAATTTAAAGTCGCTTCACTTTATGAACATATTTCGTAACTATGCGCAGAGTGCTCTTATCAATATGCTACTGACACAAAAGATAAGAAGTGAAGACTCGATGACACAGCTGATGAACAAGGTATATTTACGCCAGCAAATGGGGACTCAAATAAGATGTAAGACACCTGACACTTATCTAGCAATGATCGATATTGATGATTTTAAATTGATTAATGATCACTTTGGTCACTTGTTTGGCGACCGCGTTATTATCAAAACTGCAGATATGCTCAGGCATTATTTTAATCATAGAGCAGTTACTTCACGCTATGGTGGCGAAGAGTTTGCCGTACTATTTTATGCCGTTGACGAGCAGCAGGCATACCAAAAGTTAGAAGAATTTCGTTATGGTATAGAAACAACAGCGATAAAATCCGAGCTTAAGCAATGTGATCTGACAGTAAGTATCGGTTTTAGTGCGCTTCGTGATAGCATAGACAAAACGATTTACGATGCTGATAGAGCCTTGTACTTGGCTAAAAATAATAACAAGAATAAAGTATACCAATCTGTCTAGACGACTTAAAAGCACCTAGGGAATAACATGAGCGCTTCATTTAAGGATAAGATAAGCCAAACATCATCATTTACGAGCTTATTACCAATTTTTGCCTTTATTAAACCCTATAAGTTAATGGTTTTGTATGCACTTCTCGCTTTATTACTGACTGCTGGTATAAATTTATCACTTGGGCAAGGTGTTAAATACGTTATTGATAATGGTTTTATTGCGGGATCTGAAACCCAGTTAAAATCTGCTATATTAGTACTCGTTGCACTGATCTCGCTCTTAGCACTTGGTACGTTCAGTCGGTTTTACTTGATGTCATGGTTGGGGGAACGCGTCAGTGCTGACATTCGAAAAGCGGTATTCAATCAAGTTATTAAGTTACACCCTAGCTACTTCGAAGAAAACAGAAGCGGTGAAATCATGTCAAGATTAACGACAGATACGACACTGCTTCAGTCCATTATTGGTTCTTCATTCTCAATGGCACTTCGCAGTACACTGATGCTGATTGGTGGCTTAATTATGTTGCTCGTCACGAATATCAATCTAACGCTTTGGGTCATAGCATTTGTCCCCTTCATTCTTATTCCAATCTTGATTTATGGCCGAAAAGTCCGAGTGTTAGCCGCGAATAGTCAGGAAGCTATTGCTGATATTGGTAGTTATGCTGGTGAAATAATTCAAAATATTAAAGTAGTGCAAAGCTATACCCATGAAAAAACAGAACAGGCGTCTTTTGCAAATGAGGTAGAAAAAGCATTTTCGGTTGCCAAGGACAGGATCAAACAACGGTCATTATTGATTGCGATTGTTATTTTTCTTACTTTCAGTGCCATCAGTATTATGCTTTGGGTTGGGGGGATGGATGTACTTAATGGCCAAATGACGGGGGGCGAGTTAGGTGCATTTGTTTTCTACGCGATTATGGTTGCCATGTCAGTTGCTACAATCTCTGAAGTCTATGGTGAATTACAGCGTGCTGCAGGCTCTGCGACTCGATTGCTAGAACTCCTCGACGTCACCAGCAAAATACAAACACCTGAAGAACCTAAAAAAATCATTGAGCAGCAAGAAAATATCATCGAGTTCAAAAACTTGGATTTTTATTACCCATCTCGCCCTAATACAGCAGCGCTAAAAACCATTAACTTAAAAATACCAAAAGGCAAAGTGATTGCGTTAGTTGGCCCATCCGGCGCTGGTAAAACGACTTTATTTGAATTGTTACAACGTTTCTACGATCCGCAACTTGGCGAAGTTCGATTTAATAATATGAATATAAATACGTTAGAACTGGATGAACTACGTAAACGTATGGGAATGGTACCACAACACCCGGTATTATTTAGTTCTAACGTTTGGCACAACATTCGTTATGGCGACCCTACAGCCTCGGATGAACAAGTCATTAACGCAACTAAACTTGCCCATGCCCATGCCCATGACTTTATTCAAGAATTACCAGAAGGTTATGACAGTTTTTTAGGCGAGCAAGGTGTCCGTTTATCTGGTGGCCAAAAACAACGAATTGCCCTCGCCCGTGCCATATTAAAAGATCCTGAGGTATTATTGTTAGATGAAGCGACCAGCGCGCTTGATGCTGAAAGTGAGAACCACGTGCAAGCCGCACTCGAAGAATTAATGCAAAACAGAACAACCTTGATTATTGCCCATCGTTTATCAACAGTAATTAATGCTGATCTTATTTTACTTATGGACCAAGGGGAAGTGATAGCACAAGGTAACCATAACCAGCTGATTGAGTCATCGACATTATATCGACGCCTATGTGAATTACAGTTTGATAACGCAGGCAATAAGGGGGGGATTAGCTAGATCTTAATTTGTATAATGAATTAATTTAGGAAACTTGTTGTTTGTTAATCACTGTCTACTATTAAGGTATAAGACATAATGCAGATAGATAAGTACCTGTATTCACTTATAAAAAATGTGTCACTTATAAAATCTGTATCATTTATAAGACTTGTATCATTTATAATAATAGTGGGATAAGTATGAGCAAATTAATTTTAACTATTACGTTTATTATCGCTTCAGCTACATTCAATGTGAGCGCAACTGAAGGACAAGGTTCTGGAGTATTAGGGCCAGAAATAAACTGCAAACTACACAATGGTGATGTAATTAAAACCTATGCGCAAATATGCGAAGCACGAAAAAGCAGTTAGTTGTCAAAACAAGTACCATCATGTTATCGGCGCAATTAGTACAAGTGCACCACTCTTGTACTAATTATTACTCTGCACTAATTATTACATTTGTAATAATAGTTGTACCTGCAGTATATAGTTGCTCTCGAACTGGCTCATTTCCCAAGCCAATTACAGACCTTTTTTAGCCTTATTTTCAATTTGATTTTGAACTTGATCATAACCCGTCATATACGTAGCCGGTAATGAAATAACTGGACCATGTTTACTGTTAGCTTTTTCTTGCAATTTGATCACCAAGTTCTCATTAGAATTCACTGAATCAGGTATCGAGAACGAAAACATTTGGTCAAAAATACACAACTCATCACATGTTCTAAATGTGCCACGTTCTTGTTTGATCTTTACCGATTCTAAACCATTAATAGATACAAAACCGTATTCAAAACCAAAGTCGGTATGCTTAACTAAAAGGTTAATACGCGTATCGATTTGATGCTTTTCGTTGCTACTTTCTCTGCCATACATGTAAGCATCTGCTTTAAACAATGCTTGTGTGGTGCCAGCTTCAGGCGGTAGTGTAATGGTAGGTCCTGTGATACGCTTCCCTTCCCAAGTCTGTTTTACTGAAACCATATCTTGAAACTGTTCAGAACTCGCATCTTCATAAGTATTCGAACAAGCTGTAAGTGCGAGTGGTAATAATAGTGGCGCTAAAAATTTTAGTTTCATTTGAATTGTTCCTTGTTACACCGCAGACAGTTTAATCATACGATTTTGTGTTCGATTTATGAAATGTGTTTTATTTATGCTAAATGCTATAAGAAATAAAGGCGATTGAATTAATATCCAATCACCTTTTATTTTAAGTCATTGTAAATTCAGCTTACTTTACTTCGGTAATACGGCTAAAGCGTTCGCCATCTGGTGACACAGTTCTTAATTCCGCCGACGTTACAGAAACAGGTTTTGTCCATGTTGTCCATGTTGAACCTGCATCCGTACTATATTGTACTTCTAGTCCTGGGAAAGCCACGTTAGTTAATAGCTTGCCAGATTCAATCTTACCACCCGGTACAGGTAGGCGGTATTCAACACCGGCTTTGTCAATTTTTGCGAGTTCGCGCTGACCAACAATATTGGCAAATTGAGTCCACTCTGCTTGCTGCTTATTAGCATCAACAAACGTTGTTTCACCGCCTTTGAATTCACGATCTTTAACGTAATCAAGTTCCCATGATGCTTTATGCCATGCGCGCTCTGCTAATGGTAAGATACGTGGGTAAACCATGTATTCAAATTGTGCGTCAGTACGCACTGATTCACTCCAAAGTTGACCGGAAATACCATTATAACCACGGTTTTCAGTGTCGCCTTTTACGTTGAAGTTATTACCATCACGATCTTTCGATGTTTGAGCGTTCTGCGGTAAGTTATTCGGTGAAAATTTAAATACCTTTTTGCTGTCTGTGTAACGTGTAGCCCAATAGTAACCACGTTCTTTTGAGTTTACTTCATAGGGGAAATCGAAATACAGATAATCAGGGTGCGACTGTACAACTTCAAAACCTTTTTCTGTCATGTGATTCGAGGTATTTGCTCCGCCCCAATATAGGGTTTCCCATACATTCGCGACAGCTGTTATTGGTAAGTCTTTAGCATCAACGTCTTTAAGTCCATCCTGCCATAACTGCGTTTTTTCGATACCGGCAGCAGCAATAATGTTAGCTACTTTTTTAACAAACATAGGACCAAGATCATGAGGTGTTTCTAAGCTATCATCAGCAGCTACTTGCGCGACACACTGTGGTGATTTAGCCCAAGGCATTGATTCTTTGGTTAAATCTTTATCACCCTTCCAACCTGTTGTGCCACCCGTTTGTTCGAAACCGTTACCAAGATGAATATTCTTCGCTTCATCGCCCCCCATGTGCCATGTTTTCAGTGGTTGGCCAGCTTCATTGTGCATCGCTTGAACTTCTTCAATGACTTTACCGATGAAGTTATAAGTCGAGTCCATACAAGGGTTTAAGATACCATCATTGTAGAATTGAATCGTTGTATATACTGATTTGTCATCTGGATCAGCTAGGCGATACTCTTCTGCTTTTTGTAAATCTGAATCTTTGTATTTGTTGTAACGTGCTTCCATCGCTACTACACCGGCACGAGCATGCGCTGGCATATCAATTTCTGGAATAACTTCAATATTACGCGCCTGCGCATATTTCACTAATTCAATATAATCAGCTTTAGTTAAATAACCTGTACCACGATTATCCGAGCCAGGGCCTGAACCCAACTGCGGTAATAAACAGGTGTTTTCTTCTAAATCATGACAACGTTTGCCGCCGATATCTGTTAATTCAGGTAAACCAGGGATAGCTAAACGCCAGCCTTCATCATCGGTTAGATGTAAGTGGAATTTATTCATCTTATACGCACTCATTTGATCGACTAAGCGCAATAATGACTCTTTACTGTGGAAGTTTCGGGCAATATCAACTTCCATACCACGGTACTCAAAATTCGGCGCATCTTTTACACTAACTTGTGGAATGCTTTTGTTCACAGCAAAATCAGACGGGATTAATGACGCAATTGATTGCAAAGCATAAAGGGCACCAGCATTATCAAAGGCTACTACTGCAGTGCTATCGGCAGAGACGTCAAGTGTGTAACCACCTGACATTGCGTATTCTTCTGTAAGTTGTTGCGGTGCAATAGTGATATTAATAGGATAGCTACCTGCTACATTAACACCAAAATTTTCAAATCGTAGGGTTACTGCATCGAGTGAACTTTGTTGCATTGCTGGTGCGTGAATACTAATGCCAGCACTTAAATCAGCAAAGCCTGTTACTTTTTCATCTTGCCACACTGGCGTTGGAATGATTTTGTTCGCTACAGATGCTGCTGATAACTGTGCAGTGGCTTCATTAGATTCAAAACGCGTATTGGCGTTCATAATTATGTTGTTATCACCGGCATGTCTTTTTAGGTTTTCACCCGTGATTGGTGTCATGATTTCTGACATATCTTCAGTGTCAGTATTGCTGATCACTTTCGGCTCTGCATTTTCTGCTGTCACATAATAACGCGGCATCACATCTGTTTCGAACAATGACCAATATTCAGCGATGAAATTAACATCTACAATGGCGTTCTGGGCGAAACCGTTGAATTCAGCGGTTGGTGTGAGTCGATGAAGATCACCATTGATATGTTCAATCGTAAATTCTGGAGATTTAACTTCTAATATACGGCGGATACTATGAAAATATATTTCCCAATCAGCAGACTCAATCGCTGCGCCACTGTTCGTTAGTTGTATTGTAACATCCTGACATGCTGCCCACTCTGCTTCAAGAGTTTTACATGTGGCAGATGCGTCACCTTCAAGCTTTTGATTTACCGTATAAGTGACCGCGACAGATGATGCAATAGAATCAACGATTTGTTGTGTTGACGATATTTCTTGTGTCGCACTACAACCAGCTAAAGCAACACTTAATCCAAGTGCTATTGTTGTTTTTTTCATATCCGATCCTTCCTTTGAATGAAATATTTAAACTAGACGTTAAACTAAAAACTTAATACGCACTGTAAAGTAACCTGTGTTATTTACTATCTGAATTTTCATTTCATGTGACTATTGTCACCAATATAATTAACTTTATAGAAACATACGTGATTAATATCAATTTAAATGACGCATCTATTGACTGTCGAGTGTTAATTATAACTACCCCCCTGCGTTACTCGAACCAAAAAACGGTCAAGTTTACATTAAATCAACATTAATAATTTTATAAATTAAATCGAACTAAATTAACCAAGATAAAAAACACATCTAAAACAATAGCTTATTTCACTAGTAGATATAATAAAACGGAGTTTTTTTTTAATGTTTCAATACTGAATTCATTCCTCCCTTAAATTAATAGCGCGAATTAATCACTAAAAATAGATATAAATGGGATCTTTATCGTTGTTTATGTCTTTTTATTAAAATTATTGTGAGTTTTATCACGACTGCGAACAGCTTAATTTGCATGGTGAATTAACAAGGGGGTAGACTCCAAACCATCAAGTAACAAAGTTCATTATTAATTAACAAATCAATATAAATAGCATTTACATCTACTAAAAGGATTTTAGAATGAATAAATTAAGCTTATCTATGGTTGCCACAGCGGTTTCAACTGCTTTATTGTCAACAGCAGCTAATGCATACGTATTAGGAACCGAAAATACAGGTAACATCGAAGTGTATGGTGTTGTCGCTGTTTCTGCGTATGGTCACACCGGTGATAAAGCCAATGGCGAATCAAATATCTCCGATTACAACATTGAGAATGAAACTCGTGTTGGCTTCCGTGGCAGTAAACAAATGACCGACGGAATCAATGTGATATTCCAGGTTGAATCTGGCTATACCGATACCGATGACTGGTCTGGTGGTGGTTTAGGTTTCCGTGATACGTTCGTAGGTGTAGAAGGTGATTATGGTAAAGTGACTTTAGGTCGTCAATTAACCCCGATGTATGAAGTAGTTGATTGGCCTTTCACAAACCCTGGTTTAGGTCGTGTATTTGATCCTGCTGCAACCGGTGATATTGCTTACATGTACGATCGTACTGAATCTATTCGTTATTTTGCTCCAGCTATGGGGAACTTGAACGTTAATGTTGCCACAGGTCGTGCTGGCAACGGTGACAATGCTCATTGGTTCGGTGGTGCAGCAAAATATAAAGCATTCGATGCGATTACATTACATGCGACGTTTGAATATGGTAATAACCGAAAAGTAAGTGATGCGGTAGAAGCTGGGTTTGAATTTGATCCTACAACTGGCCAATCCAAAGCAATTGCAGCAAAAGATGGTGTAATCACGGATACTTTTACCTATCTCGTTGGTTTTGAAGCGCCGATTGCAAGTACAGGTATCAGCATTGCTGGTGCATATAAATATGGTCAAGCAGAAAATATCGCAACTAAGAATGTTGACTCACAAGGTTCTTACTCTCTAATCGCGCAATATTGGAATGGCCCGCTGGGTATTAAATTAGGTTACGCAGCAACTGAAGATGTTGATTCAGATGATAATTCTAACAACAGAGAAGGTTCTTCTGTAACATCATTACAAGTAATGGGTGTTGTTAACGGCTTTGTACCTTACGTTCGTGTTGGTATGACAGATAAACTTGGTTGGGGTGCTGTAACTTCCGATAGCCAAGAAACATTCGCACGTGTTGGTCTTGAATACGGTTTCTAACAATCCCCTCTTTATATAAAAATAAAGACAATAAAAAGCCAGCTGCAGATGTTAAAATTTGGCGCTGGTTTTTTCATTCTACATGCCGATGTTGCCTACAACTTAGTCTAGTGTCAGTTTCATCAACCTAATAAGTCATTATCTGCATTTTTTTGTGCATAAATTGAAGTTTGATCAAGACGTTATTACATTTTAAATCTAAAATACGAAACATATTTCATTTTCCACTTAGGTTTATTCATGAAAAAGTTAGCAACAAAAAAAAGTTTAGAACAACAAAAGAAAAATAAATTCATATCCATCGTAATATTAAGCATCGCTGTCGTGATTGCTGCATTCTTATTAATACCGTCAACGTCAGATGAAAATATTGAACAACATCTATATAGTGAAAACGCGCCTATTTTTGGTAGTAAACATGCCAAAGTAACAATTGTTGAATTTTTTGATCCTGCTTGTGAGTCCTGTCGTGCCTTTTACCCGCTTGTTAAAAGCCAAATAAAACAATATAAAGGGAAAGTTAACTTAGTTGTTCGACCGGTAGCCTTCCATAAAAACGTTGGCTCTGTAGTTGCTGCATTAGAAGCAACTAAAATGCAGAACAAGTTCTGGGATGCACTACGCATTACCTTGTATTATCAAAATAATTGGGCAATCAATCACGTTGCCAATGTAGATTTATTATATCCATATCTACAGGACGCTGGTATTGACATTGCACAGCTTAAGATTGATATGCAAAGCCCTGTTATCGCAGAGCGTATGGCGCAAGATGCCAAAGATGCTAAAACACTCAAAGTATTCAAAACGCCGACATTCTATGTCAATGGTGTCGCGCTAAAACAGTTTGGTGCAGAACCATTTAAAGCACTCATTGCACGTGAAGTTAAAAAAGCATACTCAGAAAAATAATGTCTTTAAAAATACAGGCATAAAAAAAGCCCTCAATTCAAATTAATTGGGGGCTTTTTTGTGACAGCTAAAACAGCTCTATTATGTTCTAAACAAGATTTTCACAATATGCCAGCCATGTTTCGTCTTCACAAGGTGAGGCGTTAAGATTTCACCATTGAAACAAACTTTATCAAAGGCAGGAACCATAGCTCCCTTTCTGAACTCGCCTAAGTTACCACCATCTTTTTTGCCAGACGGACAAAGAGAATGAGATTTTGCTAACTTTTGAAAGTTTTCACCCTTCTCCAATTTAGCCAATATTTCATATGCTTTAGATTCGTGTTTCACAAGTATGTGTAGTGCTGCAGCTGTTCTGGCCATGATTAACTCTAGTTTAAATAAATAATTTATACTCCTGATTTTATCATAAGCGATCAGCATCTGACTAGAGTCTAAATTAATCCGATTAATTTACTGGTTATAGAAACCACAAAAATAACTGTTTGGACCAGTTTATTGAACAAAATTAGAGTTTCAATTGAAAGGATGTGCCAAAATTAACTTATTAGAGGTATAATAATAACAATTTAATTAATAACAGCTTTCATTTATTTAAGGATAAAATCGCACATGGCAGTTCATCCAAGAGCCGGACAAAAGGCGCTAAATTCAGATCTTTGTAACATTCCAGCACTAGTGTCTAACTATTACATCAACAAACCTGATGTAGCAAAAATTGCCGAGCGTGTTGCATTTGGTACTTCTGGTCATCGCGGCAACGCTTTTGCATCTTCTTTTAATGAAGACCATATCCTTGCTATTAGCCAAGCAATTGCTGAATACCGATTTGAACAAGGTATTACCGGACCTTTATTCATCGGTAAAGATACTCATGCACTATCAGAACCTGCGAATATTTCAGTTATTGAAGTTTTAGTTGCAAATGGTGTAGATGTACGAGTCCAAATTAATGACGGTTTTACACCTACTCCTGTTATTTCACACGCTATTTTAGCGCACAACAGCAGCAACACTATTCAGGCTGATGGTATTGTGATCACACCATCACATAATCCACCTCAAGATGGCGGTATAAAATACAACCCACCACACGGCGGTCCAGCAGATAGCGATGTAACTAAGATTATTGAAAACCGTGCAAACGACATTATCGCTGAAGGTTTAGTGGCAGTTAAGCGTCTAAGCTTTGCTATCGCGACTGACTCTGTCCATTATCAAGAAATCGATTATGTTGAAGCTTACGTTGCTGACTTAGAAAACGTCCTTAACCTAAAAGCCATTGCAGATGCAGGCATTAAGATCGGCGTTGATACATTAGGCGGTTCTGGTTTTGCTTATTGGGATGTGATTGCAGCTAAATACAATTTAGATATTACTGTGGTAAATGATCGCGTTGACC
This sequence comes from Moritella marina ATCC 15381, assembly GCF_008931805.1. Lineage (GTDB taxonomy): Bacteria > Pseudomonadota > Gammaproteobacteria > Enterobacterales > Moritellaceae > Moritella > Moritella marina. The sequence goes on along the minus strand of NZ_CP044399.1, from coordinate 1,481,594 downwards.
CAAGCTTCTCATTTATGTGCCTAGATAAAGATGGCAAGATCCGTATGGATTGCTCATCACCTTATGCAATGGCAAGTTTGATCAGCTTAAAAGATGATTTTGACATCGCCATTGGTAATGATCCTGATTATGACCGTCACGGTATTGTCACTAAAAGTGGCTTAATGAATCCAAACCATTACCTTGCAGTTGCAATCCAATACTTATTTACTCACCGCACAAACTGGCCAGTAAATGCAAAAGTAGGTAAAACACTGGTTTCAAGCTCGATGATTGACCGTGTAGCAGCGAAAATTGAACGCCCACTTTGTGAAGTGCCTGTTGGTTTTAAATGGTTTGTTGATGGTTTACACAACGCAAGTTTTGCGTTTGGTGGCGAAGAAAGTGCTGGTGCATCATTCTTACGCACAGACGGTACTGTTTGGACAACAGATAAAGACGGTATCATTTTAGCACTACTATCTGCAGAGATACTTGCGGTAACAGGTAAAGATCCTGCACAACTTTATGCAGAACTGACCGAAGAGTTCGGTTCACCTGTTTACAACCGTATTGATGCACCCGCTTCATTTGAAGAAAAAGCAATTCTATCTAACTTGTCTCCAGAGCTCGTTCAGGCAGAAACCTTAGCAGGCGAAACAATTACCGCTAAATTAACCAAGGCGCCAGGTAACGATGGTAAAATTGGTGGTTTGAAAGTAACAACTGAAAATGGTTGGTTTGCTGCACGCCCATCTGGCACAGAAGCAATTTACAAAATCTATGCTGAAAGCTTTAAAGATGAAACACATCTAGCGTTAATTTTAAGCGAAGCACAAGAAATTGTCTCTGCTGCTTTGAAAGCATAAAACAACGCGAATAACTCATAAACATAACGCGTCAATTATATTGTCATGGAAAGGCTGATAACTCACTTTGTAGTGCGAGTTACTAGCCTTTTTTATTAACATTAAGCTAACTTTATTATTACCTGCTTATCAATTTTTATAGCTCTTCATATTTCTGTCCAAAAGATACATTAAAAACATAAAATTCATAAATAATTTTTAGTTGATCATAATCAAGCCACAGGTCTAAATTCGTTTTTTCCGTCTGATTTAATTGATCTAAATCAAGCCTACCCCAATAGACATATATTCGTGCTTTTTTAACAATATAACCAACAAATTCCGCTGTTAATGTTACGTAAAATCGCGTAATATCCCCATCTGAGTATGACTGTCAATTTAGATTACCTAGATTTACACATATTCTTTTTGGGTATTCACGCATCGTAAGATGTTTAATAATTCGTAGCACCGGAAGCAAAATATGAGCTCTCATTCACCTATAAAAACTGACTATAACTATAAAGTTGTACGACAGTTTACTGTGATGGCTGTTATCTGGGGTATTGTTGGTATGTCAGTAGGTGTGCTAATTGCAGCACAGCTAATTTGGCCTGCACTAAATTTCGATACACCTTGGTTAACTTATAGCCGTCTTCGTCCCCTACATACCAATGCAGTAATCTTTGCATTTGGTACCTCGGCCCTAATGGCAACATCGTTTTATGTTGTCCAACGCACGTGTCAAGCTCGCCTATTTGGTGGCATTTTACCTGCTGTTGTATTTTGGGGTTGGCAACTTGTTATTCTTTCTGCCGTTATATCATTACCACTTGGTTATAACACGTCAAAAGAATACGCAGAACTTGAATGGCCGATTGATATCTTAATCACGCTAGTTTGGGTTGTTTATGCGGTTGTATTCTTCGGCACCATCATTAAACGCCAAACGTCGCACATTTATGTTGCAAACTGGTTCTTTGGTGCGTTCATCTTAACCGTTGCTGTTTTACACATTGTAAACAGTGCAGCTATCCCACTAAATGGAATGAAATCTTATTCTATTTACGGTGGTGCGATTGATGCAATGGTTCAGTGGTGGTATGGCCATAATGCAGTGGGCTTCCTTCTAACTGCTGGTTTCTTGGGTATGATGTACTACTTCGTACCAAAACAAGCTAATCGCCCTGTTTATTCTTACCGTTTATCGATTGTTCACTTTTGGGCATTAGTATCGCTGTACATCTGGGCTGGTCCTCACCACCTTCATTACACAGCACTACCTGATTGGACTCAATCAGTTGGTATGGTTATGTCGTTAATCTTATTTGCTCCATCATGGGGTGGTATGATCAACGGTATCATGACGCTATCTGGCGCATGGCATAAACTACGTTATGACCCGATCTTACGTTTCCTAATTGTTTCTTTATCTTTCTACGGTATGTCTACGTTCGAAGGTCCAATGATGGCAATTAAGAGTGTAAATGCACTTTCGCATTACACTGATTGGACTGTTGGTCACGTACATTCAGGTGCGCTAGGTTGGGTTGCAATGGTATCTATCGGTGCTATCTACCACTTAATCCCAGTGTTATTTAACCAAGGTCGTATGTACAGCGTTAAGCTGATTAACGTTCACTTCTGGTTAGCAACTGTTGGTACTGTACTTTACATTGTTGCAATGTGGATCTCGGGTGTTATGCAAGGTCTAATGTGGAGAGCGGTAAATGCTGACGGTACATTAACGTACAGCTTTGTTGAATCACTACAAGCTTCATATCCATTCTACTTCGTACGCTTCCTTGGTGGTGTGTTCTTTGTGACAGGTATGTTATTAATGGCGTACAACGTCTTTAAAACAATCTCTGCTGCAGATCACTCAATCAAAGCTGACGCTGAAGCTGCATAGTTAGGAGATAGTTATGAAACATGAATTAATTGAAAAGAACATTGGTTTATTAGCAATCTTCATCGTCATTGCGATCAGCTTTGGTGCGATGGTTGAGATTACGCCACTGTTCTGGCAAAAAGATACAACTGAGCCTTTAGATACTCTACGTCCTTATACAGCATTAGAGATGGAAGGCCGTGATATCTACATCCGTGAGAACTGTGCCGTTTGTCATAGTCAAATGATCCGTCCTTTCCGTGCAGAAACAGAGCGCTATGGTGCATATTCTGTTGCTGGTGAATCAGTATGGGAACATCCGTTCTTATGGGGTTCAAAACGTACAGGTCCAGATCTAGCACGTGTTGGTGGTCGTTATTCTGATGATTGGCAGCGTGCGCATTTACTTGACCCACGTAGTGTTGTTCCTGAGTCAAACATGCCTGCTTTCCCTTGGTTAGCTGAAAATGTATTAGACGGTTCTGAATCTGCAGCGAAACTAAGTATCTTTAAAGATTACTTTGACGTTCCGTACACAGATGCTGATATCGCTGGTGCAGAAGAAGCTGTTAAAGGTAAAACTGAACTAGACGCTTTGGTTGCTTACCTGCAATCATTAGGTCATGCATTAAAATAAGGTGTAACTTATGGATTACGGTACATTCCAAGGGGTTTATACCCTAATACTAATGGCCATTTTTATCAGTATTATTGCTTGGGCTTACAGTAAACGTCAAAAATCGTCGTTTAATGAAGCTGCTAATTTAGTATTTGCTGATGAATCAGTCCACAGTGATTCACTTAATGGAGAGCAGAAAAATACATCTGCTCGTATTTAGGAGTTTATGATTATGAGTACTTTTTGGAGTATTTGGATCACAGTGATCACACTAGGCAGCATCTTTGCTTGTCTAGGCCTACTTTGGATGTGTAACAGAAATGACACAGGCGTTAAAGAAGGCGAATCAATGGGTCACTCTTTCGATGGTATCGAAGAGTTAAATAACCCATTACCAACATGGTGGAAATACTTATTTATTTTCACTTGTATTGGTGGTTTTATCTATTTCGCTCTATACCCAGGTCTAGGCAGCTATAAAGGTTTACTTGGCTGGACTAGTACGAATGAGTATGAGCGTGAAGTTGAATCAGCTGACGCAAAATATGCAGCTGTATTTAACAAACTAGTTAAAACAGAAAGCAGTGACTTCACTGAATACCGTGAAATTGCTGACATCGCTAAAGACCCTGAAGCAGTTAAAGTAGGTCAACGCCTATTCTTACAAAACTGTTCACAGTGTCACGGTTCTGATGCACGTGGTGCAAAAGGTTTCCCTAACCTAACTGACAGTGCTTGGTTATACGGCGGTACTCCTGCTGATATCAAAGCAACTATCATGCACGGCCGCGCTGGTGTAATGCCGGGTTGGTTACCAGTACTAGGTGATGAGAAAGTAGATCAAGTAACAACGTATGTTGTTGGTTTATCTGGCCGTAAAGTGAATGCACGTGAAGAAGCAGCAGGTAAAGAAGTATTCCTTCAAACTTGTTCAGCTTGTCATGGTGCAGATGCTAAAGGTATGACTATGCTAGGTGCTCCGAATCTGACTGACAAAATATGGTTGTATGGTGGCTCTCGTAAAGCTATCGAACAAACTGTTAAGTATGGTCGTAACGGTGTAATGCCAGCATGGAGTGATATCCTTGGTGAAGATAAAGTAATGCTATTAAGCAGTTATGTTTACAGTTTAAGTGTAAAGTAACGTAATAGTACTAATTTAAAGCTCCATTTACTGAATGGAGCTTTTTTTTTTGCTTTAACTTTGTTAAATTTCACCTTTCCCTTCTTGGAGTTCATAATGAAATCTTATTGGTATAAAGAACCTTGGTTCTGGTTTGTCATTTTCTTCCCTACATTGGCCGTTGTTGCGGGTACGTCTACTTTTTTTATCTTTCAAAACAATCAACCAGATATGGTTTCTGATGATTATTACAAAGATGGTAAAAAGATTAACCAAGATTTAACCAAATATCATGAAGCGTTAGCGCGTAACATCACCTTTAATTTAAAATTCGAAGACGGATTTGCCGTGTTTACGCCTGCAACCGGTGAGATGGTTAAGAATCAAGCGCTTAATATTTCATTCTTCCACGTTACGTTAGCTAAGCATGACATCTCAGTGCTAGCAACGGCATTTGGTGATGGCAGTTATCGCGTTGAGATCCCTGCTGATATGCTGCAAGGTAAATGGCGTGTGCGTGCAGAATCAATTGATGGTGCATGGCGCGTTCAAGAATACGTTCAATATCCAAATACTTCTGTAATTAAGTTAGACGGCGAGCAAGATTAATGTCAAACGGTACTAATTGTTATCACTGCGGTGAATCTGTTTTAGCTACAGACACAAATAAATTTAAAGTTTATATTGCCCCTGAAGAGCGTGAAATGTGTTGCCCAGGTTGTCAGTCTGTCGCGGAAATGATTGTCGCATCAGGATTGAGTTCATACTACGAGCATCGAACTGATTTATCTCCTACCGCAAAGCAATTAGTACCTGATGAATTATTACGCTTAGAAATTTACGATGATAATGAAATTCAAGATGAATTTGTCTATCAAGACGGTGACATAAAAGAGATCACACTCACTGTTGAAGGTCTTTCTTGTGCCGCTTGTGCCTGGTTAATCGAAAGAAGCTTTCGTAATACCCAAGGCATTCAATTTATTAATGTGAATGCGACAAGTAATCGTATTGCCATTAAATGGGTTGATGAACAAATTAAACTCAGTGATATTTTAAAACGTATCAATAACCTCGGTTATACAGCATCGCCTTTTCAAGCCGATCAGCATGAGTTGATGTACAATAAACAGCTTAAGTCTTATTTCAGACGATTAGGTCTTGCGGGATTGGCAACAATGCAAGTCATGATGTTTGCTGTTGCTCTTTACTCTACTTGGTTTGGCGATATGGAAGACATGTATCGTCAACTTTTCCGCTGGGTAAGCTTGATCGTCGCTACGCCAGTACTGCTTTATTCAGCACAGCCTTTCTATTCTAACGCATTGCGTAATTTACGGACCCGAACACTCGGCATGGATGTTCCCGTTTCAATCGCATTACTTGGTGCATACATCGCATCTGCTTATGCGACGATGACAGGTACGGGCGAAGTCTATTTTGAATCTATTTCCATGTTTACATTCTTCTTATTGTTTGGCCGTTACTTAGAACTAAGAGCCCGTAAGAAAACCTCAGAACTCAGTGCGAACATGGCCAAGCTTATTCCGAATATGGCATTACGTATTAATGAAGATGAAAACGAACAACTGGTACCAACTAAACAGCTTAAAATTAACGACTACGTGATAGTCAAAAGTGGCGAAGTCATCCCATGTGACGGCATTATTATCAAGGGTGAAAGCAGCGTTGACGAATCAATGCTCACCGGTGAGTTTTTACCTATCGTTAAATCGGTAGAAAGTGATGTTTATACTGGCAGTCTTAATGTTGAACAAACGATCACGGTCTGTGTGACAAAAACCCACAAACATAATCTGATATCAGAAATTATCCGTTTACAAAATACCGCCCAATCGTCAAAACCACAGATTTCAATTCTGGCTGATCAAATATCACGCTACTTTGTACTCGCATTACTGATCATTTCTGCTGGGACTTACTTGTTCTGGCTTGGTTATGACCCTGATAAAGCATTTTGGATCACCCTATCAGTTTTAGTTGCTACCTGCCCTTGCGCGTTATCACTAGCCACTCCGACAGCATTAACCTGTGCGACGAGTAATTTATCTAGACAAGGTATCTTAATTCGTAAAGAACATGTGCTTGAATCTCTCACCAAAGTAGATGAGATCGCGTTTGATAAAACCGGCACTTTAACAAAAGGCGCATTCACACTGACTAAAATTAAGTCCAATGCTACCTTACAGTCCAATACCGAATTACAACAAAGTGAGTTATTGCGTATAGCGACATCGCTTGAACAGCACTCAACACACCCTATTGCATCAGCCTTTAAGACTGACGAAGAAAAAATAAAATTTGATAAGACCGAGAATCACATCGGATTAGGAATTTCAGGGATCCTTGGCAAAGACAATTATAAGATCGGCTCCGCTAAATTTACTCAACAAGCGAGCTTAGATTCCGACGGTAAAGACATTCTCGTCTACCTGACAAAGAATGATCAACTGGTTGCACGTTTTTATATTCAAGATGAAATGCGCGAAAACGTGGCAACAACACTAGACTACATCGCCGAATCAGGGCTCTATGTAACCCTGCTTACAGGAGATAGTAAACATCATACTGATAAAGTAACGGAAGGTTTGGCTATCACGAACAAAAAAACAAGCCAGTCTCCAGAAAGTAAACTAGCCTACATCAATGCTCAACAAGCCGACGGAAAATTAATGCTAATGGTTGGTGATGGCGTGAATGATGCCCCAGTACTGAGCGCTGCAACGGTATCTATCGCGATGGGTGAAGGGTCTGATTTAGCAAAAAACAGTGCTGATGTGGTGTTATTAAGTACTGATTTCATCGGGGTTAAATATATGCTGGCTACAGCAACAAAAACCTATAAAATAATTAAGCAAAACTTAATGTGGGCGCTGGGGTATAATTCATTGATTTTACCGTTAGCAATCTCAGGCAGTGTACCACCGTATATCGCCGTGATAGGTATGTCACTAAGTTCACTATTAGTTATTGGTAATTCATTAAGGTTGTTGAAGTAATGGAAATTATTTTTATGTTAATCCCAATTGCGATGATTTTTGTCGCAATTGCTGTCGCCATTTTCTTTTGGGCTGTTAAATCCGATCAATTCGAAGATTTGGAACGTGAAGGCAGTAATATTCTATTTGATGACGAAGGTAACAACGAAGTACCACTGAACAAGCAGAACAACTCAGATAGCTCTTCACAAAGTAATAAGCATGATAAGTAGTTTTATAGCCGCCTTCATGATTGGCGTATTAGGCGCCGGCCATTGTATCGCGATGTGTGGTGGTATTTCAGGTGCCATAGCTCATGCAAATAAGCAGACAACTCAATCGAACTCACTCGCACCACTCTTTTATAATCTAGGCCGGATCAGCAGCTATACTTTAATTGGTGCTATTGTTGGTTTAACCGCACAAATTGGTTTAAATTTTGGTGCAGGTTACGATTTTCTCGTCATACTGCGTTTTGTGTCTGGAGTGACATTAATTCTAATTGGTTTGTATATTGCGCAACTTAACTCCGCCATTTTACAGCTTGAAAAAATCGGACGTTTGCTCTGGCGTTTTATTCAACCATTAGCGCGTCAATTTCTGCCTTTAAAAACACCTTATCATGCATTCCCGTTAGGTTTTTTATGGGGTTGGTTACCCTGTGGTCTTGTTTATTCGGCATTAACACTCGCATTGTCTAGTGGATCTGCATTATCGTCGGCATTGACGATGTTCGCATTTGGCTTGGGAACCTTTCCAATCATGTTTTTGGTTGGCAGTTTTTCCACTAAATTCAACAGCTTAATACAAAACACCAAGTTCAAACGATTTAGTGGTTTATTGCTTGTTTTATACGGTTTACATATTATTTATATAGCGTTAGTACAATTAAGTGCTTATGGTATGTAAATTTGCTACAATATTGACATATATCAAAAGAGTTTATTGGAATTATGGCCTTAGATAAAAAGATACCAACACGAACTGCTGCTTCAAAGTGTGAAATTCACTGCCAAAACTGCAGTATTAGCCAACTCTGCATACCATATTCTTTGAATGATTCAGAGCTAGATTCTCTCGACCAAATTATTGAACGTAAAAAGCCGTTTCAAAAGAATGATGAAATATTTAAAGCTGGCGATAAAGTTAAATCACTTTATGCGATCCGTTCTGGCTCAGTAAAATCATACACGATTACCGAACAAGGTGATGAACAGATCACGGGTTTCCATTTAGCTGGTGACTTGATCGGTTTTGATGCATTAAGCTCAGGCATACACCCTAGTTTTTCACAAGCATTAGAAACATCGATGGTTTGTGAGATACCGTATGACACACTTGATGACTTGATTGGTAAAATGCCAATGCTACGTCGCCAAGTAATGCGGTTAATGAGTGGCGAAATAGCAGCAGATCAAGAGATGATTCTATTACTGAGTAAGAAAAATGCTGAACAGCGTCTTGCTGCATTTTTGAATAATCTTTCTGTCCGTTTTTCTGAACGTGGTTTTTCACCTAAAGAATTCCGTTTAACCATGACTCGTGGCGATATCGGTAATTATTTAGGCTTGACTGTTGAAACGATTAGCCGCTTACTTGGTCGCTTTCAAACCAGTGACATGATTGAGGTAAAAGGTAAATACATCAGTATTATCGATCGTGAAAGCCTTGCCTTACTTGCCGGTAAGAAAGAGTCTTAGGTAATTACTATAAATAATTGTTATAACGATAGCAGTTATCAGTAACTGAAATATTAAGCGTGATTGACTTAAAGTCATTGATTTAAAGTACTTTGCCCAACACGCTTATCAAAAATTCTGTACATTTATGGCATCTATCACAATTTGGGATATAGTTACAATATTGGTTATGTATAATCAATATAATAAACATATACTTAATCTATATCCTATTTGTTATCAAGGTGCCTTATGAATAAATACAAAAATATTCTAGTGGTTGCAGATCAAGTGAATACACCGCAGGTAGCATTATCTCGTGCCTTGTATCTAGCTTCTCAACAAGACAACGTTTCAATCTCTCTTCTCCTTGTTATTTATGACCTATCTTATGAACTTACCTCATTGTTTTCGAGTGATGAACGTCAATCTATGCAAGATGCTATCGTGGTCGAAGAACAAAAATCTTTCACCAAACAGCTAGAGCAAGATTACCCAGATGCTAAAATCAATTTAAAGCTGGTTTGGCACAAGCGTCCATTCGAATCAATTTTAGAAGAAGCGAAACTTAACAATCACGATTTAATCGTTAAAAGCACCCACGACCATAACAAGCTCAGTGCCGTTATGTTTACACCGACTGATTGGCACTTATTACGTAAAAGCCAATGCCCAGTATTGTTAGTTAAAGACCACGACTGGCCAATCAATGGCAATATTGTCGCTGCGATTCAAGTTTTAGAAAGCACTAATTTAAGTACACAAGACGATGATTCAATTAATGAACGTATAACGCAAGAAGCGTTACAATTAAAACAACTGTTAAATGCCAATATACATTTAGCAAACGCCTATCCAAGTACCCCCGAACACATCTCGATTGAAATTCCCAATTTCGATGCGGTCGCTTACAATCAAGAAATCGAAGAACACCATAAAACAGCAATGTACACTCACGCTGAAAAATTCAATATAACCAAAGAAAATGTCCATATTCAATCAGGTGCACCAGAAGATGTGATCGCAGATATTGTTCAAGACGTCGATGCTGAGCTCGTCATTCTAGGTGCGCCAACACGTAATGGGTTTTCTGCATTTCTGATTGGCAACACCGCTGAAATGGTTATTGACTCAATTAACTGTGACCTTTTAGCATTAAAATGATTACAAAATAATAACCTAGATACTCAGTCGCACTGTACATCCAAGCGCGGGAACTTGCTTTTCCGGCATGCTTGGGTATACTGCGCAGCTTACAGCAATATTAATCCTGAGTGTCCGAATGAAACCTGAAAATTTTACCGCTTTAGAAAAAAAGCAATTTGCTAAACTGCAAAAAAAGCTGCGCCACGAAACAGGTAAAGCAATCATTGATTATAATATGATTGAAGATGGTGACAGAGTTATGGTTTGTTTGTCCGGTGGCGCAGACAGTTTTACAATGCTCGATATTCTGCTTCAGTTACAAGCAGCAGCACCTATCACTTTTGATATTATTGCGGTTAACTTAGATCAAAAACAGCCAGGTTTCCCTGAAGACATCCTGCCTAACTACCTTGAAAATCTAGGTATTGAATATAAGATAGTGCAAAAAGATACATATAGTATCGTTAAAGAAAAAATCCCTGAAGGCAAAACAACGTGTAGCTTATGTTCACGTTTACGCCGTGGTATTCTGTATAATGCAGCCGTAGATCTTGGCGCAACAAAACTTGCACTCGGCCATCACGCTGACGATATCGTTGAAACATTATTCTTGAATATGTTCCATGGCGCGAAAATGAAAACAATGCCACCTAAACTTATCTCTGATGATAAGCGCAACATTGTTATTCGCCCATTAGCCTACTGTCGTGAAAAAGATATTAAAGCTTACTCAGCGTTTAAAGCATTCCCGATCATCCCTTGTAACCTTTGTGGTTCACAAGAGAATCTACAACGCCAAGCTGTTAAAGCAATGCTTTCACAATGGGATGAAACAAATCCAGGCCGTGTAAACAATTGCTTCAACGCAATCCGTAATATCGTGCCAAGTCACCTTGCAGATACCAACGCATTTGATTTTGTGAATATGGATCTTGAACGTGCGGACGAACTGACTGAATTTGATACTGCGTTCGATAATGAAATTGAAATGGTACCGACTGAACAATCTAATTCTGGTGTTGAAAGTTTCGATCCGAATGAAATGGTTACTATCGTCGAATTATAATGCCAAGGTTGAATGATAATAAGGTCTGTCGTTAATCCCCATACCTAGCGTAAATGACCGATATAAAAAAGCACTGCCCTAACGCAGTGCTTTTTTTTGTACCATTTTTTAAGCGCAGTGCTAAATTCATTTGAAACCGAGGTTAGATTTCAGTTAACGGTATAATTCTAAGTGGTTGCTTGCTGAATTTTATACCTGCAATTTTATCGCGAATGATTTCATCTTGTGATAAAGAAATTTGCTCTCCACTTTTAAATAGATCACCGCTCATAGTATAAGCTTCAACGGACTCATCAAAAATAAACTGAACACCGATAGTCGTAGGTAAATTCATTCTGCCGAAATAACCAGCCATATTCCCTAAGAACAAATCAAACTCTTCAATTTGCTTAACAAGTGCTAATGATGAATATTCTGTACTGTTGTTTTCAGATGCCATAATTTGTAATGCGAGATCACAAGATGCTATGTCGGTAACATTCACATGTAATTTAGCTTTATCATCACGCAATTGCTTATTAAAAGGTAAGAGTAGCTCTGAATCTTTACCAATTTCAACATCAGTAATAGCACCTTCAAAATTAATAAATGCATTTTCAATCTGGCAATGCTTACCTGTCTGACTATTATTAAGAAAAACACCCATTTTTGTATTATCGTACTGTTCTTTTTTACTGCTTTTTATTCTGTTATAAAAGCCATCATAACCAACGACTAATTCTTGGGCGCTTAGAGAAGGGACAAGTAGACTTGAAAGAAGCACCACTTTAATGAAATGGTTATTGAACATGAACGGATCCTTAATTAAAACTAAACGGCTAACTAAAACCAAAATTTATATCTCGCTGAGTATACCTAATATACGTCATAAATTAGAGCACATATTCCGACTTTATTGCTTTTCAAGTTTTAAAAATGACCTGGATATGTTTTAGATCCATTATTTTGATTAATGTGCAAATTTATACTTCATTTTTGTGAGTTATAGCATTAGAATTCACGCAAATTGTTCATCTTACTCAATGAGATGAATCTCTTATCATTTAGGTTTATTGATGCTTAATAAAAATACTAACTCAATCATTAGACTTGCTAACGCAAAAAAGTCATTTGATAACAAACTTATTATTAATGATTTAACATTAGATATATATGATGGTGAATTTGTCACCATTTTAGGACCTTCAGGTTGTGGTAAAACGACTGTTTTGCGTGTGCTTGCTGGATTAGAAACGCTTGATAGTGGTGACGTATATCTCGAAGATAAATGTATCACCAATCTCGATGCTGAAAAACGTAATACCAACACTGTATTTCAAGGATATGCACTATTTCCACACATGACAGTGTTTGAAAATATTGCTTTTGGCTTACGTATGAAAAAGGTATCTACACTCGAAATCAACAAGCGCGTAGATGAAATTCTCACTATTGTGAAGTTAACTGAGTTTAGCGATCGGAAACCATCACAACTATCAGGTGGCCAGCAACAACGCGTTGCAATCGCACGTGCAGTCGTGAACCAGCCAAAAGTATTACTATTGGATGAATCACTCAGTGCGCTAGATTATAAGTTACGTAAAGAGATGCAGAACGAGCTTAAAATGCTGCAGCGTAAGCTTAATATTACCTTCATATTCGTCACACACGATCAAGAAGAAGCATTGACCATGTCAGATCGTATCATTGTAATGAATAACGGTAATGTAGAACAGATAGGTACACCACGCGAGATTTATGAGACGCCCATAAACTTATTTGTGGCTAAATTTATTGGTGAGATCAATATTTTCCCGGCTGTCATTCAATCACAAACCGGATCTGATCAGTATTTAGCGAATGTACACGGCTGTCTATATACCATTTCAACTAGCCAAGCATTAACAGCTAACCAATCGGTGAATATATTACTACGACCAGAAGATCTCAGAATCAAAGAAATTGACGATCAGGCAACATCAGCACAAATTACCGGCCATATTGTTGAGCGTAATTATAAGGGCATGACGCTGGATTCAGTGATTCGCTTAGATTCAGGCGAAAGAGTACAAATCAGTGAATTTTTCGATGAAGATGATCCTGACTTTGACCATAGTTTAGGTCAAAAAGTGGCTGTGTCCTGGGTTGAAAGCTGGGAGGTTATCTTAAAAAATGATTAATTCGTCGCTGTTTAAGCGCTTCTCAATCGGCCTATTGTTAGTCTGGTTAAGTGTATTTGTTCTTGTGCCTAATTTAATGATTATCGTCACTAGTTTTTTAACGCGTGATGATGCAGATTTAATTAGCCTCACTTTTACATTAGACAACTACGTACGATTATTTGATCCGCTGTATTTTAAGGTATTAAGTCACTCTGTCTATATGGCGAGTATTGCGACCTTTATTTGTTTAATTATCGGCTATCCATTTGCCTATACGATCACGCAATTACCTAAAAAGATAAGACCTATATTGTTATTTCTGGTTATTGTCCCATTTTGGACTAATTCATTAATCAGAACATACGGTATTAAAATACTACTGGCTAAAAAAGGCCTACTCAATGCACTACTACTTAACTTAAATATTATCGATAAGCCATTAAAGCTTATGTACACGGAGTTCGCCGTTATTTTTGCTTTAGTCTATATACTACTGCCATTTATGATTTTACCTTTGTATTCGAGTATTGAAAAAATTGATAAAAGCTTAATTGAAGCAGCTAAAGATCTTGGTGCCTCAAAGTTGATGACCTTTTTAAAAGTTGAATTACCGTTAACCTTACCTGGCATCATCGCAGGTATGTTATTAGTGTTTTTACCGGCCATGGGCATGTTTTACATTGCTGATCTTGTGGGGGGAGCGAAAAACTTGCTGATTGGTAATACCATTAAAACACAATTTTTAAATATTCGTGATTGGCCATTTGGTTCTGCAGCGAGCATTACATTAACTGTGTTTATGGCTGCATTGCTGTTCTTCTATTACAAGGTAGGTCAATCGATTAAAAACAGAGGTAGCGATGCTTAAACGTCATATATCTAAAGTATTGTTGTTATTCGTGTATGTTTATTTATATACACCTATTTTTATATTAATTGGTAATTCATTTAACGCATCTAAATATGGGCTAAAATGGAACGGTTTCACCATTAAATGGTATGAATTGTTGTGGGATAATGACACCTTGCTTGAAGCTGCATTCAATTCGATTACGATCGCGGTGCTTGCATCATCAATTGCTGTCGTGATTGGTACACTTGGTGCTGTCGCTTTGTTTAAACATAAGTTTAAAGGTAAAAGGTTTATATCTGGGCTACTCTTTGTAGTGATGATGTCACCGGATATTGTGATGGCAATTTCATTATTATCCTTATTTATCATACTTGGTTTAGATCTTGGTTTTGTTACGCTGCTTATCGCGCACATTACCTTTTGTATTCCGTTTGTCGTGATCACGGTTTATAGCCGACTCAGTAATTTCGATAACTCGATATTAGAGGCCGGTAAGGATTTAGGCGCAAGTGAAGGCACGATCTTTAAACGTATTATTTTACCGATAGCTAAACCCGCTATTATTTCCAGTTGGTTATTGTCATTTACCTTATCACTTGATGATGTCATTGTGAGCTCGTTTGTGACAGGGCCAAGCTTTGAAGTATTACCATTGAAGATTTATTCCATGGTGAAAGTCGGCGTATCGCCAGAGGTTAATGCATTGGCAACAATGATGATCGTTATATCGATATCATTCGTCATTACAGCGGCCCTTATTAATAAAAATGATAAGACTGTTTAATCACTCTCTATCATTGATTATGCAGTCCCGTACTGCGATTTTTACACTTAAAAAAGAAGAAAAATAAACATGTTTAAAACAACAGTAAAATGCTTTGCAGCTGCCCTACTTTTTAGTAGCTCTGCTTACGCGACAACTATCAATTTTTATAATTGGTCTGAATATATCCCTCCGGGTCTATTATCTCGATTCACTGAAGAAACTGGGATTAAAGTTGTATATTCAACTTACGAATCGAATGAATCTATGTATGCTAAATTAAAGACATACGATAAAAATGGTTATGACTTGGTTGTACCTTCAACTTACTTCATCAGTAAAATGACAAAAGAAGGCATGCTTCAAGAAATTGATCATAAGAAATTATCGAACTACGCAAACTTAGACCCTGCTTTATTGAACAAAGAATATGATTTAGGTAACCGTTATAGCATTCCATATATCTGGGGCGCTACCGGTATGGGTGTGAACACAGCAGATATTGAACTGGCATCTATCACCAGCTGGACTGATTTATGGGATCCAAAATGGGAAGGTCAGTTATTATTAACAGATGATGCACGTGAGATCTTCCACATGGCATTAAAGATCCAAGGTCACTCGGCGAATACACAAGATCCTGCTGAATTAGCTCAAGCGTATGAGTTACTAAAGAAGTTAATGCCTAACGTGCTGGTATTTAACTCTGACACGCCAGCTAACCCTTATATTGCCGGTGAAGTAGAGTTTGGCATGATCTGGAACGGCAGTACCTATATGGCGCAGCAAGAAGATAGCGACATTACGATGGTATACCCTAAAGAAGGCGCCGTGTTCTGGATGGACAGCTTAGCTATTCCTAAAAACGCTAAAAATGTGGATGCTGTACATAAGCTCATCGACTTCTTATTACGTCCAGAAGTTGCAGCTGAAGTCGCATTAGAAATTGGTTATCCAACACCTAACCGTGCTGCTAAAAAGCTTCTACCGAAGTCGTTTACTGACAACAAAATAGTATTCCCAGATGCTGAAACCATTGCTAACGGTGAGTTCCATTCAGATGTCGGTGAAGCGAACATCATATATGAACGTTACTTCGAAAAACTAAAAGCACAAAACATGTAATATCTTTTCTGTCGTATGAAAAGAAAGAGTAAATAATAAAAAGGTGCATTTTATGCACCTTTTTTGATCAAATTAATAAATCATATTTTTAGAAAAATTGTTTATCGCGAGCCATTAACTCTTCAACCAATTCTCTTACTTCTTCTGTCGCTTTACCTACTCGATGCTCTTTAAAATTATCAGAGATATGGGTGGCATCAAGATTGATTTCGATCGTGTGCGCGCATGCTTTATTCGCTTCATTAACGAAGTCAGCCGCAGGATAAACAGATCCAGATGTGCCAATGGCAATAAAAAGATCGGCATCACTCAATGCTTTGTAGATATCATTCATAAAGAGGGGCATTTCGTTAAACCACACAACATGCGGACGCAGGTTGCCCTGCACTTTACAGCATGGACATTTCAACGTTTTACTCAATTGCTTATACGAGAACAATTTTTGAGTTTTTTCGCAGCGTGCTTTGACTAATTCGCCATGCATATGAATGATACTGTGTGCACCACCTCGTTCATGCAGGTTATCGATATTCTGGGTAACGATCGTGACACTACCGGTATAATTCTTTTGTAATTCAGCCAATGCGACATGTGCATCATTTGGTTGAATACTTGGCAAGGATAATTGGTTAAACCTTTGATTATAAAAACTATAAACTAACTCAGGATCTCTACGGTAACCGTCTAGAGTTGCTATGTCATCAATATGATGTTTAGCCCATAAACCATCACTTGCACGGAATGTCTCAATACCGGACTCAGCTGAAATACCAGAACCAGTGAGGATGACTATGTTGTTATAGGTGTCAAACATTTAACTTCTCTTTATTATAATACGTAGATTAACCTTACCATTTTTGTGTCTTTGAGGCACGGTGAAATGACTGTTTAAGTCGATTAATTTGTGTAATGTGATACGTATTTAAATTTGCTATAGGGATGATTATAAACAATAAAGCAGCTGATACTAAGCCTTGCAGTCAACATGAATAGAAATGTAATGAGGGATAGTACTGATGAATGGCAGTAGTTAAAATCATAAACAGATTGAGGCGAGTTTAATAACCGCTACAATCTGTTTATTTATATTACAGTACTTAAATTAAAGTCACTTAAATTACTTTTTCTTTGCGACTGTTTTTTTTACACGACGATTTGATACTTTTTTAGTCGTTGGCTTAACAGCTACGATTTTTTCAGCTACTTCTGTCGCTTCAACGACAACAGGTTTCGCCACCGCTTTTACTGCATTCGTCACACTTTCGACAACTGGCGCTGCTTGAGTTACAACATCAGACACGGCATCAGCCGCTTTTTCAACAACTGGTGCAGATTGCTTTACTGCCTCAGATACAGCTTCAGCAACATTCTCTACTACAGACGTTACTTCAGCTGCAACGGCTGTCACTTTTTCTGTCACTGCAACTTCAACATTAGCGATCACTTCTTGTACAGCTTCGACTTCCGCAGCTGCATCTACTGGCTGCTGTTTAGCGTCAGCCAATGCAAGTTCGATTTGCTCTATTTTATTAATAATATTATCAAATGCATTCGCATCGATATGCGTCAAACTTGTTACTGCGCTATGTACTTTGCCCTGTAATGCATCTGTAGCATTCTGGCTTGCAGATGCCAATTTATCTTTTTGAGTCGAGAATGTCAGCGTTGTCTCGTCTTCTAATTTGCGGCCTCGCTCAACAAGTTCATCAAAGATTGACTGGCTTTTTGTCACAGTGTTCGATGCAGATTCATAACCTTTATCATAGGCACCTAGACCAGCTAGCCAGATATTACGTGTAATTTGATCTTTAGCAGACCATACTTGTTTTGCTGCAGTAATTACTTTAGACATAAATAACCCTTTTTGAAGCCACTAATACAATATAAATTTTATAACGCATATATTATCGAGGTAAATTAGAAGATACATTCCAAAGTTTCAGATACCTAACCTAGCTCTCTCCCTTAAAATAACTTCATCACATAGCCCCCCATAATTAATTTCAATTTATTTAAAAATATTCAACAATTTAGCTAACAAATTAACTTAAATAGAACTAAAATAAACATCCTTTTGTACTTTCCAGAATATAACTATGCACAGTCAAACTTATAAACTGCAAATCAATTTTATTATTAAACTTGGACTTGCATTACATCGTTGCGGCGCAACGAGTTACCGAATTGAAAATCACCTAATGAATTTGGCTAAATTCTGGAATATTGAAGCAAGTTTTCTTGTTACACCAACGGCTTTTACCTTCATTTTTTCAAGTAACCCTGATGATCAACACACACATATTGTACGGGTTCAGCCATCTGGCAATGATCTTGGTAAATTAGCAGCGATCGATGAAATCGTTGAAAAGGTAGTTGACTCGCAAGTCACACTCGACCAAGCAATGGAACTATTAATCGAGGCTAAACAACAGCCTAGTTTTTATGGTGTCAAAACGGAAGCGCTAGGTTGGTGTGTCACCGGTGGTGCGTTTGCAATGCTGTTGTCCTCTTCAAGCTTAGATATAATTAGCTCGTTCCTATTCTCGTTCTTAGTCTTTATCTTATACAAATTATCGGCAAACTCACCCCGACTCGCATCGATTGTAGAGTTTTTCGCCCCATTTATTTCAGCCATATTAGCGTGTTTCATTGCTAGTCTCGATATACATATCAACGTCCCGTTTGTCATCTTGTCATCGGTGATCATTTTCATTCCAGGCTTGGCACTAACGGTCGCGTTAAGTGAAATAGTCAATAAAGATTTAGTCTCAGGTACATCAAAGTTAGTTGATGCTACGATGCTATTATTCAAACTTTATTTTGGGGCGTTATTAGGTATCACTATAGGTAACTTAATCTGGACACTTGACCCACTTGTTTTAGATATGAGCTATGCCCTCCCTGATTGGAAAAACTACATCGCTGTTGTCACGCTGTCTACAGGCCTCGTAGTGGCCTTTAATGTGCATAAATCAGATATGCTTTGGGGCATTGCAGCCGGGCTTATCGCCTATGTGGTGAGTACTGTAGCTGCACAATATCTAGGCTTTACGCTTGGTACCTTTGTTGGATCATTTGCAGCCGGTTTATTTAGTAATATTTATGCCATTATTAAAAACAGACCAGCATCAATTGTATTAATACAAGGTATCGTCTTGTTAGTACCTGGTAGTCGTACCTATATGGATTTAAACACTTATATATCCGGGCATGAAATAATAAATAACATCAATGACAGTGGTTTTGTCTTTATGATCTTCATTGCGATCCTTGCGGGCATGATTTTAGCGAATGCTGTTTTACCTGCGAAGAAAAGTTTGTAATGTAATCAGCTCTCCTTAATAACTGTATATACATCCATGTACTCATGCTATCATTATGGCATGAGTATTTTTTTATAGTTAAATTGTAGTTAAATCATGGCTAAAACACCTAAAACTAAAGTAAGTTTCCTCTGTTCTGAATGTGGCGCTAATTTTCCGCGCTGGCAAGGACAATGTAATGCCTGTAAAGCTTGGAATACCCTCGCTGAATTTAAAGAAGCCAGCCTACCAAGTCAGCAGCGCATGATTGCATCCCAAGGTGGTTACGCTGGAACGCTCGGTAACACCGTTAAAAAGATGTCTGAAGTATCACATGTTGAATTAAACAAGATTGATACTCAGATAGGTGAATTAGACCGCGTGCTCGGTAACGGCCTCACAGTAGGTTCAATCGTGCTAATCTCTGGTGACCCTGGTGCAGGTAAAACAACGATACTCACTCAGCTGTGCGCAAACTTAAGTAAACAAATGGTTTCCATGTATTGCACCGCCGAAGAAAGTCTTGAGCAATTCAAAAGTCGTGCAATTGAACGTTTGAAGATCGATTTCATTGAAGATAACTTGCTACTGATGTCTGAATACATAGTGTCAAACATCATGGAACGCGCGCTAGAGGCGAAAGTTAAATTCCTTATCATTGACTCGATTCAAGCACTTGAAAGCGAACATTGTAACGGCAGCGCGGGTTCTGTTAGCCAAGTAAAAGGTTGCGCGCAGGAGTTAAGCAGATTTTCCAAACAACACGGTATTACCTTGATCATTATTGGTCACGTGACAAAAGGCAGTGATCTAGCGGGTCCTAAGACCTTAGAGCATATTGTTGATACCCTGCTCCACATTGAAGTTAACGACAGTATTATTCGAACTATCCGTGCGAGTAAAAACCGTTTTGGTGACGTTGACCAAGTTGGTATCTTCCAGATGCACAGTAAAGGTATGTTGTCGGTGGATAACCCAAGTAAGTTGTTCCTATCAGGTGCTGACGAAAATGTTGCCGGCTCTGCGATTACCTGTATTCGCGATGGTAATCGTAACTTGCTACTCGAAGTACAGTGCTTAGTGTCAGAATGTGAAGCTGAAAATCAACAACGTGTCAGTATTGGCCTGAGCTTTAACCGTCTTAAAATGATCACTGCAGTGCTGCGTAAACACGGACGTATTAAATTGTTTCATGACGTCTACGTTAACTTAGTAGGTGGTCTGAAATTACCCGAAACGGATACCAGTGCTGATTTAGCCATCGCAGCATCCCTTATTAGTTCGCTAAATGACAAGGAAATGTCCCGTAAACATTGTTTTATGGGTGAGATTTCGTTAAGCGGTGAAGTAAGACCGATTAATGGTGGTGTGCCACGTGTAAACGAAGCGATTAAGCATGGCTTTGAGGTGATATATATTCCAAAGGCTAATTATCACAAATCGATGGAAGTAAATGGCGCTAAAATAATACAAATTGAAAAGATCGGTGATTTGTTAGAAGCCCTTAACTAGCTAACTGCTAATTGATGAAATCTAATGCTTTGATGAAGGTTCGTCTAAGCGTTAGAGTTAACGTCGGCGGTCTAAGTAGTAGGATCACTATTGCATGATGGTCTAATTTCAAAGGTAAAAATAAGGGACAACACATGTCCCTTATTTTTAGTTTTTTTTACAACCACAACTTGTTTGAGCAGTTAAAATACCATCTGACTCGACAATACGACCTTTCGTCATCATATTTACTAAGATTTGGTTTTTATTCATGCCTTTAACTTTGCATGTATGGAATAAATTGAGTGGGTACGCTTGCGTGATTAATGCAAGTAACGCCACTTCACTCATACCAGCTGGCGTTGCTGCTAATAGTGCAACAACTTCTCTACCGTGAACAGATTCAGACATATCATTCCCAAAAAGTTATAATTTAAACGTAATAATATGATCTTCTAAATCACCAGCTTGTGATTCAGCAACCGCCTTACCACGAATTGAATACCCTAATTTGTGCATCTCTGATTGGCTGCCAGTCAGTAGTGGATGCCATTCTGGTATATCATTGCCTTCTAAAAGACGCTTGTAAGCACATGTTTCAGGTAACCAGTGAAATGCCTCAATGTCATCAAGTGTGACTTTAAAGCAGTCTGAAACGTATTTAAATCGCTTTTCATATTTCTTACAGCGACATGTTTTCGTGTTTAATAGTTCACAAGCAACATTGGTAAAATGAATTTCTTCTGATTCATCTTCAATTATTTTATGTAAACAACACTTACCACATCCATCGCAGAGTGATTCCCATTCTGCTTCTGTCATTTTAGCGAGTGTTTTAGTCTGCCAAAATTTTTCAACCATGTAATTAATCTCTAAATGAACTTGCAGCCGAACTTATAACGGTTTGCTAGTGTTAATGCAAGCTTATCGCCAGAATTTAACACCCCGACACCCGCTGGCGTACCTGTTAATACTATATCCCCAGGTAACAAGGTAAAGCATGATGTAATTTCAGTTAACAATGACTCTATCGAACGCATCATATTTGCAGTACACCCCTGCTGTCGAACCTGTTTATTAACCGTTAACGTAAAGTCAATATTATTCAGGTCGTCAAATTCAGCAAACGGTACAAAGGACGATATCGGACAGGCTTTATCGAATGCTTTAGCTCTTTCCCAAGGATGCCCTTGGGACTTTAGTGACGCTTGTAAATCACGTAAAGTAAGATCAAGCCCTAAGCCAACACCCCAAATTAATTCTGCAAGCACAATTGGTGTACCTTTGGTAATAGGCGACTTAATTAATAACGCCAACTCTAGCTCATTGTGACACCCACCTAAATTAACAGGTAGTGGTAACGGTTTATCCAGTGCAACTAATGATGTTGCAGGCTTGATAAACAGTAAAGCTTGTTCTGGTACCTCATTACCAAGCTCACGTATGTGATCAAGGTAATTACGGCCAATACAGACAATTTTGCCAACAGGCAGTGATAATTTGTCGTTATTTAGTGCTTGGTGCTGATAAAGCGTGTCCATCTTTTCAATCCCTGAATTTAATTGCGTCTGATAAATGCGCTACCGATGTAGCAAAATAATCTGACCGGTTCCAACGCATAATACTTTTATAGTTGTTATAAGCTAAGTATGCGCGTCCTTTCACGCCGTCCGGCATGACAAGTGATGCATCAAGATCAACATTTGGTAAAGACTTCCCTTCAAATGTTCTGATCCCTAAATCTTGCCACTCAGCTAATTTCTTGGTCACTTTCAATCCAGATATATCTGCATCGTAGTTCGCAGGTAATTTAACTTGGCGACCCCAAGTATAAGTGTCATCCCAATTAGCTTGTTTTAGATAATTTGCTGCAGATGCCAAAGCGTCTTCTTTGCTATTCCAAATATCCTTTTTACCATCGTTATTATAATCGATCGCATAGGCATTAAATGAAGATGGCATGAACTGTACTTGCCCCATTGCTCCAGCCCACGAACCTTTCATATTCTCGGTAGTGATGTGACCTTCATCTATAATTTTTAAGGCCGCGAATAATTCTTTTTTAAAGAATGCTTCACGTCGACCATCATAGGCAAGTGTCGCTAATGCCGATAACGTAGAGAAATTGCCAGTGTAATTACCGAAATTTGTTTCAACGCCCCACAACGCGATAATAAAGCGTGGTTGAACCCCAAAGTCTTTGCCTATGCGCTGTAAAAGCTCAATATTTTCGTCATAGTGCTTACGAGCTACAGCAATTTTCCATTTAGGAACGGCTCTTGGGATATAAGCATCGAGGGTTATTTTTTTACGTTCAGGCTGCGCTTTATCGTGCGCAATGGTCTTTTCGCGGTATTTAATCGAAGCAAATGCATCGTCAAGAGTTTCCGAGCTCAACCCTAGCGTCTCAGATTCCGTTCGTAAGGTAGATAAATACTCATCAAATGTCGGTTTAGCTGATACCGCTGATGTACTTAAAGCAAATAATACTAATCCTGCTAATTTCATTTTATCTCCTTATAATACATTTAGATAATGATGCTATTATTTATTACTATCACGCCACGCTTTGTATTCAACTAAGTGATCAACTGGCGGAGGCGGCATTTGTAAATAAAAGCCTTTTGTCGTTAGATCTTCTAGCACCAATTTTGAATCAGCAAACGCTAAAGAACGTGTTTCTGTTAAATTCATGGTTACAACTAACTTAGGTTGACCGAACATTCCCATTAAAGTTTCAGGAACTTGGCTAAAATCGTCGCGACGGGAGATAAATAAATACATCCCTTCTTTTTTATTTGTTTTATATATTGAACAAAGCATTGCGTTTCTCTTAAGTTATAAACTTGCCTATTTTACGAGTAAAATATAACATGGCATAATGATTTATCTAAGTGCTATAACGATAAATACTAAAACAGGCATAAAAACTAAGCAATCAGGAAATATCCATGGCAGAACAGTCAATCAAATTTAAAGGGACTAGCTTTACGCTTTCGGTCATTCATATCGAAAATGATGCGGCAATGGTTAATCTTCACACCTTTATTGCTGATAAAGTAAGTCAAGCGCCTGCATTCTTTAAATCTGCACCGGTTGTTGTGAATGTCGCCAACTTAGCTGAAGACATTGATTTTTTTACAATCCAGCAGGTTATTACGCAAAACGGCATGAACTTAGTTGGTATTGAAGGCTGCCAAACGGCAGAACAAAAATTAGTAGTGCGTGAGGCTGGGCTTTCAGTTATATCAAATACGGCCAAAAATACCGCAACTAAACTGGTACCGGCGGCTCAAATTAAGCCAGAAGTACAGACTGTCATTGTTGAAAAGTCGGTAACAAAAACAGTTGTACATAAAGGGCAGATACGCTCTGGCCAACAAATTTATGCACAGGACGCATCCTTAACTATCCTTGGTAATATCAGCGCAGGTGCTGAAGTTATTGCTGATGGCTCTATTCATATTTATGGCGCGTTACGTGGACGTGCTATTGCGGGTGCTAAAGGTGACGATAGCGCCCAGATTTTTTGTAATAAATTAGACCCCGAATTATTGTCAATTAATGGCACTTATATTTTAAGCGATGCAGTACAAGCTGAATTTTTAAATAAACAAGCTCAGATAAATTGCATAAATAACAAATTAGAAATTACAAAGTTCGATTAAATTCAAGGAATTAAAATGGCTGAAATTATTGTCGTAACATCCGGTAAAGGTGGCGTAGGTAAAACAACAACCAGCGCTGCGATTGCTACTGGACTCGCAATGCAAGGGAAAAGAACTGTTGTTATCGATTTCGATATCGGTTTACGTAATTTAGACTTAATCATGGGCTGTGAACGCCGTGTTGTGTATGACTTTGTAAATGTGATCAACGGTGAAGCAAATTTATCTCAAGCATTAATTAAAGATAAACGTGTAGATAACCTGTATATCTTACCGGCTTCACAAACACGTGATAAAGACGCGCTAACAAAAGAAGGTGTTGGCAAGATTTTAGACCAACTTGCAGAAAATCATGACTACATTGTCTGTGATTCACCGGCAGGCATCGAAGCTGGTGCAATGATGGCCTTATACTTTGCAGATATTGCTATTATCACGACAAACCCTGAAGTCTCTTCTGTGCGCGATTCAGACCGTATTATCGGCATGTTACAAAGCCGTTCTCGACGAGCAGAGCTTGCTCTTGAACCAATAAAAGAACACCTGCTTATTACTCGCTATGTGCCAGAACGCGTGGAACGTGGTGATATGTTAAGTGTTGAAAACATTACCGAGATTTTAGCTGTGCCACTTGCAGGTGTCATTCCTGAATCAAGCGCAGTACTTAAAGCGTCAAATAGTGGTCAACCTGTGATCTTGGACACTGAAAGTGATGCTGGCCAAGCTTATGCTGATACGGTAGCAAGAATCTTAGGCGAAGAACGCGAATTTCGTTTTCTGACAGTTGAGAAGAAAGGCTTTTTAAGCAGAATTTTTGGAGGTTAAAATGGCGTTACTTGATTATTTTCGTTCATCTAAACCGAACGTAACATCAGCTAATCTAGCGAAGGACCGTTTACAGATTATTGTTGCACATGAACGTAGCTTACGTGACAGCACTCCTGATTATCTACCGCAACTTAAGCTAGATATCCTTGAAGTGATTAAAAAATATGTAGCAGTAACGTCCGATCAAGTTAATGTACAACTTGATCAACGAGATAACAACCTATCAGTATTAGAGTTGAATGTGACTCTGCCTGATAAATAGCGATATGGTAAGCGCACAATAAAATGTGCGCTTACTTTATTTAGGCTTAACTTGTTTTAATACTATTTATCAGCCATCAAATGTTCGAACAACATATTGCCAATTAGCTCTGCACGCCAATTACATAACATGATAGGTTTAACCCCTACTTCACGCTGTTCATCCGTTAACTCCCAACACCAGCTTAATAGTTCATTAATGATTTTCTTAGAACCAATTAATTCTGCCGGAATATTGGTTTTCTCCGCAACAATGGCTATTTTATTACGCATAGCTTGAACAATTTTTTTGTAGCCAGGCTGATCCGAGATACGGGTTAATGGTGCGGGTAACTCATTATCAGCGAGTTGTGCAGTTTGCTTCACTATTTCAAGAATCTGCTTACCGTGACGTTTAATTTCGATTGGCAATAATTCAATCTTATTTAAGTCTCGTAGCGATTTTGGCTGTTGTTTTGCCACTTCGAGAAGGTGCGCTTCTTTAACAACAAAATTAATCGCCATATCACGATTAACCGCATTGTTTTCACGCCACTCTCCTAGCGCTTGTAAAGTTGCAAGTTGACGAGGTGGTAGAAATGATGCGTTCTTGAACTGCTTATACACTGTGCTAGGTTGTTTCTTTTCTGACTTACGACGACGCAAGTTATCTAGCTCTTGTAGGTAGTAATCATAATAACCTAACTCAACAAGCTTCGCTTTTAGCTCATTCCAGCAAGGCAATAAATGATATACATCAGCCGCTGCATAACTTAACTGTTTTTCTGTTAATGGTCGTGCTAACCAATTAGAGCGAGACTCACCTTTGTCTAAGGTGATACTTTGGAATTCAGATACCAAGCCGCCAAAGCCAAGAGAAGAACCGAGCCCACTGAATGCTGCTGCGATTTGGGTATCGTGGAAAAAGTCAGGGATTTTATTCGCTACCGTCTTAAATACATCAAGGTCTTCAGAACAGGCGTGAAGCACAACAGGTTGACGGTCAAGAAGTTGCCATAATGTGCTTAGGTCATCAACGGCAAGTGGATCAACTAAATATGTTTCAGTACCATTGTAAAGCTGAAACAATCCAAGAATTGGGTAATAAGTACGCTGTCTGATAAATTCAGTGTCGATTGCTAAAACTTCAACATCCGCACATTGAGTTATCATTTTCTGCAATGTTATTTGATCTTCAACTAAAATATATTCCACTTATAACCTCAAAAAAAAGCCACTTTCTTAAAATTTAGAAAGTGGCTCAATTTTAGCTAAATATATTACTAATTATAAGTGTTTTATGACTTTAAATTAGATAAATTATTAATCACGCAGCTCACGACGTAATATTTTACCTACATTACTCTTAGGTAACTCATCACGGAATTCAATAATACGTGGTACTTTGTATGCAGTGAGGTGTTCACGGCAATGCGCAACAATTTCTTCTTTCGAAATTTCACCTTTTTTAACAACAAAGATTTTAACAGTTTCACCTGACGACTCATGCGGTACACCGATTGCAGCAGCTTCAAGGATATTGTCATTTAGTGTTAGCACATCTTCAATTTCATTTGGGAAAACGTTAAAGCCAGAAACAAGGATCATGTCTTTCTTACGGTCGACAATATAGAAAAAACCATCTTCATCCATACGTGCAATATCACCAGTGTTTAACCAGCCATCAGTGATCACGTCAGCTGTTTCTTGTGGACGCTGCCAATAGCCTTGCATCACTTGAGGGCCACGTACTTGCATTTCACCTACAGCACCCGGTTTAGTCAGTACGCCACCTTCATCATCAATGATGCGAACATCTGTTGATGAAACAGGTAAACCAATTGAACCGTTATATTCATGCAGGTCGTATGGATTTACTGTTACCAATGGTGAGCACTCAGTTAAACCATAACCTTCAAGTAAATGACAACCCGTTATCTTCTTCCACTTTTCAGCAACTGAACGTTGAACAGCCATGCCGCCACCGACAGAAAGTTTTAACGCCGAGAAATCAACTTTAGCAAACGTATCATCATTAACCAGTGCATTAAATAGTGTATTAACACCTGTAATAGCTGTTGGTTTATGATCATCAATTTCTTTAATTAACGCCGGAAGATCACGTGGGTTGGTAATAAGAATATTTTTACCACCGCCCAAGAAGAATAATAAGCCGTTTACTGTTAATGCAAATACATGATAAAGCGGTAACGCTGTGATCACGGTTTCAGTACCAGGGTCAATGATACTACCGTAAGCGCCTTGTGCTTGTAATACATTAGCTAGCATATTTTTATGCGTTAATACGGCACCTTTTGAAACGCCAGTTGTGCCACCGGTATATTGAAGAAAAGCAATGTCATCAAAACCCGTTTCAACTTTATTAAACGGCAATGAACGTCCTTTATTCAATACGCGGTTAAACGGGATCGCATTTGGTAAGTTAAATTTAGGCACCATTTTTTTCACATACTTAACGACTAAGTTTGTGATCGCACCTTTAACAGGAGAGAAAAGATCGCCTAATTGCGTTAAGATCACGTGTTCAACAGGTGAGTCTTCAATGACTTTTTCTAATACACTAGCGAAGTTAGAAATGATAACAATCGCTTTTGCGCCGGAGTCGTTTAACTGATGTTTTAACTCGCGTGGTGTATATAAAGGATTTACATTAACAATAACCATACCAGCTCGTAGCACACCAAATAACGCAATTGGGTATTGAAGCAAGTTCGGCATCATTAACGCGACACGGTCGCCTTTATTTAACTTAAGCTCGTTTTGAAGGTAAGCAGCGAAAGCGCGAGATTTCTCTTCGATTTCACCATAAGTCAATGAACAGCCCATATTTACATATGCAGGGTTGTCTGCAAAATTTTGCACTGTTTGATCGAATATATCGTTTAAAGAACGAAATGAACCAAAGTCAATCTCAGCGGGAACATTTTCCGGGTATCTCTTTAACCAAACCTTTTCCACCTTACACTCCTTTTTATTTACTTTGTAATTTTACAAAACAACGTCGGTATTATTAATCCCTTAATAATAACTAATTGCTATTGATGAAATTATTTATTGTGAACAGATCTTAATTGATTAACACTCAATTAACAAATGAAATATCGACATTACCTGTTTATTTAAATCTTCATAATTTAGAATTAGATAACAAATGCTCTATTTTTGTTTGTTTAACGAACCATTATATTTAATTATTAACAAATTTAACGATAGCCGTTGCAGTTTCTGTCGGATTATCCATGTGTACATGATGTCCGCCAGATACTTCTACGCGAGTAAAGTTTACTCTGTTAAATATGTCTTTTTCCAGCGTCTTTGTAATCAGTGGAAAGCCATCACTACCAAAAATTATTAAACAAGCCGTTGAAATGGAAGATAAAATATCAATCACTTGCAACTCTGTCAAACGAACTAAAGATCGTATTTTCAATTTCTGGTCTGAACGAAAAATAACATCACCATTATATGTTGTTAAATTTCTGTTACAAATTAGCGCCGCATTGTCTTCATTTAAATCTGAAACAAGACAACGTGCTTTGATTATCTTACTCAAGGTTAAAGCATTACTTCTACGTTTAGTACTTTGCTTGATCTTGCTATTATAAATAGCCCGACTTTCAATACCTTTACGCAATTGGCTCACTGTTTCGTCTGCTTTTGCTGAAATAGCGCCCAAACCTTCGACAAGTACAATCTGTTTTACAAGCTCTGGAAAAGCAGCTGCAAAAATTGAAGTAATCATCGCCCCCATTGAATGACCGATGATACTCACAGGCCCCCAGTTTTGGCTTGTAACAATTTGGTATAGATCATCCACCCACTCAATAAAATTATAATGGCCTATTTTATGTGTAGAAAGTCCATGCCCAGGTAAATCTATTGCAATTAGCTGATAAGGTAATGAGCCATCGGCTAGTTGCGTTAATAAATTGTCAGCTAAAGGAACAAAACTAGCGGCATTATCTAACCAACCATGGACAGCTAATAACACAGGTTTCGTGCTATCGCCCCATTGCAAGCCAGCAATAATGCTACCATTAACCTCTATACTAACTTTATTCATTAGAATTTACCCTCTACCTGGTAGTTTCTTCCAAGTAACAGTATCTCGAACATAAACAGGCATCGCGTCTTCGACTGCAACCGCTTTACCATTGGCAAAGTCAGCAGCCGCAATTGCCAACATATCGTGTGACGTGGGAAATTGAATACCTTCACATGCAGTTAACTTAGCAACATTTAACACTGCAAGCTGCTGTTCATATGTTGCCCAGCCTGTTCCTAACGTA
This sequence comes from Moritella marina ATCC 15381, assembly GCF_008931805.1. Classification (GTDB taxonomy): domain Bacteria; phylum Pseudomonadota; class Gammaproteobacteria; order Enterobacterales; family Moritellaceae; genus Moritella; species Moritella marina. The sequence continues at coordinate 1,451,523 of NZ_CP044399.1, read as the reverse complement.
TAAAAAGCCTGGTCAGGCTTGTTAAAATTAGCAACAAGTTCATCAGCAGTGATCACCATCTCTTTATCAACAAGTGTCATGACACCTGCGGCATTGAGTTTATATTGGGCAACATAAATTTCGCCCATACGTGCGTCAATTGCAGGTAATACGTCTGTGGCATTATGTAATCGGTTTGCACCTTGTGCCATTGCGGCTAATGTCGAAATAGGCAGCATAGGTAAATCAGCACCAAAGGCAAGGCCTTGCGCAATACCAGTGCCAATACGTACCCCGGTAAAGCTCCCTGGACCGCGACCAAATGCAAGTGCATCTAGATCTTTTAATTTGATACCTGCTTCAGACAATAAACTATCGACCATAGGTAAAATACGCTTGGTATGCTCACGCGGGCTTTCAAATTCTCTTACTAATATTTCGCCATTAACGCTCAGTGCGGCAGAACAATTTTCTGTTGATGTATCTAGTGCTAAAATATTACTCATAAAATTCACTTTCTAATTGTTAGTTTTCTTAATAAAAGATAAAACGCTATTTAAATCTCTGGTGCGCGGCATATCGGGTAAGCTATTAATAAATGTGCCCCCATAACCACGCGATACAATACGAGTATCACAAATAATAACACACCCGGTGTCTTTGACATCTCGAATTAAACGGCCTACTCCCTGCTTCAGGTTAATCACCGCTTTGGGGATTTGTAACTGCGCAAAAGGGTCTTCGCCTTTACGCTGGCAATCTTCAATCCGTGCTTGTAATAACGGATCATCAGGCGACGCAAACGGTAATTTATCAATAATAACACAGCTTAAAGTTTGCCCCCGCACATCAATCCCCTCCCAGAAAGAATAAGTACCGATTAATAATGCGTTACCGTGCTCGATGAACTGATCAAGTAACACTTGTTTGTTATCTTGGCCCTGTACGAAGATAGGCATCGAAAGTTGCTGCTGTAGCAAGGCTGCGACTTGCCTGATCATGTAATGACTCGTACAAAGAAAGAAACATCGACCTTTATTAGCAATAATAACGGGGGATAATTTCTCCACCAATATGCGTGCTATGTTTGGATCGTTTGGCTCTGGAATATTACGAGGGACGCATAACATTGCTTGGTTCTGGAAATCAAACGGACTGGCCAAAATAAGTTCTGTTGCATTTACTAAGCCCATCTGTTGGCGATAGTGTGAGAAACAATTATCGACAGCTAAAGTGGCTGACGTGAAAACCCACGCAGATTTTACTTTTTCTTGCTCGGCACTAAAGCGCTCAGCAATATTAAGTGGCGTTATATTTAATGTAAAGTTTCGCTTGGTACATTCATACCAATAGCTCTCACCGGTATTATTTACCGCCATTATTTGTTGAAATATTGCTTTAATCTCAACCACTCGGTCAAAGCACTGATCGACAAGCTCTGTTCGGCCAAGTGCTAGTTTCAGTACTTCATAGATAAAATCAAGTTGGTCTTGAAATCGCGTAACCGTTTTCATGACCGCTTGTTGATTAATCAGATGACGCCAGTTCCCCCGGCCTGTTTCCATTGAAAAGCTTAAGCGTAAATCTTGCGTTGCATTGGCTAGCCCATTAGCAGCTTTGGTGACTTGGATGGTGTCCTTTAGATCGGTACGGCCTAGATATTGCACATCTTTGCATAAGGCCTGAATTAATTTACTTGATAAGCTTTTACCAAAATATTCTGATGCAATATCGGGGATTTGATGGGCTTCATCAAAAACAATCACCTCTGCATCCGGCAGTAACCGGCCAAAACCCGAATCTTTAACATTCAGATCAGCAAAATATAAGTGGTGATTTACAACAACAATATCAGCCTCTAAAGCCTTGCGACGTGCTTTAACCAAGAAGCAATCTTCATAATCAGGACAATCTCGTCCCAAACAGTTATCATTCGTCGATGTCACTAAGGGTAATATTTCAGCGTCGTCTTTAAGTCCAGGGACAGAGCTCATATCCCCGCTAATGGTAATATTAGACCAACCTTTAACCTTAACGTAATCGCTTAATATCGCTTGATTTTGATATTGTGTTTCACGGCTTAAACGCGTTAAACGTTCTGTACACAGGTAATTATTTCGGCCTTTCAATAATGCCGTTTTGGCCTTACTGTTTAAGGCATCGATAATAAAGGGTAAATCACGGTTGAATAGCTGCTCTTGTAAGTTTTTACTACCGGTACTTATAATGGTTGTTTTGTCATTAACCAAAGCTGGAATGAGGTAAGCAAACGTTTTACCTGTGCCTGTTTCAGCCTCTACAATTAAGTTTCCCTTGCTTGCGATCACATTGTTAATCGCCTTTGCCATATCAATTTGCGGTTGACGAGCCGTATAGCCATCGATGACGTTGGCTAACGCGCCACCCGATAAAAAATATTGCTCTATCACAAACAAGTTTCCATTTATAATTATTAGACCACATTTAATACCATCACTCTTCGTAATAATCAAATCCATGTTGTATAAAGCGAAAGGATGGTTGTTTTTCAACCCTGTTAACAAAATACTATTACTTATAACTTGTTATTTTTAACAAAATTAGTCAGTAATAGTGGAATCACGCCTCACTTCTGGTAAAATCGCCCTCAAATCGACAGCAACACCTCGAATCTAGCTAAATGAGTCCAAAGTAACTTGGAAGAGCCTTCAGGGAAATTGAAAGAAACTCTTCCAAGTTACTTAGGTATTTAAACGATAAACTCAATAAGGATAGTTAACAATGAGTCTTGCTGATAAAGTATTAGCTGTAAACAATGATTTACCAATCCGTACAGATAAGCCTGTACACAGTGGTAAAGTACGTTCTGTTTACTGGTTAACTGAAGCCGATAGTCGTCGTCTAATCGAAGAAAAGGGTTATGACGTAGCCGCAGATGCACCACTTGCAATTATGGTTATTAGTGACCGAATTTCTGCGTTTGAATGTATTTGGCACGGTGAAGGCGGTATGCGCGGTGTACCTGGGAAAGGTGCTGCGCTAAACGCAATTTCAAACCATTGGTTTAAGTCTTTCCGTGAGAATGGATTAGCTGACAGCCATATCCTGGATATCCCTCACCCATTCATTTGGATCGTTCAAAAAGCGAGACCAGTCATGATTGAAGCGATCTGTCGCCAATACATCACAGGTTCTATGTGGCGCGCTTATAGTAAAGGTGAACGAAACTTCTGCGGCATCGAATTACCAGAAGGCTTAACTAAAGACCAAAAGCTACCAGAATTGTTAATTACGCCGTCGACTAAAGGTATTTTAGAAGGCATTCCAGGTGTTCCTGCAGTCGATGATGTGAATATCACTCGTGCAAATATTTCAGATAATTATGAAGCGTTTAACTTCAAATCCGTTGATGATATTACTTACTACGAAAAGTTATTAAAAGAAGGCTTTAATGTAATTAGTGATGCATTAGCCGATGTTGGCCAAATGTTTGTTGATACTAAATTCGAGTTTGGCTATGTAACTGACAGCGAAGGTCAAGAAAAGCTAATTTATATGGATGAAGTGGGCACGCCTGATTCATCACGTATTTGGGATACTGCAGAATTTGACCAAGGTAATGTAGTGGAGAACTCTAAAGAAGGTTTCCGCCAGCAATTACTTAACCACTTCTCTGAACCTGATATCTTATTAAACAAAAACAGAATGGATGAGCGTTTGGCACTTGCTGAACATAATGCACTACCAACATCTGTATTAATGTCAATTTCAGAAACGTACTTAAACATCGCTGAGAAAATTACTGGCGAAAAGATTGTTTTATCTGATAATCCAAAAGCTGAAATTGTTGAGATTTTACGTAACGATTACAATCTTATTGATTAATAGTATTTAATTACTGAGTGATTAAATCGTCACAATTAAAAAGGAGAGCTACTTACGATTAAAGTAGACTCTCCTTTTTTTATTCATTCTTTAGCGACCCGCCGTTAAACAAGTAAGTCGCTAATAAACCGTAATTATTCTTTTAGCAGCATCGAAAGCGCCATTGCTTCTGCCACTTTAATACCGTCAATACCTGCTGATAAAATGCCACCAGCATAACCAGCACCTTCACCTGCAGGAAATAAGCCCTTAGTACTGATGCTTTGATAATCACGACCACGTTTAATGCTAACAGGTGATGATGTACGTGTTTCAACACCAGTTAAAGTTGCATCTTTCGCAGAGAAACCTTTAATTTTCTTTTCAAAAGCAGGGATCGCTTCACGAATAGCAGCTACAGCAAATGGTGGTAATGTTTTACTCAGGTCTGTAAATTTAAGACCTGGTTTATATGAAGGTACCACATCGCCAAACTCACCCTCGCCTTTACCAGAAAGGAAATCGCCAACTGTTTGACCAGGAGCATCATAATTGCTGCCACCAATAACAAATGCATTTTTTTCCCATTTACGCTGTAAATCAATACCTGCTAATGGGTTACCCGGATAATCTTCTGGTGTGATACCAACGACGATAGCGCTGTTCGCATTCATTTCGTTACGTGAGTATTGGCTCATGCCATTAGTAACAACGTGACCTTCTTCAGACGTTGCAGCAACAACAGTACCGCCAGGGCACATACAGAAGCTATATACAGAACGACCATTCTTACAATGATGAACTAATTTGTAATCTGCAGCGCCAAGTAATGGGTTGCCTGCATTTTTACCAAAACGCGCATCATCAATTGCAGCTTGCTTGTGTTCAATACGGAAACCGATTGAGAAAGGTTTCGCTTCTAGGTAAACACCACGTTTTTGCAGCATTTCAAATGTATCACGAGCACTATGACCAATCGCTAAAGAAACATGATTTGTTTCAATGATTTCGCCACCAGCAAGTTCTACACCCGTTACTTGATCGTTTTCGATAAGAATATCATCAACACGCGCACTAAAACGAATTTCACCACCAAGCTCGATGATATCCTTTCGCATACGTTCAATCATAGTAACCAATTTAAATGTACCAATGTGCGGCTTACTTAAATACATGATCTCTTCAGGTGCGCCAGCTTTAACAAATTCAGTTAAAATTTTACGTGCATGAAACTTAGGATCTTTTACTTGGCTATACAATTTACCATCTGAGAATGTACCTGCCCCACCTTCACCAAACTGCACATTTGATTCAGGGTTTAATTCACGCTTACGCCAAAACCCAAAGGTATCCTTCGTTCTTTCACGTACTTCTTTACCACGCTCAAGTACAATTGGACGTAAGCCCATTTGCGCTAGGATTAATGCAGTAAATAAACCACAAGGTCCAAAGCCTATAACAACTGGACGCTGTTCTATCTCTTCCGTTTTTTCAGCAACAAATTTGTATGACATATCAGGTGTAGCACGAACATGTTGATCTTTTTCAAATGCAGCAAGTAATGCGTCTTCATTTACACCATCGGCTAATGTAACGTCTAATGTATACATTAGGATAATGACATTACGTTTACGTGCATCATAACCACGACGGAAAACAGTATATTCAGCTAATTGTTCAGGTTTAAGTGACAATCTCTCTAAAATATATTCATTAATTGCTTGATCATTATGATCTAACGGAAGTTTTACATCGGTTAAACGTAACATAGAAAATTATCCAAATATGAAAGGCATCACGCAGTTGGCGCACTAGCTAGTAAACTAAAATCTTAGGGCGGGCATTTTACGTTATTATGAAGAAATATGCATTTTATTATTTGAACTTAGGTTGTTTTTCATGCCTGTTTTCGGTTATAAATAGGATGTTAATTGCTTTTAAAGCCTGCTTACGTATAATGCCTCCACTTTGAAATGAGAGGAACAAGCATCATGACTTTTGTCGTAACCGAAAATTGTATTAAATGTAAACATGGTGATTGTGTCCCAGTATGCCCAGCAGACGCTTTTCATGAAGGTCCGAACTTCTTAGTTATTAATCCTGAGGAATGTATTGATTGTGGGCTTTGTGAACCAGAGTGTCCTGTCAATGCGATCTTCCAAGAAGATGAAGTACCCGAAGATCAACAAGTATTTATTGCAATTAATGAAGAGCTTTCAACGCAATGGCCCGTGATCACCGAAAAATGTGAACCACCAGCAGATGCTGACGATTGGGCTGATGTAGACAACAAGCTATTGTTATTAGAGCGCGAGTAATATTATCCTGTAAGTAGAGAGGCATTATCTTCCCCAGATGAAGCCTCACTTACAAACTAACAATCACTTTCAAATTGTTAACGTAATTCCTCCCCTCCTAAAATAGATTCACATCTACACTTAAAAGATTAACTAATATTTAGTCCTATTTAAATAGTAATCTAAGGATAGACTGATGCGTAATGAGCGATATTCACCAACGAAATTAATATTCAATACACTGGCCATTACATTAATTGTTATCTCTTTCCATAAATACACTTATGCAAGCAATTCAAACAATGGCAAACCAATAAAGACGGTTTCGACCACCCTACCTATACTAATATCGGTTACTCTTATTATTTAGCAGGTAATTTTGTTAAAGCTGAAATTCAATACAAGAAAGCAATTGATATAGATAGTCAATTTAAGCGCGCATGGTTAAACCTAGGCTTGGTTTACGTACGCAAAGGAATGTATAACAAAGCACTGCAAACTTTAAAGCAAGTAATGCCCATTGAGCATGCTTATAATGACATCGGTTACTTTCTGATACTAGAAGGTCGATATCGTGAAGCCGAGTACTTTATTGACCGCGCTATCGAACTTTCGCCAAGTTACTTTGTTAAAGCAAATGTTAATCTTGAAAACCTTAAATTACGGATGAACAAAGACATCGATCTTGCTTATTCAAATGAATAATAGCCCTACGTTTTATGACTGCAGTGTTTGAATATTATTTTAATATAGTTTTAATTTAAACACTTTATAAATAATAGTTACAAATAATCGTTAAAAAGCATTGCAATTTTATCCTAGATTGCTATTGTGAACTCAACCACACTTATTAGTAACAACATACTAACTGGAAAAACATTATGAATAACAACCTGAAAGTAAACGTGCATCACCATCATCATATTTGATTAGCTTTCAGGCTGTTAACTGGAGGTGTATGCATGCAAACTTCCGGAACTCATTTAGAAAAACCCTCGGAAGATTGAACTTTCGGGGGTTTTTTCGTTTATAGACAATTATTTTAACAAGGTTTAAGGATGACTATGTTAGACACAAAAAATGACCAACCAAGACTAAGAATCGCAATTCAAAAATCAGGCCGTCTTAGCACTGAATCTCAAAACCTACTTAAAGCCATGGGCCTTAAAATTAACATGCGCGAACAACGTTTGATCGCTCACTGTGAAAACATGCCTGTTGATCTACTTCGCGTACGTGACGATGACATTCCAGGTTTAATCATGGACGGCGTTGCTGACCTTGGTTTTATTGGCGAAAACGAACTAGAAGAAAAAGAACTAGAACGTCAACGCCTTGGTGAACCAGCTGAATATAAACTGCTAAAACGCATGACATTTGGTGGTTGCCGTTTATCAATTGCCGCAACAGAAGAATTTGATTACCAAGGCCCTCACTCACTTGAAGGCTTACGCATTGCAACATCATACCCTGAACTACTAAAACGTTATTTAGATGAGCAAGGCGTTAACTTTAAATCTGTGATGCTTAATGGTTCTGTTGAAGTTGCTCCTCGCGCTGGCATTGCCGACGCAATTTGTGACCTCGTATCGACAGGCGCTACGCTTGAAGCCAACGGCCTGAAAGAAGTCCAAGACATCTTCCACTCTAAAGCGGTTTTAATTCAAGCTAAAGCGGCTTTATCAGCAGAGAAACAAGCATTAGTAGACCGCTTAATGGTGCGTGCTCAAGGTGTAATGCAAGCAAAAGAAAGCAAATACATCATGCTACACGCGCCTAAATCACAACTCGATGCTGTCATTGCCCTACTTCCTGGCGCTGAAAACCCAACGGTATTACCATTGGCGTCAACTGAAGACACGGTTGCAGTACACCTGGTAAGTACAGAGAAGCTATTCTGGGAAACGATGGAAGAACTTAAACAGTTAGGCGCAAGTTCAATTTTAGTATTACCAATTGAAAAAATGCTAGGTTAGTAGCAAACATGCAGCAGCAATGTTAAGGGAGGATCAAGCATGAAAACAGTCGTATGGGATCAACTAAGCCAGGCAGAACAAGCAGCATTATTAATGCGACCTGCAATATCAAACTCAGCAAAAATAGGTGACATAGTTACCGACATTATTGCGCAAGTGAGAAATGAAGGTGATAACGCATTAAAAGCACTCACCGCAAAGTTTGATAAAGTTGAAGTAGAGAATTTACGCGTAACGGCAGCTGAGATAGAAGCGGCTAGTCAGCGGGTAGATGATGAAACTAAACAAGCAATCAAACAAGCACAACATCACATTCATCTTTTTCATCAAGCACAAGTACAAGAGACTATCCGTGTTGAAACGATGCCAGGTGTAGTGTGTGAGATGCATACTGTTGCTATTGATGCTGTTGGTTTATATATCCCGGGTGGCAGTGCACCGCTACCATCAACTGTGCTCATGCTTGCAACACCCGCAAACATTGCTAACTGTGAACGCATTGTACTAACCACACCACCACCGATTGCAGATGAGATTTTATTTGCAGCCCAATTGTGTGGTGTTACCGAAATTTACACACTTGGTGGTGCGCAAGCTATCGCTGCAATGGCGTATGGGTCTGAATCTATCGCTAAAGTAGATAAGATTTTTGGGCCGGGTAATGCGTTTGTTACCGAGGCAAAACGCCAAGTCAGTACTGATATAAACGGCGCGGCAATTGATATGCCAGCCGGTCCATCTGAAGTTCTAGTGATTGCTGATGCACAGGCTGATGCCGGGTTTATCGCTGCTGATTTATTATCACAAGCAGAGCATGGTCCTGACTCACAATCAATCTTGGTTGTATCATCAAGTGAACTTGCTGCTAAAGTCTCTGAACAAATATCGCAACAATTGGCCTGTCTTTCTCGTCAAGACATTGCCGTACAGTCTATTGCATCAAGTTTAATCATTATCACTACAGATACAGACACGTCAATTTCAATTAGTAACCTGTACGCACCTGAGCACTTAATTGTGCAAACAGAAAATGCACGTAGTTTACTGCCAAAATTGAAACATGCTGGTTCTATCTTTTTAGGGGCCTGGTCTCCTGAATCTGTCGGTGATTATGCAAGTGGTACTAACCATGTACTACCAACCTATGGCTACACTAAAACCTATTCAAGTTTAGGGCTTGCTGATTTTACTAAACGCTTTACTGTTCAGGAGTTATCTCAAGATGGTCTCAAGAGCTTGGCGAAGACGGTCACTTGTCTGGCTGATGCAGAAGGACTCGACGCGCATAAACGTGCCGTCACCATCAGAATCGAACGCTTGGGAGAAACAGCATGAGCAACCAGCTAACGAAACTCGCCAGAAAGAATGTGCAAGAGTTAACACCGTATCAGTCAGCCCGTAGAATTGGCGGCTCGGGTGACATTTGGTTAAATGCCAATGAAGCACCGGATTCAGGTCATTATGCCTTAGATTGCAACCGCTTGAATCGTTATCCTGAATTTCAGCCTACCGCTGTTATTAATGGTTACGCGGATTATGCAGGCGTTAACCCGGAGAATGTAATTACCACTCGTGGTGCCGATGAAGCTATCGAATTACTGATCCGCACATTCTGTGAGCCAGGTGTTGATAACATTCTAATCAACCCGCCAACTTACGGCATGTATGAAGTGAGCGCTGAAACCTGTGGCGTGAGTATCATCAAACAAGATTTAGATGCTAATTTCGACCCTGACTACGATGCGATAACAGCAAAATTAGATTCAGTTAAGATTGTATTTTTGTGCGCACCCAATAATCCGACTGGTAATCTACTCGATTCAGCGCGTTTAACGGATTTATTGAACGCTGCGAAAGACAAAGCCATTATTGTCTGTGATGAAGCTTACATTGAGTTTTGTCCAGCGGCATCACAAGTGTCGTTACTACAAGATTTTGATAACTTAGTGATCTTAAGAACACTGTCAAAAGCATTTGCATTAGCGTCATTACGCTGTGGTTTTGCAATAGCCAGTGAGACTGTCATCGGATTGCTATCGAAAGTTATTCCTCCCTACCCAGTACCGGAACCTGTAGCACAAATCGCCAGCCAAGCATTAACAGCATCTGGTATCGAGATAATGACAGACCGTGTTGCGCAACTTAACGGTATGCGTAGTGCGTTTATTGATGAGTTAAATCAATTGACCGGTGTCGAGAAAGTATTCCCTGCAACCGGGAATTATGTCTTGGTACAATTTAATAATAGCCAAAAAGTGTTTAGCTTATTAGGCGAACAAGGTATTGTATTAAGAGATTTTAGTTCCAAAGCACGATTAGAAAACTGTATTCGAATCACCTTAGGCAACGCGGCTGAAATGAACAGCACCTTAGCCGCATTAAAGTCTGTACTTTCTTAATTACAGAAATCATAAAAGAATAAAAATAAACAAGCAGGAGCCCGATGTGAGCAAGGAAAAATTCTTATTTATTGATCGTGATGGTACATTAATCGATGAACCGGTTAGCGATAAACAAGTCGACACTTTAGAGAAACTAAAATTTGAACCTTTAGTGATCCCAGCATTACTTAAGTTACAAGCTGCAGGTTTCAAGCTAGTCATCGTTTCTAATCAAGACGGACTTGGCACAGATAGCTACCCGCAAAGTGACTTTGATATTCCCCAAAACGCCATGATGGAGCTGTTTGCTTCACAAGGCGTTAATTTTGAAGCTGTGTTACTTTGTCCGCATTTTACTGAAGACAACTGTAGTTGCCGTAAGCCACATTTAGGTATGGTTAAAGAATACTTACAATCAGGTCGTATCGATTTTGCTAACTCGTATGTGATTGGCGATCGTATTACCGATATTCAACTTGCCGAGAACATGGGCATTGAAGGCATCTTTTATAATCGCACTGATTTAAATTGGCCAATGATTGAAGATAAGATCTTGGCTAAAGGTAATCGCGTTGCGAGTGTAACGCGTACAACCAAAGAAACTGACATTAAAGTAGATATCGACCTTGATAGCCAAGGCGGTAGTAGTATTGATACTGGCATGGGTTTCTTTGATCACATGTTAGATCAAATCGCGACACACGGCGGCTTTAGATTAAACTTGAGTGTTGCTGGTGACTTACATATTGATGATCACCACACAGTAGAAGACACAGCACTCGCCTTAGGCAATGCAATTAACCAAGCACTTGGTGATAAACGTGGTATTGGCCGTTTCGGCTTCGTGCTACCAATGGATGAATGTGAAGCATCTTGTTCACTGGATCTTTCTGGCCGTGCTTATCTGCAATTTAACGCCGAGTTCCCACGCGACCACATTGGTGAATTTGCAACAGAAATGGTACCGCACTTCTTCCGTTCTTTAAGTGATGGTATGGCTGCAACAGTACACCTTAAAGCAGAAGGGAAAAACACGCACCACCTTGTAGAAAGCTTATTCAAGAGCTTTGGCCGTACCCTTCGTCAATGCATTAAAGTCGAAGGCGATATGCTACCAAGTTCAAAAGGAGTGCTTTAATGACGGAATACACAATCAAAGATCAAACAAAAAGTAATGTTGTCATTATTGATACTGGTTGTGCCAATCTCTCATCGGTAAGGTTTGCCATTGAACGCCTTGGTTATTCAGTGACAGTAAGCCGCGAAGCTGATGTGTTACGCAATGCGGATAAACTATTCCTACCCGGCGTAGGTACTGCACAGGAAGCAATGAAAAACTTAGCTGACCGAGATTTAATTGAATTAGTCAAAAGCCTAAAACAACCTGTATTAGGTATTTGTCTTGGTATGCAATTGCTTGCTGAATTTTCAGCAGAAGGTTCAGCAGAAGGTAATGTCGCTACGCTAGGATTAATCAGTGGCAGTATCGAACCAATGCCAAGTGAAGGTGTTCGTTTACCACACATGGGTTGGAATCAGATTGAACCGCAGCAAGATCATCCATTATTCAAGGATATTCCAAGTGGCAGTTATTTCTATTTTGTGCATAGCTACGCACTGGCAGTTGGCAGTGACACGATTGCCACCAGCACACACGGCGCGCCATTTACCGCTGCTGTGAATAGAGATAATTTCTACGGTGTGCAATTCCACCCCGAGCGTTCAAGTAAAGCGGGTGCACAATTAATCAAGAATTTCCTGGAGATGTAATATGTTAACAAAGCGCATAATACCTTGTTTAGATGTTAAAGATGGAAAGGTCGTCAAAGGGGTTAAATTCCGTAATCATGAATTGATCGGAGATATCGTTCCCCTTGCCCAACGTTACGCTGCAGAAGGTGCTGACGAATTAGTATTTTACGATATAACGGCAAGTGCAGATGATCGCGTTGTTGATAAAAGCTGGGTAAGTCGCGTTGCAGAAGTTATTGATATTCCCTTTTGCGTGGCAGGCGGCATTAAAAGTGAAGAAGACGCGGCGCGTATTTTAGAATTTGGCGCCGATAAAGTATCAATTAACTCCCCTGCACTTGCAGATCCAAGCTTGATTAATAGACTTGCAGCTAAGTTCGGCGTGCAATGTATTGTCATCGGTATCGATAGTTATTTCGATGAAGACACCGAGGAATATAAAGTCTATCAATTCACTGGTGACGAAACCCGAACACAAGTCACCAAGTGGACAACGTTTGAATGGATTAAAGAAGTTCAAAAACGTGGCGCAGGTGAAATCGTCCTCAATGTGATGAATCAAGATGGTGTTCGTGGTGGTTACGACACGGTACAATTATCTAAAGCCCGTAAAATTTGTAAAGTACCATTGATCGCATCAGGTGGTGCAGGTGAAATGGCACACTTTACAACAGTATTTAATGAAGCAGACGTTGATGGCGCATTAGCTGCAAGTGTATTTCATAAACAAGTCATCAATATTGGTGAATTAAAAGAATATCTACGAGATCAAGATGTGGAGATCAGAACATGATAACAAACGAACAAATTAACCAACTTGATTGGAAAAAAGTAGACGGTTTAATGCCTGCAATTATTCAAGACTCAGTATCAGGTGAAGTATTGATGCTAGGTTATATGAATGAAGAGGCTTTAAAAACAACATTAGAAATCGGCAAAGTGACTTTCTTTAGCCGAACTAAGCAACGTCTATGGACTAAAGGTGAGTCTTCAGAGAACTATCTATTGGTTCAAGAGATAACAAAAGACTGTGACAATGATTCATTACTTATCACAGCTAAACCCTGTGGCCCAACTTGCCACTTAGGTACAGATAGCTGCTTCGTAACAGAAAACAAACCTGCGCTTACATTCATTGCACAACTTGATAAAGTGCTTGAAGAACGTAAGACAGCCGATCCAGAAATAAGCTATACAGCGAGTTTATTTGCTCGTGGTACTAAGCGTTGCGCACAAAAAGTCGGTGAAGAAGGTGTTGAAGTTGCACTAGCGGCTGTAGCTAAAGATCGCGATGAGTTAGTTAACGAAAGCTCAGATCTACTTTATCACCTGCTTGTTTTACTACAAAAAGAAGACGTGCCACTAACAGAAGTTGTACAGTGCCTTGAAAATCGCCACAAATAGCAGTTAATTAATGCTAAGTGAGCCTTAAACCAGTTAAAACTCAGGATTACACGAACCTCGAGTTTTAACTGTATATTTACACAGTGTTTTTAAAATACCTCGTAAAAAGCGAACTAAACAACCTTATTTCACTGGTTTTTAAACTTCGCCAAACAATATTTCTCTTTAAACTTCGGTTCGACATCCTTAAACACCATATCGATCGCCGCTAAATCTTTTTCAATATTCCCTGTCACATTAATCACATCACCAATCGTTACACGTTTCTGCTTATAATCTAATTGATACAAAATAATCGGTACGTTAGCCTCTAAGGCAATATAGTAAAATCCTGAACGCCAAAAGTCTTGATACTTACGCGTACCCTCTGGTGACATCGCGTATAGAAAACGTTCTTGGCTGTTGAAGATATTAACCACAGTCTGAACCATGTTGGTCGATTTTGATCGTTCAATCGGCACACCACCTAAAAATTTCAATGCACCTTTAAATGGCCAACTGAACATCTCAGATTTACCCGCCCATTGCACATTTACTTTGTTCGCGAATCGCGCGACAATAAGTAACGGAAAATCCCAATTAGAGGTATGCGGCGCATAAGCAATAACAGCTTTGTTATATTTAGCTGGAATGGGTTCACAATACCAACCAGTTAAATCTAAAACTTTGTTGGCACATGCACTAAAAAATGCATTTTGAGAGCTGTCTTTGTCTACCTGTCTTGTTTGCTGTTTCTCAACTGACATTATTAATCCTTTCGACATAATTGATAAATCGACGATTGATACACATACAATGCTTGGCTTTAAAAAATTAAATCGCCTGGTTTTCAACCAAACTAATAAATTTTAACCTTATGTAAATTAACTTAATTTAAAATACTTTATTAAAATATTAAGTTAACCTCAATCACAATCGCCATATAACGCCGTAACAGGGTGTCATTAAACTGTTTTTATAACAAGTCTTTGACTAATCAAACAAGTTATATAGCGTTTTGATATATATCAACGAATCTTTACACTCCACAAGGTAATTCATTCCAATTTGACCTTGATCAATTACTGTTAGTGATTTAAACTTTCAGAAATTTCTGAAAGTTCGTAAGGTTACATGTGAATATCTCTGCACAAAATCAATCGTTTGTTTATCATTTCGGTGAAATGGGCAGCCGATGGGGCTTCAATCGTACCGTTGGTCAAATGTATGCGCTGCTTGTTATAACAGAAGCACCTGTTTGCGCAAACGATTTGGCGAGTGGTTTAAATATCTCCCGTGGCAACGTCAGTATGGGCATTAAAGAACTGCAATCATGGCAGTTGATTCAAGTCAGTCATATACCAGGAGATCGCAAAGAATATTACAGCGCGATCGGCAGTATCTGGGATATGGCCAATACCGTATTCAAAGAGCGTCGTAAACGTGAAATTGATCCGACACTGTCTTTACTACGTACATCTCTATTAGAGAAGCCGACAGATGCAAGTGACGAATACGCGCAAAGCAAAATGCAAGAGATCCACGATCTACTTGAAATGGTCACCGAATGGGCTGCAGAATTACAACGCCTTAATCCAGAACAGCTAAGTAAATTAATGAAGCTAGGCGCTGGCGTTTCCAAAATGTTGTCAGTTAAAGACCAATTATTCCCAAATAAAAAAAATTCTAATACAAATTAATCTCTAGGAGTATTCTAACAATGATTAATGAAACTTTAGTAGAGCTATCCCGTTGGCAGTTCGCCATCACCGCTCTATTCCACTTCCTATTTGTACCGTTAACCATCGGTATGACTTGGATCCTGTTTATCATGGAAGCTGTATACGTGATGACAGGACGTGTTATCTATCGCGACATGACCAAATTTTGGGGTAAATTGTTTGCGATTAACTTCGCTATCGGTGTTGCCACCGGTCTAACCATGGAGTTTGAGTTCGGTACTAACTGGTCTTATTATTCACATTATGTTGGTGACGTGTTTGGTGCCCCACTCGCGATCGAAGGCTTGATGGCATTCTTCCTCGAGTCAACGTTCGTTGGTATGTTCTTACTTGGTTGGGATCGACTGAGCAAGCGTCAACATTTAGCGGCGACATTCTTGATGGCTTTAGGGACTAACCTATCAGCTATGTGGATCTTAGTTGCGAATGGCTGGATGCAAAACCCTATCGGTAGTGAATTTAACTACGCAACGATGCGTATGGAAATGGTCAGTTTTTCTGAACTCGTTTTCAACCCTGTTGCACAAGTTAAATTTATTCATACCGTTGCTGCTGGTTATGTTGCAGGCGCTATGTTTGTGATGAGTATCAGTAGCTATTACTTATTAAAAGGCCGTGATGTTGCATTTGCTAAGCGTTCTTTTTCTGTTGCTTCAGGTTTCGGTCTTGCCGCAATCTTCTGTGTATTACTACTTGGTGATGAATCAGGTTATGAAGTCGGTGAAGTACAGCGCGTTAAACTTGCTGCTATTGAAGCTGAATTCCATACCGAACCTGCTCCTGCAGCGTTTACTTTAGTTGGTTTGCCAAATGAAGACACAATGGAAACGGATTACGCAGTTAAAATCCCTTATGCGCTAGGTCTTATTGCGACACGATCTTTAGATGGTCAAGTGACTGGTATCAGTGATTTGAAAAAAGAACATGAAGTACGTATCCGTGGCGGTATGATTGCTTATGATTACCTACAGAAACTGCGTGGTGGTGAAGAAACACCTGAAAACATCGCCAGATTTAACGAAGTTAAAGATGACCTAGGTTACGGTTTATTATTAAAACGTTATACTAATGATGTTATTGATGCGACTGAAGAACAGATCCAGATGGCTGTTGAAGATTCAATTCCACCTGTAGCACCTATCTTCTGGGCATTCCGCATCATGGTTGGTAGTGGTATCGTCATGTTAGGCCTATTTATTCTAGCCTTCTATTTTAACGCTCGTCGTCAAATACAAGATAAACGCTGGTTACTTAAAGCGATCTTATTTGCACTACCACTACCTTGGATTGCAATTGAAACTGGTTGGTTTGTTGCTGAAGTAGGTCGTCAACCTTGGGCTATTAGTGAGATTTTGCCCACTTTTATGGCAACCTCCAACCATGAAGCAAGTTCAGTTGCCATGACGATGATTGCGTTCATCCTTGTTTATATCGTTATGTTCATTCTTGAAATGTGGCTAATGGTTAAATTTGCCAAACAAGGTCCAAGCTCGCTACATACTGGTCGTTACCACTTTGAGCAAGAAGAGCAAGAAGAGCAAGAAGCATCACCACAATTACGTCAAGACAAATACTAAGGGCTTAAATTATGTTTGATTATGAAAGCTTAAAACTTATCTGGTGGTTAATCATCGGAATATTGCTTATCGGCTTTGCTGTTACCGATGGCATGGACATGGGCGTAGGTGGTCTACTGCCTTTCGTGGCAAAAGATGATACCGAACGTCGTGTTGTAATTAATACTATCGCTGCACATTGGGATGGTAACCAAGTTTGGTTGATCACTGTCGGTGCATCATTTTTTGCTGCTTGGCCAATGGTTTATGGTACTGCATTTAGCGGTTTCTACTTTGCGATGATGCTGACGTTGTTCTGTCTATTCTTACGACCAATGGGCTTTGATTATCGTAGCAAGATTGATTCACCAAAATGGCGTTACAACTGGGATAAAGCGTTATTTGTCGGCAGCATGGTACCACCACTGGTATTTGGTATTGCATTTGGTAACTTATTACAAGGTATTCCATTTAGCTTCGATGAATTAATGCGTGTAACCAATACTGGTTCATTCTTCGCGTTATTTAACCCGTTTGCATTACTCAGTGGTGTAGTCAGTGTATCAATGATATTGATGCATGGTGGTACTTGGTTAAGCATGCGTACAGATGAGCATGTGGCAGCTCGTTCAGCAAAAGCAGCGCAAATATTTGCAGCTGTGCTTGTTGTAAGTTTTGCCCTTGCTGGCGTGATGATTGCAACTTCAATTGACGGTTACGTTATTCAAAGTGTTATTGATACGCAAGGTTATGCTCAGCCTACCAATAAAGTCGTGACAGTCGTCAGTGGCGCTTGGTTAAATAACTTTAACAGCATGCCAATACTGTGGTTATTACCAACAACAGGTATTGTAATGGCCATTATTGCAGGTCTGTTAGCACGCTTTAAGCCGGGTGGTTTTGCATTTACAGCTAGTGCACTATCTATAACGGGTGTCATTTTAACGATGGGTGTATCTATGTTCCCATTCATCATGCCATCAAGCAGCACACCTAATCACAGCTTGACCCTTTGGGATTCTGTATCAAGTGAAGGCACGCTTAACTTAATGCTGATCGTGGTAGCGATATTCTTACCGATTATTCTTTGTTATACGATTTGGTGTTATAGCAAAATGTGGAGAACGGTGACGCGTTCTGAAATTGAAGAAAACACCCACTCGGCATATTAAGGAGTAAATTATGTGGTATTTCAGTTGGATCCTAGGTGTTTTGCTGGCAGTTTCTCTCGGTATCATTAACGTAATGTGGTACGAAATGGAACAGCACACGGATAACGTGGCAAAAGATCAAGATGATCAAAATAATGAAAAGTAACTTAGTGTAATTTAAGTTATAGAAAGTACGGATTACGCTTTGCGCCCAAGGATGGGCGTCTGTTTTATAACCTCCAATTCCAGGTTTTATTATTTCAAATGTTTCAATATTCCTTCAATTTCAGGCTACCCAATGACAGAATCAGTAAACACAGCATACTCGCAGAAAGAACGCTTAACCTGGCTCAAAAGCCAACGGACGAATGCCCAAGGTAAATTAAGTAAAGCCATTGCATTAGGCTCACTCAATGGCATATTAATGATAATACAAATGGCATTCTTAGCCGGTATTATCAACGAAATCATATTCTCACACAAAGCACTCGCAGACATAACACCGTTATTATTTGGCTTAATTGCTCTCGTCCTGTTCCGCACACTATTCGGTTATATAAGTGAACGCTATAGCCGTCATGCTGCTATGTTGATTAAAGTGTCAATTAGACAGCAATTATTACAACATTTATTTGCCATGGGCCCCGCTAAAACTCAAACGATTGGTAGCGCCAAAATAGCTCAGTTACTCCATCAAGGCGTTGATTCACTAGAAGATTACTTCTCAGGCTATTTACCTACCGTCGCTTATTGTTCGGTGATCCCAAGTGCAGTGTTATTTGCCGTATTTCCTATGGATTGGCGTTCCGGTTTAGTCTTAATATTAACAGCACCTATGGTGCCGATGTTTATGATCATTATCGGCCATAAAGCCCATGATTTGAATCAACAGCATTGGACTAAACTACTGCGTATGAGCAGTCATTTCCTCGATATTATTCAAGGCCTTACCCAACTTAAAATATTTAATGCATCGCGCCAAGAAATGGCGGCGGTCAAAACAATTAGCGAAGACTATGGTAACCAGACCATGGGGATCTTAAAGATCGCTTTTCTTTCTTCATTTATGTTGGAATTTCTAGCGTCGATCGCGATTGCACTGGTCGCCGTTATCCTTGGCTTTAGACTTTATTACGGTGGTGTTGATTACTTATTAGCATTATGGGTATTATTACTCGCTCCTGAATTCTATTTACCTTTCAGACAATTAGGCACTCAGTATCACGCAAAAATGGCGGGCGTAACCGCGGCTCAAGACATGCTTGAAATACTGAATACACCGATTAAAGCAAGCCAAACGGAAACACAATTCAAAGCACCTTTCGACATCGAGTTAACTGACGTTAACTTTACCTATTCAGGCAGGAAAAATACCCTTAAAGATATTAACCTAACCCTTTCTAACCAAGGTTTGTATGCCATTATTGGTGAAAGTGGCGCGGGTAAATCGACCTTGATTGATACCATTTTAGGCTTTAATACGCCAGATAGCGGCACAATGACAGTTAACGGTATCAAACATACGCCAGCGCAGCGTGATGCTTGGCTGAATCATTGTGGTTGGATAGCGCAACAAGGACACGTGTTTTATGGCAGTCTCGGCTTTAATATTGCTTTAACTGAAAAATATGATGCTGAAAAAATGCAACAAGTATTAATCAGTGTTGGTTTAGCTGACTTTATATC
This sequence comes from Moritella marina ATCC 15381, assembly GCF_008931805.1. Classification (GTDB taxonomy): domain Bacteria; phylum Pseudomonadota; class Gammaproteobacteria; order Enterobacterales; family Moritellaceae; genus Moritella; species Moritella marina. Next base: position 1,431,777 of record NZ_CP044399.1, on the reverse strand, counting down.
ACAGCTAAAAGACGGACTTAATACCCATGTCGGTGAAGGTGGCGTTGGTATATCAGGCGGGCAATCTCAACGATTAGCCCTCGCACGCGCATTTTACCACCAGCCAGATGTATTAATACTTGATGAACCAAGTAGCCATTTAGATAAAGATACCGAACAAGTCGTTAGCGCGAGTATCGCTGAATACGCCAAACAACATTTGGTTATCGTCATCGCCCACCGCTTGCATACAGTCGTTGATGCGAAACAAATCATTGTATTAGAGCAAGGTAAAATCATCGAACAAGGTTCACATACTGAATTGCTAGCACTCAATGGTAGCTATGCAAGCACTGTTAATATCAGTAATGTAAACATCGACATGGAGGCGAACGCATGAATCCATTAGTTAGATTAATGAAACTGCTTAGACCACAACTACCTTTGATGTTACTCGGTACTTTTTTGTCTATTATTACCGTCATGGCTAATATTGGCTTACTTGCTGTATCAGGCTGGTTTATTACCATCATGGCAATTGCTGGGCTTTCAGGTGTGACTGCAAATTACTTCACCCCTGCAGCAATCATTCGCTTTCTTGCCATCGTACGAACGGCAGGTCGTTATGCTGAGCGCTTACTCACTCACAAAGCAACGTTTAATACATTAGCCGCATTACGTTACTATTTTTACACACGTTTAGAACCCTTACTCCCCTACTACCGTGTGAACTTCAAATCATCCGATATTCTTGCTCGTTTACAGCAAGATATTGATGAACTAGATAACTTTTACTTACGGGTATTACTGCCAACACTTGTCGCGATTTTTACTATCCCGCTTGTTGGTTGGGGCGTGAGCTTCATTTCATCAGATCTCGCTCTCGTTATTGTTGCTGCCTTACTGATTGTCGGCTTTGTTTTACCTCTGTTGATCTTGCTGTTAAGCAAAAAACGCGCGCAACAACAAGCCAAGCTGTCGAGTGAATTAAAAATTGAATTAGTTGATGGCATGGCATCAATGCGTGAATTGTTGGTTTATCAAATTGCAGAGCAATATCAACAGACTATTAATAAAATATCGACACATTACCACCGCAGCGAACTGCACTTGCATCGCCTGCATGCTTTAGCCACTGCATTAACATTTTTAGCCATTAACGCCACTGTATTTGCAAGTTTATACTTACTCGTCCCGCAAGTTCATGCGGGGAATTTACAGCCGGAATTTGTCGCCAGCGCAGCCTTGATGATTCTAGTATGCTTTGAAACAGTCATTAATATGCCCCTTGCCTGTCAGATCCTACCTAAGGTACATGACAGCGCCGCACGTTTATTCGACATTATAGATAAACCAATACCTGACGTCGGTGGTGATACCTTAGTGACTGCTGGCGCGGTGAAATTTAATCATTTAACTTTCTGCTACCCTGATGGTCAAGACCAAGTATTAAATGATATTGAACTAACGATTGAACAAGGGAAAAAGGTTGCTGTTATTGGTGCTAGTGGCGCTGGTAAATCAACCTTAGTAAATTTGTTAATGGGTTTCTGGCCTGTTCAAGCATCTGGTATCACGATTAATGATATAGATTTAAATCAGCTAAATACGGAGTCATTGCGTGAACACATTGCGCTAATGAGCCAAAATAGTCATCTATTTCATGCCACCATTGGCGATAATCTACGTTTAGCAAACCCGCAAGTGACCGAAGCCCAAATGCGTGATGTCTGTGAAACGGTTGGTTTAATCGATTTTATTGACGAGCTAGAAGATGGCTTTAAAACCTGGCTTGGTGAAACAGGATCTGGTTTATCAGGTGGTCAAAAACAACGATTATGTTTAGCCCAAGTATTATTACGAAATGCCCAGGTCATCATATTAGATGAACCGACAAAAGGCCTTGACCGTCGTAGTGAGCGAACGGTTATTCACAATCTATTTGAGCAACTTGAACAGTCACAGCAAAGTTTATTATTGATCACGCATAAACCATTAATGTTACAGCGCATGGATAAGATCATTGTAATGGATGAAGGTCGTATCGTAGCCGAAGGTAGCCATAAAACCTTAATGGAAACCAATGATTATTATCGTACGTTGCTAAATTATTTCTAATCATGTAAATACAAAAAGGGTAATACACACGAATGTATTACCCTTTTATTTAAACATTTTATCTAAAAGCTATATAGCTAACTAATATATCGAATTACTTAACAGCTTCACTCACCAAGCCTTTTTCGCTTAGGTATAGATATAAATCGTCAACACGTTCTTTATTCACACCAAAATCAGACTTGCCGTATCGAGATGCTGAGCGAACGGCAATAATGCCGTCTTGTTCACGAAGGTGAAGCTCAAAATCATCGACGAAACGCATCAGCGTACTGGTACTTTCTACATACAAGTAATCTTTAAGCTCCCTAACGATTTCCATATTACTCTGCGAGTCTAAATATACCTTAATCTCAGACCAAACTTGTTCAGAACTGGCTTCCAATTTGAATGCCGGTACATAATGACTTTCGTCTAAACTATCACTTGATACACAATTAGGTGTTTCTGGACAAGGCGTTAACGTGGCGTTAACAACCCCTAGATTATGAGGGCGTGCACCAGTACATGCTGTAAGCATAAGGCCACATGCGAGTACGAATGTAGAACGGGTAAATAGATGAGACGTTAACATTTTATTCCTTTAGACGATTATCCACTTCCGTGATTTAACCAAAAAACGCTAAAAACAGCAAGTACTTATCTTGTAATAAATACCTGCTGATAGTGTGTATTATGCCTTTCATGGTTTTTCAGCGTATGCCTCATCACTGTAATAACCATAATAATAGTCAGAGTCTGATACCCCGTCAGTATTCACATGATTCATCACAACACCGACGATATTAGCATCCACTTTTGCTAATCGACGGACACTATTTTGAACTAAACGTACGCGTGTCGCTTCACTCTTAATAACGTAAATAATAGCATCAGTATGCAAGGATATAATCAATGAATCACTTACCGCTTGAATGGGTGGAGTGTCAATAATTATACGATCATATGACTGCTTTAAAGTTTCCAATAGCTGTTTAAAACGTTTTGACGATAATAACTCTTGTGCATTTTTGGGTGTCGGTCCACAGGCCATAATGTGTGCACCAGATACTTTATCGACCATAATACAGTCTACCAAGTTAGCCTCTCCAGTAATCAATTGCGCCAGTCCTGGTTTTTCTTTTGAAATATTAAAATTATTTGCCAGACTTGGTTTGCGCATATCAGCATCTATAAGGAGTGTTTTCTCTATCTGAGCTAATGAAAATGCAATGTTTGTCGCTGTTGTAGATTTACCTTCATTAGGCTGCGACGAAACGACCCCAATAACCTGATTAACTCTTTGCCCCTGTGCTAAAAGAAAACTAGTGCGTAATGTTCGAATTGATTCTGAAAATTGGCGCCCCTCTTCATCAAAGAAATAATGTAAATCCAAATCTTGTTTACGCTTGCGGGCTATTTTAGGTAACACGCCTAATACTGGTAATCCAAGTTTGACTTCTATATCGCCAACCGAGTTAAAATTATCAGTGAAGTATTCTTTAACTAATAGATAGGTAATGTGTAAAATCATCGTTAATACAAAAGCAATAATAACGAGTATTTTGGGGCTTAAAGTGATAGGTTTATTCGGCGTATGCGCTCTATCAGTAAAGCGAGCAACAGCAGCATTGAAATCACTCGTTAATGCTGTTTCTTTCGAACGTTCTAAGAAGGTATTGTATAATTTACGGTTACTTTCAACATCTCGAACCAATTTTTGATACTCATTATCTTTACCGATGACATCCTGAAATTCGTTTTGAATTTTGTTGTATTCTCTTCGTAATGCAGCAACATTACTTTGCTTGGTTTTTAGCTCTCTATTTATACCTGTTACTAGCTTAGATATTTGCGTAGTGAGATGTTTGTTCACCGTATAGAGTTCCGATTTCGCCGCAATAAGATCAGGATGTTTACGTCCATATATTTGTGATAACTCAGATACTTTTAGTTTAGCTTTCACTTTTAGCGTTTTGATATTTTGAATCACAGGGTGAGATGTTATCTCTGGAATTGATTCTAATTTATCCATGTTTTTCACGCCATATTCATTAACCGCGCGGACAATACTCTGTAATTTATTCACTTCATTTTTAGCTTCAATTAATTGACGAGATGTTTGTTCCAGTTCATTACTTACCAAGCCAGTTAACCCTCGCCCGTCACGATCTTGTAAATCGATGATATTTTGCTCTTTACGGTATATCTGTAGGCGTGATTCAGACGCATCAAGACTCTCTCGTAAATCTTCAAGCCTTGTTCCAAGCCACTGAGCGGCATTTTTGTTAATAGACGATTTAATAGCAAGATCTTGTGCAATATATGCTTCACCAACCGCATTTGCGATTAACGCAGCTAATGCCGGATCTTCACTATCATACGATAATTTAACAAGCTGTGTTTTCCGTATTGGTGTGACAGTGAGACTTTTTGAAAACTGTCTTAGACGTGCCTTTTTATCATTTAGATTTTCCAGTTCTGCTATATTAAGCTCGCCACCTATTTCTGGTAGGCCATTGATATAACCCGTGCCTATATTTTCAACAAATTCACTATCCACATTATCATCCATCCCTAAAACATCAGATAGTGACATTACCTCTATGAGATAACTAATAAGTTGATCTCTCCAACTCTCTGTTTTTTGGAATGAAGGTTGCTGCTGAAGATTTAACCGGTCAAAAACCGTTTCTGCAATTGAATATGATTTAAGGATCTCGAACTGCGTCAAATAATATTCTTTTCGATTTGAGTCTTGCCCTTGAACGGAATCAAATGAAACAGCTTTGGCTTGGTCTGCTTCGATCAGTAACGTTGCAGACGCTCGATATAATGGCGATTCGTTCGATAAATAGAATGCTGTAGCGATAGAAACCAAAGTTGCGAATACAAGAACCCGCCATTTATACCTTTGTATAACGTGCCAATGCGGTGAAGGTAAAACAATATCATTATTAACTGACGATTTTGTCAGGCTCTGTTCTGATTTATCCATTAGAAAAACCTTTGTTTAATCAATATGGTATCACCAGCATTAACTCTGTAGGTCATGCTTGCGTTGATTTGAGATTTTTTATTTTTTTCTTTAAATAAATATATCTTCTCTTTCGATGCTCTTTCGGTAAGTCCACCAGCTAACGCGATTGCCTGGTTAACCGTTAAACCCGGTTGGTAAGGATAACCTCCTGGTTTTTTTACTTCACCGTGAATATAAAAGGGGCGATGCTCAACCACATGAACATACACATTCGGATTGATAAGATAATTACCTTTTAAACCTTTATAGATTAATTTTTCAACCTGCTTAACAGTCAACCCCGTTACTTTGATTTCACCAAAAAATGGATAATTAATTTGGCCACTGTTACTTAACAACGTTTCCACCGTTAGATCTTCTTGACCAAACACTTTGATTTCAACTTTATCACCGGGCCCTAAAATATATGAGCCTTTAGCAAGAGCCGAAAATTGAATAAATACAAACAACAGACTAATAGCGATCTTTTTCAACATACTTGCCACCTAGAGCGTAAAGGTGAAATTAACACCAACAACATTTTTGTCATATTCGAACACCGTATTCGTTGACTGGTTTCTATCCCATTCACCAAAAACAGCAATTGCAATATTCTGAGTTAAATCATAATTAAGTTTAAGTGAGAACCCATAGATATCATCTACCCGACTGATGCCACTGTAATCATCCTTATATTTATAAACACCTGCAGAGGTATAAATATATGTCGTCCAGTTATGTTTCCAATCAACGTTGTATTTAGTTTCTAGAATGTAATCACCGAAAATATCTGGATCTTTCGTGGCTTGAGACGTTGAAAATGAGAGTTTAGAATAGGTAAGAGGACGCCAAAAACCACCTATATTCCAGCTAAAACCAGTAAAATCTTCACGACCTTCATCATCAAATTCTTTTGCTTGACCACCAATTTTAACAAAACCATTTAGGACTGGAGAACTTGCCCACTGCATACCAACAAACGCGGTATATACATCTGAATCGCGGAGAAACTCGCCTGGCTGATTGTAATCGTAGCCTATTGTTTCAGCGTTAACTTCGATAAAGGCATCTGTATGCGCCCTCGTTGAATAATAAAATCGTGAGCCGACAAGGTAAGAATCATAATTACTGCGCCTCGTTATATCATCAAAATTACGATATTCTTTCTCGTAATATTTAAAGTCAAAGGCTATTCGACCTTTGGTTTCTTGAGAGCCATACTCATAGCTTGCTGCAATGGAATTACGACCATAGGTGATAGGTTCATCGGTCAGTCCAGAAATACCTTCTGTTATTCCTGTCCCTCGTTGTTCTGTTAACCACTCACCTTTGAGGCTAAGATCAACACGGTGAGTATCGTTTGGCTCTATATGGGCATTTAATCCAATATCGGCATCAGTATAATTATCATCACTACTTGCTTCATACACCCCCTTTTCTAGATTTATATCAAAGCTGTAGTAATTAACACCGTCATCCATTTTTAGATTCAAGGACGGCATTAAAGAGGAAATCGCACTACTTTTACCACTTGCTTGTTGATTATAAATATTATCATCATGCACTAGTCTCATTTCTAAAGACGGTTTTACAAATAAACCATCATCGGTAATGTACGTATCTTGGGTATAAGCAAACGCAGTTTCACTGAATAAAGCGAGACTAAGCCAACATAAATTGTTATTAAATTCTTTCATTCAGACAGCTCCTAGTACACAAATGACAACTTGTATAACAACTACCTCTTCATGTTGCTAGTAAGTATTTTCACTTTTCAAGCAAGTCAATACAGTTAACATTAAGATTTTAAAATCAAACCAGATTGACCACTGCAAAATATAATAAAGATCAAACTCAACACGCTTTTGCATTTTTTCTAACGTATCAGTTTCCCCTCGCCAACCGCTTACTTGCGCCCAACCAGTGATCCCTGGCTTTACATGATGCCGTAACATGTAAAATTGAATCAGTTTACGGTATTCTTCATTGTGTGATACGGCATGAGGACGAGGTCCAACAACTGACATATCGCCTTTGAGCACATTAAAGAATTGAGGTAATTCATCAAGAGAAGTACGACGTAGAAAAGCGCCAAGAGGAGTTACTCGTTTATCGTTTTTTGTCGCTTGTGTTACGATGCCATCCGACTCCATGACATTCATACTTCTAAATTTGTAAACAGAAATTTTCTCGCCTCGCAACCCATAACGGCTTTGTTTAAAAAAGACAGGGCCTGGCGATGTTAATTTTAGTGTCAGCGCTATCAGCATATACACAGGGGAAAGAACAATAAGGGCAGTGAGGCTAACAACAATGTCCTCAAACCGCTTTAACCATATTTTAGAACCGAGATAAGGTGATTCAAAAATACTCAATGCGTCAATTTTACCAACATGGGTCACACGCCCCTGCATCACATCCGAGAGCATAAACACCGGTACGACATACACATCCACTGTCGTATCTGATAATAAATTAATAATTTCAGCGATCCGTTTTTCAGCAGAAATCGGGAGTGCGATAAATAAAATATCTATTTTTCCTTTTTTTGCCTCATCTATACATTTTGATACATCACTAATCACGGTTAAATCTTTAGGTAAACGAGCTGTTTGTCTATCATCGAAAAATCCAATAAAATCAAAACCTAATTCATCACAATCATCTATCTCTTGATACAAATTAGCACCTGTTGACGTCGCGCCTAATATAGCCATTTTACGTAAGTTGATACCGAGCTTGCTGCGTATTACTGTCCATTGATGTTTCAACATCCGCCATGCCAAACTCGACATAAATGCCATTAAAAACCAGAGTGTTAATATTTGGTCAGGAAAAGACACTGACGTTTTCAACCATATGCTAATCCCAAAAAGAGTAAGAAAAGAAGCGATAAAAACGGCGGTCACAGTCATCATCACAGAGATGAAACTACCAACTCGCCAAGATTGATATAAATGAAGGGCCTCCGCAATATATAAAAATACAACAGCAGATGTTAATGCGATGGTAATATAATCTTGAGTTATTTGAAGATTATAGCTATGTATTACAAATATTAATGATATCGAAATACAGCTTAAATCTAAAAAACGATGAACAAAAGAATAATTAGAAGTATTGACCTTAAATGTATTAATAGGTTTCAAAACACGATTCCTTAACAAATTTAAAGTAGACACATTTTATAATAAATGAACTACTAAGCCATTAAACTTATTTTTCATCCAATGAGTATGTCGTTGATAGTCCATTAATTATTTTTACTAATCTATACAATAAGTAATACTTTAAATTACTCATCAACAATTAAATTAACTATAGCAGTGATTTTATTTATGGCTGCAAATGCAGCCACATGACCAACATATACCTCTTAAAAGTTGAGATGTTAGATAATAATATTAAAGTGTTATGTTAATGTGCGTGGCTATCATGTTTTAAAATCTCTTCGTAAAGAGTAGTACTAATGATTGACGGGGCGACCTATACCTAAGTACGCTTGTAGTTAGGCATTTAAATAGGTGACATTGAAATCGACCACGCTTTACTTTCAAGCGCGACTGTATTACTCGTATTATGATGAATTATTGATTGGAGATAGCATTCAACCTTATATATCACGTTTAAAAAACGTCATTAAAAATCGTTTTGAAAACAAAATAAATATAATAATAGTTAAAATGGGCATTAATACGTAAGCAACATTATAAACACTAACGCTAAAACTATTCGGTGCTTGCGCTGTTTCAACTACAGAGTAAAAAAGACCATTAAAAAAACCGCCTAAAATTATAGCAGTCAAAATTAAAAATGATTTCACTTTTCTAATTTTAAATACATAACAGTGTAAAGTATAAAAACATTGAAAGTAATTTATCATAAAAGCAAATATGAGACTGATACAAAGCACTGTCATTTCACCACTATAAATACCAATAAAAATAGCTGACACATTTACAGTAGATGAAAATATACCGCAATAAAACATTTCCTTTGTCGCGCCCATTGCTTGATATAGCCCGCCCGTTGAACTCAAGACCATTTGTACGGGTATAGATAATGCCAATATCTTTAATAACGTACTGACAGATAACCACTGAGAACCAAATAATATGATAATTACATCATCCGCATACCAAAATATGAACGTAGCAGTTACAACACCAATAGCAGAAAGTTTATAAGCTAATGCATAGTATGCAGTCATGATAATACTTGGTTTATCCTTATAGCGAGTCAGAACAGGCTGTAAGGCAGGGTTTATTGCAAAAGTAAACAGCTGAAGTGGATAGCGCATAATTTGATATGTTTTTTCATAAAACCCGACTGTCGCAACGCCAAAGTACTTTGCAACCAATATGGTGTCGAGATTGCGAGAGAAGAAATTTAAAACATTAAAACCAAGCTGATATTTTGCAATAGCAAATAACGGTAATATACTTGAAATTTTATGACCAAATTTTACTTGCCCTATTACGGTGTTATTTGAATATAAGTAATAAAACACAAACCGGCCTATCGGCGTAACCAATAGTTTCATCGCTAATGCCACGACACCAAAGCCCCCAAAATACAACAGAATACAAATAACAAACGCGATTATTTCAGCACCTATTTCAGCTTTACCAATGATAATAAAGTGGGTATCTTTTTGCAATGAGGCTAGCGGTAGCATTGCTATCGCAGAAAAGAATACGTTCAGGGCTAATACATATGTGATTAAACTAACATTAGTTAAACTAAGCCATGTCGCTAATATCGGTGTAAGGTAAATGAATAAAAATGACAGCAATAGGCCGATAATAACCGTAGCACTAAATATACCATTACGCTGTTCTTCACTAATAGTATCTTGATGAATAATCGCGGGAGCAAGGCCCGATGTGGCCAACAGTTGAAAGAATAAAATTAACACTTGTAATGCAGCCAAGGTCCCGAAGTCTTCTGGCGTGAACAACCTAGCCAAAATAGCTAAGGACATCATTTGAAAAATATAAAGTGAATACTTACCGATGAGGCTATGCACTATTCCTTTATTCAGGTCTTTTTTTATATTATTCATAAATACATAAGCCCATTAGGGTTGCATTAATTTTTAAGTTACAGTTTCAAGCATATCACTGTCATTTTTCATGTCTTTAATTAATACGTGTAAACTAGAGGATAAGATTATCATCAGCATTAAAAACCACGCTATGTTTGCATCTCTAAATATGCTTGATTCCGTTACATTCTGAAATATAGGGATAATAAGTGCAGCGTGTATATATAGATTAGTCGCATTAAGCATCGACATAAAAAAGACGATAAACAAAACACTAGAACCAATAAGGCCAAATTGTAACAGTATCTGCAAATAGCCATTGTGTGCTGATGATATATATTGTAAGAAACTGTATTTATCATCCAATACAAAGGGAATTACGCCAACACCAAAATAACTGCCATACCCATAACCTAGCGTAATTTTGTCAAAAAAACCAAGATCATAATACAGCGCATCCCATATAACACCCCGACCAGTAATAAAATCAGCATCAACATACAAGGCTATATGTTGATAGTGACTCAAATGATAGCTAATACCAGGTATTAATATAAAAACACAAAAAAATAGGACCGAAAAAACGGTCATAAATACTTTTATTTTAGATAAACTCACCTGCGTTAATAAGAAGTAACCAATACAAAGTATGATACTTGTTTTACTCTGCGTTAATATAAGAAAAACAAAGAGCACACCAAGCGTTACATACAAAAAACGACTATCTATATTTAATGACTTTACCCACATATGGCTGATAATAATAAGTACAGCCAAGTTAAGGCCCATCGTGTTCTTAGATTTAGTGTAACCAGCTAAATTTAAATCTTCGTTAAACCCTGCCCCCTGAATAAGTGATAGTAAAATCATCACTATGCATATAATCGCAGTACACTTTAGGTTAATTTCAATGCTTCGATGAAAATAAGAAAAACACAGTGCGAGAGATACCGATGTACAAAATAGCATCTGAAAAATGGCTCTTTTCATGGAAATCATCGGATAACTCGACCAACTTGCACTTAAAAATGCAATGGTGCATATAACAAAAAATAAAAACATTTTATTGATGATTACTGATTTTAATTTGTTCATTTCAGTATTTATAATAAACCGAAAAACAAAAAACATAGATAGCAGAACCCAAAAAATTTGTTTAAAGGAATTACTTTCTGCAAGGCTATCAGTAACTACATCTAATTCATGGTCCATCATACTTATTTTATGAGTAAAGTCCGGCGTATACACTCCAAGGCAAAACAACATAATAAATAATAAACCGTATTTTTCTAACCAGATAAAAACATTCATAAATAATCCAATGAGAAAGTCATATGACCGTGAGTAGATATATGTATTTGGCAGGTTATATTGGCAACGTTAAATATAATAATTATTTCAACATTACTATGATATTAGACGTAATGCCTTAGTTTGGCTAAAACATTCAATGTCAGACTTTATCTCATGCACTATTCTTAACACAGTTACATGAATTGTCCGTTGGAGCTGTAAGATGTATGAAGCGATAAGTCAGTATAAAAACAACATCATATTGTTCATTGTAATGACTAATGTACAAATAATAGCTCTCGCTAATAGCCTCAATAATGACGCGAACAAAGCACATTTAGACTGTACAAAAATAATCACAAATAGCGAAAAAAAACGAGCGAATTCAATCCCTACATTTTCTAAACTCAATTTTGCTTTAGAAGAATATACTGAAGGTGATGTCGTGTGCCTTGCTGATAGTCAGCAATCAGCAATTGTGATTGAAGATTTTGATAGTGGAAATAAGCCTCTCATAATACGCCCTTTACATTACCTTGGTACAACAATAAAGAATAGAAATTATAGTGGTACAGGGATAACGATTAGCAATTCAAGTGGAGTTGTTATTGATGGTTTAATTATCACAGGTGGTTTATACGCCATTTTCATACAAGATTCTTCAGATATATCATTACTATCAAATAGAGTGTTTAATACCGGTAATCAAGCTATATCTATAAAACCACGATATAGTGGCGGTAAAAACTACTTAATTGAAAATAACGTCATATTTAACACTGGCTTACTATCCCCCCAATATGGAGAAGGGATATATATTGGAGATGGTTCTTACAGCAAAGACAGAACTCGATTAAAAATAAGATATACCGTCAGTAATGTGCTCGTAAAAAACAACCTTATTCATCACACTGGCAATGAAGCTATTGATGTAAAAGCCAATGCCTACAATGTCAAAATAATCCAAAATAGCATTGACCATATAGACCTAAAGTTTAATGCTGCAATCACTATCGCGACGGAGTCATCCTTTGCACCGCTTGGTGGTTACCAAATTGTAGATAATATACTCAGTAATATAACAAATCGTTCAGGCTATAGAGCGATAGGTATTGCTGCAGGCCACGGCGACACATTCATTAAGGATAACTTGATTATCAATGACAAGGATAAATTTACCGCTATTTGTCTCTTTACTACATTTTTAAACCCTATCTTAAATAAGGTTACACTCGAGAATAATAAGCTAGTTGGTGTCGGCTTGCCATTCTCAGACGCATGTACCGGTGGCACCAAAAGTAATGCAAAAGCCGACGTTACATTTAAGTAAGCCTGTATCTCGTGTTACTACCAGATCCTTACACGCCCCGTGTCCACGTGAATAAACCCTGATTTAGGGTAATAGCCCACCCCGCCTAATTTCAAAGATATAGCCGCTTCGCGTAAATGAGATAGCTTCACATCTGGTATTGCAATATCAATGGCCATTCCACGCATATGATAACTTTTAGTCGCAACAGCATGACTCTTGCTCGCAAGCATTTGGTTAGTTTTAGGTGAACGATAGCCAGAAATAACATGAAATTCTTCTGAAATATTGAGTGTTTTGTTTAATTGGTAAAGCAGTTCATATAAGCGCTTATCCATAGGTGCGGCTAAGTTCTCTCTATGATCACGTAATAAATGGCTAAAATTATTGAGTGTATCTTCTTGATATATGCCATCTACCCAATAATAGCCCTGAGCACGCTCTCGGGTGTGAATATTGTAAAATTCTAAATTTCTTTCACCCAAAATAGTCTGACTTGCCTGAACTTTGATTGGCGAAACTGAATATGCCGCCAAGCCGCCAAGACCTAATATCACTTTTCTTCGTGTTGAACTTACTATTGACACACATCACCACTGACTGATTTTCATACAAGAAAAGTGGAATATAGTTTCTAATTGCTCTCAAATCAAGCTTTATCGCTGTAAAGCATAAATGTCATCACGATATTGACTTAAACCACTGTCATCCATCCAGGCTGTCCAATATACCAAATGGACTGGTAATACATCGTTCAACGGAAACCATTTTGTCGTATTTCTAGAAATTTTTAATCGTGTCCACAACGACTTATTATCAACAAGGCTGTTAGCGACCCAATCAGCAAGTTCATCTACTTTTTCAATACGAATACAACCAGAAGACAATGCACGGTTAGTATTATTAAATAGCTTAGGATTAGTTGTATCATGGAGGTAAACACTAAAATTATTTGGGAAATAGAATTTATAACGGCCAAGCGCATTATTTGTACCTGGCATTTGTTCAAGTCGATATGGGAATGTCCCACCAGCGAGCACTTCCCACTCATCAGCAGTCCTTTCAACCTGCTTATTTTCATAATTAAAAACAGTGAAATTACGTTGATTGATAAAATCACCATTCAATTTTAATTTAGGTAATAAATCATCTTCTAAAATACTACGGGGAACACGCCAGCTTGGATTAATCACCATACTTTTAATTTCACTTGATAATATTGGCGTCGGTTTTTTGGGTTTGCCTACAATAACACGTGATCGCAGTGCTATCTCACCATTATCACTAAGCAATAACTCATAGGCTGGTATGTTAACTAAAAGATAACGAGGACCAAGATTTGCCATATAGTCCATTTTTTCATCCATATTAATAGTCAGTAACTTGGCTCTGCGCTGGGGATTAACGTTTAACCATTTTAACGTTGCAGGTCCAATAACACCGTCAGCCTCCAAACCATGACGCCGCTGAAAATGACGAACAGCAATAGCAATGTCACTGCTGTATATGCCTGATAATTGAATTGATGTTTCGCTGTCACCCAGTAGCGTAAGTCTCGAGTGTATTTCATGAATTTCTGGGCTACGATCACCAATACGTAGTAACCCTGATAACTTAATTTCATTCCAAGGGTATTGCGATTCGAGCCAATTTAAATAACTCACTCGACTAGAAAACTGCCGTGCTTGCTTAGACATTGGCACGCTTGTTCGATCATTAATCACAGGTAATAAATGATCCAGTTGTTTATTAGGATGATGTACAACTGCATAACGATCATTTATAGTTTGAGCGATGTCTTCCCCTTCATCAACGCCAACAATAGAAATATGATCAGCAGACCAAGCTAAAGCTTGCTGGCTATAAGCGAAAGCAATAACCATCAATGCTCGTTTTAACCTGATTTTCAACATATTACGGTACAATATTTTGGATGATAATATCGTAGAAACGCGTATTTTAAACATAGCAAGCCCCCAACAAATATAAATTAAGTATGGCTAATAAATATCAAGGAACAACAATTTCACCTATTAATACGCTAAAATGGCACACTCGAATTTAACCTGAAGGTTTTATGCAAAATAATATTACAATATGGGTTGACGCTGATGCTTGCCCTGGCCCAATGAAAGAAATACTCTTTCGCGCAGCGGTTCGCGTAAAAGTACCATTGGTATTAGTCGCAAACCACTGGATACGCGTACCCGCATCTCCATATATTTCAATGACCCAAGTACCATCAGGCTTTGATGTGGCTGATGATCACATCGTATTAAAAGTAGCTCAAGACGATCTGGTTATTACCTCTGATATTCCATTAGCAGCCGAAGTTATCGAAAAAGGCGCGCACGTAATCACTTCTCGCGGTGAAAAGTACACGTTAAGTAATATTCGTCAGCGCCTTAATATACGAGATTTTATGGACACGATGCGCGCAAGCGGTGAAATGACAGGTGGCCCGGCGGCGTTAGGATCAAAAGATAAACAAGCATTTGGTAATGCGCTTGACCAATATCTAGCCAAGTACGCTAATAAATAACTCGTTTATTTAACCAACTCATTAAAATATACAGCCTAAAGCAATCATCGAAATCGGAGGATCTTGTGCAAAAAATAGCAGTGTTTGTTGACGTACAGAATATCTATTACACCACACGTCATACATATGGTCGTCAGTTTAATTATCGGAAACTGTGGCAACATTTATTACTACAAGGTGATGTTGTAACGGCTTACGCTTATGCCATTGACAGAAGTGATGATCAACAACGAAAATTTCAAGATGCTCTGAAACATATAGGGTTTGATGTAAAATTAAAACCCTTTATCCAGCGCAGTGATGGTAGTGCCAAAGGTGATTGGGATGTAGGAATAACGATAGATGTATTACAAGTTGCAGAGTCAGTCGATACCGTCATTCTGCTTTCAGGAGATGGTGACTTTGCGATCTTACTCGATACAATCAAAGCGCGTCATCAAGTCAGAACTGAAGTATATGGGGTTCCCGCGCTAACAGCGAATACATTAATGAACAGCGCGACGGTATTTAATCCAATCGATGAAGACTTTCTGTTATAGGTTATAGACTTTAGGTTTAAGAGTTCACGTTTTTTCTACAAGCTAAATGTTAAATTCACAATTTATATAACACGTAGTCCAGAGAATACATGAATAACAAATATGTTAAATTTGCTATTGTCGGTGGTATAGGATTTATCGTTGATCTACTCCTGATGATATTATTCGCTACATTCTTGCCGCTATTAGTTGCTCGATTACTTGCATTCTTCTTTGCTGTAAACAGTAATTGGCTGTTGCACCGTAACTTCACATTTAAAGCTCAGCAAGAACAAAGTAATAGTGGCTTACGACAAGAATGGAGTAAGTTTTTATGTTCATCCTGCGTTGGCGCAATGCCTAACCTACTTTGTTATTGGTTACTACTGACAGGCTTATCGCTCACAGGGAATGCCGCGATAATCGCGATCATACCCGGTATTATGTTTGCTATGCTGGTTAACTATTTTCTCGCCGAACGTTGGGTATTCGGTAAATAACCGCGACACACTATAGGTGACATATGCATCGCGGTATTATGTAAAAATAGTTGCACAACAGCCACCAGCATCAATATTCTTCAATTCAAATTGCCAGTTATATTTACGACAAATATCTCTGGTAATCAGTAAACCTAAGCCATGTCCCTCATCACCTCGCTGTTTATTGTAAAGGCCACACCCCGTATCTATAACTGATACAGACTGATCATCAACGACGATATTAACTTCACCAATAGCGGTACAATGAAAAGCATTTTTTAATAAGTTACCCAATAATAACTTAAACGCAACCTCTGGCATCGAAAGTACAAGTTTCTGCTTTATTTCAATATTAACGACCACAGGTTTGGCATTCAATAATGCGCTATGGGTATCAACAATAGCCATTATTTCATCTTTATTTAACAGCCGTTGAGATAATGCTAAATCTTGTTCGGACTTGGTTAGAGACAGTAACGCATCAATAAAATCATTCATTTCATTCGTTGCACTTTGTAAACGAATTTGCTGCTTTTTGATAAATTCAGGTTCATTGCTATAACTCAATAAATTAGTCGCCCCTTTCATCACCATTAATGGGGTGCGTAATTCATGACTTGCCATGCGATTAAACGCACGCTCTCGTTCAATTAACGCGTTCTTCTGCTGTTGATTCTTGTTATAGCTATCCACAAGCTGTAATAACTCCTTGGTCGCAATACCGCTGGGAAGTTCAATATCACTCGTATCATCAGGCGATCGAGACGCAATTTGTTTGGCAAAAACGGAGAGCGGTGCAGTTAAACGCTCAGAAATACGCATAACCACAAGCAGTGCAATCAGTAAAAGTACCAATGAAGTCAATGACTGCGATGATTGTGTCCACATGATCTCTTCTTCACCCAGTTCAAATGCAGGATCATTATGGACAACATAAATAAATGATTCTTGCTGGCCTGATACAGCAAGTTTCATTATAAAGAATTCCGTACCTAGAGAGTTTTTCTGCTGTATTTCTACAGCTTCATCAACAGGTAAAAATATATTTTCATCCACTAGCCCAGGTAAAGTAACACGGTCAATATAGCCAGTCGTAAATTCATCAATTTTAAACGACCTTGCTTTGTCACTCAACTTTGATTTTTCTACAATCGATTCTTTTTGTAATAACAGTCGATTCTGAATACTTAACTTTTCAATACTTTCCAACGTTGAGTCAAGCACTGTCCCATGGATCAATATAATAACAAACGCAACAATTGAAAAATAAATAAACGTGAGCTGTTTAGCCGAACGAACCTTTGCCATATTAAACCCTAAATTTAATGTTATACAGAGACAAGTTGGTAACCGATTTTTGATAAGGTTTTAATATATTGCTGCTGAAACGGCTTATCAACTTGATTACGTAGTTGGTAAATATGACTACGAAGAATATCGCCTTCTGGTTCATCTTCCCCCCAGATAGCATTAATGATTTCATTTTTAGTGACAATTTCAGGGTTTCTCATCATTAACAATTTCAAAATCGTAAATTGAGTCGGGTTTAGGTCAAAATTACAGCCATTACGAGAAGCGATATGCGTTTTTAAATCTAACGATAAATCTTTAAACGTTAATATTTTAGCTGCATTTTTACCGCTACGTCGACGATGTAAAGCTTGGATCCGCGCGCCAAGAATATCAAGGTCAAACGGTTTAATAAGGTAATCATCTGCACCACAATCAAAACCGGCCAATGTATCCTCTCGGGTATCTCGTGCTGTTAACATTAGGATAGGCGTATCATCACCCTGCTCTCTTAATTTTTGGCAAACAGTCAGTCCATCCATGCGAGGCATTTGTACGTCTAAGATAATTAAATCATAATAATTATTACTAGCAAGTTCATAACCATGCACACCATCTTGTGCATAATCTAAGGTGTAACCTTTGATTTCAAAAAAATCAAAAATGATCCCCGCGATGTCTTGATGATCTTCGACTAACAATATTTTCATAATAGCTTAACCCACTAAATTGATTACGCCTTTATTATGCCAAACCCCATGTCGAATTAATGTAAAAATGTAAAAAACTTGTCGAAAACATTTATTCCACATGGCCTTAACTAAAATCAGCGCATTAGCATCCACTTCGGAATTTTAATATGCCAGCCAGTATTACATCGATTACAGAGCATCGAGATGTCCTTAAAACCAAAGAGACACCTCTATTATCTATCGTCATCCCATTTTTTAATGAAGATGAAGTACTAACCGACTGTCACCTACGCATTACCGCGGTACTGGATACTTTATCAGAGCCATGTGAAATCATTTACGTGGATGACGGTAGCAACGACAGATCATGGGATCAAGTCATCAACTTCACTGCACAAAAGCATGTTGTACGCTGTATTAAGCTGAGTCGTAATTTCGGTAAAGAAGCGGCAATGACAGCAGGTTTAGTCAATACAACAGGCCGTGCAGTCGTTTTACTTGATGCGGATCTACAAGATCCGCCCGAGCTAATCCCACAAATGATCCATAAATGGGAAAATGGTTATGATGTCGTCAACATGCAACGCAAACAACGTCATGGTGAAAATTGGTTGAAACGTTCAACAGCTCATCTATTTTATAAATTAATCAATCGTTTAGCTGATATTGACATGCCACGTAATGTCGGTGACTTTAGATTGTTAGATCGTAAAGTCATTGACGTTATTAACGCATTACCAGAACGAAATCGCTTTATGAAAGGCTTACTTTCATGGCCTGGGTTTAATACTTGTACACTACAATTTGATCGCGATGCCCGTCAAGCAGGTACCACTAAATGGAATTATACAAAACTGATCCACCTTGCCTTTGAGGGGATCACGTCCTTTAGCATTCGACCATTGCGCATCGCAACAGCCGCGGGTGTAGTGACCTCTGTAGTATCGTTAATGATGGCTATATTCCTGGTTAGTAAAACGCTGTTCTGGGGTGATCCTGTTGCTGGATATCCATCATTAATGACCGTCATGCTCTTACTTGGCGGTATACAACTTTTATCTATTGGCTTAATGGGGGAATATGTCGGCCGTTTGTTTATTGAATCAAAACAACGCCCTAACTTTATAGTCATGAATGAAAGCTGTACAGAACCAAGCGTACGCTTCGAATCACATGATAATCAAAGCATTCATCAAAGTACCTATCAAACACATAACCCAAATTATAAACAAGGTTAGTCGTCACATGTCTAAAGCAGTAAACCAGCTATCTTTAACGAAAATAGCAATCACGCTCGTCGTTACCGCAATCGCGATCAGGTTATTTACCCTTGGGTTCTTCCCGCTTATGGACACGACCGAAGCTCGGTATGGTGAAATGGCGAGGATCATGGCTGAAACGGGGAATTGGATCACACCAATGTTCGATTACAACGTACCCTTTTGGGGTAAGCCACCACTATTTACTTGGATGAGCGCGGCAGGTATTTCGGTATTTGGCTTAAACGAATTTGCGGTACGGCTTCCACACTTACTAGCAGGTGGTTTGATCTTGTCAATCGTAGGTTTACTGGCTTATAAAATAATGCCTTCAAGAATCAGTTCAGAACGAAAACAAGAAGCATGGTTAGCGGCAGGTATCTTAGCCACAACTGCGACTTTTATTGTCGTCGCAGGTGCAGTGATGACCGACACAGCCCTAACGCTAGGTATTACCCTGAGTATGGCGGCTTTTTGGCTTAATTATAAAAATAAATCAACCTTTTGGGGCCATCTGTTTTTTATTGGTCTGACAATAGGCATGTTAGCCAAGGGGCCGTTAGCAGTAGTCTTGATTGGTATGAGCTTATTTATTTGGGCCCTGTTTAACAAAACGTGGATGAGCATGTTCCGCAGTTTACCATGGAAAACTGGTATCCCACTATTCCTTGCAACAAGCTTACCTTGGTACGTTATTGCAGAATATTCGTCACCCGGTTTTCTTAACTATTTTATCATTGGTGAACATATCAAGCGTTTCTTGGTAAGTGGTTGGCAAGGCGATCTATACGGTACTGCACACAAAGAAATTAAGGGTACTATTTGGGTATTTGCAATTGCTTCAGCCCTACCTTGGACACCTATATTTATTTACCAATGGGTTAAAAGCTTACAGGTTACAATCAAAACCAAGCGTGAAACAAAAACACAGCAAGATGACGATACTACCGAGCTAAGTTACACGAGTTTTTTATGGGCTTGGTTATTAGCTCCCTTATTATTATTTACATTCAGCGGTAACATTCTTTCGAGTTATGTAATGCCCTCTTTACCTGCATTTGCTTTATTAATGGTGACATACCAACGTAATAACCCATTATCAAGCAAGGTATATAAAACAGGTTTTATCGCACCAGCATTGATTTTAATTATCGCGATCTTATTACGCACAGAAGTAACAAGTAAACAGTCTGAAAAAGGCTTAATGCAAACGTGGTCGGCGCAAGCTCAAAATAGCGAACTTATCTATATCAACAAACGTCCATTTTCGGCTCAATTTTATTCTCGAGGGGTCGCTGTTGAGCGTAAGATAAAGCTCGAAGTTGCAGTGAAAGAGATTACCAAAGACACCTATTTCGTTACACGTAAATCAAACGAGACTACATTTCTAATCAAGAGTTTACCGCAATGCAAACTTGTCAAAGAGGCTAAAAAACGGGTACTAGTATTCTGTACAGCAAGTTAATAATGATGATATACGTGGTTGTTAGTCATTAACAGGGTTAGTTAAAGCAAGTTAGTCATATAGGCTAACTTGCTTTTTTTATTGAAAATATACTATATGTTATTATATAAAAAACTCAAATGACCTACACTATAAGGAACATAACTTACTGAGTAACCTATATGCATATACTAATTACGGGAGGCACTGGCTTCATCGGCCAAGCATTTATAAATAGCTTCCAAACAGACTATAACTTTACAGTGTTAACTCGTAATGTCAGTACAGCGAAGCGTACGTTTGCACACATACCGAGTAACAACATAAAATTCATCACACAACTCCACGAATTACCCAAGGACATCCATGTCGACGCTGTCATCAATCTAGCTGGCTCGCCTATTATGGATAAAATGTGGAGTGACAAACACAAGCATGTTCTGGAATCGAGTCGTTGGGAGATAACCCAGCAACTGGTTGATTTGATATCAACTAAGACAATTACGCCAGAAGTCTTTATTAGTGGCTCTGCCATTGGTGTCTATGGTCGTCAAGATGACCAAGTTATTGATGAGAAACACGCTAACTACCACCCTGAATATTCCAGTCACTTGTGCGCACATTGGGAAGAGCTCGCCCGAGCGGCTAATCCTTTAACCCGCACAGCAATAATAAGAACAGGCATTGTATTAGCGAAAGATAAAGGCGCGTTACAAAAAATGGCCTTACCGTTTAAGTTTGGACTTGGTGGCCCTATCGGGCAAGGCAAACAATACATGTCCTGGATACATATCGCAGATATGGTCTCAGCCATCAATTTTTTATTACACAGTAAATCGCTTTCTGGTGCATTTAATCTTACAGCACCAAATGCTGTTACTAATCGTGAATTTTCAACTCAATTAGCCGCTTGCTTTAATAAGAAGGCACGCTTAACAACACCTGTATTAGTATTACGTTTATTACTCGGCGAGCGTGCTGAACTCATTATTTACGGACAACGAGTCATACCCACACGCCTAGTCGATGCCGGTTTTACATTTAAATATGATACGTTAGACCAAGCACTATCAGAGATTTACGCTTAGTGCTCACGCTTTCTTGCGAGTCTCATTGCGTCTAATACATTAACCAACCAGACACAAAGTAGCATCACAGTTGCATGGTAAACGTCTTGCGTATCAAGACTTGCCATTTGCTGTGTCACCAATGCATGTATGCTAAGCAAATCAATCTGCCCGCCAGATTGAAGTACCTTATCGATGATGAGTTGTGTTTGTGTCATTGTAGTATCCATTATCACATAGAGCGGAACAACCGCCAAAATAGCAAATATAGCACCCACTAAATATTTCTTTAACCACCAATGCGCAGCACCAGGAAACAAGAACGCAGCCAACAGAGCTGCTTTAACAACATTATTCATAAATCATCCTAAATGAATTCAAATCGCGATAAACAACAAGGGCAATAATAACAGACACAATGAGTTAAATGTAACGCGCATTGGTTTAAAGATAAAACCCATTATAAATAGAATAAAGATAAGCACTGTTCCTTGAGGGAATACATCACTGATTAGCTGATCTTGCTCAATCCAAATACCATCATTTATCGTTATCCTTCCCCAAATAGCTTGAGTTCGATTTAATACATCATTCACAACAAGCAGTAATATGCCGCTAATCTGCGGCGCTATTACGGCTAAGAGTACCGCGACCAACAGCACCGGTAATACAAATACACTAAAAACAGGAATGAAAATCAAGTTGATTATGATAGAAATTAAGCTAAAACCAGAGAACACCGACAGTTGCATCGGCAACATAAATAATGTCAATAATACTTGGCTGTGACAAAGATACGTTAGCTTACTTACCACTGTCTTTACCAACAACTTAATTCGACACCAGTGAATACGATAGCAACATTTAATAACGTTGCCCTGGTTATCAAATGCACTGACTTCATCAACGGTTTGCTGCTGTTTATTTAACCAAACAAGTATAAATACAGCAGCCATAGCCGAAAAGGATAACCAAAAACTCACCGAGAATACAGTCAACGGATCAACAACTAAAGTGACAAATAACATGATAGAGAACAACTGTAATAGCGTTACTTTATAATATTGAAGACGGTAAAGGCTGTGGATGCTCAATAAAATAATAGCTCTTAGTGCTGGTAACGAAAATCCTGCGATCCATGCATAAAAGAAGGCAGCAAACAGACTCAATACTAAAGTGACACAAAGTTGATGAGGCAGATTAAACACCTTGAATAATTGGCGTATACAGGTATAACAAAATCCAAATATAAGCCCTATATGCAAACCAGATATAGCAACCAGATGTCCAATACCTAATAATTTAAACTGCGTCCATAACGCATCACTAATATAACTCCGATCACCAAAACTTAAAGCGTATAGCATGGGGTTACTGTTAGCAGGTAAGAGCGATTTAAATACTTGGTACAACTCTCCACGTAAACTAAACTTAGAGTTGATGATTTCGCCTTTATCAACAAAACCTGTATAGCGTATATGATGCGCTAATAATCCAGAGGCTTTAGTATCAACAAGATGAATCTTAAATCGCCATATTTGGCCAATACCAAGCTCTCCTTCGAAGTGGTATTCTGGGTTTAGCCACTTTAATCTAAGCCTAGGTTGATAATAAGGTGCCTCCTGCCCATTTATGCTAATGACGTTTACATCAAACGAAAGTCGATTTTTATTATTTACTAATGTTATTAGTTCGGCTGTTATGATATTGTCTTCAACTACTATTTTTGATGATTCTTTGTATTGCCACTTTGTATTCATAAGTAACATATTTGCTTCATTTATTACATTATTTTTATATATTACAGACCAAGACAAAGTAATAAACAGCAATACTAATATAGGTGTTATCTTCAAGTAAAAAATGATAAAGGCAGCGACTGTCATTATCGTTATATATTCAATACGTTCGATATCAATAAAGAACATACTTATTAATATGGTAATGGAAAGTAGTATGGCCTTAAAGGTCATTCATTACCCCTGACATTTGATTAGAATTATGCCTAAGAATTTAATTAAGAAATACCTCCCAGACCCAGAGTCAATCAAAGAGCATAAGCACCTTAAAATATTTGGTGATTTACTGCACAATGCAAACCTTTGGCACTTAAATCGTCGCTCTGCTGCGGGTGCTTTTGCTGTCGGTCTATTTATGGCCTTTGTACCCGTTCCTTTCCAGATGTTGTTAGCTGCTGGTTTTGCGATTTTATTTCGGGTTAACTTACCGCTCTCTGTCGCTCTTGTGTGGCTGTCCAACCCTGTGACAATGCCGCCCATGTTTTATGGCACTTATATCCTAGGCGCATGGATATTACAAGTACCCGTACATCCATTCTCTTTTGAATTAACGATGGAATGGTTGATACAGGCAATATCATTGTATGGTCCTGCATTTTTGTTGGGCTGCTTTGTCTCGGGTACATTCTTTTCTATTCTTGGTTATTTTAGTATCCGCTGGCTATGGCGTTGGAAGATAATCAACGCATGGAACAAACGTAAAGCGTCACGCACAAAATAACAATAAGAAATGCGAAGGCCACAACACTAAATCAGTGATGTGGCCTTTTTTATTGTCTTTATTTTTCGAGTTTAAGCAGCAAAGACATTCGCGATATATCTTAGCGGGCTGTTCTTTAAACACTGTAAAGCCACTAACATCAAATAAAACTGATGCAAACTATGTAGGTTAAAAAATCAAGAGAGGTGAAGCGCTAGATGTAGATGTAGATGTAGATGTAGATGTAGATGTAGATAGGATGTCTGTGGCCAAATCCGTTGACCACAAAATTATCATTTATTCGTTATTCTTCAATACCGTCTTTAATAAACCATACGTTAGTAAAGCCTAGTTTAGTAAAATGATTTTTACGGAACTCTCTTACGGCTTTCGTACCTTTCGATACATCTTCAACTTGTTTTTCCATTATCAAATATTGTGTTAGGTCGATGCCTTCTTCTGCAGCTGCCGCTTCATAGATATGGTGAAACTGTCTGTATGAAAATGGAATTTTCTTATCTTGTTTTTTATACGTATAGGTAACTAAATGGGCCAAAATGCCTCCAAATAATGATTAATTCGATAACTCGTCAGACGAATATCAAGGCCTTACTGGTAATTCATCAACATTGAACTACTAGCTGATCAACATAGTACTAGTAGTTGGTACTGATAATTTGCGCAGATAATACCACACTCAACATCTTCTTCAAGATTTGAGCGTGATTTCAATATCAAGTCGAAATTACTTCTTAGCGTTAAACAGCTTAAAGTAGTTCTCTGTTGTTGTTTCTGCTAGTTCAGCAAAGCTTACACCACGTAGATCAGCAACAAACTCGGCAACAGCGCGTACATATGCAGGTTGATTCTCTTTACCACGGTATGGCACAGGAGCGAGGTATGGAGAATCGGTTTCAACCAGTAATCGGTCCGCAGGGATTGTTTTAACAACAGCCTGTAAATCTTTTGCTGATTTAAACGTCACAATACCTGATATTGAGATATAGAAACCCATTTCCAATACCGCTGCGGCCATTGCGTCAGACTCAGTGAAACAATGGATAACGCCACCAATTTTCTCTGCCCCCTCTTCTCTTAAGATCCGGATAGTGTCATCAACAGCACCACGCGTATGGATAATTAAAGGCTTTTTCAGCTCAATCGCCACTTGAATATGATTACGGAATGACGCTTGCTGGATATCTTTGTTTTCAGGTGAATAGAAATAATCTAAACCTGTTTCACCAATCGCCACAACCTTGTCATTACTTGCTAGCGCTAATAATTCCAACTTTTCGTATTCATCTTCAAGGTTCAGGGGGTGAACCCCACATGAGGCATGGATATTATCAAAATCAGCAATCAATTCGATCATAGTTTTAAAACGCGGTAAGGTAACTGACACACTTAATAAATGTGAAACTCCGCGCTCTGTTGCTTTGTTCACAACATCTGCAAGATCAGTATGAATGGTATCGTAATTTAGACCATCTAAATGGCAATGAGAATCTACTAGCATATTAATTTATAAATCTTTTAAGTTTAATCAAAAAGGACAGTACTAAAGTTTCTGCGGTTAAATTATTATTTTGTAATAACAACTGACGAAGTTCTGTTAATTCTGATTGTAGTTGAGTAATTTTATCTTGTGATAGCAATGTTGAAAAATGAGTTAACCATTCTAACTGGTCAGTATTAACAATATAATCAATACTCACTCCTCTAGCCACTTTCTGTAAATCCAGTAAGATGAATTGTAACCAAGATAATTTTTCTAATGTCCGGTCTGAAATAATTTCACATAAACGTGTAATAGCGGCTGGCTGTTGCGTCAACAAGCTAATATTAGAAAATATCTCTTTGCGTAAATCATCATCACCGTTGTTTAAATAACTTAGCGTGTGTAAAGGTGCCCCATGATTAATACGGATCGAGGTCAACGTGGGGCTTTCAATCGGAAACTGCTGTTGTAACCAAGTTAATGTATCCTGCTCTGCAGGGGCTGGAAGGTGTAACTTCTGACAACGACTATAAATAGTAGGTAGCACCTGAGATTTATTCTCAGCAAGCAAAATGATATAGCTGCCATCACTTGGCTCTTCTAACGTTTTAAGCAAGGCATTCGCTGACGCAAGGTTGAAGCTTTCTGCATGCTCAATGATCACCACTTTATTTCCACCAAGCTGTGAATGTTCATTTAATTTCTGACTTATGTTTCGTATTTGATCAACACCAATCACTTTCCCTGGTTCTGTGGCAACCAAATAATAGTCAGGATGCACGCTGGTCTCGAACAACTGGCAAGGATGACAGTGATGGCAAGGTTCCCAACCAATCGGCTCTTTACAGAGTAATGTTTGGGAAAGCATCTGTGCGTAAGACAGCTTACCCATACCGTTCGGACTCGTCACAAACAAAGCATGGTGCAAACGACCCGCTGTCATTTGCGCTTGCTGTTTTTCCCAATGTGGTAATAACCAAGGATATAACATCTAATTAATCAACATTTTTGTTATGACAGACAAGATTCACGGTAAGTACATCACGTATCTGCAATTGAACATTATCTATAGCCTGACCAGCATCAACGCTAAAAATAGTGTCGTCTGCTGCTGCCAGTTCATTATATTTAGCACCAATACGTTGGAAGAAAGACAATTGCTCTAATTCAATACGGTCTAACTCACCGCGTACTTTTGCACGTTGTAAACCAACAGCAGGATCGATATCTAATAATAGCGTCACATCAGGCTTAAAATCACCAATAGCGACTTGGCGTAACGTATTTAACACACTGATGTCAAAACCGCGCCCACCGCCTTGATAAGCAATAGAAGACAGATCGTGACGATCGCCGACTACCCATTGGCCTTTAGCTAACGCAGGCTTAATTACATTCTCAACTAATTGAGCTCGTGCTGCGTACATCAACATAAGCTCCGCCGATTCAGTCAAAGGTTCTTCGGTATCTACGTCTTTAACTATCGCACGCATTTTCTCGGCTAATTTTGTGCCACCAGGTTCACGAGTCGTGATCACATCGGTGATCCCCTGCTCTGCAAGCCAATTAATAACAGTGCTAACTGCGGTACTTTTACCTGCGCCTTCAAGGCCTTCGATTACTAAAAATTTTGCTTGCACAATAACTCTCTTCAATTTATTTCTTTAAAATGTATTTACGAACAGCACGATTATGTTCTTTTAAATTCTTGGAAAAATAATGCCCGCCATCTCCGCTAGCGACAAAGTACAAATAATTTGTTTTTGCTGGGTGTAATGCCGCATCAATCGATGTTTTGCCTACCATTGCTATAGGTGTTGGTGGGAGGCGCTTAATCACGTAGGTGTTGTAAGCCGTCTTTTGGCGTAAATGTTTACGGCGAATATTGCCTTTATAATCATCCCCCATACCATAAATAACCGTTGGATCTGTTTGCAGACGCATACGCTTATTCAAACGATTAATAAACACAGAGCTAACTGTTGTTCTTTCACTCTCTAAACCCGTTTCCTTTTCTATGATAGACGCAAGGATCAAAGCTTCATAGGCATTTTTAAGTGGTAATTTTTTGTCTCTTGATAGCCATGCTGCGTCTAAATAAGCTTGTAGCTTTTGGTGTGACTTTAGATACAAAGCTGAAACCAAAGTACCTTCAGGATAGAAATAAGTTTCAGGGAGCAGCAGCCCTTCAAGTTTCGGATTATCTATATTTAACAGCGTTGCGATCTCTGGTTCAGATAAACCAGCGGTGTCATCAATAATACCCGTCGCTTGGGATAACTGTTGGCGCCACTCTTTAAATGTAGAACCTTCAATAAAGGTGATTTTATGCTGGAATTCCTCACCTAAAACGAGGTGTTCAAATAATGTTTTAAAGTCCCAACCTGCTGTAACTTTATAAGAACCCAGTTTAATATTGGTGATATTTGGATATTGTTTGAAAAATAAACGTAAGAATACTTTAGATTCCATATCAGGTGCTGCAATCATGCTATTAGCTATTGATTGTGCAGTATCACCTGAAGCAACTGTTAAAATATGATCAGATTGAACACGATCAACAGAAACAAAGGATTGATAGCGCGAATAAAAGAGTACGCATGTAATAAGTAGAATGGTAAACAATAAGGAAACAGCAGTAATTATTTTTTTCATAGCTCGATGCGTAAATTAAATTCAACACACATTTTACACCAATGAAAAATTGTTTGATACATGTAAGGTGTGTTAAATCACCTTACATGTCGATATCAAATAGCAAAAAACATTTATATTTCACGTTTGTCATCGAAAAATAAAAATAAAGTCCTTCGCTTATCACTTTGATATTTTAGTCTGCTTTTTTAAATAGCAGAGAACCGTTAGTACCGCCGAAACCAAATGAATTGGATAATGCGTATTCCATATTCACGGGGCGAGCACCGTCAGTTACATAATCAAGATCACAACCTTCGCTTGGATTTTCCAAGTTAATTGTTGGCGGTAATATTTGATCTTTCAATGCCAAAATAGTGAAGATAGCTTCAATTGCACCAGCAGCACCTAATAGATGACCGGTCATTGATTTTGTAGAGCTAACTGCAAGTGTATAGGCATGTTCACCAAACACTGATTTTACAGCGGCTGTTTCAGCTTTATCACCAGCAGGTGTTGATGTACCATGAGCGTTCACATAACCCACTTTATCTGCGGTAATACCTGCGTCAGCAATCGCATTATTCATTGATAATGCAGCGCCTGCACCGTCTTCAGGTGGTGATGTCATGTGAAATGCATCGCCACTCATACCAAAACCAGCTAATTCAGCATAAATAGTAGCACCACGAGCAACGGCGTGTTCATACTCTTCCATCACTAATACACCGGCGCCATCACCTAGTACAAAGCCATCGCGGTCTTTGTCCCAAGGTCGACTTGCTTTCTGCGGGTCGTCATTACGGGTTGAAAGTGCCTTAGCAGAACCAAAACCAGCCAAGCCCATTTCAGTCGATGCTTTCTCGGCACCACCGGCAACCATTACATCTGCATCACCATATGCGATCATACGTGCAGATTGGCCAATACAGTGCGTACCAGACGTACATGCTGTCGCAATGGCAATATTTGGGCCTTTAAGATTATTACGAATTGAAACATGCCCTGCAACCATATTCACGATTGTAGCAGGGACAAAAAATGGGCTTACTTTACGTGCCCCGCCTTTAACAAAACTATGTACGTTTTGTTCAATAAGACCTAAACCACCGATACCAGAGCCGATAGCGGTACCAATACGTGTTGCATTCTGTTCAGTAATCTCTAAGCCAGAGTCTGTTAAAGCTTGCTCTGCAGCTGCAATACCATACTGAATGAATAAATCCATTTTACGGCAGTCTTTACGATTAATTCCGACAGATTCTGCGTCAAAGTCATTAACTAAGCCAGCAAACTTTGTTGAAAAATTAGTGGTATCAAAGTGCTCAATATTTTCAATGCCGCTGATACCAGATTTAATCGCTTCCCATGCAGTTGCAACTGTGTTGCCAACCGGTGAAACAATTCCTAATCCTGTAATTACAACTCTTCTATTATTAGCCACACTTGTTCTCCAAAATAGGCAAAAAAAAAGCGGTCTTGCGACCGCTTTAACATTTATAAAATGATTATGATAATCACTTTAATTGATTCTTTCTCAGAGAGAACTAATCAGCTGAATTATTCAGCACTAGAAACAACGTAGTCGATCGCAGCTTGAACAGTAGTGATTTTCTCTGCTTCATCATCAGGGATATCAGTATCGAATTCTTCTTCTAGAGCCATAACAAGTTCAACTGTATCTAGAGAATCTGCACCTAGGTCATCAACAAAAGAAGCTTCGTTTTTAACTTCTTCTTCTTTAACACCAAGTTGTTCGATAATGATTTTTTTTACGCGTTCTTCGAAGTTACTCATTTTTACTTTCCTTTGAAAAATATATAATGCTTTGATTAGTAGTTTATTGATTACTCATAAACTTGCAAGCCTTTACTCGGTGGTCAAACCACGATTGGTGAAAAAGATCGCAAATTTACAAACAAAATCAAATATAAATGGCTAAGCCATGTACATGCCGCCATTTACATGGATGGTTTCACCCGTAATATAGCTTGCACCATCAGATGCTAAAAATCCAACTGTTTCAGCTATCTCAGTAGTACTACCAAGACGACTGGTTGGTACTTGAGCTAAAATTGTTTGTTTTTGTTCTTCTGTTAATTCTGCTGTCATATCAGTTTCGATAAAACCAGGTGCAACGGCATTAACAGTGATACCGCGAGATGCAACTTCGCTTGCAAGCGACTTAGTAAAACCTAGCAAACCTGATTTAGCAGCAGCATAGTTCGCTTGACCACCATTACCAGTTGTACCAACAACAGAGCCAATATTAATAATACGACCATGGCGTTGCTTCATCATGCCACGTAAGCAAGGCTTACATAAACGGTATAATGAGGTCAAGTTCGTATCGATAACATTACACCATTCATCTTCTTTCATGCGCAAGAAGATGTTATCAGCTGTAATACCAGCGTTATTCACTAGAATATCAATGTGACCAACTTGCGTTTTGATCTCTGCATAAAGTGCATCAACTGAATCTTGGCTTGTCACGTTCAGCTCTAAGCCAAAGCCAGCATCACCTAAATATGCGCCAATACGCTCAGCACCTTGTGCAGATGTTGCAGTACCAATAACTGTGGCACCTAATTTAGCAAAATGTTCCGCGATTGCACGGCCAATACCACGGCTTGCACCTGTAACAAGTACAGTTTTACTTGAAAAACTCATTTATTTATTCCTAATATTATACAAAATCAGCAATCGTTGCTTGATTATTCACTGCACTACCTTTGATCGTTTTATCGATACGTTTTACAAGACCGGTTAATACTTTACCAGGGCCAAATTCATATAGTGCCGTTATTTCTTGCTGTGCCATTGCTTCAATCACTTCAGTCCAGCGTACTGGCATGTATAGTTGACGAACAAGTGCATCTTTAATACTTTCTGCATCTACTGGTGCTGCGACATCAACATTATTGATCAACTTAATGACAGGTGTATTAAATGTCACTTTTTCTAGCGCCAATTTCAATTCATCAGCAGCTGGTTTCATTAGTGAACAATGAGAAGGCACACTTACAGGTAAAGGCATTACACGTCGAGCACCCGCCTCTACACATAATTCAGATGCGCGTACTACTGCCGCTTTATTACCTGCAATAACAACCTGCCCAGGTGAATTAAAGTTCACCGCTGATACGACCTCATCTTCAGCCGCTGTTGCACAAGCGGCAATAATTGCATCGTTATCAAGACCAATAACAGCAGCCATTGCACCAATACCTTGTGGTACTGCTTGTTGCATGAGTTGTCCACGTAATTCAACAAGTGCAATTGCATCTTCGAATTTAATCACACCTGCACATACAAGTGCTGAGTATTCACCTAGACTGTGACCGGCAACTAATGCAGGTTTAAAATCTTCTTTCGCGGCGGCGATGCGCCACAATGCAACAGAGGTAGCCAATAATGCAGGTTGCGTAATATGAGTTTGGCTTAATTCTTCAACTGTTCCATGTTGCACTAAATCCCATAGATCATAACCAAGCATTTCACTTGCTTGGGCAAATGTTTGTTCTACAACTGAATGCTCTGCAGCAAGATCTGCAAGCATACCTATTGTTTGTGAACCTTGACCTGGGAATACTACTGCATACTTTGACATAAATTACCTATAAAAAATTAACAAAGATTCATGTATCAATTCGAAAATGAACTTATCTAACTAAAAAGTAATATGAGGATATCGATTGGATTTTTCAAGAGAAGAGGCAAATAAAATGATAAAAATTGAGTCTTAATCAATAATATCAAGACTAGCGGATATCTTATTTACTAAACCGCTTTCAACTTCTTTTACAGCCTGTTCAATTGCAAATTCAAAGGCAACCTGTTTAGCATTACCATGACTCTTAATTACAATACCCGGCAATCCTAACAAAGTTGCTCCGTTATACTGGTCGGGTTTCAAACGCTTTAGGCTGCTCATTATTAGTGGTTTGACCAATAATGATAATAATTTAGTAAATATGTTGTTATTTGATACAGATGTTAGCTGGGAAATAACCAGGTCAACAACACCTTCACTTGTTTTAAGTGCGACATTTCCAGTAAATCCATCACATACGATGACGTCCGCCTTACCAGAGAAGATATCGTTACCTTCAATAAAACCAATATAGTTTAAATTAGGGTTTTTAGACAATAACTGAGCGGCGTGTTTAACAAGGTCATTACCTTTAATGTCTTCTTGGCCGACATTGAGTAACGCGACCCGAGGAATTGGTATATTACCAACGTGCTCTGCGAGCGCAGACCCCATTAATGCAAATTGCAGCAATGCATCCGCATCACAACTGACATTCACACCTAAATCAAGCATATAAACAGGCTGTGTAGTCATAGAAGGCAATGTTGAAACAAGTGCAGGTCGATCAACAAAAGGAAGTACTTTAAGCAAGTGCCGTGAAAGCACCATCAGGGCGCCGGTATTACCTGCACTCACGCACGCTTGCGCTTTGCCTTCACGGACAAGGTTCAATGCCATACGCATAGAGGATTGCTTAAAATTACGCAGCGCTAATGCTGGAGCAAGATCCATGGGTATATCATCGAGACTAGGAATTATTGTAAAGCGAGACTTTATAGACGTAGAAGTATTCTGTAATAAAGAATTTATTTCAGCTTCGTTACCGACAAGGTATATAGAAAGGTACTTATACTTTTTCAGTATGTTTATTGCGGCGGGGATAGTGACATGGGGACCGAAATCGCCCCCCATGGCATCTAACGCAATGGTTAGATTAGGCAAAGTAAATAACTTATTTGTTAATTACTTTAACGCCTTTGTAGTAACCATCAGCTGTTACGTTGTGACGTAGGTGAGTTTCACCTGAAGTCACGTCAACAGTTGTAGCTGCTGCAGTTAGAGCGTCATGTGAACGACGTTGACCGCGGCGAGAGCGAGTTACTTTACTTTTTTGTACAGCCATTGGCCTATACTCCTGATTACTTGCGCTTTAATTCAGATAAAGCTGCAAATGGGTTGGGCTGCTCATCAGCAGGCTCGATTTCTCCGAAACTCATATCATTTGGATTCACTGAACAATCTTCCTCTTGGTGCAAAGCAACAAGCGGTAAATTGATAATCACTTCATCTTCAATGAATGAAATCGGATTGATTTCGCCATTTGCGTCCAATTCAATGGGCTCATAAGCATCTGGCAGATCGTCGACCTGTGAATCATTTTTCACAGGACTATATCTAAATTCGGTTTCACAAGCTTGCGTAAATATCCCGCCACAGCGCTGACATTCAAGGTTAACGGTTAGAGATACGCTACCCTGTATCACTATAAGACCTTGATTGTCTTTACTGAACGAAATTGATACCTCAGCATCACTTGGTTCACCTGCCGTTGCATCCGTAATACGTTTCAACAGACGAGCTTCAACACTAGTGTTAAAGTCCAATCTTTGTTGAGCGGTACGATAAGGATCAACAGTTACTGGTAGTTTTACCTTTTTCATAGGTTGCGGATAATATAGATTCATCATGTTAGAGTCAAAAGGAAAATGAAAAAAAATCACATTTACCTACAAAAATAGATATTTTGGCGTTAAAATCATCAAATAATTAAATAATTGATGATAGATAAACCATGAAACCTAAACTAATCCTTGCCTCAACATCACCGTTTCGTAAACAGATATTAGAAAAACTAAACTGCCCTTTCGATACCTTCAACCCTAAAGTTGATGAAACCGTCAAGCCAAACGAAACAGCTCAAATGCTTGTATCACGCCTAGCACTAGAAAAAGCTCAATCTGCCAGTCGGGAGTATAGTAACTCAATATGTATCGGATCGGATCAGGTTTGTGTCATTAATAACAAAATAATAGGTAAACCAGGTGATTTTGAAACAGCTTTTGCACAATTATCTGCCGTTTCTGCACAAAATATAACTTTTTACACAGGTCTTTCTGTTGTAAATCAATGCACAGATCATACAGATACGATAGTTGAAGAGTTCATTGTCCATTTTAGAGCGCTCACAAGCAGCCAGATCCGTTACTATCTTGAAACTGAAAAGCCGTATAATTGCGCAGGCAGTTTTATGTGTGAAGGACTTGGTATTGCATTATTTTCGAAATTAGAAGGTAAGGACCCAAATACCTTAATAGGATTACCACTGATTAGTTTAGTAAAACTACTACAAAAACAAGGTTACGACGTATTATCAAATTAAGTCGAATTAAAATTGATACGTCGAATACAAAAGAGCCAGTATCGATGATACTGGCTCTTTTGGTTTAGCGAATCTATTAACACATATTAATGATGTTTATATTTAGCACTTTTTCATTTTTTCTAACGCTCTAACAAGCGCCATGTCTAACGGCGCTTCAACTTCTTGTGTTTCTTCTGTACCCGGGTTGAAGAACTGTAGGCGTGCAGCATGTAAGAACAAGCGCTTCAAACCTAAACCGTTCATGTG
Source organism: Moritella marina ATCC 15381 (assembly GCF_008931805.1). GTDB lineage: Bacteria > Pseudomonadota > Gammaproteobacteria > Enterobacterales > Moritellaceae > Moritella > Moritella marina. Next base: position 1,396,659 of record NZ_CP044399.1, on the reverse strand, counting down.
CTTCGTAAACCCTGTATCGCCATATTTATCATCACAGGCAATTGGATGACCAGCGTGTAATGCATGAACACGGATCTGATGCGTACGACCTGTAATAGGACTTGCTTGTACTAGCGTGCCATTTTCATAACGTTGTATGATGCTGAAACGAGTCTGAGATTGCTTACCTTCATCGTCAACACGTACGATTCTCTCACCAGAGCTTACTGTATTCTTTAATAATGGCGCATTTACAACTCGAGTACTGCGCGGCCATGCACCAGCAACAAGTGCTTGGTAATCTTTTCGCATGGTTTTTAAGCGTAATTGCTCATGTAACGCTTTTAGCGTGCTGCGTTTTTTAGCAACAAGTAAACAGCCAGATGTATCACGATCGAGACGGTGTACCAATTCTAGGAACTTACTATCAGGACGGATTGCACGTAAACCTTCGATAAGACCAAAGCTTAATCCACTACCACCGTGTACAGCCATGCCCGATGGCTTATTAATAACTATTAAGTAGTTATCTTCATAGATGATTTGTGTTTCTAGTGCGCGCACAGAATCTAAATTTGCTGATGGTGAAATAGCTTCCGTTTCAGAAACGCGTACTGGCGGTACACGTACAATATCATTTGGCTGTAGTTTATACTCAGGCTTGATTCTTCCTTTGTTAACTCTCACCTCACCTTTACGAATGATGCGATAAATCATACTTTTTGGCACACCTTTTAATTTGGTGCGTAAAAAGTTATCAATGCGTTGGCCTTGATAATCTTCAGTAATAGTTACAAATTCTACTTTAGGTGAAATTTTATCAGTCATAATTATTTTATTGTCTAACTCAAATGCGTTTAGGTATCAATTTGAAACATATTTCTAAATTGAATGGAAAGTTATCTTGCTATATTAATACAGGCAGTGGGATAATACCCTCTGTACTGCTAAAAAAATACAGCCAAGAGTGATAATGGCTTTAGTATATCTGCTATTGAGGTAAATAATCATTTATTTATATCAATAAATACAGAATAACCAGGATGTCGTTATTCTTGCTGCGGGTTTTTAGCATACTTTTTGTATATAAGGTGTACGTTGATAGGGAGTTTCATTTATCCAGTAGGATACCACCTCCCACAATATCAACTTCTATATAAGACACCTTTCGATTGCAATTATACACGTTAGTTATTGATGGAATCTAATAAGTGCAGAAATAATCGTAAGACACTTGATCACATATTAGAGCATCTGATAGCGCCTTAATTTAAACAACCGAGAGGTTGATTATCTTACAGACACAAGGCCTGATGTACGTCTAACTAATTTATCCAAGCATGAAAATTAAATTATAAGTCATATAAAAATGAAAAGAATGTTAATTAATGCAACTCAAAAAGAAGAGTTGCGCGTTGCGCTAGTAGATGGACAACGCCTTTACGATTTAGATATTGAAAGCCCAGGTCACGAACAAAAGAAAGCGAACATCTACAAAGGTAAAATTACTCGTGTAGAACCTAGTTTAGAAGCTGCTTTTGTTGATTATGGTGCAGACCGTCACGGTTTCCTTCCTCTTAAAGAAATCTCTCGCACTTACTTCAAGCCAGGTTCAGGTAAGCAACGCGGACGTCCAAGTATCAAGGATGTTGTTGCTGAAGGTACTGAAGTTATTGTACAGATTGAAAAAGAAGAACGTGGTAATAAAGGTGCAGCATTAACTACATTCGTTAGTTTAGCAGGTAGTTACCTTGTTCTTATGCCAAACAACCCTCGCGCTGGCGGTATTTCTCGTCGAATTGAAGGTGATGAGCGTACTGAACTAAAATCTGCACTTTCTACATTAGAATTACCAGAAGGTATGGGACTTATTGTTCGTACTGCTGGTGTTGGTAAATCGGCTGAAGAACTCGAGTGGGATCTTAAAGTACTTTTAAATCATTGGGGAGCAATCCAAGATAGTGCTAAAGACCGCCAAGGTACCTTCTTAATTCATCAAGAAAGTAACGTAATTGCGCGTGCTATTCGTGATTATCTTCGTCGTGATATCGGTGAGATCCTTATCGATCATCCAAAAGCATTTGAAGAAGCAAAAAACCGCATCAAATTAATACGTCCTGATTTTATCGACCGTATTAAATTGTATCAAGGTGATGTGCCTTTATTCAATCATTACCAAATTGAAACTCAAATCGAATCTGCGTTCCAACGTGAAGTTCGCTTACCTTCAGGTGGTTCAATTGTAATTGACCCAACTGAAGCGTTAACGTCTATCGACATTAACTCAGCGCGCGCTACACGTGGTGGTGATATTGAAGAAACAGCATTAAATACTAACTTAGAAGCTGCAGATGAAGTTGCTCGTCAACTACGTTTACGCGATTTAGGTGGCCTTGTAGTTATCGATTTTATCGACATGGGTCCAGTTAAAAACCAACGTGAAGTAGAAAACTGCTTACGTGATGCAGTACGACAAGATCGTGCACGCATTCAATTAGGCCGTATCTCTCGATTTGGTTTAATGGAAATGTCTCGTCAACGTATCCGCCCTTCTCTAGGTGAGTCAAGCACGCACGTTTGTCCCCGCTGTGATGGCCAAGGTACTATCCGTGATAATGAATCTTTAGCACTTTCCATTCTACGTTTAATCGAAGAAGAATCGCTTAAAGAAAATACCAACCACATTGTAGCGCAAGTACCAGTACCTGTTGCTGCTTACTTACTAAATGAAAAACGTAATTCAATTCTTCGTTTAGAAAAGCGTTATAAAGTTAAAAGCTTTATCATTCCAAATGAGAACTTACAAACACCTCATTTTGAAGTATCTCGTGTTAAAGCAGATGACGACAACTCAGAATTGTCGAGTACTGATTTAGCTAAACCACGTGAATTTAATCGTTATGAGCCTAAAGTAAATAACGAAACTGTTCAGCCGTTGGTACAACAAATTAATGCAACTGAAGCTAAAACAGCAAAACCAAGCCCTGCTGTGAAGAAAGTGACCGCTGACACGGCACCGAAAGCACCAGCTAAAGCTAAGGTAGTTAAGCCCGCAGCAGATAAAGGCTCTATGTTTAGCCGCCTCGGTAAAGCAATTACAGGGTTCTTTGCCAGCGATGACAAAGTTGTTGTTAAAGAAACAGTTAAAGACACATCTAAAAAGCCGGTTGTGGATAAAGCGCCTACTAGCCGTCATAATAGTGATGAAACACGTAAACCACGTAATCGTCGCAATCGTAAGCCTCGTAACCCTGAAAATGTTGATAACAAACAACAAGACGCAAATAAAAAAGCAGATGTTGAAGCTAAACAGCATAACAAGTTCGAAGCAAGACAAAAAACATCGAATCAATCAACTCAAGAAAAACAACCTGTACAGTCGAAAAACGTAAAGGAAGCAAAAGAAGAAGGCCGTTCGCAAAATCAAGCTGTATTAGCTGAACGTCGTCAACGTCGTAACATGCGTAAGAAAGTACGTGTAACGAATCCCGAACAAGAGGTTGCTACAGAGTTAAAACAAACTCCTGCTGATTCACACAAAGTGAAACAAGACGATAAGGCACAGCCAGCTAAGCGCACTCGTCGTAGCCCTAGAAATGCTAGAACGAATGATGCTCAAAAAGTTGAACACGCCCAAGTAGCAACAACAGCTACAGTAAAAGCTGAAGTTGTTAAGCCAGTAACGACTAAAGTAGCTAAACCAGTGACGACTGAAGCAACCAAGCCTGTAACTGCTGAAGTAACTAAACCGGTAACTGCTGAAGTAACTAAACCGGTAACAGCTAAAGTAACCAAGCCTGTAACTGCTGAAGTAACTAAGCCTGTAACTGCTGAAGTAACTAAACCGGTAACAGCTAAAGTAACCAAGCCTGTAACTGCTGAAGTAACTAAGCCTGTAACTGCTGAAGTAACTAAGCCTGTAACTGCTGAAGTAACTAAGCCTGTAACTGCTGAAGTAACTAAGCCTGTAACTGCTGAAGTAACTAAGCCTGTAACTGCTGAAGTAACTAAGCCTGTAACTGCTGAAGTAGTTAAGCCTGTAACAGTAACAGCGAAAGCAACTAAACCTGTTATGCATACAGCTGCTGCAGCTAAACCTGCGCCAGTAGCTGAAACAACGACAACTGTTATTGCCCCTACAGCAAAATCATCGACTGAACGTGTAAAAATTGAAACGAAATCAGTTTCACGTCAAATGCACTCAGCTCCAGCTGCACGCCCTGGTGCTACTCCTGCAATTGAAACACCTGTTGTTGAAACACCTGTTGCTGAAACACCTGTTGCTGAAACACCTGTTGTTGAAACACCTGTTGTTGAAACACCTGTTGTTGAAACACCTGTTGCTGAAACACCTGTTGTTGAAACACCTGTTGTTGAAACACCTGTTGTTGAAACACCTGTTGTTGAAACACCTGTTGTTGAAACACCTGTTGCTGAAACACCTGTTGTTGAAACACCTGTTGTTGAAACACCTGTTGTTGAAACACCTGTTGTTGAAACACCTGTTGTTACTGAAACGCCAGTAGCTTACAAAGCTATCGACGTAACACCACTTGCAGCGTTACAAGCTGAAGGTACAACATCGAAGAAAACTAACTTCACCGTTAAGATGGCAACACCTCAACAGGTAGCGCCTTCAAAAACTAACTTTGTTGCTAAAGTTGGTGTCGTTCAACGCCCATTAATTGATGTGGCAGCTGGACCTGGTGGTAGTCAATTTGCATCGTCAGAAAGCAAATCACCTACTACATTAGCTAAATAATAACTATTATCAAAAAATAACTATTAGCTAAATTAAAAGCCGCATAAATTGCGGCTTTTTTAGTATTTATTTAAATACTTTTTAAGAGCAAGATCGTGTCAAATGGACATTATCTTGCTACTTTTTTATTCATTAATGACAACTCGGTAACTTAAAATTTATGTTTGAATTTCCAAAATATTCGATGGCATCAGTTAAAAATGATGTTTTATCTGGTCTAACCGTTGCACTGGCACTTGTACCAGAAGCGGTTGCATTTGCTTTTGTAGCAGGTGTAGAACCTTTAGTTGGTTTGTATGCAGCCTTTATGGTTGGTTTAATTACCGCTATCTTTGGTGGGCGTCCAGGAATGATCTCTGGTGCAACAGGCGCGATGGCTGTTGTAATGGTAGCGTTAGTTGCCGACAATGGTGTGGAATACTTATTTGCCGCAGTGGTACTTGCGGGTCTACTGCAAGTATTAGCCGGTGTATTTAAACTCGGTAAGTTCATTCGTATCGTGCCACACCCAGTAATGATGGGGTTTGTTAACGGTCTTGCAATTGTTATTTTCCTAGCACAGCTTGGTCAATTCAAATTCATTGACACTAACGGTGATCTTGCTTGGTTACAAGGCTCTCAACTCTATATCATGCTTGGTTTGGTTGCGCTTACAATGGCGATTATTCACTTCCTACCCAAATTAACTAAAGCGGTTCCATCTTCGCTTGTTGCTATTGTATCTGTGACATTGATTGTTTATTACATGGGTCTTGATACACGTACAGTCGTTGATTTTGTTCGCTCGATGACTGGCGATGATAATGCAACAATCTCTGGTTCACTGCCAACGTTTAGTATTCCAAGCGTACCATTTACACTTGAAACGCTTTATATCATTCTACCTTATTCATTAATTCTTGCTGCTGTTGGTCTTATTGAATCACTACTAACACTAACCGTTATTGATGAAATGACCGGTACACGTGGTAAAGGCAATCAAGAATGTGTCGCTCAAGGTGCTTCAAACATCGTAAACGGTTTCTTCGGTGCGATGGGTGGTTGTGCAATGATTGGTCAATCAATGATCAACATTAACTCTGGTGGTCGTGGTCGTCTATCTGGTATCACAGCAGCGATCTCATTATTGTTATTCATTTTGTTCTTCTCTTCACTCATTGAAGTTATCCCACTAGCTGCGCTTGTTGGTGTTATGTTCATGGTTGTGATTGGTACATTTGAATGGGCAACATTCCGTGTTATGCGTAAGATCCCTAAAGCAGATACTTTCGTTATTGTCCTTGTAACTGTCGTAACAGTATTTACCGATTTAGCTGTTGCAGTGATAATTGGTGTTATCGTTTCTGCGCTACGCTTCGCATGGGAGCACGCAGCACACATTAATGCAGTAGTATCTACAGAAGAATCTGGTAGCAAAGTATACAAAGTTAATGGTCCATTATTCTTTGGTTCTGTAAGCCACTTCTTAGAGTTATTTGATGCATCAGTTGATCCGCAAGATGTAATCATTGATTTTGCTAACTCACGTGTTTGTGACCATTCAGCAATTGAAGCCATTGATACACTAGCAGAACGCTACATCGCTGAAGGTAAGGTTTTACACCTTCGTCACCTATCATTAGAATGTAAGCAACTGATGAAGCGTGCTGGAGACATGATTGAAGTTAATCTAATCGAAGATCCTGAATACCATATCGCATCAGATAAATTAGGCGGGTAATACGCCTCTCCCCTACTTCTTTTAATTAAGTTGTAGGGTCGTATATTAACTGTTATACGCTCATTGATAACAGGCATAAAAAAACCGGCATAAGCCGGTTTTTTATTATCTGATGAAACGCTAATCTTTTACGATTGTTTCTACTTTCGCTTTTAACTTCTGACCTGGTTTAAAAGTCACAACACGACGAGCTGTAATTGGTATATCTTCACCTGTTTTAGGGTTACGACCAGGTCGTTCGCCTTTATCACGTAGGTCAAAATTACCAAAACCAGATATTTTAACTTGTTCGTTAACTTCTAAAGATAAACGGATTTCTTCAAAGAAAGCTTCTACCATTTCTTTAGATTCACGTTTACTTAGACCAACATCGTTAAATAATGTTTCAGCAATATCAGCTTTGGTTAGTGCCATAAATTAATCCCTCAAGGATGCATTGAATTCAGATGAAATAGCTTCAACAATATGATTAACTGCTTCAGATATCTCTTTTTCTTCCAAGGTGCGTGATATATCTTGTAAGGTTAAGCTGATAGCTAGGCTCTTATGACCTTCCACAACACCTGTACCTTGGTATACATCAAACAAGTTTATGCCAACTAACTGATTCCCGCCAACTTTTTTGATAAAGTTCAGTACATCTCCCGCATTAACAGCATCTTTAACAATCATAGCGATGTCACGACGGTTAGCAGGAAACTTAGAAACTTCAGCAGCTTGCGGTAATTTACGAGCTGTTAACGTTGCAAGTTCAATCTCAAGAATAATCGTTGATCCATTTAGGCCTAACTTCTTCTCTAATGAAGGATGGATAGCACCAATATGACCAACTAAGCGACCAGCATAGAATATTTCAGCGCTTTGACCAGGGTGTAAACCAGGATGACTTGCACGTTTAAGTACAAATTCATCAGTATTACAAGTTTGGTCCAGCAATGCATCTAAATCACCTTTAAGGTCAAAATAGTCTACCGCTTTGCTTTCTTGAGTCCAAGATTCAGCATTTGCTGTACCAGCAATAATAGCGCCAAGCATCGGCACTTGAAGCACACCGTTTTCAACTGACTCATCTTTGATGAAAGTCAGACCCGTTTCAAATAAACGGATACGTTGTTGTTGACGTTTTTGGTTAGCGACAACCGCTTCAACCAAACCAGTAAACATGCTCACGCGCATTACAGACATCTCAATCGAAATAGGATGCGGTAATGTTAGGTGATCAGCTTCAGGGTGTAGCAAGAATTGACGTTTAGGATCTACAAAGCTATATGTAATTGCTTCTTGGAAACCACGGTCAACCATTAAGTCACGGATACGACGTACAGGTAATGTCGCTTCGTCATGATTCGTCATCTTCAGTGGTGCTACAGGCGCAACATTTGGGATGTTATTATAACCAAATACACGAGCAACTTCTTCAATCAGATCAACTTCAACTTCGATATCGAAACGGAATGAAGGAGAAGTAACAGTCCACGTGTCATTTTCAAACGTAGGCGCTAGGCCTAGCGTGTTTAAAATGTCAGTTACTTTTTCATCTTCAACGTGAAAACCAATTACTTTATCCAATTGATGACGACGTAAGCTAATTGGAGCATGCTTAGGTAATGTCGCTTCAGTTGTTACATCAACAACCGGTGCAACCTCACCACCACAAATGTCAACGATTAACTGTGTCGCACGTTCCATCGCTTGGTATTGTAGTTCAAAATCAACACCACGTTCAAAACGGTGTGATGAATCAGTGTGTAGACCGTATGCACGCGCACGACCAGTGATCGCTAACGGGCTAAAAAATGCAGACTCTAATAAGATAGAGTTAGTTGCAGTCGTTACACCCGTTTTTTCGCCACCGAAGATACCGGCCATTGCGATAGCACCAGAGTCATCAGCAATAACAAGCGTATTGTCGTTAAGCTTAACTTCATTGCCATCAAGCAGCGTTAATTTTTCATCTTGGTTAGCAAGACGAACATTAATCGCACCTGTCAATGTTGCAAGATCAAATGCATGCATTGGTTGGCCAAGTTCTAACAATACATAGTTAGTTACGTCAACAATAGGATCAATTGAACGTGTACCACAACGACGTAAACGCTCAACCATCCATAAAGGTGTTTTAGCGCTCATATCTAAGTTACTGATCACACGACCAAGGTAACGCGGACATTGTTCAGTTGCAGTAACAGTAACACTTACCGCTTCAGCACTTGTTTCTGTTGCATTAGCCCATTCTGGAACCGTTACAGCGATGTTATTTAACACACCGACTTCACGCGCAATACCTGCTATGCTTAGGCAATCTGCACGGTTTGGTGTTAGATCAACTTCAATCGTAACATCATCAAGACCAAGAAACTCACGGATACAAGTACCCGGTACAGCATCAGCAGGTAATTCAATGATACCATCAGCTGATTCAGCCATGCCCATTTCAGATTCAGAACACAGCATACCAAACGATGGTTGACCACGTAGTTTTGCTTTTTTGATTTTGAAATCGCCAGGTAATACGGCGCCGACAGTTGCAACAGCAACTTTAAGGCCTGCACGGCAGTTCGATGCGCCGCATACGATGTCGATAAGCTCTTCAGCACCGATATCGATTTTAGTTACTTGCAATTTATCTGCATCTGGATGCTGTCCACATTCAACAACATGACCTACAACGATACCAGTGAAATCACCAGCAACTGCATCAATGCCATCTACTTCAAGACCAGCCATCGTAATTTGATGCGCTAGCTCTTCATTTGTAAGACCTGGTTTAACCCAAGTTTGTAACCATTCATTACTGAATTTCATTTTAGTGTCCTATCTTATTTAAACTGCTTGAGGAAACGTAAATCATTTTCGAAAAATGAACGTAAATCGTTAACGCCATAGCGAAGCATCGCTAAACGTTCAACACCCATACCAAAGGCAAAGCCAGAGTATTTCTCAGGGTCGATTCCAACAGACGTTAATACGTTAGGGTGTACCATGCCGCAGCCTAGTACTTCTAACCATTTACCGTTTTTGCCCATTACATCTACTTCAGCTGAAGTTTCTGTAAACGGGAAATAAGAAGGACGGAAACGAATTTCTAAATCTTCTTCAAAGAAGTTGTTTAGGAAGTCGTGTAACACACCTTTCAGCTCACTAAAGCTTACTTTTTCGTCAACAAATAGACCTTCTACTTGATGGAACATTGGTGTGTGTGTTTGATCGTAATCGTTACGGTAAACACGGCCTGGAGAGATAATACGAATAGGTGGTTTTTCCACTTCCATCGTACGGATCTGAACACCAGACGTTTGTGTTCTAAGTACTAATTTAGGATTAAAGTAAAATGTATCGTGATCCGCACGAGCAGGATGGTGCTCAGGGATATTCAATGCATCAAAGTTGTGATAATCATCTTCAACTTCTGGACCAGATTTAACAGCGAAACCTAATTCACCGAAAAATGATTCAATACGTTCGATAGTACGTGTTACGGGATGTAGACCACCATTTAGGTTGGTACGACCCGGAGCAGTAACATCAATCATTTCTTCAGCTAATTTAGCATCTAGAACTGCTTGTTGGAATGCATCACGTTTCTCGTTAATAACTTTTTGAACTTCTTGTTTCGCAATGTTAATCGCTTGACCAGCTTTAGGTTTCTCTGCTGGAGGCAGTTTTCCTAATGTTTTCATCTGTTCAGTCAAAATACCCTTTTTACCAAGGTATTCAACACGGACAGTATCTAATGTTGCTAGATCTGTTGCGTTTGCTACGGCTTCTACGGCCTGTACTATTATTTCTTTGAGGTGTTGCATGTTTTTCTTATCACCCTGTTGGCAGGAAAAGTGAATAGATTCATTCAGTAATGGATGATTTTACTCAAAAGTAAGCTGAAGTGCTAGTCCTTAAGCTGAATCAAGTTGTTCATTATCAACAAAATCGACTAAAAGTCGAGGTTTGGCTATTAAATAGCCTTGCACATAATCAATGCCGATTTCTGATAGGATATTTTTGATGTTTTCATTTTCAACATATTCTGCAACCGTCTTAATATTTACCGCCCTAGCGATATCATTGAATGACTTAACCATCGTATAATCGATGTTATCAGTTTCGATATTTTCGACAAATGCACCATCAATTTTGAGCTGATCAATAGGCAGACGTTTGATGTAACTATATGAAGAAAAACCACTACCAAAATCATCCAAACTAAAACGACAACCTAATGCTTTAAATTTATTCATGAATAAAATTGTTTGATCAAAGTCCATTATGGCTTGGCTTTCTGTTATTTCAAAGCATAGCTTTTCGGCTGGTATACCATAACTTGCAATTGTATTTTCAATGAATGTGTGCATGCTTCTATCAACTAAAGATTGCCCACATAAATTAATTGATGCGGAACTTAGATTAACCAGATGTTCTGGATTAGATGATAGCCACTGACAGTATGTTTTGACAACCCAACGGTCTAACTGAGTCATGAAATTATAATTTTCAGCGGCGGCGATAAATTCACTTGGCGATTGTAAATTACCCTCCTCATCTCTCAAACGCAGTAATATTTCATAACGATAACCTTCTTGAATATCAGCTGATAATGGCATTATAGTTTGAAATGCTAATTCAAACCTGTCAGCATCTAACGCTTCTCGTAATACCCCTATCCAGCGCATTTCTCGTTGATGACCCAACATAACATCATTGCACTTACTATAGACATGCACACGGTTACGCCCCTGCTCTTTAGCTGTATAACACGCTGTATCGGCGAGACTTAACGCTTGTGCAAAGTTTTCAATTGACTCATCAAGTATCACGATACCGATACTCACGCCAAGCACAAAGTGACGTCCTTGATGTGTAAATCTAAAATCTTCAATACCACAACGGATAGTATCTGCGACCTCGAGTGCATTATCAAAATTGGTGTGATTAAGTAAAATACCAAACTCATCGCCACCTAGACGTGCTAATATTGCCGTGTCATCAAGAAATGACTTTAAAACAACCGTAATTTTTTTCAATAATGAATCACCAACATCATGGCCACATATATCGTTAACCAATTTAAACTGGTCAAGATCTAAGTAAAGCAAAATATTGTCTTCGAGTACTGAGCGGTTAGTCTCTAATGACACACCGACCAGCTTCTCAAAATGGATACGATTAACTAAGCCTGTTAGCTGATCATACTTTGCAATAGACTCGAGTTTAATCTCATGCTGCTTACGTTTAGTCGTGTTAACGAATGAGCCATCAATAACGGTAATATCGGGTTGTATATTTAAGCGCATATTAATTTCGCCATGAAAAATCTCACCATAACGGTCATAACCCGTCATCTCAACGCTATTCACTTCGCCTTTAATCTGCAAGGTAGCGATTATTTCATCACGCAAATCTGGGTTAGCATAAAAGTCATCCGCTTTAAAATGACCCGATTTATTCATATCTTCAAGATTAATAAAACCCAATATCCGACACATTGACTTATTCATCGCCAATACGTTCCCTTCCATCGACGTCGTAAACATACCCTCTGCTGCATTTTGAAACACGCTGTAATAACGTTCATTGACAGAGGTCATCTGTTTTTCTACATTTTTTTTGACGACCCTGTCATGTGCCATCTGTTTTGCAAAGTTCCAGCATAAATAAACCAATACAATTAACGCTGTACATGCTGAGATATAATCTGAAAATTCAAAATCACCCAGTAACCCAAACCGCGTGAGAATATGTATATCAATACCGAGTATAAAATACACCAGAGAGAGTACATAAAAGCGCACATCTTTCGATTCGTCGTGGATAAAAAACAAACCACAAACTATCGATAGGAGCGTAATACCTAACGCTAAAGCTGAAACAAAAATAATACCTATTTTGAATGAAAATAATAACGGGCTTAGCATGACCATTAATGAAGCAACAATTAACATCTTAATCGATAAGGAAAACCAAGGACGGTAGCGTAGATTAAGCAGTTGCCGTGCAAACAAACTCAAGTTTAACCCTATCCCCCCCATCAACATCACAATCATCGAGTCATAATATTGGCTAATAACATTAATTTTATACACAAACCCAAAACCTTCGACTATCGCTATAACGGACAAATAACAGATAATAAAAACGATATATTGAATCAAACGCACTTCATGAAGATGAATATACAAAAAGGTCAAATAACAAACCATCATCAAGAATAAACCGAAAAACAGTCCAACCAATAATTTGTGCTGTGATTGTTGATCAATAAAATCGTTGGCATCCCAAAGCGTCAATGGCGTTTGTAAAAAGGCTGTTGTTTTAAGGCGGATAAAATAGTCCGTTGTTTCATCAGCACCGAGCTTAAAGCCTGTAGAGAAGGTTAAGTTAGACATGTTATCGTCAGCATGACGGCGAGTACCCAATCTTTTTACATTCGTACTACCATCCTCATTAATCAGATATAAATCTATGTTATCCAATAACGAATCACCAAAATCGAGAATTAAGTATTTATCTACGTCTGTTTGATTAACAATGTTGCCTTTAAACCAGAAAGTACTATCGGAAAAGCCAAAATTAAAATGCGTTTGATTACTTTTAACCCAAGGAATAGCGGCTTGTCTTTGCGACAAATAATCAAATGTATAAGAATTGGTTTTATCTTCGAAATACTTTATCGATGAGCCTAGATGGGCAACTTCAAAATTAGTGTCGATAATAGTTCCTTCAGCCTGTGCAAAAGTACTATTTAAACTGAATACAGTGAGCAGAAATACGGATAATAAAAAATGCATAAAGTTGAATATCTATCTCAAAATTATTTTAAATTGATAAATCGATATTACAGAAAAGCATTATGCAAGTATATAGAGGGTTTTATAGACAGCTCTTTATAGTTATTTTATCGTTCAGTAGGCTTAATTATTTATAGGTAGTTGTATGGTTTATGACTAGCCTATGGCCTGATTTGGTCGGGAGATATAACAATTACTAGAAGTGTGTATGACAGAAACTAAAAAGGAGGCCGAGGCCTCCTTTGATAACATTTACTTAATTAATTAAAATTAAGCAACTGCTTCTTTTGCTTTATTTACTAGTACAGTAAATGCCGCTTTATCGAATACAGCAATGTCTGCTAAGATCTTACGATCGATTTCAATAGAGGCGTGTTTAAGGCCATTAATGAAACGGCTGTAAGACATACCATTTTGACGTGCAGCAGCGTTAATACGTGTAATCCATAATTGACGGAATTGACGTTTACGTTGACGACGGTCACGGTAAGCATATTGACCAGCTTTTGTAACTGCTTGGAAGGCAACACGATAAACTCGTGAACGAGCTCCGTAATAACCTTTAGCTTGTTTTAAAACTTTCTTATGACGAGCACGTGCAACAACACCGCGTTTAACTCTAGGCATAACTATTTTCCTCTTTTATATCTAAAATTAAGCGTATGGAAGCATACGTGAAACAGATGCAACATCACATTTTGCAACCATTTGCGTACCACGAAGGTGACGTTTACGTTTAGTGCTCTTCTTGGTCAAAATATGACGTAGGTGAGACTGTTTGCGTTTAAAACCATTAGCGGTTTTTTTAAAGCGCTTTGCAGCGCCTTTATTCGATTTCAACTTAGGCATTATAACTCCGCATTGTTGAATATTAATGAATAATAATAAGGCGAGTACAAGTGTTTACACACTCATACTACTTGGAAGCACCTACTATTTCTTTTTTGGGGCTAACACCATTACAGCTTGACGACCTTCCATTTTTGGAAAAGCCTCCACGACTGCAATTTCTTTTAGATCGTCTTTAATACGATTCAAAAGATCAAAGCCTAGGCTCTGGTGCGCCATTTCTCGACCTCGGAAACGTAGCGTAATTTTCGCTTTGTTGCCTTCTTCGAGGAAGCGAGTCAGGTTGCGTAGTTTTACCTGATAATCGCCGGTATCAGTTCCAGGTCGGAATTTTATTTCCTTAACCTGAACCCGAACTTGCTTTTTCTTCTGCTCTTTAACAGATTTACTTTTCTCGTATATAAATTTACCGTAATCCATGACACGGCAAACAGGAGGCTCGGCATTCGGGCTAATTTCCACAAGATCTAAACTAGCTTCTTCTGCAATAGCAAGAGCTTCTCTTATAGATACGATTCCAATCACTTCACCATCAGCACCGTTTAAGCGACATTCAGGTATACGAATTTCTTCGTTTATACGATGTTGTCTGGTCGTTTGTTGTTGACCTTTTTTTCCGCCTTTTATAACGAATCCTCCAAAGTTGTTTTACCGCGGCTATTGACTTCGGTTTGTAATTTACTGATGAAGTCATCCAACTTCATAGTACCTAAGTCAACGCCCTTACGAGTACGTACTGCAATTTCTCCTGACTCGACTTCTTTATCGCCGATAACCAAAAGATAAGGCACACGTTTCAAAGTATGTTCGCGGATTTTAAAGCCTATCTTCTCATTTCTCAAGTCTAATTTTGCTCTAATGCCCACTTTCTTCATTTTTTCTACAAATTCTGTAGCAAAAACAGCCTGTTTGTCTGTAATATTCATTACGACAGCTTGAACAGGTGAAATCCAAGTAGGGAAAAGACCTGCATATTCTTCAATTAGAATACCAATGAAGCGCTCAAGAGACCCTAAAATCGCTCGGTGAATCATAACAGGCGTATCACGACCATTATTTTCACACACATATTCAGCGCCTAATTTTTCAGGCATTGAGAAGTCTAGCTGAATTGTACCACATTGCCATGCACGATCTAAACAGTCATGTAAGGTAAATTCAATTTTAGGTCCATAAAATGCACCCTCACCTTCTTGTATCTCGTAGCTTAGGCCACTTGCAGTTAATGCATCAGCAAGTGCTTTTTCTGATTTATCCCAAGTAGCATCACTACCTACACGATTTTCAGGGCGTGTAGACAGTTTAATTTCGATATCTTTGAAACCAAACGTTTCGTAAGTTTCGAAAACCATCTTGATACAATCAGATACTTCTTGCTGTATTTGGTCTTCAGTACAGAAGATGTGAGCATCATCCTGTGTGAAGCCACGTACACGCATCAAGCCATGTAGCGAACCAGATGGTTCATTACGGTGACATGAGCCAAACTCAGCCATACGTAATGGTAAATCACGGTAAGATTTTAAACCTTGGTTATAAATCTGTACATGACCAGGACAATTCATTGGTTTAATCGCGTATTCACGATTTTCCGAATGCGTACAGAACATACCGTCTGCATATTTGTCCCAGTGGCCTGATTTTTCCCACAAGCTACGATCCATGATTTGTGGACCTTTCACTTCTTGGTAGTTAAAGTCACGTAGTTTTTCACGAATGAACGTTTCTAACTCACGGAAGATCGTCCAACCATCATTATGCCAGAACACCATGCCCGGAGCATCTTCTTGCATATGGTAAAGATCAAGTTGCTTACCAATTTTACGGTGATCACGTTTCTCTGCTTCAACAAGGCGTTGTAGGTATTCTTTAAGCTCTTTCTTATCTGTCCAAGCCGTACCATAAACACGTTGTAACATCTTGTTATCAGAGTTACCACGCCAGTATGCACCGGCAACAGACATTAATTTAAAATGCTGGCAATGCTTCATTACTGGTACGTGTGGACCACGACACATATCAATGTATTCTTCATGGTGGTATAAAGCAGGCGTTTCATCACGACCGATGTTCTCGTCTAAGATAGCTACTTTATATGTTTCACCACGAGCTTCAAATGTGTCACGCGCTTCTTGCCAAGATACAACTTTCTTAATTACTTGATAGTTGGTCTTAACCAGTTTCGTCATGTGCTTTTCTAGTTTAGCTAAATCAGCTTCACTAATTGGTTCTTCCATTTCGACGTCATAATAGAAGCCTTTATCAATGGTAGGACCAATAGCCATCTTGGTATTTGGCCATAACTGCTTAATAGCATGACCAAGTAAATGCGCACAAGAGTGGCGTAAGATCTCTAGACCATCAGCATCTTTAGAAGTAATGATTTCAATTGCAGCGTCTTCAGTGATCAGGTCACATGCGTCAACACGTTCACCATTAACACGGCCAGCGATACATGCTTTAGCAAGACCGGAACTAATATCTGCGGCAATATCCATAATTGATACTGGATTGTCAAATTGACGCTGAGCGCCATCTGGAAGAGTAATAACAGGCATTTTATATCCTTTTGCAGTGATGCTGCCTACGATGCAGCGTTTGCATAAATTATGGCGTGAATAACACACCAAGTGATAATGTTCAGTAAAGTGTTAGATACAAATAGCTAACACCCACTAATAAACTGAAATTAAGTAGAACGTTCCGCCATCGAAAACAAAATTGTCAGCGAATGAGCAAAAGTAAAACTATAAGTAGAAAGAAATTTCAGACCAAGTATTATATAGAATTACTTTATAATTACACGGCTTTTGTTAATCTCGCGTCAATTTATCACTATATAAAAGAATAAATACGCCATTTATCAAACAACATCAGTCCCTACAATTTCACAAGCAATGGAATAACATACAATGTCAACCACCGGTCATATCAGTAAAATGGTTTCAACTCTCAATGCAGATAGCAGTGTGAGTTACCAGTTACCACTCGACGATACGCTTATTCCGTTAAACGAATTTATCGGTAAATCAATCACAATGACGCACACAGGCAACATACATTGCTTGAATTGTGGCAAGAAAACCAAGAAAAGCTATTCACAAGGCCACTGCTTTGTTTGTACACGTAAGCTAGCAAGTTGTGACATGTGTATAATGAAGCCAGAAACATGCCATTATGAACATGGTACCTGTCGTCAGCCTGAATGGGCGGATGACTTCTGTATGACAGATCATTATGTTTATCTGTCTAATACATCTGCATTAAAGGTTGGTATTACCCGCCATACCCAATTGCCAACGCGCTGGATTGATCAAGGGGCGACACAAGGCTTACCTATATTCAAAGTTAAAACAAGACTGATATCAGGCTTAGTTGAAACCGCTCTGGCAGAATTCATCGGCGATAAAACCAATTGGCGTACCATGCTAAAAGGTAAAAATACCGATCTTGATTTAAAAGCAGAAGCAGCACGTTTAATGCCTCTAATCGAAGAACAGCTAGGTAACATAGAAATGATGTACGGCTTAGATGCAATTGAAGAACTTGAAGAAGAGATTGTGACGATTAACTACCCTGTTACTGAGCATCCAACCAAAATCGTCTCACACAACTTTGATAAAGAGCCTGTTGTGACTGGCGTATTAAAAGGTATTAAAGGTCAATATCTGTTTTTAGATACCGGTGTGATCAACATGCGTAAATTTTCTAGCTATGAGATCACCTTCACAGCCTAATTAGTTGACCAAACTGTCAACACACAATTAAAGCATACGTGACACTGACCGTTAGTTTCGGTCAGTTATTTGAACCACATCACACTAACCCTTATCTTTTTTTGTATTCCCCAGCATTTACTTTCTATTTTTCATTCATTCTCAGTATTAAATACATAAAAAACTTAAAAACCAAGAAACCTTTAGTGATTAAAACTACTAAATACGTGATTTAATACCCACATATTCCACCTATACTTAAACATCCAGTCTATAAGTGATGAATAAATCAATTTAAACACGATATTAACCTAGTAGAGATAAGTAAATGCAAGTTAAAGCCCCTTTCTGCGTGCGTAATGCCGCAGCTGACACATTCGCAATGGTAGTATTTAGTTTTGTTGTGGGTATGTTGATTGAGATTTTTGTCTCAGGGATGTCGTTTCAACAATCTTTAGCTTCTCGCATGGTGTCAATACCTGTAAATATTGCCATTGCTTATCCGTATGGTTTATATCGTGACTTTATTATTAAGAGCTTTACTAAATTACTGAAGAATAAATTAAGTAAACAACTTGGTGATACGTTTGCCTATGTCTCTTTTCAATCACCGGTTTATGCATTAATTTTATTATCTGTTGGTGCAGACTTCGCTCAGATCGTCACGGCTGTATCAAGTAATGCAGTTGTATCTTGCTTTGTTGGCGTATTTTATGGGCAGTTCCTGGACCTATGTCGTAAGCTATTTCGTGTGCCTGGCTACCATGCAGGTATTAGCGCTTAATAATTGTTAGGCTGAATGGAATAACCTAGGTACAAGTTAACGATATAGCAGATTTTTAGAGGCAAATAGTAAAGGCGCGGATCTGGCGCCTTTTTTATTTCCGTTCCTGAGTGTCCTATTATAATATCTCTATTGGCACTAAATAACGGTGTCTTTGGATAATATAAAGCGCTAGCTTGCCGTCGTGATCATTTCTAGATCTTGTTCTGATTTTAACGTCAATGTAATCTTAATCGCATTATATTCAGTCAAGCTTTGGACATGAGAACCACCACAAGGCATCGTAATACTTTCTCCCACACCTAAATCACAACACCAAAAACGTGAATCAGTCAGCGCATCACCTTCACGCTTCATAACGACTGGTGCAGCAGTTGCAAGCCAAGTTGCCAAGACAACATTCACTTGCGCTTCAATAATCGCAAGATCAGCGAGCATTTCTGTCACATTAAGACCACGCTTTTTCAACGTTTTACCTAGACGATAACTGTCTGTTGATTGGTTTTCAGAAACAATGCTTAATACTTGCGCATATGAATGAAAATCTCTGCTGTTTAGCACATCTTTACGCGATGCATCTTTACGCCAGTAGGTTTGCTCAAGCACTTTGTTTAATGCATAAGACGATAAATGTCCAGAACTGTGTCCACGACTCAGCGCAGCTTGAAAATTCGCATCAACAACGAGTTCGACAGTATCATTTACATTTAATCGCAAATCTGTCGCTAATTCATGAATAACAACAAAATGCCAACCCGCTTCACCACGCTTTACTGGTATATCTGCACCTTTATGTAGTTTGTTATTTTCTATATCAAACGCACCGGTTACGCAGTCTATAACGGCATATTGATGACCTTCAAATACTAAGCAGCCTTTATCTGCCGGGTGATCAGGCCAAATATGGCTTACGGGATGGAATGGAGTCGTGTCAGTCACGATATATAGACTGCTATCTGTTTGTTCAATCCATGATACCTGCGCGATAGATTGTGTTATTCCTTGGGTAAAAAGCACCTTAGTTGGCTGTACTTGTGAGGTTAAAACTTCAGACATCTAAATTCCTTGGGGTAACTAAAATCAGAGCGGGATAATATCACTGCCTTTCGCAATAGCGAAGACGTATATGATAGCAAAGGCATTATTGGCCGTCATCAAACAGCATAAAGCGTTCGATGAATCTTAACCAATTTTGCATGATGGTCTAGATTGAATAAGATATCGCCACTCGGTAAACTCAAATACCGCGAGTAGATTATTAACTCAATTATTTAGTTGTAACAAATCCCATTTAGTCCCGTATAAATCTTTGAATACAACAACGGTACCATACTCCTCGACTCGAGGTTCTTCTGTAAATTCAATACTAAGATTTCCCCTATTTACTTCATTAACTTTAATGACAGCCACTTGGTAATTTCAGGAAACGAATTGAATCCGTACTATGGCCTGCTACAGGAATAAAAATAAAGGCTGTTCCTACAAACGTCGCAGATTCAGACATCTTGCCGTGGCCGTTTTCATCTAGCCCAATCATAATCGAACCACCAGCAACCCCAATGAATGGATTACCTGATTCTCCAGCTAAAGAGCCTGAAAACTCGCTGTTTAAAGTGACTTGACCATTTTTTATTTCAAAATCTTGGCCTTCAACAAATTTAGATTTATAAACAGATTCATTTAGTTTAGATTTAGCGGCAACCAAAACGCTAGTTTCTGAAGCTAAGTCCACCTCAACAAATTCAATCTTGTTATGCTCAATTGTCGATTTAGGCCAAATAGCCTCTGACAGTAACCTTTGAGGTCCTTCAAAACCACTTTCACCGACATTCGCATAGCAACCAACAAAACTTTCAAGTTTAGTTTTATCAGAAAAATCAGCATTGTTTTCAGGGGCCGAAGACATAACACAGCCTGATAAAACAAATACAAGTATTACTATAAATTTACGCATAAACATCCTTTAAAACATTTTCATTATAGTCGTTACCTAATGCTTAACCCCGTTGACCATAACAAGGTGTTATCAAATAATTGAAAATAAGCTTAGCTAACAAATTGTTTTATTATCTTTTGATACATCAGCCAAGCAGTTAATCCTGCGAGTATATTACCGACTAACACACCTACAAATAGACCTTGGATATCTGCAACTTGCGAACCAATCCATAAACATGGCAGGAAGAAAGCAAATAACCGTAATGCCGAAATAGTCAGTGCAACGTATGATCTTGCCAGCGCATTGGAAACAGACACCATCAACATACAAATACCCAACGGACCAAGACTTACTGGCACGATGAGCAAATGTGAGTTGAGGATGCTTGCTACATTTGATTCGCTGGTCATCAGGCCTGCAAGTTCAGTAGAGATGAAGAAAGTGATGATCGCAATGACAAACTGAAAGCCAAGAATAAACTTACAGGCAATACTGACTAATTGGCGGATCTCTGCAATTTTATTTTGTCCCAATAAACGCCCTACCATTGGTGGCATAGACATAGTGAGTGCGAGTACAGCAACAATAGAGAAGAACTCAAAGCGAGAGCCTAGCGCCCACGCTGCAACAGCGGCAGCACCATAACTCGCCAACAGTTTAGTCGCCAGCATTGAAGAAAGCGGAGGCAAGAGTTGACTGGTCATGGCGGGTCCCATTATATTGCCAAGCGAACGAACACTTGCCGAGACATCGAGGTGACTCCAATCGAAGCAGACCCAGTGCTTCTGAGTTACTTTCGGCGCGACATACAAAACGCCGATACCAAAAGCGATGATGGTGGCAAGCGCGGCACCGTTAATGCCCAGATCAAAAGTGAAAATAAAAATAGGATCAAGTACTAGATTAATGACACTGGTAACCATCATCATAGTGCCAGGTAACATGGTGTTACCATTTGCCCGACAAATACTGTAGTAAAAATACAATAAAGCCCCTACCCATGCACTCACCAACCAGACTGGCCAGTAGCCTTCGATAACGGAATACACTGAATCAGGCGCGCTTAACAGAATCAAAATGGGTTCTCGAATCAGCCATAATAAAGCACAAATTACAGCGACGCCAACACCGCCAATCATCAGCACTAAGCCACCTAACTGCTTGGCATACTGCGTTTGTTCTGCGCCTAGTGCTCTTGAGATGACAGCTGTTGTGGCAATCCCTAAACCAACCTGAATACCAATAATAATCATTTGGATCGGCAGCGTGAAGCCTTGTGCAGCAAGGGGCAGTATTCCCAACTGACCGATAAACGCACTGTCGACCAGTTGAAAACTCATCAATGACAATACACCAAACAACATTGGCCAAGTCATTTTAAATAATTGACGAGCGAGAGCTAGGTCTGATTTAGAAAAAATTGTACTCACTATTTATTACCCAACTCACGTGCAGGCTGCACTAAACAGGCTTTATTAGCAGGATAAATTGTCGCTATAACACTCATAACCATAGCAACACCACCAACCACCAGCACATCATTCAATTCAAGTTGCGATGGTAAGAAATCAATAAAGTAAATATCACCCGATAAGAATTCATGACCAATCAAGCCTTCGATAAATTTGATGATCACAGTCAGGTTTTCTGAGATCAAAATACCTAATATCGTACCAGAAACCACACCAAGAATACCGTTGATACCGCCGTGCACAATAAAGATCAAACGCAGTAATGCATTAGATGCACCCATGGTTTTTAAAATCGCAATATCAGCACGTTTATCATTAACAGCCATAACCAAAGTAGTGACGATATTAAAACAAGCAACCGCAATCACTAATATTAAAATTACGTACATCAAGCTTTTAACCATTTGAATATCTTGATATAGAAAGCCCTGGCTCGTCATCCAACTACGGATATAAAGATAATGATCTAACTCACTCCCCACTTCACGCACAATGCGATTAGCAGCAAAGATATCAGATACCTTAATACTCATACCATCCGCTTCAAACGCTTTACCTTGAATATCTTGCGCGGCACTCAACGGGATATAAGCAAGATTATTATCTAATTGCCCGCTAAGGTGAATGATCCCAGAAATAGTGAAGCTAAAACGACGTGGAGATTTAAATGAATTACCTGACTGCTGCGATAACAATACCGTGACAGGATCACCAAGTACTAAATTCAACTCTTTAGCAATACCGAGCCCAATCACCAGCGAGCGATGAGCAACAGGATCACTTAAACTATCCCAACGGCCCTCTTCGACATAACGATACACTTCAGAAACTTGCTTTTCAGCCTCACTATCAACAGCACGAAGTTGCACGGCCTTTAGTTCATTACCCTTTTGTAATAAACCATTGAGTTTAATAAAAGGAGCAGCCCCAACAACTTCTGGATGTGTAAGTAATTTACCTTGAGTACGCTGCCAATCATTAAAGGGTTGATTTACCCCTTCAAGCTCGCCATTCGGCACAACCGCTAATATTCTATTTTTCAGCTCATATTCAAAACCGTTCATTGCAGACAAACCAATGATCAACACCATCACACCTAACGCGATGCCAACCGTTGATGACGCCGAGATAAACGCGATGAAGCCATTACGGCGTTTAGACGATGTATACCTCAATCCGATGTAAGCCGCTAACGGACGAAACATTATACTTCCTCCGTCGCAGAATTTACTGGCTGAGTAGCTGTATCGCTAGACAATACGCCATCAACCATATGTAAAGTACGCCCTAATCGGTTAGCCAATTCTTCATCATGGGTAACGATAATAAAAGCGGTATCGCACGTTTCATTTAATTCTTTAATCAAATTAAAAATAGTATCCGCACTACCTTGATCTAGGTTACCCGTCGGTTCATCTGCTAATACAATATTTGGTTCATTAATTAACGCACGTGCAATGGCAACACGTTGACGTTCACCACCAGAAAGTTCACTCGGCTTATGTTCAATACGATGCGATAAACCAACACGCTCTAACATAGCCAAGGCTTTTTCTTTCGCCAATGTCACCTTCATACCCGCGATCAATAACGGCATACAAACATTTTCTAATGCGGTGAATTCATTCAACAGATGATGAAATTGATACACAAAACCCATATTCTGATTACGCATTGCCGCTTGTTGTGATTGTGACATGCTATGAATATCTATACCATTAAGGTGTACAGAGCCTGACGTTGGTGTATCTAACGCGCCCATCAAATGCAGTAAAGTACTTTTACCTGAACCAGAACGACCAACAATCGCAATTAACTCGCCTTTTTCGACCGTCAACGACACTTGCTTTAATACGTGAGTATCAAGATTACCTTCTTGGTAAATTTTTTCGAGATTATTGCAAACTAATAAAGAATTATTCATAACGTAATGCCTCGGCAGGTTTTACATTTGCCGCTCTAAATGCAGGATAAAGTGTTGCGAGTAGACTTAATGCAATCGCACCGAAAATAATTGCCGCGATCTGCGACCAATCAAATAAAACAGGTAATAAACGTGCTCCGCCCGATGCTTGCGCTAACAGGTTAAGGCCAATCAGTGACATAAACTCATTCAGATTAGCCGCTAGCAGTATACCTAAAAGGCCACCAGCAATTGCGCCTAACACGCCAGTCCAAGCACCTTGAATAACAAATATTTGTACAATCGTCGGTCTATTCATCCCTAAGGTTTTCATAATGGCGACATCAGTTTCTTTTTCTGTCACTAACATCACTAGCGATGACAAAATATTAAACACAGCCACAGTAATAATTAAAAATAACAATAAACCGATCATATTCTTTTCCATTCTCACGGCTTGGAATAATTCACCACGTGCGGTTTGCCAGTCGAGTGAGTCAAAGCTATTAATGAAATATTCACGACTCGCTAACGCATTCACTGAAAATGGGTCATTCACAAACACACGGTGTTGCATCGGCGCTGAAGCAGATAAACGAACCAGCTTACCCGCATCGATAATATTCACTAACACTTGCGTCGCTTCAACATCAGAACCAACAGTGTAAATGCCAACGACAGTAAACTTACGCTGACTCGGTACGCGTCCCATCGGTGTAAACACACTGCCTTTGGTCGAGATAAGTCTTATTTTATCGCCAAGCTTAGCATTCAACGATGTGGCCATGCTGCGACCAATAATGATGTTGTATTTACCGGGTTTCAATAAGCTAATATCGCCAATAATCATATTCTGTCGTATCACGTCCCACTGCGGGTAGGAAGAAGGGTCAATACCTTGTAACTGCGCGCCTTGGATCTGGCTTTTACTCTGCACCATGGCATCAGCTTGCAAGAAAGGCGTCACGGCTGCGACTAAAGGATCATTCGTTAATGCCAGTAAACTGGTATCGACATCATTCACATCTGCTTTTGGTGTAACGATGACGTGTGGCACGGCCCCAAGTATTCGGTTTTTTAAATCTTGCTCAAAACCATTCATAACCGATAACACAGTGATCAGCGCTAATACACCTATCGTGATGCCTGCTGTCGAGAATAAAGTAATGAATGAGACAAATCGATTATTGCGTTTCGAGCGGGTATAACGCAAGCCGATGAATAAACTGAGAGGATAATACATAAATAAATTAAGAAGACCTTGCTAAAAACTGCCTTTCATTCTAGAGGCATGCCCACTAATGAGCAAGTAAAATCATGTCTTAGCACCAACTTGTGAGCGATTGCTTATTCTGGTTGAAAACAGCGCCTTAAAAGCGAAATACAATAAACTAAATATGAAAAATAAAAATTAATATGCCACAATGATTGGTTAGCTATCTAGAAAAGGATGACGGCGAATGACTCAACAATATTTTTCTATTAAACATAGTTTATCTGTCAATATTGAACCAGTTTCGATTGATAAAGTACCAACATCTCGATTGGCGTTAGAAAACGAAATGCCAATCCCCTTTAAAATGGCCAATGATGTTGCCGAAATCGACAGTAACGCGCTACGTTCGATCCGTAATATCGGTGAACAAGCTGACGCCTTAGCTGATTTTTTGCAGATGCAAAATAATAAAATTAATTTAATTATGGGCTATGTATTAGCGCAACAAGATCACCCTGAATCACGTTTTAATACCACTGTATTTGGGGCCGGTGAAGTTAAATTTTTAGCGCATGGTGATTTAGCATTAGAGCAAGCTGTTCGCATTAAGATATTCTTACCTAATGATTCATCGGCTATCTACTGCTATGGCATCATCTCAGCACGAGAAGCACAAGAAATAGATGACACGCTCATCGAATACACGGCATCATATACACGTATCCGCGATATCGATCGAGAAATATTAATCCGTGCCACGTTACGTATTCAACAATTACAATTGAAACAACGCGCAGAACAACGCCAGCAACAAGATCTGCAAGATGATCAACAACTGATTCCTTAACTCATTCCTTACTTATGACGATTAGATTACTGACATTATGAAATCAACAGCTATTCTCTCTCTCCCCTTACCGAAAAAACAAGGCGACAAGATCGCCTACGGTAATCTTGTCGGCAGTAGCCTTGCATTCACACTTGCAGAACTGTGCTTACAAACGAAATCCCCTATTCTTACGGTTGTCGCTGATACGCCAAGCGCATTAAAATTAGAACAAGAAGTACGTCACTTTTTGGGCGATGATAAACCACTTATCACCTTCCCTGATTGGGAAACGCTACCGTATGATAATTTTTCACCACACCAAGATATTATCTCGCAACGTATTCATGCCCTGCACCGTTTTCAACAAACCACCAGCGGTCTGATTATTGTTTCCGTAAGTACCTTGATGCAACGTATCGCGCCGGTAAGCTTTTTAGATCAACATAGTTTGATCGTTAAAACCGGCGATAAAATTGATATGCACGCAATGCGCCAGCGTTTAGAGACCAGCGGTTACAATGCCGTAGATCAAGTATTAGAACATGGTGAATTCTCTGCACGTGGTTCTATTCTTGACCTCTACCCGATGGGCAGTACATCACCGTTTCGCATCGACTTCTTTGATGATGAAGTGGAAGAGATCCGCGGTTTTAATACCGAAACCCAACGATCGGAAGGAGTCCTGGAAGCGATTAATCTGCTGCCTGCTCATGAATTTCCTACTGACGCTAAAGCAATAGAATTATTCCGCCAACAGTTTAGAACATTGTTTACACCATCGCGTGAAGCGGAGTCGGTATATCAGCAAGTCAGTAAAGGTTTCTTACCCACTGGTATTGAGTATTATCATCCATTATTCTTAACTGAAACAGCGACCTTATTTGATTATTTACCTAAACAACTGACTATCGTTCAAGTGGGTGAGTTATATCAAGCATCAGAAGTTTTCTTCCAAGACGTTGAAAAACGCTACGAAGACCGCCGCCATGATATTCAGCGTCCATTATTAGCACCAAGTGCACTTTACTTACCCGTTTCAGACTTATTCCAAGCACTTGGTCAGTACAGTAAAGTCAGCTTAAGCAACACACTGCTGAGTGAAAAAGCCGGTAATACCAATCTGGGTTTTAGAAAATTACCTGAAATATCAGTTAATCATCAGAAAAAAACACCGCTTGCGCCACTGCTTGAATTTATAGCAGGGTTTGACGGTAAAATCATCTTCAGTGTTGAATCTGAAGGTCGCCGCGAAACATTATTAGAGCTACTTGAAAAGACCAAGCTAAAACCGAAAGCAATTACCACTATCGCTAAATTCCTAAAAGCTAAACCTGCGATTGGCATTTGGGTTAGCCAGTGTGAAAACAGCTTTATTATTGATGACTTAAATGTAGCTATTATTTGTGAAAACGAATTACTTGGTCACAAAATAATACAACGCCGCCGCACCGATAAAAAAGTACAAGCGAATAATGATGCCTTAGTCAGAAACCTAACCGAGTTAAGCATAGGTCAGCCGGTTGTGCATATCGAGCACGGTGTTGGCCGCTACCTCGGTTTACAGATCATCGAAAATGCAGGCATGGCGACAGAGTTTTTAACCCTTGAATACGCCAATGCTGCGAAACTTTATGTACCAGTTTCAGCCTTGCATCTTATTAGCCGTTATAGCGGTGCGGGTGAATCGTCAGCGCCACTCCATAAACTCGGTAGTGACAGTTGGGAAAAATCCAAAACAAAAGCAATGGAACGAGTACGTGACGTCGCTGCAGAATTATTGGATATCTACGCACAACGCGCGGCTAAAAGTGGATTCCAATATAAATGCGATAAAGAGTCATATCTTGCGTTTGCAGATGGCTTTCCATACGAAGAAACAGACGATCAGAAAACCGCCATTCAAGCTGTCATGGATGATATGCGCCAAGACAAAACCATGGACCGACTCGTCTGTGGTGATGTCGGCTTTGGTAAAACAGAAGTGGCAATGCGAGCAGCCTTCATGTCAATCATGAACGATAAACAAGTTGCCGTACTTGTGCCTACAACATTACTGGCGCAACAACATTTCGAAAACTTCAAAGACCGTTTCGCTAACTGGCCTGTGCGTGTCGAAGTTATCTCACGTTTCAAAACCGTCAAAGAACAGAAACTGATTTTAGAGGATGTTAAAAATGGCAAAGTGGATTTATTAATCGGCACCCATAAGTTACTCAGCAATAAAATTGAATTTTCTGATCTTGGTTTACTTATCATTGATGAAGAACATCGTTTCGGTGTACGTCAAAAAGAAAAAGTAAAAGCCCTACGTGCAGACATCGACATTTTAACGCTAACAGCGACACCTATCCCAAGAACATTAAACATGGCAATGAATGGCATGCGCGATCTGTCGATTATCGCAACACCACCAGCAAAACGCTTAGCCGTGAAAACATTCGTACGTCAATATGACGATAATGTTGTCAAAGAAGCCATCATGCGTGAGATCATGCGTGGTGGACAAGTTTACTTCTTACACAATAATGTTGATTCTATCGATAAAACAGCCGAAGCCATCGCACAATTGATACCTGAAGCACGTGTGATAACAGCTCATGGACAGATGGCAGAGCGGGAATTAGAATCAGTGATGTCTGATTTCTACCATCAACGCTTTAACGTACTCGTGTGCACCACGATTATTGAAACAGGGATAGACATACCAACAGCAAATACCATCATTATGGATCGTGCTGATAACCTTGGTTTAGCACAACTACATCAATTACGTGGTCGTGTTGGTCGTTCACATCACCAAGCTTATGCTTACTTATTAACGCCACATCCAAAACGCATTACCAGCGACGCTAAAAAACGTCTTGAAGCCATTGCGTCATTAGAAGACTTAGGGGCAGGTTTCACATTAGCAACACACGATCTTGAGATCCGTGGTGCAGGCGAGCTACTCGGTGATGAGCAAAGTGGTCAAATCAGTTCTATTGGTTTTTCTCTGTATATGGATATGCTCGACCAAGCAGTGAAGAGTATTAAAGAAGGCAGATCCATCTCACTTGAAGAAGCATTAAAGAGTCAAACGGAAATTGAACTGCGAGTACCAGCATTATTACCCGATGATTACATTCATGATGTTAATATGCGCTTGTCTATCTATAAGCGTATCGCCAGTTGTCAAAGTGAAAACCAATTACGCGAGGTTCAAGTCGAGCTGATTGATCGTTTTGGTTTATTACCCGACAATGCTAAGAATTTAATCCGTCAAACCGAGTTAAAACTCCAAGCTGCACCTTTAGGTATTAAACGACTTGAAATAGGTCCCGCTGGTGGCTATATTAGCTTTGGCGAAGATAATCAGGTTGATGTGGGTTATCTTATCCGCCTTATCCAGCAACAACCTCGTGTTTATAGCATGGATGGACCATCAAAATTGAAGTTTGCAATCAAATCACCGGATGCAAAAGATCGAGTACAACTAGTCGAGTCAATGCTAGTTGAATTTGCAAAAAATAAGATTGCAGGAGTTAAACGTTGAAAAAATCGTTAATTAGTTTATTAGTCGGTATCTCTGTCGGCAGTTCATTTGCAGCAAGCGCTGCAGAAGAAGAACGTTGGTTTGAAGTAGAAGTCATTTTATTCGACCGCAATATTGATCCAGCTAAAGTAATTGAACATTGGGATCCATCTTTATATCCAACGTACTCTAAAGAAAATAAAGACCCGATGGCATTATTCATCAATGATAGCAATTTGATTAATAAAAATAGCCATGAGGCTAATAATGCTAACTCTTTAAATAAGGCAATAACAACAGGCTTACAACCAACGCTGATTGACGACAGTGAAACTTTACCTGTGTTTGGTGACGACAGTAGCAACAGCACTTTTGCAACGCCAGATATAGCAAGCGATATAATAAGCTCAACACATGTCGTGATTGATGGCGCCAACCTAACAAACGAAGCCCAAGACCCTGCTCTGCAAATTGTCCCAGCTAATGAACTACAATTGACTGAGCAATTTACGGCACTAAATGATCATGCAAATTATAATGTCGTGTTACATTCTGCGTGGCGCATGCAACCTAAAGATCGTACTCAAGCTGTACCGATCCGATTGTTTGCGGGTCAAAATTACCAGCAACAATACAAACAAAACGGTGATGCGATTTTAATCAACACGTCGCCGGTTGTAACAGCGGAAATCGCCGCGGATAACAATAGTGCTGATGCATCACAGATTATTGACTTAGATAATGCGACATCAATCAGTGACGTTATCGCATTAACAGAGGCTGATACCGAGACTACTGCAGCCTTAGATTCTACAAAGACAGCCCTAACAGTTGCTGGAATCGCTGAGTCTGCAACACCTGTTTGGAAGATTGACGGTGAGTTAACTATCTACCTAGAGCATTACCTTTATGCAAAAACAAATCTGTTTGTTCGTAAAGAAGGAAATAAAGTGATCACCGCAGAACAAATAACCGAACAACAAGCATTAGAATCTGACGCTGCAGTTAATGCTGAAAACATTGATCTGCTAGAGCGATTGGGTATCCACCTAGAACCAAAGAAAGGTGACCATCACGAGGCCATCATCTCTGCTGATGCAACACTGAAGACAGCTAATGATTTTGCTATTGATGATGTTGCCGAAAATGCAGAAGCAATTGACGGTAGCTTAACTAACGATATCACGACGACGGATGTCGCTATAGGTCAAGCACCACAAGATAAAGTGGTGCCTTTCTTATATAGTTATCCAATGCAGCAACTGCGCGTGATTCGAAGTGGTGAAATTCATTACCTTGATCACCCTATGTTTGGCATGCTCATTCAAATACGAAAATATGAGCCACCAATGCCAAAAGATGCAATCGATACCGCTGAGTAAATACCATTAATTACCTTTGAACGTCACCATCGTTAAAAATGTTTTTAATATAATCACTGCATCTGCTTTAAGCCAGCGAGAAAAACTTGTTAGGCTTAAAGCATATGAGTGATCCCAATAAAGTTTATTTTGCACATCTTCTAAGCACGTGTCAGCCCCTTGCGACACTTGCGCTAATCCTGTGATACCAGGTCTCACCCCATTTGTTCGTTCCAAGTAATAAGGGATCTTTTCTTCTAGTTTTCCACAGAAAACAGGACGTTCAGGCCGAGGACCAACAATCGCCATATCGCCGAGTAATACGTTAATTAATTGTGGCAGTTCGTCTATTCTTGTCTTACGCAAGAATCGCCCTACTGACGTTACCCTTGCATCTTGTTTCTGCGCCCACACAGGACCAGACTTAGTTTCTGACTCAACGCCCATCGTTCTAAACTTAATTAACATGAATACTTCAACATATTCATTTTTAATTTCACCCACACGTAATTGACGATAAAACACAGGGCCCTTAGAATTTAATTTAATGGCCAAAGCAGCCAAAGGCACAAGCGGTAAAAAAACAATCAGTGCTGTAATAGAAATAAGGATATCGCTGAAACGTTTTGGGATCACAACACTTTTTTTCTGGTAATCTGATGTTGCTTGCTGCTCTGAGCTGATCTTAATCCAGCTGCCACGATCTAAACCAAAAAGGTAGCGCAGACCGCCATAAAAGCTCGCCATATAACCCGTCGCAATATAATACAATGAAGCCCAAGGTTGTTTTACAGGTGTCGCATCAAATAATAGAGCGAGTGCCGAACCAGCGTACAAACCGCATTGTCCCAACCACAAAAACCAAGCGGCATTTGCAACAAAAATAGACTGACTATTGGTTAAAAAGAAAGTCAGCACAAATAGCACTAATAGATTAAATGGCATTAATGTACGTAAGAATTTCCCACTAAAGAAATTAAAACTGGTTAAACCACTTTTCAATGAAAATAGGCCCCGCAACCTAAAGGCCTGCTGAACATTACCCGCACCAATGCGTGTTCTACGCGTAAAATCATTCGTCGTATTTGTTGCTTCCATTTCGATAATAGAAATCCGTTCATCCATCACTGCTCGATAACCACGACTGACTAATAACATTGGAAAAACAAAATCATCATTAATGGTATCGACTGGTATCTGTTCGAACAGAGATGCTTTAATCGCATACAACGCACCTGGTGGTCCGATAATTGAGCCAGTCATACTTTCAGCTTTACGAATGTTACGTTGGTAGTCCCAATAGTGTGCTTCCCCTTTAGAACCATGTTCATAAAGTTGATAATCACCAGTCACAACGCCAACCCCCTCCTCGGCCATTCTATGCGCGAAAATGTGCATCGCATCAATCGAGATGAGCGCACTGACATCACTTAAAACTAAAATATCTGATGTCGATTGATGCTGGGTCAACAATTTATTTGTCACATGTACTTTACCGTGATTTTTGTCAACAACATCTAATTCAATTGTTATACCGTGTGTTTCGTATTGTGGTAAATAGGCCGTAGCGATAGCAACTGAATCATCCGTACAACCATCAAAACCAAGCACAATGTTAAGCTTATCAGCTGGATAATCCAGCATAAGTAAGTTACTTAATTTAGCGCCTAAATGCTTAGATTCGTTATAAATAGGCATGACAATGGTTATATTCGGGAGCGCAGAGTCGACATCTTTAGATGCGTAGTGTCGAGATTCGAAAGTATCGACTTTGTCATCTGGTTGCTTATGTTTTACATAATATTGCAGCAGCTTAGGGTAAATCCAATGGTGATAAATAAACAAGTTAATCGATACCAGAGTACCAAATAGAAGCCAATCCATAGCTACTCCTTAATTAATTGATTATAAGCCTTAATCATCATTCTGATATCAAAATGCTTAGTAATAAAGTCACGTGGGTAATATTCACTCGTACGTTTCATTTGCGCTTTGATCGCGATATGAAATTCATTAACCGTATTTAACCTGATCAAGTGCCCTGTGTGTTGACATACACCTTCGTGCACAGCGCCAACATCACTGCAGAGAACGGGGACGTTACACGATTGAGACTCTAAAATAGATAAAGGCAGCCCCTCATTAGAGGAGGTTAAAACAAATAAGTCTAACTGATGATAAAATCCAACCATATCATCCGTATAACCAATAAATTTAACTTTAGTTGATAGGTCTAGTTCTAGCACTAATTTATTCAAACTTTTCTTTTCAGGACCATCACCAGCGATATACAGCTCAACATCAGGAATATTCGCTATCGCTTTTATCAACACATCTAATGATTTCTCTTTCACTAATCTAGCAGCACAACCGATCCTAAATATCCTGATATTATGTTTATAACGCGAGTGACTTAAACTCGGCGAAAATTTTTCGGTATCAATACCATTCAAGATGGTTACAGGCTTAACACCCCGACCAAGTATTTGCGATAATTGCGCCCCAACAGTATCTGCGTCAGCGACTAAAGTTATATGATTCAATCTCAACATTAATTTTGTCATCTGTAATTGCTTATTATCACGTAAATGCCACGCGTCATGTTCTGTATGAATATGCTGCATATGCTGTAATCTTAGTGTTGCCATCACACCATAAAGTAGCGGGCCAATGTGATGGGTATGGATAACGTCAGCACCCAAAGTCGTTAACACTTTTTTTAATCGCTTTATTGTCGATAGCTTGAACACAGGATCTTTGTCCAAAAATATTAACCGATCTTGATAACCTTTAAGTGTCGGCCATTGCTTCAAACAAGCTAATTTTTCACCTTCCAGCGCAACAATATACACTTGAATTTCAGGCTCTTGTAATCGCATAATATCCAAAACCAATTTTTCAATCCCACCCGGTTTTAAATGCTGAATTATTTCAACCATGATTTTCATTATCGTAGTCCTCTTCATAATCAATCGAAGGTAATCGCGCAATAATATTGATGCTATCAAAATCACTGACTTTTCTAATATGCCACAATGTATCGTCTAATAACTCCGCCGCAATGGTCAAACCAACACCACAACCAATTCCCCCTATCAGACCAAATATGAGATATACGACCAAGGTTAAATTTGTCGGATAACCGGGTGTGAACGCTCTATCGATCACTTTTATTTTTTCAGATTCTTCATGCCGTCCTAACTCGCCAGTTACCTTAGCCATTTCATACCGATTAAGTAAGTCATGGTAGAGTTTAGTATTTACAGACAAATCCCGCTCTAACGCACTAAGTTCTTTTGCTACGTCGGCCTCCATGGCAACATTATTAGTCAAACGCTTAGATTGCTTGTGCAACATCGCAATTTCATTCTCCAACTGAATAACGCGTGATTGTGCCATTTGCAGGTTTTCTAGTTGTGACAGCAATAGTGATGGTGTTTTATTCTCTCCATCACTGCCGTCAACAACAGAGGCAAGATTCCATAATTGATTTAACTGCTCGTCAGTAAATTCAACATTTTTACTGAGTAATTTCTGTTGTTCATTTTTTAAATTATTTAACTGTAATTCAACAGATTGTACTTTTGAATGATTGCGCGTGTAACTTGCTTTCAACAATGACAGTCTTGCTTCTGCCGATACGATTTGTTCTTCTACGATACCAATCACCGGATTGGTTTGTGCTAATTTAAGTTTCAAACTGTTTAACTGTCCGTAAGCCCCCGAAAGCTCGATATCTTTGTCTCGTATATCCCTATAAATAGAGAACAAGGTTTGATTGTTTTGAATAAATAACTCCGGTAATACCCCAAGGTGCTCGCGACGGAAGGCGGCCATTTTCCCTTCTGCGATCACGAGTTTTTCACGTCTTAGATCGAGTTGTGCAAGTAAGAATTTTTCTGATGAAATAATAGATGCGCGACTTGGCGCCATTAAACTTTCAATAAATAATTCGCTAACAGAGTTTAAAATCGACTCCATTTGGCTGGGAACGTCCCATTGCAATGTAATGATCACTAAATCTGTACCTGACAAGGTTAACGTGATCGAATCTGATAGTTGGCTAACAATCAAATCCCTTGACCGATAATCACTGTTTTTTGCTATGAGACTATTCTGTTCTGCGACCGTAAATAAAATATGTCGACTATGAACTAACACACGTAACGCGACCATACGGTCTTCAAGATTAAAAGATACCGATAAATCTTCTAAAAATGGATTAAGTAATGCACTTTCCTGAACCAAGATAGAGGTGTGAGACGCATACTTCTTAGGGGTCAGAATACTCATTGATGACGAAATTAAGATTGCCAA
The DNA here is from genome assembly GCF_008931805.1 of Moritella marina ATCC 15381. GTDB lineage: Bacteria > Pseudomonadota > Gammaproteobacteria > Enterobacterales > Moritellaceae > Moritella > Moritella marina. The sequence goes on along the minus strand of NZ_CP044399.1, from coordinate 1,361,519 downwards.
TACGATAGAAATACCGCTGTAATAACGTCGACGCCACATTATTTCGATAAACCGATAGATATTCCCCCAAATAATAGTACCCATATTTACAACCTAGCACTTTTAAGTAAACCTACAGGTTCCTGCGTTGACACTCCTGTTGTTTGAATGACGTTTTCCTCAATTAATACCGAGTCGGACGCTAACATTGGGTCATAACTAATTCGTACAACTTTATTATGCTTAACTAATGCTTTAATGACAGATTGCACTCTTTGATGACCAATCGCTAAAGCAGCGTAATCATTCTCTGCTTTTGCTTTCCCGTAACTGATAATGGCACCGTTCTGCCAATCGTAAAGATACAGTAACCGTTTATTCTGACTCTCGGTTAACATCACTTGTTTGTATTCAAAAACAAAATTTAATTTCCTTGCCGTGACTGTCGATTCATTATCCGTTGAGCTATTATCCGAGTTGTTTGACAATGCGCTGAGCTGCCCTGCCATTTGAATAGATATATCCTCTGGCGCACTCGCGCACCCGTACAACAATACCAGTGGAGCGAACATCAATTTAACGAGCGTGCGTTGATAATGAATAAATCCGTTCATTTGACCTTCCTTTATTCTTTTACAGCGAAGATGGGATACACCGACGACGATGATGCTAAATTTGAACATCCATCTTTGCGGACAATAGCTTAATGACAAGCTCACAACGAGCTTGCCAAGTAGCCCCTTCAACCCTTTCCCGAGATCTACTTTTCAGTTTAGCTAATGTCTTACTCGACAATGTAAGCGCCTGATTTAGCTGCGCTAACATTTCGTCTTTATCATCAGCGACATAAATACAATCCGTAAACGGTAATACAGCGGGATATCGAGTACTTATAATAGGACGCCCAATTGCGAGGTATTCTCTTAATTTTAGTGGATTACACGCACGTATTTGTTCATTATCAACAAAAGGAATAAGTGAGACTTGCCAGTTAGCAGCATATTGAATAAGTTGTTCGTGTGGCATATCGGGCAAATGAATCAGATTGTTCAGGTTAAAAATATCACAGCCCACAATGTCAATTTTACCAATAAATACAAAGGTTACATCAGGTCTAGACTCGGCAAGGAATGTGATTAATTCGAAATCCAACCAAGCAGTTATACTGCCATAATAACCAACGACTAAGTCTGATTTTGGATAGTTATCAGGGCGTTCATGGCGACTAGAAAAGTGTGCTAAGTCAACGCCATGAGGTAGAACATAAGTCTTATCTTGTGGAAATTGTCGCGCAATGTTATCGCTCGCAGCAAAGATAATATCCGCTTGTTCAACAAGAGCGTCCTCTTCAGCACTCACTTGTTTATGATCCACACCGCTTAGCGCACTAAAATCATCACCAGCATAATAGACCAGCAGATCTTCTTCTAATGAACCAGCAACACAGCGAGCCGTCGGTAAGGAAAGCCACAATATTCTTGGAACCTTATCCTCAATTTCATTTTTAGCAAGTAAAGCCCTTGTTTGATAAGTCAGTAACAAACGGTTAATCACATAAGCAATTTGACTGCCAGGCCAAGGAATAGCAACAGGTGCGAGAATACCGAGAGGCTGAACATCATTCATTAACATCGGTTCACCTTGGTTAAAGTCATTCTTTTGGGCATTTTTCAACTGCTTAAACTTCTCAATAATACGCTTACTATCGTTTAATTTAGGCCGTCTCAAGCCAATAGAATTGACCCAATACAACTGATGATGCACAGCTATGCATTTCATCAAATGTTGTGTACTACTTGGGTGACGTCCCCAGTCCTCGCCGAATACAAGCCATTGCCAACTTTTCGTCGTACTATTTTTAATACTACTCTTTTTAATAGCACTCTTTTCTATATTGTCTTTTTTCATAATGCTTTAATGACCTTAGCTGGAACGCCACCAGCAAGTACGCCCGCCGGTAAATCGTGGGTGACAATACTACCAGCTGCGACAATAGTGCCTTCGCCGATAGTCACTCCCGCCATAACACTCACGCCCGTAGCCAGCCACACATCTCGTTTCAGTATAATGTCACCGGCTTGTGATTCATGGTCAGCAGCGCCCTCAGCACGCTCTTTTGCGTCAATAGGATGCCCAGGATAACCAGCAAGAAATACGCGCCCAGATAGCCTGACATTATCCTCAATGATAATATTGCCACCGGCTGCAATGTTATTTTGCCAACTAATATCCACATTATGGCCAATGACTAACCGAGATGCTTTGCCATTCATACTTCGACCACTTAATGTTGATATCCCTGATACTCGACAATTATCGCCCATTTCAATGGTGATATGCCCTAATACTAACGGCATACCTGAATATAAATACAAGTTTATTGGTTTCGTTATTAACCTACTTTTAAATAGTGGCGTCCAATACAGTACTCTTAAAATGTTTCTACAGAGATGGGTAACAAAGAGATGGATTCGGAGTAAAGAAGGGTGAATGATAGGGATGCAGGGGATAGAAAAGTGCATTATCCCTCTGATGTAGCGATGGCAAGTTTTCGCTATTTTACTGTCATCATGCTTCAACCACAACTTTAATGAATTGAGCATATCCATAATTACGTCCTTTGCCATTACTGAATCATTTAGCAAGAATAGACTATATAAAAACAATGGGTTAAATAAGGTTAAAAAATAAGAAAGATTAAATTTAGCTGCATCACAGCCGACATTATTTAAATCTACTAAGCTCATTATTAATGCACAGGGTTTGTCATTTTAAAATAAGCTGAGGCGAAGATGAAACCAATCGTGAGCGTCATTATTCCAAGTAAAAATTGCCTTTCGACACTACCTCGTGCAATTGAGAGTGTCTGGCAACAAGATATAAGTAAAAATAAAAGCAAAATTGAAATCGTGATTATCGATGATGGTTCAACAGATAATAGCTGGGAATGGATATGCAAACTCTGTCAAAAACACAGTAATATAATTGCGTTAAAATTAGCATCTGAAGGAGCGTCTACCGCTCGAAATCATGCAGCCCGACTTGCTAGCGGCACATATATGGCATTTTTAGATGCCGATACGTTTTGGTATGAACACAAGTTACAACAGCAAATAAAATTTATGGAAGCCAATCCACAAGTCGGTATCAGCTTCACCAATTGTGAGCTAATGAATGAACAAAGGGAAGTCACTCATGATCGCTTTACCTGTAGTGATTATTTCCAACATCAAGCCCTTCAACATGACCAAGATGCGTTTGTGATCCCCGAAGGGGCTGCCGCTATTTTCTCAGAGAATATAATAGGTACGTCGACTGTACTTGTTAGGCGGGATTTATATTTAGCTTTAGATGGCTTTGACCATAATATCAATTTAGTCTCTGATTGGGATCTTTGGCTAAAGTTTGCATTACACACTGCGATAGGTTGTATTAAGAAACCATTAACAGCTAGCGTCTGCAAACAAAGGGAGATAAGTAATCAAGAGCAGCAATTAAAAGCAATGGAACAAGTTATCAAGCGTTATGAAAACAAAATAAAAGTAATTGATCCCTACGCCGTTCATTCTGCGCATGCACACTTATTAGCATCCTATGCTAAATATTATCGTCAAAAGTCCTGTCCTACTCAAGCCTTAGCTTGTGACTTTAAGGCACTATGCGAACAACCAACACCACAGCGTTTTCGTAACATATTAACCGATTTAAAACTCAGTATGCATATCACTAAAGACCATAACACCGTGAGCCACACTTAAATAGTAAGTTATTGATAATGAGTACTTAAGCTGAATTAAAGTAATAGCTAAATTAGCTATTACTTTAGCTTGCTTATAAATAAGCGCTATTACAACACTGTCATTAAACAGGATTATCAATATCAATAAAGGTAACGTCTAAGCCTTTCTCTTCAGCTAACCATTCCCCTAAAGCTTTCACCCCGTAACGCTCTGTCGCATGGTGTCCAGCAGCAAAGAAACTCATGCCCGCTTCACGTGCTAAATGAATTGTCTGTTCAGACGCTTCACCACTAATGAATGCATCAATACCCTGCTCTATCGCGAGTTCGATATAGCTTTGACCACCACCCGTACACCAAGCCACAGATTTAATCGGCTTACCTGCATCCACCACCAGAGGCGCACGGTTGAGTTGAGTTTCAATACGTTGCGTTAGTTCTGCAGTCGAAATTTCATCTTCAAACTTGCCCACTAAAGCAACACTGGCTTTATCCCAAGGTTCTAGACCGCGGCGCACCGTAATGCCCAGTAATTTAGCTAATTCCACGTTATTACCCAGTTCAGGATGAATATCTAACGGCAAATGATAAGCATATAAATTAATATCATTTTTAATCAACGTTTTAATGCGGTTATATTTAATGCCCGTAATCGCTGGTGATTCATTTTTCCAGAAATAACCATGGTGAACTAAAATTGCATCAGCCTGTTGCGCGACAGCAGCATCGATTAATGCTTGAGAAGCTGTGACACCCGTGATCACTTTCGTTACAGTGTCTTTACCCTGAACCTGCATGCCGTTCACCGTGAAATCACGTACGCGATGTGGTTGCATAAATTCAGTTAAGATGTTTTCAAGTTTTTTATTATTGAGTGAGGCCATGCCCGCTCCTCGTATTGTTGGATAATAGATTAAGGTTACATGTATACGTTAAGTTTAAAGCTTAAGCAATCAACAACGACTATAGGTAAATTTTAAGCGAAAAAAAACCACTACAACAACTAGATATAAAAATCAAAGTCATTGAGTGGTTTACACACGAACTATATAAATTTATGATCTAAATAGTAGTTAGCTCAGCGTAATTGGTTCAAAATCAACAATTGGATTAACTTCCGCATCATAATCAACGCCTTCAATACCAAAACCAAATAATGCTAAGAATTCATCTTTGTAATATTGATAATCTGTTGTTTCGAATAGATTATCATCAGTTACTTCATCCCACAACTTCACACAAGTTGCTTGAATGTCATCACGTAATTCCCAATCATCCATACGCAAACGGTTTTGCTCATCAAGTTTCGCTTCACTAACACCTTGAGGATATAAAGAACCGCGGAATAAACGTGAAATTTGCTCTAGGCAACCTTCATGTAAACCATGCTCTTTCATAACACGGAATGCCATTGCAATATACAGCGGCATAACAGGGATCGCAGCACTTGCTTGCGTAACAACACTTTTCAGTACAGCAACATTCGCACTGCCACCCGTTGCTTTAAGGTCAGCATCAATAGCGTGAGCGGCACGATCAAGATCTTGCTTCGCTTTACCTAATGCGCCATCCCAATAAATTGGCCACGTGATTTCAGTGCCGATATAGCTATAAGCAACCGTTTTACAACCGTCCGCTAATACACCAGCTTCTGATAATGCTGACATCCAAAGTTCCCAATCTTCACCACCCATAACGGTAATAGTATCTTGGATTTCTTCTTCTGTAGCAGGTTCAACACTTGCTTCAAATAACGTGTTTTTATTGGTATCTACGGCTTTCGCTGTATATGTTTCACCAATTGGTTTTAGGCAAGAACGAACCACTTCACCTGTGCTTGGTAATTTACGCACTGGCGATGCCAATGAGTAAACAACCATATCAATTTGGCCTAAATCTTCTTTAATTAGGTTAATTGCCGTTTGTTTTGCTAGATCAGAAAAAGCATCGCCGTTAATGCTCTTTGCATATAGACCTTCTTCTGCAGCATACTTTTCAAATGCAGCGCTGTTGTACCAGCCCGCAGTACCCGGTTTTCTCTCTGTTGCCGGTTTTTCGAAAAATACACCAATCGTTGCAGCGCCACCACCGAATGCAGCAGTAATACGAGACGAAAGCCCGTAACCACTTGATGAGCCAACTACTAGAACACGTTTCGGTGCATTTTCTATTACGCCTTGTTCTTTATTGTACTGTATCTGTTCTTTAACATTTAAATCACAACCAGTAGGATGAGTAGTGGTACAGATGAAGCCACGAGTTTTTGGTTTAATAATCATATTATCTTCGCAATGTTGAGACACAGCAGACAGGATAAAAGTTTATGGCAAATTAAGCACCTATTTTTTGCCATATTTCATCTGGTTGGAGTTCTAATCACAAAAACAAGTTGGTATTTGAACAAACAAAACAAGGGGCTGTATCTACTAATTAAGAGGGCTATGCATGTTTATGCTTTTACACTATTATGCAGTTTGTTATATAGAGAAGAGTCCTATGCAAAAAATTAATCAAGCTGAAACCTACCTATTCGATTTAGATGATACCCTTTACTGCCCTTCTTTAGGCATATTAAAGCAAGTTGAATCACGCATGCACCATTTTATTGCTAACGCCCTTTCTCTTCCATTACCAGAGGCAACAGTCTTATCTAACCTGTATTACAAGCAGTATGGCGGCACCGTTAAAGGTTTAGTAAAGCACCATGATATTAGCCGTGATGATTTTATCCATTATTGCCATGATGTTGATATGACGGCGCTAACAATCCAGCCAAACATGATCAATCAGATAAACCAATTGTCCGGCCGTAAAATAATTTATACCAATTCGCCAAAACATTACGCCACCAAAGTGTTGACTAAATTAGCGTTAATCGATAGTTTTGATGCTATTTTTTCATTAGAAGATGCTAATTATGAGTTAAAACCACACAATGCGAGCTATCAGCAGCTTTGTGATACTCACGCCATTAATAACCATAAAACTGTCTTCTTTGATGATCAATTACGTAACCTAAAACCAGCAAAAGCCCTTGGTATGACTACGGTTTGGCTGTCAGGTTCTGAGCAAGTTGTGACAGATCTGAACTATACTGCAGATTATGAGGCAAATAATTTAGCCCAGTTTTTCAACTTGTTACAAACAAGCTAAAGATTTATTGCCACTTTTAATCGCAAAACACGTAGTAAGTGGCTATAATCCGCCCTCAGTAACGACTGGCGTTCTCATTTTTGTATTTATCCCAGTCGTGAAAATAGCCTTCGCAATTAACTTTGCGCACTAAAATTAATACCCAAGAGTACTTTATGCAAACTGCCAAAGATCTTTTTTCATATCCAAAATTTCAGAATCGGGTGACAAAACCCGCACCATTTTTGCCGATGACACGCGCAGAGATGGACCAACTTGGTTGGGATAGCTGTGACGTTATTGTCGTTACAGGTGACGCGTATGTCGATCACCCAAGTTTTGGTATGGCTATTATCGGCAGAACCTTAGAAGCACAAGGTTTCCGCGTTGGTATCATATCTCAACCAGATTGGGAAAGTGTAGAACCATTCAAGGAATTAGGTCGTCCGAATCTATTCTTTGGTGTTACGTCAGGTAACATGGATTCGATGATTAACCGCTATACATCTGACCTTAAATTACGGCACGATGATGCTTATACGCCTGGTGATATTGGCGGTAAACGTCCCGACCGCGCGGTTTTAGTCTATACCCAGCGTTGTAAGCAAGCATTTAAAGATGTGCCAGTTGTGATTGGTGGTATTGAAGCGAGTCTGCGTCGTATTGCTCATTACGATTACTGGTCTGATAAAGTACGTGGTTCTGTATTACCTGATTCAAAAGCGGATATGCTTATTTACGGTAATGCTGAACGCCCACTTATTCAAGTGGCACATCGTTTGGCCAGTGGCGAATCGATCAAAGACATTAAAGATGTACGTGGTACTGGCGTCATGTTGAAAGAACCACTACCGACATGGAAAGGGCTTGATTCTCGCACCTTAGATACCCCGGGTAAAATCGAGCCAATTATCAGTCCTTATACTGAAATTGACGAAACTTGTGCAAAACAAGAAAATGTAGAAGTCATTGATAACTCGGATGCTGACGTTGCGAAACCAATCGTGATGCAAGCACCGAAACAAATGCCGTGGCATGAAACTTATATTCGCCTTCCAGACATGGAAACAGTAAAAAAAGATAAAATGTTATACGCGCATACATCTCGCGTATTCCATCAAGAAACAAACCCAATTTCATCTCGCGCATTGATTCAAAAGCATGGTGCACGTGAAGTATGGTTAAACCCACCAGCAACACCACTAGCAGAAGGTGAAATGGATGGCGTATTCGATCTAGAATATGCACGCGTTCCTCACCCAAGCTATGGCGATCAGAAGATCCCGGCGTACGATATGATCAAAACATCGATCAATATTATGCGCGGCTGTTTTGGCGGTTGTTCTTTCTGTTCAATTACAGAACACGAAGGCCGCGTGATTCAAAGTCGCTCACAAGATTCTATTGTGAAAGAAATGGAAGCAATCCGCGATAAAGTACCCGGTTTCACCGGTGTGATCTCCGATCTGGGTGGTCCAACGGCTAACATGTACAAGTTAGGCTGTATGAGTGCTAAAGCAGAAGCGACGTGTCGCCGTCTGTCTTGTATCTTCCCGTCAATTTGTGCACATATGGATACTGACCATACACCAACAATTGATTTATACCGTCGTGCACGCAAAGTACCAGGCATTAAGAAGATCTTGATCGCATCGGGTGTACGTTATGACTTAGCAATTGAAGATCCACGTTATGTAAAAGAGTTAGTAGAGCATCACGTAGGTGGTTATTTGAAGATTGCTCCAGAGCACACGGAAAAATCACCACTTGATATCATGATGAAGCCAGGTATGGGCACTTATGATAAATTTAAAGAAATGTTCGATCGTTTCTCTGCTGAAGCGGGTAAAAAACAATACCTGATCCCTTACTTCATCTCTGCTCACCCAGGGACGAATGATGAGGACATGCTGACGTTAGCATTATGGCTCAAGCAATATAAATTCAAGCTTGATCAAGTTCAAAACTTCTACCCATCACCACTTGCTAATGCG